>CACYMP010000001.1 GCA_902775565.1 Oscillospiraceae bacterium
AAGCCGCACGTCAGGCCAATTACTCCCCTAATTATAAGAAAAGTGCAACTGTCGGAGTTAATTACTCTCTAACAATTACACTTTCTATGGTACTAAAAAGCCGCTTCAGTCTGAAGCGGCTTTGAAGTTCGGTTTTGCTTTTATCAGACTTCGTCTGCGGGAGCGTTCTCGGGAAGAGAATATCTCTTCTCGATAGTGACCGTCTCATCGTAGCAGGAGAAGATACCGTCGACCTTTTCCTTGGAAAGCTTAGGTGTGATAAGGCTTACGAGAGGAACGATAACAAGTCCTGCGACCATCGTTACGGCACCTGCGTTGATAGGTGATGCGATGAACTTAAGGAACATGTTCGCAACAGTGAAGCCGACACCGAAGATGAAGCAGACCCATACAGAGAGCTTGGTCGTCTTCTTCCAGTAAAGACCCCAGAGGAAAGGTGCAAGGAATGCGCCTGCGAGTGCACCCCAGGAATAACCCATGAGCTGAGCAATGAACGTCGGAGGGTTAAGTGAGAGGAGTACGGATACGACGATGAAGAAGATGAGGAGCAGACGCATTGTGATGAGCTGTGTCTTTTCCCTCTTCTTTTTATCTTCGTTTGCCTTGGGCTTGATCTGTTCGATAAGGTCTAATGTAACTGTCGAGCTCGATGTGAGAACGAGTGAAGACAGTGTGGACATCGAAGCGGAAAGAACGAGTACGATGACTACGCCTACGAGGATCGTAGGGAGGTTGTCGAGCATCGTGGGAATGATGGAGTCGTACATGACGGAACCGTCTGCTTTGTAGATCGCAGGATTGCCGCTGTAAAGCCTAGCGAAACCGCCTAAGAAATAGCAGCCGCCTGCAACGATGAATGCGAAGATAGTGGAGATGACCGTTCCTGCCTTAACGGACTTCTCGTCCTTGATCGCATAGAACTTACCGACCATTTGGGGAAGACCCCATGTTCCGAGAGATGTAAGGATGATGACACCGAAGAGGTTGAGCGGGTCAGGTCCGAAGAAGGATACGAAAGCACCCTGCATTCCCTGGGTAACGGGAAGATCTGAAGGCTGCTGTGAAAGCGTTGTGAGCGCCTGGATGAATCCGCCGTTGTTATTGATGACAGTTGCGATGACCGCAGTGATGCCGAAGAGCATGATGACGCCCTGTACGAGGTCATTTACGACTGTAGCCATGTAACCGCCGAGGAGAACATAGACGCATGTGAGAGCTGCCATGACGATGATGCAGATCTTGTAGTCGATGTTGAAGGCCATGTTAAAGAGCCTTGAAAGACCATTATAGACTGATGAAGTGTAGGGGATAAGGAAGATGAAAGAGATGAGCGCTGCAGCGATGCGGAGTGCCTTGCTGTCGAATCTCTTACCGAAGAAATCGGGCATCGTCTTTGAGCTTAAGTGCTTTGTCATGACGCGCGTTCTTCTTCCTAAGACTATCCACGCGAGAAGTGAACCGAGAACGGCATTTCCGATACCGATCCATGTGGAAGCGACACCGTATTTCCAACCGAACTGTCCGGCATAACCTATGAAAACGACTGCGGAGAAATAGGAAGTTCCGTAACCGAAAGCGGTAAGCCAGGGTCCTGCGTTTCTGCCTCCCAGAACGAAGCCTTCAACGCTGTTTGCTTTTTTACGTGTCATGACACCGATGCCGATCATGACAGCAAAAAAGACTACGAGAAAGATGATCTTAATTGCCAGATCCATAGATTGTCCTCACTTCTTGCTTAAAGCCCCCTCAGGCGAAAAGCATGTTTTGTATTTAATAAATATACCTTGCACATGGAAGGACCACATGCAAGGCAAATTATTAAGACTGGTTTTCCTGCTCGACAAGTCTCTCGGCACCGTATCTCTTACGGAGGAGAGGCTTCTCGATCTTGCCGGTCGCGTTTCTCGGAACGTCGGCAAGGATTATCTGCTTAGGCCTCTTGTAACGGGGAAGCTGGTTGCAGAACTTTTCGAGCTCCTCGACCGTGCAGTTGCTGCCGGGTTCGATCTCAACGATGGCGCCTGTGATCTCACCGAGACGCTTGTCGGGAAGACCGATTACCGCAACGTCCTTGACCTTCGGATATTCCTGAAGGAAGTTCTCGATCTCAACAGGGTAGATGTTCTCACCGCCTGAAACGATGAGGTCCTTCTTACGGTCAACGAGGAAGTAGAACCCGTCCTCGTCCTGACGTGCCATATCTCCGGTGAAGAGCCAGCCGTCTCTGAGCGTGGCAGCGGTTGCTTCAGGGTTCCTGTAGTATTCGAGCATGACACCCGGACCCTTAACGCAAAGCTCTCCGACTTCGCCCTGCTTAACGGGCTCGCCGTTATCATCAACGATCTTGCATTCCCAGCGGTAGCCTGGAACTCCGATAGCGCCTACTTTATGTGTGTTCTCAAGACCGAGGTGTACGCAGCCTGGGCCGGTAGACTCGGAAAGACCGTAGTTGGTGTCGTACTGATGCTTGGGGAAGTATTCCTTCCAGTGACGGATCAGTGAAGGAGGTACAGGCTGTGCGCCGATGTGCATGAGTCTCCACTGATCGAGCTGATAATCGGAAAGCTTGACTTCTCCGCGGTCAAGGGCATCAAGGATATCCTGAGCCCACGGTACCAGAAGCCATACGATGGTGCACTTCTCGTCGGAAACAGCCTTCAGGATGACGTCAGGTTTTGTGCCTTTGAGAAGAACTGCTTTGCTGCATGTCCAAAGTGAACCCATCCAGTGAAATTTAGCTCCCGTGTGATAGAGAGGAGGAATGCAAAGGAAGCAGTCGTCCTTGCCTGTCTCATGATGGATGGCCTCCATCTCGGCAGCCTGTGTAAGGCTTCTGTGGGGGTGAAGGATAGCCTTGGGGAATCCTGTTGTTCCGGATGAGAAATAGATAGCGGCATGGTCTTCTTCCGTGAGCTTGATGTCGGGATCCTTGCTGGAATAATCAGCGACCTGCTGCCAGTAGTTTTCAGCGAACTCAGGTGTCTGACCTTCGCCGACGAAAAGAAGAAGTCTGTTGTTTGCGATATCGTCTGCGTTGATGGAGATCCTGTCAACGAATTCGGGACCGAAGAACATTACGGATACTTCAGCCAGATCGGCACAGTAAGAGATCTCATTTGCGGTATATCTGAAATTAAAGGGAACAGCGATAGCACCGGTCTTGAGGATTCCGAAATAGATAGGGAGCCACTCAAGGCAGTTGAACATAAGGATAGCAACCTTGTCGCCCTTCTTGATGCCGCGTCCGATGAGCATGTTTGCTACTCTGTTGGACTTCTCATCGAAGATCTGCCATGTGATCTCATGGCGGTAGGGTCTGTTTACGGTCTGCTGGACAAGATCGAACTCTTTGAATGAGATCTTTCTCGTGTCATCCATTGTGGGGTTAAGTTCTATGAGAGCTACTTCGTCGCCGTGTTCTCTGGCGTTGCGTCTCAATAAATCTGTTACCGGCATTTTCCTTCCTCCGCTTTAATTAAAAATGTCCGTCAGACATAATATCACAAAATAAATAATAATTATATAAGGCGGAGCAAATAACAAAGCGGCCGGAATAAGAAACCTTATTCCGGCCGGTCTTGCCAAACAGCTGATTATATTTTACTGACGGGGAGGGAACTGCTGCGGCTGACCGTACTGCGGATAGCCCTGCTGGGGAACCTGCGGATAACCCGGCTGCTGAACAGGCTGCTGCGGGTATACAGGCTGTGCCTGAGGAACCTGCTGATAACCCTGGTAAGGCTGGGGCTGTACGGGAACATAGACCGGAGCGGGCTGGGGAACTACACGTTGAACAACAGGTCTTACTGCAACCCTGATCGTCGGATGTGTCATCCAGTGTGCCACAAGGAAGATCCAGAACGGGCGGAAGAGGATGATGAGTATATAGACTATTGCTGCGATCCTCAGGAAGACCGTATATACAGCCTCTTTTGCATCGTTGTTCGAGGTAAGGCTGCTCCACATTGCGATGTTCGTGAGATGCGTGTACATGAGCATGACACTGGCGATGATACCTGCAAAGCCCGGGATGAGACAGAGCGGCTTGGGTGCCTTCTTAATGCATGCCAGGACGATCATGCAGACCCATACGAATGTAAAGGTCAATGTGATCGCTTTATCCAGAACGGATGTCCTTGAGAACATGTTTGCAAAAGAGGACAGACTTGTAAAACCGGTTATGTAAGGCTCCCACTCGATCAGCAGAAATATTGAGAAACCCGCTATCAGAAGTCCTATGCTGTTGCGGTTGGATGTGCCGATCATAAGAATGATATAGCCGGTCATCAGGACAAAGAAAGCGATCCAGAATATGACCTTAACGGCAGGGATGCTGCTTGCGGCATCATCGGGGATGAGAGTTGCGATGAAATAGATGATCTTATAAAAGATCATGACGATCATCTCAAGAATAAGGAATACCTTTCCGCCAACTGAACCTCTCGGCTTCTCAGTATAAGTAATCTGCTGTTCCATGATCTTTCCCCCTCTGAAACAATTCCTGATTAATTATAACATCATTTTATTTCAACGAAAAAGAGAACCGCAAGGAGGCGTCGGTTCTCTTTTTCATAGCAAGACCAGGCGGTCTTAGTAGTTTTTCGAAAAGTGGCCGTAAGCGGAATCCTTGATCTTGGTTCCCGTGGAATCCGTAGTTTCAAAATCGGCAAATGTGGTGAAGGACAGCATTCCCTTAGCAGGAGCTTTCTTCGGATTTTTGAACTCGATATGGAATGAGTTGCCGTCTCGGGTCACCTTGAAATCTTTATTCGTAAAATAAGATGAGCCGCTCTTGGGGAAGAAGCTGATACCGCCTATCGTAGGATTGGAGATAGGAACGTCATCGTACTTCGGCTTGAGTGTAACATCGAATGTTTTGTCCGCATTCTTTGTAACGGAGATGGTGTACATGGTCCCGGTGTAAGAGTTTGTCTGTTCGTTCCAGATACCCACATCCTTTAAGGTTACCGTCTTGTCCTCAGTCTTCTCGCCGTTAAGGGTATTGGAGACGGTGAGGGTAACGTTAAAATTGTCTTCGCTTGAAGCATCAATGGGCACTTTGAGCATGAGCTTATATTGTTTTTCGTACGGATTGATGCTGTCGCCTTTTTCGACGCATGACGGATCCATCGTGAAGTCCTGATGGTACTTCTCGTAATGGTATTTCATCTTGCGCTTCTTGGCATTGTATCCGTCATATTTGAACAGGTTGGAGTCCAGTGAACCCGTTATGGATGTGACATCGGTTCCGATGTTGGTCCTGAGCGTAAAACTGACTTCGGCCAGGAATCCCTTGCTCAGCTGGTACATCTGCAGCGAATCGAGCCTGACGGACAAGTCCTCGGTAGCCTTTGGAACCGGTGTCGGAGTAGGAGAAGGAGCAGGCGTCGGGGTAGGGGCAGGCGTTGTCTCTGCAACAGAAACAGTAGGATCGATGCCTTTGTCATCAGTTGTTTGCGTGACGGATGAAGCAACGGTAATATCGCCCGGAACAGGCGCTGTTCCGCCTCCCGAGATGAAGAAAGAGACAGCAAGAGTGCTCACGGCAAGAGCAAGCGCAGCAGACCTTGCGGAACCGGATGTACGCTTTACGTAATCAGTCCCGTGGACGTTCTCGTTATACTCGTCTTCAGGTGCCGGCATACAGGCATCTTCAGGCGGGAGCGATGCGCCCTCTTTCGGCGGCTCCGCATTGTAATAGTCAAATGCGTTCTTATAGTCTTCAGCCATAATCTAAATCTCCCGTAGCTTTTGCTGTCAGGACTGCTAACGGATGATCACTTGTTTGAATTGTGGACAACGACCTGAGGGAACGGGATCTCAACATTGTTCTTGTCAAAGAAACCCTTGATCTCGCGGTTCAGTACTCGGGGTGCCTTGTAGATGTCTTTCTCATTGACTCTTGCGCCGATCTTGAGGATAACGCCGCTGTCCGAGAGCTCCTGAACGCCAAGGTATGTTGGATCCTCAAGGAAGAGCTCCGGATACTTTACCTTGACCGAAGGCAGGTAGTCGCGGAGCTTGGGCTCTAAGACATCAAGATCCGTTGAATATGCAACGCTTACGAGTGTCGTTGCAAAGCTTGCAACGGTTGAACGGTTGAGGATGTTTCGAAGATCTGAATTGTTGATGATCTTGATGTTGCCGCCCATGTCGCGGATAGCGGTCGTACGGATGCCTATAGACTCAACGACGCCTCTGAAGCCGCCCGTCTCGATTATGTCACCGACGTTGAACTGGTCTTCAAAAACAAGGAAGATTCCCGTAACCAGGTCTTCTACGAGGCTCTGTGCACCGAAACCGACGATAAGTGCAACGAGCCCGACGCTTGCCAGGATTGCTGTCATGTTGATTCCGATCGCGGAAAGACACCAGAAGAAGCAGATGAGTGTCGTGATGTAGCTGGCCGCCGAGTTGAGGAGTGACACAGCCGATCTTCCCTTGCTGCTCTTCGGGTGTATGTGCTGTATGATGAAGCGGATCACAGAGGTCAGGAGTATCATCATGAGAATGATCGCGATGACCTGGAAAATGGTAGCCCAGTTAAAGACAAAGGTGCCTGAGATCTTCTCAACATCACCGAAGATCTTGCTCCATGCGGTAGTGATAGTTGTTTTGGCTTCCTGTGGAAGGAAGGGAATGATCCCGGGGTTTGTAATGACAAGGAAGACAAGCAGGATGACAGCCCATTTGATCATTGTCGCAACCTTGATCGTCTTGCCTTTGAAGGTTATCTTGGACAAGTCACGTTTCGGCTGTGCAGGCGGCTGTACCTGAGGCTGCTCCGGGGTTTTTGAGGCATTGTCTTTTGCCTGTTCGGGGATATTATTGTTTTCCATAACGTAACCCTCCTGCCATTTATGTGAATCTATACTTCAATGGTACGAAATATAAAAGAAATTTGTGTTAACAAAGTTGAAAAAAAACAATAATAGAGATATCTGAAATTTGACGAGCCGTGGCAGTTAGGCTATTCTAACTTCGGGTAAATAAAATGTCTGAAAATACGAAGAAATACAATGTAACCGGCATGAGCTGCGCAGCCTGCCAGGCACATGTCGAGAAAGCCGTTTCCTCACTTGAAGGAGTATCTTCATGTGAGGTCTCTTTGCTGACCAATTCAATGCAGGTTACGGGTCCGGTTTCCGAAGAAGCTGTCATAAAAGCGGTCGAAAACGCAGGGTACGGAGCTTCTGTCTTCGGTATGTCTGACAGTGCTTCTGCAGAGGAATCCCTAAAGAATAAAGAAACGCCTGTCCTGAAAAAGCGGGTGATATTCTCGATTGTCTTTTTGGCGGTCCTTATGTATTTTTCGATGGGCGTCATGATGCTCGGCTGGCCGGCACCATTCGGTATCGGTGACAGCCATGTCGCGCTCGGTATTGTCGAGATGGTGCTTGCGGCAATCTGCATGGTCATCAACGGCAAGTTCTTTACGAGCGGCTTCAGGTCTTTGATCCACCTTGCACCTAATATGGATACGCTTGTTGCGATGGGCTCGGGCGTGTCTTTTGTATACAGTGTAGCAGTACTGATCAAAATGTCTCAGAATCACGGAATGCATGACGGACTGTATTTTGAATCCGCAGCCATGATCGTGACTCTGATAACGATAGGCAAGCTTCTTGAATCTATATCCAAGGGCCGTACGACCGATGCTCTCAAAGGCCTTATGCAGCTGGCTCCCAAGACGGCAGTCGTCGTTAAGGACGGAAAAGAGATCACTGTGGGGATAGACGAAGTGAAGGTGGGCGACATTTTCGCGGTAAGACCCGGAGGATCCATACCGGTTGACGGAGTGATAATCGAAGGAAATGCCGCTGTTGACGAATCCGCTCTGACAGGCGAATCGGTTCCGGTCGATAAGACCACAGGCGACAATGTATCGGCTGCGACGATAAACCGCTCCGGTTACATCAAGTGCAGGGCAGAGAAGGTCGGCAAAGATACCACTCTTTCACAGATAATCAGACTTGTCAGTGATGCGGCAGCTTCAAAAGCGCCTATCGCAAGGATAGCGGATACTGTTGCAGGGTTCTTTGTCACGGCGGTCATGATAATCGCCGTAATAGTTTTCGCGATATGGATGCTTATAGGAACAACACTCGAAACCGCGCTCACACACGCGATCGCTGTCCTGGTCGTCAGCTGCCCCTGCGCATTGGGACTTGCGACACCGGTTGCGATAATGGTGGGAAGCGGAGTCTCGGCAAAAAACGGCATACTGTTCAAGACCGCCTCATCGCTTGAGGCTTGCGGAAAGATCCGGATCGCGGTCTTCGACAAGACAGGTACGCTGACTAAAGGAATTCCCGAAGTTACTGACGTGATAACGGCAAAAGACGTTACCGAAGATGAACTCCTTCAGACTGTCTTCGCGCTTGAACAGGGCAGTGAACATCCTTTAGGCAAGGCGTGTGCCGACTATTGCAGAGATAAAGGTATAAGCTCTTTGCCTGCGGAGGATTTCAAAGCTGATCCGGGTCACGGCGTAAGAGGCATGATCAACGGAAAACAGTATATCGCCGGAAATGCCTCATCGGCAGGAATAAAGATCCCCGATGAACTTGAAGGAGCTGTTCTCAAGATCGAAGAAGAGGGAAAGACACCGATGTTTTTCGCTTCCGAAGACAGGTTTATGGGTATGATCGCTGCGGCAGATTCGATCAGACCTGATTCAGCTCAAGCTGTAAAAGAACTTAAAGCACTCGGCCTTAAGGTTATCATGCTCACAGGTGACAACGAACGGACCGCAAAGGCTATAGGCAGGACCGCAGGCGTTGACGAAGTCATCGCGGGAGTTCTTCCGGACGGCAAGGAAACCGTTGTCAGAAAGCTTCAGAAGCAGGGCAGGGTCATGATGGTAGGAGACGGAATAAACGATGCTCCCGCGCTTACCAGGGCGGATATAGGCGTATCGATCTCCACGGGAACGGATATCGCAGTCGATGCGGCTGATATTGTTCTCATGAAAGCTTCACTCAAGGATGTCGCGGCTGCGGTAAGGATCTCAAGAAAGACTATCAGGAATATTCATGAGAATCTTTTCTGGGCATTTTTCTACAATATATTGCTGATACCTGTGGCGGCAGGCGCATATTCTGCTCTGGGAATTTCCATGACACCGGCTTTCGGAGCTGCTGCAATGAGCATCTCGAGCTTTACCGTATGCATGAACGCGTTGAGATTAAACCTTGTTAAGCCATATGACACAAGGCATGACAGGGCGGTAAAATATAAGACAACTGACAGCGTGGAGGATAAAGAAATGACTAAGACAATGAAGATCGAAGGCATGATGTGCGGACACTGCGAGGCTTCCGTTAAGAAAGCCCTTGAGGCAGTTGAAGGCGTTGAGGCTGCAGACGTCTCCCATGAGAAGGGCGAAGCGGTCGTAACACTTACAGGCAGCGTTGATGACGCTGTTCTTAAGAAAGCCGTAGAAGACAAGGATTATAAAGTAATCTCGATCAGCTGATCTTTTTATAGAGCCTGTAGTAGACTGCCGAAACTACGGATGCGATAAAGCCTCCGCAGGATACGTCGCTCAGGAAATGCGCACCGAGGATCATCCTTGAAAGAAGAACGGCGATCCCGACACAAAGACCCATGACGAACATCAGCATCAAGCGTTCCTTAAGCTTGGGATAGATAAGTCCCAATGCAGGGAAGAGCGTGATGTTCATGATGCTGTTTGATGTATGGCCGCTCGGGAATGATTTGAAATCATCTTTGTTGATCCCGTACTTTGCAATGAGTTCCGCCTTGTTCTTTATAGGACTGTACCATTTGTGAAAGCTGATACCTTCATGTCCTTTTGCAATAAGACGGTATCTCGGGCGCGGAAGTCCTACTTTTACCAGCTCATAGAGAAGAAAAGATACGGTCATGGCCGAAAGAACGAGGATCAGGTGCTTTGCGAGCAGGGCATCTGTTCTTTTTTTGCAGGACAGATAACCGATGACGGATACCGGGAGCATTCCAACCAAGAGCATTATTATCATCTGCGGAACATCCCTGTGAATGAAGGGGAATATGCCGCCCAGATTGTTGATGTCCAAAACGGAACCGCCGCAGATGAGAAGCGCGATCAGACCGATGACGATTACTGCCGCGATATATCCGGTACGCTTTTTGTTCTCTTTGGGAAGGTTTACCGCCTGGCTGAAGAGCGCTCCAAAAAAGAATGCGTAAAAGGCGCAGAAGATATAGATACCGACGGTCGAGACGATAAGCGCTCCCATGTTCATGTCCGAAAACAGAACAGGTGCGATCCTGTGATCAGTAAAAGTGCCGGTTATGAAGGTCGCGGCAAAGATGAATGCCATGACAATGCATATAATGCCTGCTGTTTTATTGAACTTTAATGTTTTCTCGTCATTCATGATCATACTCCGAATACTTCGTCGCAGTACCTTACGGTCTGCATGGCGTCTTTTGAGTAGGCGTCTGCGCCTATCTGGTCGGCATATTCCTGTGTCATTACGGCACCGCCTACGACGACCTTGGTGTCAGGCTTTTTCACACGGAGGAGCTTGATAGTCTCTTCCATGGAAACAACCGTTGTTGTCATGAGAGCGGAAAGACCGACGACCTTAACGTCATCTTTTATAGCCGCTTCAACGATAGTCTCAGGCGGAACGTCCTTTCCGAGATCTATTACATCGTAGCCGTAGTTCTCGAGCATGACCTTGACGATGTTCTTGCCGATGTCGTGGATGTCGCCCTTTACGGTTGCAAGGATAACTTTGCCTTTGACCTGACGGGGCTTTCCTGCCATAGCTTTCTTTACGACTTCAAATGCTGCTTTTGCTGCATCCGCGCTCATAAGGAGCTGGGGAAGGAATACGGTTCCTTTCTCAAAACCCTGTCCGACCTTGTCCAAAGCCGGGATAAGTTCTGCGTTGATTATCTCAAGAGGCTCGCATCCCTGCGCGATGCTTTCTTCCATTGCTTCTGCCGCGCGTCCTGTTACGCCTCTTTCGATTGCTTCGGCGAGAGAAAGCTTTGCTCCGCCTGTGCCGGAAGCGGCTGCAGCGCCCGATGCGCCCGATGAAGCACCGCCGAAGGTTCCGTCGGATTTATATTCGGAATATGCGCCTATGAATCCCAGGCACTGCGGATCCTTGTTCATGAGAGCGCAGTAAGCTCTGTAGGATGCCATCATGTGATCGTTGCAGGGATTGATGATGGCGCAGGACAGGCCGTTCTGCATTGCCATGGTAAGGAAATGCGAGTTGATGAGTTCTCTGGCGGGAAGTCCGAAAGAGATGTTTGAGACACCCAATATCGAATGACCGTTATATTCATCTCTTATCCTGCGCACGGTATCGAGTGTTGCGATAGCGGATGTTGAATCGGAAGAGATGGTCATTGCAAGACCGTCGATCACGATGTCATCTCTGGGGATGCCGTATTCATCTGCGGCTTCGTAGATCTTTTTTGCCACTGCGATCCTTCCGTCTGAAGTTGCGGGGATACCGTCCTCATCAAGAGGGAGGCCTACTAAGACTCCGCCGTATTTGGCAACGAGCGGCATTACTGCTTCTATGACCTCTCTTTTTCCGTTGACGGAATTGATCATGGGCTTGCCGTTATAGATACGCATTCCGCGCTCCAAGGCTTCGATATTCGTTGTATCGAGCTGAAGGGGAAGAGTGGTAACGGACTGTAGCTTAAATACGATGTTTTCCATCATGGAAGGCTCATCGATCTCCGGAAGTCCGACGTTGACGTCAAGGATGTGAGCGCCCGCTTCTTCCTGCTTCAATCCTTCAGTTAGGATGTAATCGACATCGTTATCACGGAGCGCCTGCTTGAACCTCTTCTTTCCGGTAGGGTTGATCCTTTCGCCGATGATGACGGGCTTAGGACCGATCTCTACACATTCTGAGAAGCTCGTGACGTAAGTTCCGTGCTTTCTGACGGGCTCTTTGAAGGGCAGTGGAGATACTTCTTTTATAAGCGCAGCCATGTGCGCGGGAGTGGTTCCGCAGCATCCGCCCATTACGTGAACGCCTAAAGACGCTATCTCTTTCATTATCGAACTGAATTCTTCAGGTCCGACATCGAAAACGGTCCTGTTGCCTTCGGTACGAGGAAGACCGGCATTCGGATTGACGACTATTGGCAGTGAGCAGCAAGCGGCAAGGCGCTTTACGATGGGTATCATCTTGTCGGGCCCGAAACCGCAGTTAACGCCGATCGCGTTAACTTTCAAGCCTTCGAGCATGGCGACCGTACCTTCAACGCTTCCGCCTGTAAGGAGCTTTCCGCTTTCGTCATAGACCGTGGTAACGATGACCGGAAGATCACAAGTCTCGTGAGCCGCGATAACTGCCGCTTTGGCTTCGTAAGAATCACTCATCGTCTCGATGAGAACAAGATCTCCGCCTGCCTCTGCGCCTGCTCTTATTACCTCGGAGAACACTTTGACCGCGTCGTTGAAAGGCAGATCGCCCATAGGAGCAAGAAGTTTGCCCGTAGGGCCGATATCGATAGCGACATAGGCATCGTCATCTCTTCCGGCTTCATGCCTAGCCTCTTGGCACAACCTGACCGCAGCGGTGACGACTTCTGTCACGTTATCGTATTTGAAAGAATTTGCACCGAAAGTGTTGGTGTTGACTATGTTGCAGCCTGCGTCAAAATATGCTCTCGCAACGGCTTTGATGTCTTCGGGACGAGTCAGGTTCCATGTCTCGGGAAGTTCTCCGCCTTTAAGGCCTTTCTCCTGAAGGATAGTTCCGGTTCCGCCGTCGCAGAATAACCATTCTTTGCCAAGTCGTGTTCTCAGATCCATTTGTTATTCCTTCCTTGAAAAAGTGCAGGCAGCTGACATCGTGCATGATTCGCATCCCTGTCTTACGCAGGGCAGTCTGTCGGGTGACAGGCCGATGATGGCGGTAACCGATTTGGTGGGAACCATCAGAAGCGATCCGGTCAGTTCGATGCCGGTGTTCCTGGTGATGTCCAAAAGCCTGAACCAGTCTTTCTGGTTTTCGAGCGGAAGGTCACCGTAGCCGGGGGAGAACCTCGGACGGGCGAAAAGACCTTTCGCTTCATATTCGTCTTTGATCTTATCATTTATCAGGTCGCAATAAGCTTCGATAGCTGCAGCACCCGCTGCCTGACAGCAGGAAGCGTATGCGGAAGACGTGACGGATGCACGTTTTACGAGCATGTCACAGAAAGGTCCTGCGGTGGCAGCGAAAAGAACGCATTGTGTACAACCTGCGAGGTTGCGGGCAAGCGATCTGCTCTCAATGACAACGTCCGCAAATCTTACCTCATTGCCTTCAACCGTGACGGGGAAAGCCCTGGATACATGTTTGGGCGAGCAGTCCTTTTCCAAAGCATTGATCGCCTTTTTTATCATGGCATCGGTATCGGGCGAGATATCTACAGGACCACGCAAGCCCATGTAACGTCTGACCTCTTTTTCGGGGATCTTAACTCCTAACGGCATGCAAAAGTCCTCAACCGATGATTCCCTTTAATGCGTCCAGGATGTCCCTGGCGACATCAGGCTTGTTCATCGAGTAAACATGGATATGTGTTATGCCGTTTGCAATAAGATCGATTATCTGCTCGGCCGCATAGACGATACCTGCCTGGCGCATTGCTGCCGGATCATCACCGAAACGGTCAACTATAGCCCTGAACCTTTCGGGAACGCTCGTACCGGAAAGGGCAACTGAACGTGAGAGTTGTTTTGCTGTCGTAATGGGCATGATGCCGGGGAGAACGGGAACGTTGATCCCTTTGTCTTTTATGCGGTACAGGAAGTTATAGAAGATGTTGTTGTCGAAAAACATCTGGGTCGTAAGGAAATCACAGCCTGCATCGACTTTGAGCTTAAGATAATTGATGTCGTCTGATTTATGCTCACATTCGATGTGGCCTTCGGGATAGCACGCGCCGCCGATGCAGATGTCGGGATCTACAGACCTGATGTCCGCTATGAGGTCGGAAGCGTGCTTATAATCGTTGCAGATGACGCCGTCCTTGGGAAGGTCGCCTCTTAAAGCCATGATGTTGTCTATGTTGTTGGCGTGGATCTGCGCGAGCATATTGCGTACGTGCTCTCTGGTCGAGGCGACGCAGGTAAGATGGGGCAGAACAGGAACATTATGAAGATTGGTTATATCGGACGCGACTTCAACAGTAAGTTTGCTGGTCGAACCTCCTGCTCCGTATGTTACTGACATAAAAGAAGGGTTCATGGCGGCGATGGCACCTGCTGCGGCTTTGACAGTCTCAAGGCCGGATTCCTGCTTAGGAGGGAAGACCTCGAATGAGATGCTTGGCTTGCCGTTGCTCAATATATCGGTAATCTTCATAGAATGTTGCCTTTCAATCGACTTTTTATTGATAACTTATAGAGTATACCTCAAAAAACGATTTGATATATAATTGGCTTGATTTTGAAACACTAAGGAGAAAAGAAATGAGAAATAAGATTGTTTCTGCTTTACTTTGCGCCGTTATGGCACTCGGATGCCTTACCGCATGTGATGCCGAAAGCGCTAAAAAGATCGCCGAGCTCGCCAAGAATACAGATGTCAGCGGCTTGGAGTCAGTTGAAAAAGAGATCGTCAGCTCTGTAACCGGTGCGGGAGAGGTTCCCACAAAGGACCGTTCTGGCAACGACATCAAGGTTCCTGCTGAAGTAAAGTCGATCGTTTCACTCGCACCTTCCACAACAAGAGTTCTTATCGACCTCGGACTTGCCCTCAAGATCGTTGCAGTTGATACCAACTCTCTCCAGTACAAGGATTATCTGCCTTCCGGCGTTAAGTCTTTCGACATGATGAATCCTGACAATGAGGCAATTGCGGCTCTCAAGCCCGATATCGTTTTCACTTCAGGCATGAGCTCAGTAGGCGGATCTTCACCTTTCAAGCCCCTCGTTGATTCCGGTATCTGTGTTGCGGATATTCCTTCATCCGCTTCGCTTTCAGCTATCGAGGATGACATCAAGTTCATCGGAAACTGCACCGGCAAGGGTATTGAAGCCGTTGCGCTCGCTACTGCCATGAACGCTTCCTTCAAGCTTATCTCAAAGGCTTCAAGCACGATCTCTGCAGATAAGCAGAAGACAGTTCTGTTCATGATGAGCATTCCTACCGCAGAGGTACCCACGATCTATTCTTTCGGCAAGAACACATATCTTGATGAGATGCTTACTGCTATCGGAGCAAAGAATGCCTGCGGTTCCCAGGAAAGCTGGGTTGCGATCTCCGTTGAGGATGCTATCGCAATGAATCCTGACGTAATCCTTACTAATGTTGATTATGTTGAAGATCCCGTCAAGGACATCAAGGCTCTCAAGGGCTGGGAGAACGTAAAGGCTATCAAGAACAACGAAGTCTACAAGGTCGATCCCAACCTGAGCATGCAGCCTAACAACCATGTTACCGACGCAGCTCTCGAATGGCTCAAGGTCGTTTACCCCGATATCTTTACCGAGCTTTCAAAGTCTCTTGAGCAGTCTCTCAAGGAAGCTGTCGAGAAGATAAAGAGTATCGCAGGTTCCGAGACCACCAAAGAAGCTGCCTGATATCTGATGACAAATGGATGATCAGGGAACGCTTTGTAAAATCTAATATGAAAACCGGACGGACCGCAGGGATCGGCATTGCGCTATCCCTTGCGGTCTGCCTTTTTATACTGCTTGCCGCGATCAGGGCAGGGAGTGTCTATATTTCGCTTGCTGACCTGATGAAGATAATCGCAAGCCACATCACGGGAAGTCCTTTGCCTGCTGAAGTGGATCCGATGAACGATTCGATCTTCTGGACTATACGTATGCCCAGGGCGATCACAGCTTTCCTGGTCGGAGGCGTTCTGTCTGTAAGCGGAGCGGTCATGCAGGCCGTTCTTCAGAATCCTCTGGCATCCTCTTATACGTTGGGAGTCTCATCCGGCGCGTCTCTGGGAGCGGCGTTAGTGCTCCTCTGCGGGTTTACGGTTGCGGGCTTAGAGGGAATCATGCTGCCTCTGGCAGGGTTTGTCATGGGGCTGCTGACGGTAACTTTTGCAATCCTTCTCGCTTCACGCATAGACAGGAGCGTATCTGATCAGACTATAGTTCTGATAGGTATGATACTGTCTTTGTTTGTTACGGGAATAATGAATTTCATGATGACTTTCTATTCTGACCGCAGCAAGCAGCTCTGGCTGTGGATGACGGGTTCGTTCTCGGCCAGGAACTGGAACCACTGTGCAATTCTTACGGTTGCCGGCATCATCGGTCTTGTTATCCTAATGATGCTTTCCGGTCAGCTTGATATCCTTACGTTCGGTGAGCTCCAGGCTTCATCCATGGGTGTGGAAGTCAAGAAGACCAAGATAATCGCGATACTTGTATGTTCGCTCCTGACAGGCGTTTCCGTTGCCTTTTCCGGAGTCATCGGTTTTATCGATCTGGCTGCGCCTCACATAGTCCGCAGGATTTTCGGACCTTCGCATAAGGTCGTGATCCCGATGTCGTTCGTATACGGCGGAGCCTTCATGGCACTCTGCGATCTGGCTTCAAGAACGCTTCTGTCTCCGCGCGAGATCCCGGTAGGCGCTGTTACAGCTCTCGTCGGAGCACCTTTCTTTGCGTATGTTTTCTTCGCGAAAGGAAGGAGGAAGGCCTGATGGAACTGCTGCTTAAGAATGTTTCTGCCGGTTACGGCAGCGAGAAGGTTCTCAGGGATATCGATCTTTCCATCAGTGACGGCGAGACCGTTTTCATCGGCGGCCGCAACGGTACGGGAAAGACGACGCTCCTTCGCGTAATGTCGGGCCTTATGGAGTATGAGGGAAGCGTGACGATAGGCGGCAACGATATCTCGAAAATGAAGCGGAAGAGTGTCGCAAGGCTTATAGCTCTCATGCCTCAGGCATCCGAGATGTATTTCCAGTACACGTGCTTTCAGACTGTTCTCCTCGGCAGATTTGCCCGCTCGAAAAATGTCTTCGGCAGTTTTACCCATGAGGACAGGGAAGCAGCAAAAACTGCCATGGAGATATGCGGAGTATATGAATACCGGGACAGACTGTTGAACGAGCTTTCCGGAGGACAGCTGCAGAGAGTGCTCCTGGCAAGGACATTTGCCCAGGGGACTCCGTTCGTTCTTCTTGACGAGCCCGGAAGCAACCTTGATATCAAATACAGAGCGGAGCTTTGTGACTATCTGTGCAAGTGGGCGCAGGGAAAGACCTCCACGCCTTACGGTGAATTGAAAAACACTGTAGTTGCAGTCTTCCATGACTTGGGGCAGGCGAGAAGCGTCTGTGGCAGGACCGTATTCCTCAAGGACGGGAAGGTGTTTGCTGACGGCCCGAGTTCTAAGGTCATTACGCCCGAATGCCTTGAATCAGTATATGATTTTGATGTTGCGGGTTATATAGACAGACAGGTCATCATTCACTGACGTACTCGTAAACGATCGTCGGATAGGATATGTTCAGTCCGGAAATGTCTGTCCTGTATGTCTCGATCCCCGTTGCCCTGACGGTCAGATCCTGTTCACCGAGATCAAACTCGTCTTCTTCAGAAGCCGTGAAGATACTCCTTAGATCGGTTTCAGTTCTCAGGATAAATACTTTTCCGCTGTTGTTGCTTAAATGGTACATGTATTTTCCGTCGTATTTGTTGTTTGAGACGAGACAGACTTTGTTGAAGTGTATTTTGTGAGGCGTGGTCTCGTGGACCGCCATGCCCCCGATGATCAGCACGGTGAGGATTATGATCGAAATGAATACGGTTAATACGATTATGACTGCCTTGCGGCCATTGGATCTTTTTGCGGACATACCACACCTCCACATCACAAGTGTAATATTACACCATTTGAAAAATATTGCAACATTTAAGCAAAAGTATGACTGATACAAAAAATACAGAAAAGAAGAGCTGAAAGCTTCGTAATTTAAGCGATTGTTACATTGAACTCGGGTTTTGGATTTTATAGAATTT
Organism: Oscillospiraceae bacterium; assembly: GCA_902775565.1. Taxonomy (GTDB): domain Bacteria; phylum Bacillota; class Clostridia; order Saccharofermentanales; family Saccharofermentanaceae; genus Saccharofermentans. The sequence continues at coordinate 17,972 of CACYMP010000001.1, forward strand.
GAATTGCCATAAAACGCGGAGGGGACAAATATGGGCAAGAAAAAAGAGAAACTCACTTTCAAGGAATTTCTGAAGAAAAAGGATATAAACATTTCAGCGAAGACTTATTTTGTTGACGCTATGAGCGGCATGGCCCAGGGCCTTTTCGCTTCACTCCTCGTAGGAACCATCCTTTCGACGGCAGCCAATTATATCGGGATGATCGATCTGGCATTCTTCCAGAGGCTTGCACACTTCATGCATGTCGTCGGATATATCACCAGCGCAAACTCGCCTGTCACGGGAGCCGCCATCGCAGTCGGAATAGCTGCCGCACTTAAAGCACCTATGCTTGTTACGGCATGCGCAGCATGTGTCGGAGCTTTTGCCAACGGCTATCCCGGATACATATTCGATAAGGCGGCGATCTACATAAAGAATCCTACACCGTCTTATTCGGCAGGTCCCTTGGGCGTATTCGTTGCAGTCATCTTTGCCGTTGAGATCGGTAAGATGATCTCCAAAGAGACAAAGGTCGACATCCTGGTTACACCTATCGTGTCGCTCGGAGTCGGATATCTCGTAGCTTACCTTACATGCCCCGCCATCGCAGTAGCGATGAACTGGCTCGGAAACTTCATCAACACCGCAACACAGCTCCATCCGTTTATCATGGGCATCATCGTATCGGTTGTAGTAGGCATCATTCTTACGCTCCCGATCTCCAGTGCCGCTATCTGCGCTTCCATCGGAATCACGGGTATAGCAGGCGGTGCGGCTCTTGCAGGCTGCTGCGCCCAGATGATCGGTTTCGCTGTTGCTTCTTACAGAGAAAACAAGATGGGCGGTGTCGTTTCCCAGGGCCTCGGAACATCAATGCTCCAGATGCCTAACATCGTAAAGCACCCTCAGATCTGGATCCCTGCAACTCTCGCTGCAGCGATCACGGGTCCTATCTCTACAATGGTATTCAAGCTTGAGTGCACAGGCGTTTCCGCCGGTATGGGAACATGCGGCATGGTCGGCCCCATCGGATGCTTCTCGGCTATGACTAAGTCCGGAACGCTTACTCCCATGGCATGGGTCGGAATGGCTGTTGTCTGCATCATCGCTCCCGCAGTTCTTTCACTCGTATTCAGCGAGATCATGAGAAAGCTCAAGTGGATCAAAGAAGGAGACATGAAGCTTTAAGTATCAAATGGAATAACGCTTATTCTTATGTTATTCTTTTAAAATGAAAAGCTTTACACCAAAACTCAGGACCAGACGTCTTGCCGGCAAAATGTTTTCGCTGGCTGGATTGTTCGCAGTCCTGTTTTTTGTTTTTATCTATCTTTTCCCTTGGATCAAGACAGACAGCGGAAAGGCGATAGGATTTGCCTGTATCGGAGTCCTCGCAGTCTATTTTGTCAGTTTCCTGATCTGGATAAAGAAGACCGGAGAACCCGATGCGGCGGAGTTCTTCCTGATAACTGCGATACCTTTGTCGGCAATCTTCCTTATATTGTTGCCGCACAACTGCTTTGTTGATAACAAGACGCATTTCATTGCCGTTTACAGGCTTTCCAATCTCATCATGGGCAAAGGGGAGTGGCTCTGCAGAGCAGACGACCTTAAGTTCATGAATGAGTTATGGCCCGATGTCGCAAGACCTGAGACCAAGGGGTATCAGGCGATAGTTACGGCAGCGTCATGGTTTATCAAGGATGAGACACTGGTCGATATCGTCAGGCACGAGGACAAGATGAAGTTTTACTCCATCGTATGCTATCTGCCTGAAGTATTGGGTTTTACGGCTGCCAGACTCTTAAGGCTCGGCACGGTCCCTTCTATTTACATCTCAAGGGCATGCCTCAACATCTTTTACATAATCGCATGTTTCCACGCTATAAAGACGATGCCTTCGGGTAAGTTCGCCCTGGCATTTACCGCGCTCCTTCCGGAGTCGCTTCACATCGCCGGTGCTTTCTCTTATGACGGAATGGCAGTCGCGTGCGCGATATGTTTTACGGCCAGCTGTTTCTGCCTTGCGGATTCCGTGCACAGGGAAAAGGAGAAGAACTCAAAGATCTTCAGCCGTGATCTTGTCAGATGCATGATCTGGTCATTTGTGTGTGCAAGCGTCAAGGGCGGTGGATATTTCTTCCTTTTGATCCCGATAGCTTTCCTGCCTGCTTCAAGAAAGAAGATCAAGTCCTTTATCAGGCCTGCCCTGGTCATCGCATCCGGACTTCTTGCTCTCTTGATTTTCAATGTGATAGTGACATACGGAATCTCGCTGTTCCAGCTCGGAGGAGAAGAGGGCAATCTCACTACGGCGTTTGCATTCCAGAATCCTCTTTCGTTCCTTATCATGGCCGCTTATGAATATGTCTTTGAGCTTGAAGCAATATTCATGGGGATCACCGGAGGCATGCTCAGCTGGGGCGATTTCGTCATTCCCGGTGTGATCATCACGGTTTTGATCGTTATCATGATGGCATACCTGGTCTTCGAGAAAGACAGCGTAAGATTTACTAATTTCGCGAAAAGGCTCATGATCCTATCGATAGTGCTCGCTCTCGTCATTACACCTGCGATGATGCTCAGCTCGACTCCTACGGATTCTCGCAACATCTTCGGTATCCAGGGAAGATATTTCACGCCGTTCGTTCCGATGGTATTTATCCTGGCTACGAAGTTTAAGATCCACAGGAAAGCAATAGCGGCAACAGACGGCCGTATTCAGTTGAAGATAAGGAAGAGGCTTCTTACTGCAGTTGCGTCATTTTTCTGCATCATCGTGTATCTGATGCTCAATACTTATCTGAAAAGATAAGGTTCAGATGCGGAACGTTTCAACTATCGCTCTTATTGAATCGAACAGGTAAGGCTTATATGTCGTTAGACTGCATGGCGTGCCGCTGATTATTATGTCATGCACGCTGCTCGAAATGAGTTCGATTATCGTGTAGAGCATGAGCTCCGAATTCTTCCAGACATCACCGTTTGAACTGATTATCCTGTCGTATGCCTCTTTTACCGGAATACCGGGGATGAGGTTCTCGTCCTGATAAGCTTTGACATAGAAACCGAAGTTAAGATTCCTGTTGAGGAACTTTACGAGTTTCGGATCTTTCTCGAGGTCGGAAATGATACTGTCTGCGATAATAATGATCTTTTCCTCTACCGGAAGGTGCGGGTTGGCGTTCTCATGTCTTCTGAGCCTTTCGCTTGCGGTCTTGAGAAGATGTTCGGACTTGTGGGCGATAAGGTGATCTATTATGTCCTGCTTATCTTTGAAATAGAAGTAGAAGGTTCCTTTTGCGACGCCCGCGCTGTTTACGATATCTGAAATCGAGGTATCGGATATGCCTTTGGTCGTAAAGAGTTTATAAGACTGCAAGAGCAATGAATTGCGCTTGATCTTTTTGTTTTCTTCAGCTTTGCCCAAATCCGGAAACCTCCTGTTTTACTGATGATGACACTATATACAAAAATTGACTTTCGGTCAAGAAATTTCCCGAAAATTATTGACTGTTGGTCAAAAAGTGATATATTGAGGCTGTAATAAATGACCGTTGGTCAAAAATATTCAAGAGGTGAAAAGGAATGTTAAGATTCGGGAAAGGCGTAGTTAAGCACCGCAGACTTATCCTTATTCTGTCTGTACTGCTGCTTATTCCTGCAGTGATAGGTTTCTTAAATACGCGTATCAATTACGATATCCTGTACTATCTTCCTGACAACATCGAAACGATGAAGGGACAGGACATCCTTCTTAATGATTTCGGTAAGGGTGCTTACGGCATTTTCGTATGCGACGGGCTCTCAACAGCAGATCAGATCAAGCTCGAAGAGAAAGTATCCAAGGTTGACCATGTTGCAAGCGTGATCTGCTACAGCTCGCTTACCGGCGGGGAGATCCCTGCGGAAATGCTTCCTGACAACATAAAAGACATCTTTTATTCCAAGGACGGAAAGGGATGCCTGATGTTTATCTTTTTCGACAGTACCAGCTCGTCGGAAGAGACCATGAAGGCGATAAAGGACATCCGTGCCGTTGCCGGAAAACAGTGCCTGCTCTCAAGTATGGCAGCTGTCGTTACCGATACAAAGGATCTGGTTCAGCAGCAGACTCCCGTATATACGGCGATCGCAGTTGTTCTCGCGCTCCTCGTCCTCATGCTGACAATGGATTCATATATAGTTCCCGTTCTGTTCCTGGCGGATATCGGAATGACCATAATCTACAATCTCGGATCCAATTTCATCACAGGCGAGATGAGCTTCATCACAATGGCCCTGGTTGCTATCCTGCAGTTAGGTGTCACGATGGATTATTCGATATTCCTGTATCACAGCTTTGTCGAACAGAAGACTATATACGGCGACAAGGAAGAAGCTATGGCGCATGCCGTTGCCGCAACTCTTACGTCAGTAACGGGCTCGTCTCTTACGACCATCGCGGGATTCCTTGCAATGTGCTTCATGACATTCACACTCGGCCTCGACATGGGTATCGTTATGGCAAAGGGTGTTGTATTCGGCGTTATCGGATGCGTTACCATTCTTCCTTCAATGATACTTGCCTGTGATAAGGCAGTGGAGAAGACAAGGCACAGATTCACACTGAAGCTTCCTTCAAAAGGACTTGCCGGATTCTTTGACAAGGGCTATATTCCCGCAGCGATAGTATTGATGCTTCTCTGGATCCCGGCAGTATTCGGTTACAGCAGGATCAACGTCTACTATAAACTCGACAACAGTCTTCCCGAAGATCTCCAGTGCGTGCAGGCCAACAAGGCACTTGAAGCAGAATATGACATGAATTCCGTGTGCATGGTCCTTGCGGATGCCGATCAGCCTGCGAAAGAGACAAAGAAGATGCTCGAAGACATTAAGAATGTTGAAGGCGTTGAGTTTGCTGTAGGTCTTGATTCGCTTCAGGGTCCGCTCGTGCCGGATGACATGATAACGTTTGAAAAGTCAAAGGATTTCAAGAGCGATAAGTATAAGCTCCTGCTGATATCTTCAAAGTATCAGGTCGCAACGGACGAGGCAAATGCCCAGTGCGATGAGATAAACGGCATAGTCAAGTCATACGACAGCAATGCGATGTTCATCGGTGAAGCGCCGGCAACAAAAGACCTGATAAACATGACGGACAGAGATTTCAAGGTCGTTTCGGCAGTGTCGATCGGAGCTATCTTCATCCTGATCCTCGTAGTGCTCAAGTCAGTTACCATACCGGTCATCCTGGTTACGGTCGTTGAGCTCGCGATATATCTGAATATGTCCATCTCTTACTTCACAGGAACGACACTTCCTTTTATTGCTTCGATCTGCGTCGGAACGATACAGCTCGGCGCGACCATCGACTACGCAATCCTCATGACCACCAGATACAAGACCGAAAGGATCGGTGGCTCGGAACGCAAACAGGCGGTAAAGACCGCAGTCGAGACATCGGTCAACTCCGTATTCTCTTCAGCGCTCGGATTCTTCGCCGCAACGATAGGCTGCGCAGTCTATTCGAACATCGACCTGATCGCATCGATCTGCAAACTCCTGGCAAGAGGCGCGCTGCTGTCGATGGTACTGGTAATACTTCTCCTTCCTGCGCTTCTGCTTATCTTTGATCCGGTGATCATAAGAACGACAGCGGGAATGAAGTGCTGTGTTGAAAGAGAAAAGGAAAGACATGTGAAAAAGCATACCGGCGGCATAGCCAGCCAGGTTTGAACGGATAAGAAAGGACGGATACATATGAATGAGAACATCAAAAAGATAACGGCAGCGGCTGTCAGCATGTCGATGGTTATAGCGTGTGTCGCGGGCTGCGGAGGCAAGAAGGCTGAAACAGCGCAGAAACAGGAGATCAGGGCCGAGGTGATCAAGGCCGAGGAAATGGCAGCGCCCGAGCACAGCAAGACTGCGGGTAAGAACGAGACCGTATACATCATCAAGAGCGGAGACAAAACAGTAAAGACTATCGTCAGCGAGTGGCTCAAGAATCCTGCGGGATCTGCTTCAATGAATGATGTTGCCGATCTTAACGGTATCGAGGTTGTCAAAGGCGATGCCAGACTAGAGAAAAATGAGAACGGCAGGCTTTCATGGAATGCGGCCGGCGGAGACATTTACTATTCCGGTACCACGTCAAAGGCCGCTCCTGTTGATGTCGACATCACATATATGCTCGACGGAGCAAAGATCAACGCATCAGAACTCAAAGGGAAGAGCGGACACCTTGTAATTACTGTTAACTACAAAAACACGTTGTCAAAGAACGTGACAGGAAAAGACGGCAAGGAATATACCGTTTATATGCCGTTCATCATGTCAACCGGAATGATCCTCGACAACGCGAAGTTCAGCAACATTACCGTTACCAACGGTGAGGCAGTCAATGACGGCGACCATACAATGGTCATGGGAGTAGGATTCCCGGGACTTTATAAGAGCCTCGGACTCGATACTATCGATCTCGGTGACTATACGAAGGATGGTTCAAAAGACGAAAAGGTCGAGATCCCCGAAAGCGTTACTATCGAATGTGATGTTAAAGACTGCGACGAACTGGCAGCGCTTACACTGGGAAAGGTGTTTGATCTCAGCAGTCTTGATAAGAAAGCTGATGCGGACAAGCTGGGTGAGGATGCCGATGAGATGAATGACGGAATGAAGAAACTGATCGACGGTTCCGATGACCTTCATGACGGCATAAGCAAAGTAAATGACGGCGCTAACAGTCTTAAGAAAGGCGCAAAATCGCTTTCTGACGGTGCAGGAACTTTGGCGAAAGGTGCAGATAAGCTCGCTGCAGGAACGAACTCCCTTGCATCCGGTGCATCTAAAGTAAGCAACGGCGCAAATTCCGTACTCGACGGCATGAAGAAATTCAACAGCTACCTTCCTGCGATAAAGAAGGGCGTAGCCGATCTTTCTGACGGAACAAAATCACTGAAAGAAGGCGCTTCTAAACTGACTGAACAGGATGATGCTCTTAAAGGCGGTGCCAAGAGTCTTGATGAGGGCCTTTCGACGCTTAAAGAAAAGCTTCCGTCTTCTGATGATGCAAAAGCGCTTGCTTCCGGTTCCGCTACTGTAAAAAAGACGATCGACAGCATGTATTCGGCAACTGAAAAGGTATCCGTATCCGAAAAGGATATCGAGTCTCTTACCGCAAAACTCGCAAAGCTGGTAGAAGCCGGCGAGCTCGATGAAGGCACGATGAAGCAGATGATAGCTGTTTATAAATCCTATGCCGGACTTGAAAAGGGCGTGGCAGGACTCCATAAGAATTACGGAAGCATCAATAAAGCTGTTGCGGCATATCCTTCGATAGTTTCAGGCGTAGCAAACGCTTCCAAAGGCGCAAAGAGCCTTGATAAAGGTATTGCTTCTTACACGGCAGGCGTAGATAAGCTCGCATCGGGAATCTCACAGGTCGATTCCGGAGTGAAGAAGTTTGCCGGCAATGCCGATCAGCTTGCCAAGGGCGCAGAACAGCTTGTCGACGGTGCCAAGACCCTCTCCGCAGGCGCAAAGCAGGTATCTGACGGAGCGAGCACGGTAAACCACGGTGCTAAAGAACTCAGCAGCGGAGCGGGCTCGCTCGCCAAAGGAGCCAAGAAGCTCAGCAACGGAACCAATACTCTTGCAGCAGGAACAAAAAAGCTGCTCAAAGGTTCCGATGAATTAAGAGACGGCCTCAAGAAGTTCGATGACAAGGCTGTGGATAAGATAACCGGCCTGATCAAAGACAATATTGCTCCTCTGTCTGACAGATTCGAGGCGGTCAAGACATTTGCGGATACATACTCGTCATTCGCAGGTGCTGATACCTCAGTCGAATGCTCCACGGTATTTATTTTCAAGAACGACTGATCCCAAATCCTTCTTAACCGTTCCTTATTTGCACAAGACCGCTTCCTACGGGAGGCGGCCTTGTGTTTTTGTTGAAGACAATCTCAAATTAATTTATTATATATGTCATGGAATAGAGGAAAGAATAAGGGAGGATTATATGGGAAATTGGAATGATCCGGAAAATGACATGACCGGATTTATCAGCGAAGAAGATCAGAAGAAGAACCTGGACAGGGTCTTCTTTGAACCTAAAGTAAACAGGGACGCGCCTGCCGCTCCTTGGGCCTCAACATCGCCCTGGGCAAACACGCCGAAAACAGAGACTGTTGACGACGCTCCGATAAGCGTTTTCTCTTCAAATGCGAAGAAGTGTCCTTCGTGCGGTGCTAACCTGATTTTCAATCCGAGAGCCGAAGGCTTGGCGTGCACCAGCTGCGGTCGTGTTTTCGACCCGAAAACGATGGATATGAAGTGGTCGATGGGTATGACGAACCCTGAGCTCGAGTACGGTATTGACGATGTCCTGTCAAATGATGACCAGGGCAGGGTTGAGATCGTCTGCAATTCGTGCGGTGCACAGATAGTAACGGACAAGAACACTTCTTCGACTGTCTGCACTTTCTGCGGCTCTCCTGCGCTCATTACGAGAAGGCTTACCAGGGAATTCCATCCCGACAGCATAATCCCGTTTGAGATCGACAGAAATAATGCCGTAGAGCTTTTCAAGAAGCATTGCGAAGGGATATCGCATCTTCCGCGTGATTTTACGTCTGCCAAGACACTTAAGAAGATCACGGGACTTTATGTTCCGACATGGCTCATCTCCTGCACGGTCACGGCAAGTGTCCTCGGAGAAGGCCATACCGAAGAAGACTACGACAAGGCTAAAGAGCAGGGCCGTGCGCGCGGCCGTGCCATGATGGAGGCTGCCAGCTTTTCCGACAACTCTGTCGTCATTAACGGCATGGACGGTTATGACGTAAGGGGCAAGGTCAGGTTCAAGCTTAATGATGTTCCTTTCGACGGCGAAAGACAGATCGCAAACCGCATAATGGAGGCGGCCGAGCCGTTCGATTATTCCAGGATGGTTCCTTTTAACGGATCTTACCTGCAGGGCTACTATGCCGAGAAATACGATGAACAGCCCAAGGACATGAACGACCGTATCGTCAGACGTTTAGACAGATACACGATGCAGATCTGCGAGCTGTCTGATTTCGGATACAAATCCTTCAAGGTCACCGAGCATGACCCGACACCGCTCTACAGTGACTTCACCATCAAGTACTGCATGCTTCCCGTATGGTTTCTGTACTATGAATACAACGGACGTAACTACCAGTATGTCATTAACGGTCAGACTGGCAAGGTTTCCGGGGAATTCCCTTATGCAAAGGGCTGGGAGACGATCGAGGGCGCCGGCCGCAGCGTAAGAAGCAGGGCGATCACAATCAATTTCGAGTTCAGGCGTCTTCTTTATGCGCTTCCGGGTGCTTTAGGCGCTTTCGGATATTTTTCTCTGCGTTACATGGCCAGAAGCAGACGTTCGATCCCGCTCAATTTATTGACATTCGGCATCAAGGACCCGGTACTGTTTATAATCATAGGCCTTCTTATAGGGGCGCTGCTGTTTTTCTTCATAGAGCTCCTGCCTAAGATGCTCGCACGCCGTGAGAAATACGACAGGCAGGTCCTGGGATCTGACAGTTCGCACGATCTCGCCTCGCCTCCGGGAGCTGAAGCGTATTTCGATCCTGTATACTCGGTTCAGTATTTTGATGTTGTTAAACAGAAACAGGCACCTATGCTCCTGCTGAGAAACGAAAAGGATCTCAAACGTGATCAGTTGACGTCTCTTAGGGGCTGACAAGAAAAGATTGGAGCTTATCTATGATCGAAGCGGTTAACCTTTCCAAATCCTTTAATTCCGGTGCGGCCATTGCCGCTGACAACATAAGCTTCACATGTGCTGACGGTGAGATTGTCGGTTTTATCGGTCCGAACGGTGCCGGCAAGACGACGACCATAAAGATGCTTACGGGCATCATAAGACCGGATTCGGGCAAGGTCGTGATCAACGGCTTTGATATGGCCGAAAAGCCCTTGGATGCGAAAAGGATAATCGGCTACATTTCCGACAATCCGGATATGTTCGTCAAGCTTACAGGTTATGAATTCATCAATTTCATGGCAGACGTTTACGGCGTACCTGAAGATGTCCGCGCTGAAAGGATAGAGTATTTTGCAGAACAGTTCGGCATGGAAAAGTCTGTCTTCTCCCAGAGGATGACGGGCTATTCACACGGCATGCGCCAGAAAACGATGATCATCGCGACTCTTGTCCATGATCCTAAGGTATGGATCCTTGACGAACCGATGGTCGGATTAGACCCTCAGTCGGCGTTTAACCTCAAGAGAATGATGAGAGAACATGCGGATAAAGGAAATACCGTCATGTTCTCGACCCATGTCCTTGAGATAGCCGAGAAAGTCTGCGACAGGATAATGATCATCGATTCCGGCAAGATCATTTACACCGGCACGATGGAATCACTCAGATCAGGCGGTGAAGGCGCAGATCTCGAGAAGATCTTCCTTAAGATGACATCGGAGGCATAAGCTTGAGACTTGGAATTATCAGAAAGCTTACCGCCGTCATAATGAGGTCAAACTCAATGGAGGAGGCGGGGAATAAGAAGCGTAAAGCCTGGATACTGGGCTTTACGGTCTTTGTGCTCCTGTTTGTCGTGCTTCCCGTTACTGTAATGACGGGTATCTTTACTTTCCTTACGACAGCCAAGCTCTCGGAATACGGTCATCCCGAATTCGGCGTGAAGCTTATGTACGGCCTTATCTCGATCTTCACGGTTGTGTTCGGGATAAACGTTATCTTTAACGAATTGTATTTTGAAGATGATATTTCCTATCTGCTGCCGTTGCCGTTGAAGCCTGAAGAACTTGTGCTCTCCAGATTTTTTGCAGTCTTTATAGGGGAGAACATGATGCAGTTCGCGGTAGTTATCGCCGTGGTCACGGGCTTTGGCATCGCGCATCCGATGAATGTGTTTCAGTGGATATTTGCTCTCGCGGGCGGATTTCTGCTTCCGATAATCCCTACGGCGGTAATTGCCATACTCGGAATGATCCTGATGACTTTTATCAGGTTCATCAAGAAGAAAGAGACCGTAAGAAGGATCTCGTTCGCGATAATCCTGCTTATCCTTGCCGCTGGAGCGGTAATGCTGGTAAGTATCGATATAGAAGATATAGTCACTTATATAATCGAAGGCACGGCTGTCGATATCCTATTTGTCAGGATACTCGATGTCCTGTTCCCCCAGACCGGGATGATCGCAAGCTTCATGGCATCCGGTTCGGTCCTGCCGCTTCTTATTTATGCCGTCATATGCGTGATAAGTGTCCTGCTGCTTGCAGTTGCGGCACATTTCTTCTATATGGAGTCAGTTACCAGGCTTAACGAGACAACGCATGTCCAAAAGAATGCTGCATCCTCGGTTCCTTCAGTCTCCCGTACTGCAGGCATGACACTCTTCGTAAAGGAAATGCGTATGCTGGTAAGAACGCCTGCATTCATGACCAACTGTGTGGCCGCCAACTTTGTGTGGCCGGTGTTTGTTCCCATTTTCGGCAAGATAATGGGGGCGGACATGAGCAGGGGAGCAGTCGCTTTGTATTTTGATGTTCCGAAACATGTTTCCGTCTCGCTGATGGTGATCCTCGCGGTGACAATGGTAACTGCGGCAATGAACTGTCTCGGCTCAGACGCCTTTTCGAGAGAGGGCAAAGGCTTTGACTATATCAAATCCATTCCGGTCAGCTATAAGCTTCAGTGGAATGTTAAGCTTGCAGCTGCGATGGTATGGACACTGGCAGGTACCGTCCCGTTCTTTGTTTTCTTCGTGATATACGCAGGCTTTGAGGCCGGAACGGCCGTTCTTGCCATATTGACGGTCTGCGGGGCATGCTTTTTTGTGACCGAGCTCGGAATGCTTCTTGATTCTTTAAATCCCAAGCTTTTCTGGCTTGATGCCCTCTCTGCTCTCAGAGAGAACTACAATACGGTCTTCTGTATGGGGATAACGATAGTCAGTTGTGCGGTTTTGTGCGCAGTTTTGTTTTTCATTCCTTCTCCTGTTGTCTCGTCCGGAATAATAGCTGCAATCCTTATTGCTGCGGATGTTGTACTGTATCTGGTCAGTATGAGCTCCGGTGTAAGAAACATCATGCAGGTGGGTGAGTAAAGAGACTCCAGATCCCCTTTATACGTTGCATCTGAAGATAGTTTTGCCTTATAGATAGATGCGCGTCTATGCTTTGAAAATATAATATTTTTTTGTTTTACAAGAATTGATTTTGACGATAGAATACACTCGGTAACTTTTGTTTGACCATTGCTGTTTTGAGGAGAGATTTATGGATGTTTTCTCGTTTGTAACGCTTTTTGGCGGTCTTGCTTTTTTCCTTTACGGAATGAGGCTTTTGTCAGAGTCACTGAAGAAAACGGCGGGCGGCAGACTCGAAAAGCTCCTTAATAAGGCAACAGATAACAAGTTTAAAGGCCTCACGGTCGGTGCGATAATAACTATCGCCATCCAGTCTTCATCCGCAATGACTGTCATGCTGGTCGGTTTCGTTAACTCCGGCATCATGAACCTGCCCCAGACGGTAGGCGTAATCTTCGGTTCCGATATCGGAACGACACTCACCGCATGGATCTTGTCCCTTGCAGGCATCGACAGCGGTGACAACATCCTGTTAAAACTCTTAAAGCCTTCATGCTTTTCTCTTATATTTGCTCTGATCGGTATCATCCTCATTATGGTTGCCAAGAAGCAGCGCAACAAGGATTTCGGTACGATGCTCATCGGTTTCTCCATCCTTATGCAGGGTATGACCATGATGTCGGCATCAATGGAGCCTTTGAAGGAGATGGACAGCTTTGTTTCCATCATGACAGCCTTCAAGAATCCTCTCCTGGGCGTTTTCTCCGGTGCCATCGTTACAGGTGTCATCCAGAGTTCCGCTGCATCGATCGGTATCCTGCAGTCGATTTCCATGACCGGCCAGCTCACATACGGTATGGCTATCCCGCTCGTAATGGGTGCCAATATCGGTACTTGTATGACTGCTATTCTTTCTTCTATCGGTGTCAACAGGGATGCAAAGCGTGTTACCGTTATCCATGTAGCAATTAAGCTCATCGGTACGGTGGTCTGGCTTGTGGTCTTCTACAGCGTAAACGCCATCTTTGACCTGAGCTTCATGGACAATCCCGTAAGCATCGTCGGAGTTGCTGCCATCCACTCAATATTCAATATCGCAAATACGGTCCTTTTGCTCCCGTTCAGCAATCTCTTGGTCAAGCTTGCACAGGTCATTGTCAAGGAATCCGAAGACGAGCAGGAGTTCAAGCTCGACGAGCGTCTCATGCTCACTCCCTCTATCGCTGTCGGTGAGTGCCGCAACATGATGATCAAGATGGTCACCAAGGCAAAAGAAGGTCTCGACAAGTCTATGGACATGCTTCTTAACGGCTTTAACCAGTCTGATTTTGATTTCATCAAGAAGAATGAAGAGAAAGTCGACGGCTTAGAGGACCTTCTTGGTTCTTATGTGATGAAGCTTACGACCACCCAGCACCTGAGCGTTGAAGATAAGAACAGGTCATCACGTATCCTGCAGGCTATCGGAGAAGTGGAGCGAGTGGCCGATCACGCAAACTACCTGTCCGATTCATCTGAGGAGATAACGAATAAGCATCTTGAATTCTCAGATGCCGCCAAAGATGAGCTTAATAAGATAATCCCCGCCGTTCACGACATATATACGATGGCGTTGGACTGCTATCTGTCCGAAGATGCAAAGGATGCGGATAACATCGGACCTTTGAGGATCGTTATCAGCGAAATGAGCGATCAGTTCAAGGCAAATCACGTTGAAAGACTTGCTAACGGCATCTGCACGACTGAACAGGGATTTGTTTTCAATGACATTCTCTACAGCTGCGTAAGAATAGCCGAACACAGTCTGAATATTGCCGCTATCGCATACCGATTCAAGTCTGCGGGAGCTCCGTCACCGGATACTTACATGCACGACTTCAAGCAGCGTAAAGACAAAGACGAGAAGAAATACAGGGAATACGTTGCAAAATACAGGACTTGATATTTTGTTTTAATTGATATTTTCCTTTTTTTTTTTAGTATAATGTCTAAGTTTCAAGGGAGATATCAGACATGGAAAACGCATTTACAAAAACGGTTGACGAGATCACCAAAGAATTGGGAACTGACCGTATCAAAGGTCTGTCCAAAGAAGAAGCTTCACAGCGTTTAGCTAAAAACGGCCCCAACTCACTGGGCGAAGAAAAGAAGGTACCGCTCTGGAAGAGGTTCCTTCAGCAGTTTGCTGACGCTATGATCATCATACTTATTGCCGCAGCAGGCCTTTCTGCTTTCATGGCAGTTAAGAGCGGCGGCGGATTTACGGAATGGATCGACGTTATCGTTATCCTTGCCATCGTTATCCTTAATGCCGTTCTGGGCGTATACCAGGAGGGTAAGGCTGATCAGGCACTCGCCATGCTCAAGAAGATGAGCGCGCCCCAGACCAAGGTCATAAGAGACGGCGAGACGATCCTTACGGATTCCGAGAAGATCGTCGTAGGCGACGTCATCGCGATCGATGCAGGTGACTCCATCTCGGCTGACATGAGACTTCTCACATCCAGATCGCTCAAGGCTGAGGAATCATCTCTTACAGGTGAGTCTGTTCCCGTAGATAAGGATGCTGACGTTGTCTGTCCCGAAGGATGCGGGATCGGAGACCGTAAGAACATGCTCTTCATGGGCACTGTCGTTACATACGGAAGAGCTAAGGGTGTCGTAGTCGCTACCGGCAGGGATACTGAGCTCGGTAAGATCGCAAACAAGCTCACAAGTATAGAAGATGAGGCTACTCCTCTCCAGAAGAGCCTTTCAAGCCTCGGCAAGATCCTTGCCGCTGTATGTATAGTTGTCTGCATCATTGTTCTCCTCGTACAGGTTTTCGTACAGAAGCAGACATGGGCAGATGCCATGATGACCGCGGTTTCCCTTGCGGTAGCTGCCATCCCTGAAGGTCTTGCGGCTGTCGTTACCATCGTTCTTTCGATCGGTATGACCACAATGGCCGAGAACAATGCTATCGTAAAGCGCCTTCTCGCAGTCGAGACACTCGGATGTGTCGATGTTATCTGCTCGGATAAGACCGGTACGCTCACTCAGAACCAGATGACCGTCAAGGTCATGTATGACGGTCATGACGTTATCAATGTTGAAGGCGGCGGATATGAGCCGAAGGGCGATATAGTCGATCAGGACGGCAATAAGATCGAATTGAACAATGTCCATACCATGCTTATCAGATCGGCTGTGCTCTGTAATGACGCTCCTATCGTAAAGAACGACAACGGCGAGTATTTCTGCATCGGAGATCCTACCGAAGGTTCACTTACAACTCTCGGTATGAAGGCCGGTATGGAAAGAGGAGAGACAATGCTCAGCTTCCCGCGTGAGACCGAGCTTCCTTTCGACTCTGACCGTAAGCTTATGACGACATATCACTCCGGGATCGTTTCCGACGGCTGGATCGCATTTACAAAGGGTGCTCCTGACGTAGTATTCTCAAGATGCACCAAGTACCTTGACGTTGACGGCGAACACGATATGACACCCGAGTATCTCAATAAGATCAGGGAAGCAAACCACAACTTCGCGATCAAGGCTATCCGTGTCCTGGCATTTGCCTACAAGAAACATCCCGCAGGATGCTCTGCCGATTTCGCTGACGAGAAGGATCTTGTATGCCTTGGCCTTATCGGTATGATCGATCCTGCCCGTAAGGAAGCAAAGGATGCTATCGCGGTCTGCAGGGAAGCCGGTATCAGGGCTGTCATGATCACGGGCGACTTCAAGGATTCTGCTGTCGCTATCTCTGACAATCTCGAGATGCGTGATGAGAAGCATCAGGACGCTTATTCCGGTGAGGAACTCAACAGAATGTCTGACGAGGAGCTCCGCAAGGTAGTTGAGTCTACTGCCGTTTATGCCAGAGTATCTCCCGAACATAAGGTCCGTATTGTTGAAGCTCTCAAGGCCAACAATCACATTACTTCAATGACAGGTGACGGCGTTAATGACGCCATGGCTCTTAAGGCTGCCGATATCGGCGTTGCAATGGGCATCACAGGTACAGACGTTTCCAAGAATTCCGCGGACATGATCCTCATGGACGATAACTTCGCTACTATCGTAAAGGCTGTCGAGCAGGGAAGGATCATTTATTCGAATATCCGCAAGTTCGTCAGCTTCCTGCTCTCATGCAATGTCGGCGAGATCCTTGTTATATTCATTCTTTCGCTTATCCCGGGCGGTACTTCCGGCTCGCCTTTCTTCGGTATTGCTGCACCTCTTACGGCTATCCAGCTGCTCTGGCTCAACCTGGTTACCGATTCGTTCCCCGCGCTTGCGCTCGGACGCGAAAAGGGTGAACCCGGCATCATGAAGCTGCCGCCGAGAAAGAAGCATGAGCCTATCATCAACAAGGATATGCTTACTACAGTTGCCATCCAGGCTATCGGTATCTTCCTTTCAGTTGCAGGTGCGTTCCTTGCGGCACTTGCAAGCATGAACAAGGGAAGTACGTTCTTCTATACAGGAACAGTGGGAAAGGGTGCAATGCCGATCGATGTCGCAAGAACGGTTGCTTTCGCGACGCTCATCTGTGCCGAGCTCTTCAGGGCATTTGCGGCAAGATCCGAGAGAATATCGGTATTCAAGCTCGGTCTGTTCTCCAACAAGATGATGAACGGTTCCGTAGGTCTTTCGCTCCTGATGCTTCTTGCCGTAATCTACATTCCCGGTGTTAACGGTATCTTTGACAACGTCATGATCTCGCCTCTTGCATGGTGCGTGATCCTGCCTCTGGCATTTGTTCCGTTCATCCTGAATGAGGTTTTGAAGGCAATAAAGAACAGTTTGCATAAGTAAAACCGCTGTGTTATTATCTAACGGCAAAAATACCGAATATTATAAATAGGAGGCCTTAAACTGATGACCGGTTTAAAGATAGCTCTTGCTATAGTCGATATAATTCTTGCTATTGCGATCATTATCCTTTTCCTTGTACAGGAAGGTAACGATCAGGGTATGGGTGTAGTTGCCGGCGGCTCATCTGAGTCATACTACGGCAAGGCTAAGGGAAGAACGCTCGATGAGCAGCTCAAGCGCTGGACAGTCATCTGCAGCATTCTTTTCGCGATCGTTTCGATCATTCTTTACCTCGCTATCGCAAAGGCTTGGTAAGACTTTAGGAAAGCAAGCAACGAAGGCCTTTCGGTCGGAATGACCGGAAGGCTTTTTTATCGCCGTTTTGTAGTAAGATATCAATAAGAGAAATGTTTTATTAATAGGGAGTTGATTATGGGAAGATATACGAATTCAAGAGAACATAACAGGGATTTCGGCAAGAAGAAGTCCCGTTCAGCAATGAACATGAGCGCTACGCAGCGCAGAAGAAATATTGAGATCAAGGCAAAAGAGGTTGAGGAATCAAGACCTCAGTGCATTGACGATCTCGGCGCCAGAGGCCCCCTCAAGGTCAAGAACCAGGTGATCGGCATCTTAAGAGCGCACGGCAAAGGCGGTATAGTCCTGCCGGATCCGGCTTTTAAGGAGACTGATTTCGGCGCGGTGGTCATCGAGAAGAACCATCTGAACGGCGCACCTTTTGACATGGCTGTCGTATGCGAGATACTTAATCCGACTGCGGGCAAGGGTGAGCTTTACGGAACGGTCAAGGAGGTCTTAGGCGACATTGGAAATAACGATGTCCGCATGCTGACGGTACTTAGACAGTACGGTCTGTCCCAGACATTCCCTGACGCTGTTCTCAAGGAAGTCGAACCCGTTGCCGCAAGTCTTGATGAGGCTGAAGTAAATAAAGCGATAGCATCAGGAAGGAAAGACTTAAGGGATCTTCTTACCATCACTATCGACGGCGAGGATGCCAAGGACCTGGATGACGCCATCTCGCTTGAAGAACTGCCCAACGGCAATTTCAGGCTGTACGTTCATATCGCTGACGTTTCCAACTATGTCAGGGAAGGCACGGCTCTTGATGCAGAGGCTTTTTCGCGTGCCACATCTGTATATCTGGTAGACCGCGTTATCCCGATGCTCCCGCCGAAGCTCTCAAACGGCATCTGCAGCCTTAATCCCGATGCCGACAGGTTTACCATGACCTGCGAGATGCTCGTTGACCGCGAGGGCAGCACCTATGACGGAAAGATCTATGAGAGCGTCATCCACAGCAATGCCAGGATGAGCTATAACGAGTGCTACAGGATCCTGACCGAACCTGCTGATACGGATGAAAAAGAGTACGGGCCTATTGTTCCGATGCTTTCAAAGATGAAGGTCCTTGCAGAGATCCTCAAATCAATGAGGGAACGCCGCGGCGCGCTTCGTTTCGAGTTCCCTGAGACCAAGGTCATCTTGAATGATGACCAGACGGTAAAAGAGGTCATGCCTGAACCGCATAATTTTGTCCACGGGGTGATCGAGTCGTTCATGATCTGCGCAAACGAATTCGTCGCCAAGACATATTGCGCCATGAGCTATCCTTTCGTTTACCGTGTTCATGAGGATCCGGATCCTATAAAGATCGCCCGTTTTGCTTCTGTTGCCAAATACCACGGAGCTATGGGACGTCTTTCTGGCAAGATACAGCCTGCTGATATCGTCCGTTTCATGGATACTATCGGTGATGACGATGCGCTTCCGGTCTTGGATCAGCTCCTTCTGCGCTCAATGGCCAAAGCGCGTTACTCATCAGAGTGTTTAGGGCACTTCGGCCTTGCCTCCAAGTATTATTGTCATTTTACGAGCCCTATCAGGCGTTATCCGGATCTCATGATCCACCGTATAATCAAGAGCCAGCTGCACGGCGAGAACAAACGCTCCCATTTCCAGGGCATCGTGACCGCCGCAGCAGACCAGTCTTCCGAGATGGAAAGAAATGCCGTCGATGCGGAGCGCGCATCTGTCGATATCAAAGTCTGCGAATATATGGCTGACAAGGTCGGCGAGCACTACGAGGGCGTTGTGTCTTCCATCATCGAGAACGGCTGCTTCGTTATGCTTGAATCTTCTGTAGAGGGCTTTGTGCCGTTCAGGACTTTGAGCGACCATTACTATTTCGATGAGCAGAAATACAGGGCTGTCGGAGCAAGAGGCGGCGCGGTCATCAATATCGGCCAGCATATGGGTGTCATCGTTGAAAACGTTGATACGGAGCTCAACCGCATCGATTTTACTTTTGAGGATGAGTTTGAACATAACAATTCACGCAGATCCGGTCCTTCGGGTTACGGAAGCGGCAAGTCTTCCAGAGGCGGAAAGTATTCGCCTGTGAGCAAACCCGGAAGGAAAGGGAGACCGGGAGCTTCGGGCAAATTCTCGCACGCAAAGAAGTCTTTCGGAGGAAGATCCGGCAGAAGCGGCGGAAGAGGCAGGAAATAAGTTGACAACAGACCGAGGATTATGTACTATTTCCTCGTTAATTGCGATGACGGAGACCCAAGTAGCTGCGGTATGTCGCCTTCAGAGAGCTTTGCCCCCGGGCTGTAAGGCAGAGCGGAAAGAGGCCGTATGCGAATAACAACTCCAACAGCATACCGGTATAAAGAGATTCCGCTGATTGCGGAGTAAATCAGGTGGCACCGCGGACATGTTTTGTTCGTCCTGAACTTAAAGCGATTTAAGTTCGGGGCGTTTTTGTTTATCCCCGGAAAGAGAGGAACGGATATGAGTAACATCTACAGAGACAAGTACATCAACGAGCTCACTGAGCAGGATGTAGGCACTGAACTTCGCGTATGCGGCTGGATCGAGAACATAAGAGACCACGGCGGAGTATCATTCATCGATCTTCGTGACATGTACGGCACGCTCCAGGTCGTCATGCGTGACACAAGCCTTCTCGACGGCCTTGTAAAGGAAGAGGCGATCTCAGTCCAGGGCCTTATCGAGCACAGGGACGAGGAGACATACAATCCCAAGATTGCGACAGGTACTATCGAGCTCGAGGCTCATAAGGTTGATGTTCTCGGTAAAGTCTATACTCAGCTTCCTTTCGAGATCATGACATCCAAGGAGATCAGGGAAGACGTAAGACTCAAGTACAGATATCTCGATCTCCGTAACCAGAAGGTCAAGGACAATATCGTTTTCAGATCAAACGTCATCGCTTTCCTGAGACAGAAGATGACCGAGATGGGATTCCTCGAGATCCAGACTCCTATCCTTACAAGCTCTTCACCTGAAGGTGCAAGAGACTATATCGTTCCTTCAAGAAAGTTTAAGGGCAAGTTCTATGCTCTTCCGCAGGCTCCTCAGCAGTTCAAGCAGCTGCTCATGGTCTCCGGTTTTGACAAGTATTTCCAGATAGCTCCCTGCTTCAGAGACGAGGACGCAAGAGCGGACAGATCTCCGGGAGAGTTCTACCAGCTCGACTTCGAAATGAGCTTTGCTACTCAGGAAGATGTTTTCAGGGCTGGTGAGGAAGTCCTCACGGCTGCTTTCGAGAAGTTCGCTCCCGAAGGCGCAAAGGTTACCGCGGCACCTTACCCGGTAATCCCTTACAAGCAGGCAATGCTCGAATTCGGTTCAGATAAGCCTGACCTCCGTAACCCGCTCAGGATCATTGATGTTACGGAATTCTTCTCAAGGTGCACGTTCAAGCCTTTCCACGGCAAGACCGTAAGAGCCATCAACGTTCACGCCAAGCTCTCCAAGGGTCAGCACGAGAAGATGCTCAAGTACGCACAGGATGACCTCGGAATGGGCGGCTTAGGCTATCTTGAGGTTCTTGATGACATGAGCTACAAGGGCCCCATCGACAAGTTCATTCCCGATGACATGAAGGGTGAACTCGCTGAACTCGCAAAGCTCCAGGCTGGCGATACGATCTTCTTCATCGCTGACAACGAAGCTAAGGCAAACGAGTGTGCAGGAGCGATCAGAAACGAACTCGGAAAGCGTCTTGACCTCATTGAGAAGAATGCTTTCAGATTCTGCTTCGTCAACGACTTCCCTATGTACGAAATGGATCCCGAGACACACAAGTACATCTTCACGCACAATCCGTTCTCAATGCCGCAGGGCGGCCTTGAGGCACTTAATACAAAGGAGCCCGGAGAGATCCTCGCTTACCAGTACGACATCGTCTGCAACGGTATCGAGCTCTCTTCAGGTGCTGTAAGAAACCATGACCTTGAGATCATGAAGAAGGCATTTGAGATCGCAGGCTACTCCGAGGAAGAGCTCAAGACCAAGTTCGGAGCGCTCTACAGCGCATTCCAGTTTGGTGCTCCGCCGCATGCGGGTATGGCTCCCGGCGTCGACCGTATGATCATGATCCTGAGAGGCGAGGAGAACATCAGGGAAGTAATCGCTTTCCCGATGAACGGAAATGCACAGGATCTCCTTTGCGGTGCTCCTGGTGACGTTACCGAGCAGCAGCTCAGAGAGGTACATATCAAGGTCAGGCAGTAAGCCTTAAAGCCGATGAAGGTCTATTTCCTTACATTAGGATGCAGGGTCAACCAGTACGAGACAGACGCACTGAGGCGTATGTTTCTCGACAGGGGGCATGAGCTTGCACAAGATCCGAAGGATGCTGACTGCTGTGTGGTAAACACTTGTTCCGTTACGGGAGAGGCTGACAGGAAATCGAGGCAGATGCTCCGAAGAATGGCCAGGCTCAATCCTGATACTATCGTTGTTGCGGCAGGGTGTTCTGCCGAGACTACCGACGGTAAGGTGGCAGCGGATATCATTGCGGGCACGAAAGAAAGGCTGACCATTGTTGACAGGGCGGAAAAGCTTTTCTCAGAGAAAAAGCCCCTTTCTCACGAGTTAGACCACGTCAGACCGGCCGTTTCAAAAAAGGATGAGTATCACGACTTCGGGAGCGTTCTGTCTCCCGAAGGCTGCCGTGCGTTTATGAAGATTGAGGATGGGTGCGATTCTTTCTGCACCTACTGCATAATTCCTTTCGCAAGAGGAAGAGTCGCCAGCAGAAGCCCGGAATCCTGCATAAGCGAGGCGAGATATCTTGCAGGGAGCGGCTATAAAGAGATAATCGTTTCCGGTATCCATCTGTGTTCATACGGCAAGGACAGAGGCGAGGACATCATGTCTCTGGCCGGCCTTCTCAAAGAGATAGACAATACCGAAGGTCTTGAGAGATTAAGGCTCGGTTCACTTGAACCCATATCAATGACGGATGAATTTATAGATGCGCTCGCCGGTCTCAAACATATCTGCCCGTCATTCCATTTATCGCTTCAGAGCGGCTCGGATACGGTCCTTAAGAGAATGAACAGACACTATGACTCCGAAGGTTATGCTTCACGCGTTGAGCGGCTCAGAGAGCGTTTCCACGGAATGTCTCTTACGACTGACATCATCGTAGGATTTCCCGGAGAGACTGACGCTGAATTCGAGGAGACCATGAAGTTCGCGGAGCGGATGGGGTTTGCAAGGATCCATGTTTTCCCTTATTCGCTCAGAAAAGGCACTAAGGCTGCCGAAATGCAGCAGGTCGATCCCGGTATCAAAAAACAGCGTGAGGCAAGACTTCTTGATCTGGCTTCAGATCTTTCGTCGAAGTTTGCGGATTCTATGAAGGGCAATGAAGAGTCGGTCCTTGTTGAGAAGGTAAGCGGAAACAAAGCTTTCGGATATACCGCAAATTATGTGCGCGCGGAAGCGGTTTTCGCTCCCGGCGGGACTCTTCCCGAGCCCGGAGACATCATCAGGGGAACTGTCACGGAAACCAAAGGGGCAGAAATTGTCCTCAGGATCGGACTTTAATTTTATAAATAAACTTTACATTTCAAGGTCCAATTGTGCTAATATACATTTGTAGAAAGATATTTCTACATCAGGAGGATAGCTTTTGGACGACAGTACCGCAAAATTCAATCTCTCGGGCGACAGGACCGCGGATGTACACGCGCTTATGTCTTATGTGCTTTCAGCCCTTAAAGAGAAGGGATATAACCCCATCAATCAGCTGGTGGGTTACTTTATTTCGGGCGATCCTACCTATATCACGAATTATAAAGGCGCAAGAGGCCTTATCAAGAGAATAGACCGCGACGAGCTTCTCGAGGTCATTATCAACGATTACTGCTCCAGGCTGTGATCTTTTCACGAGGAATAATTAATGGCTAAACCCGCAGGGCGTATTATGGGCATCGATTTCGGTATGAAACATATCGGAGTCGCGCTTTCGGATGAATCAAGGATCATTGCAAAAGGATATGAGACCGTCAACTGGAACGGCGTTGATGACACTTGGGCGATAGGCCGTATCTGCGAGATCATTAAGGAAATGAACGTGAACGCGATAGTTCTCGGCAAGCCCACAAGGACTGACGGCACAAGATCCGAGACGGAAGCCAAGGCGGAGGCCTTCGGTGCAAAGCTTAAGGAAGCATGCGGTATCGAGCCGGTTTATAAGGATGAGCGTTTCACGACCGTAATCGCTTCAAGATACCTTCACGACTGCAATATCAAGGCGAAAAAGCAGAAAAAAGTAATTGACCAGGTTGCCGCAGAGATTATTCTGCAGGAATATCTCGATATGCTATAATAATTATTATTTTTTACCTGCGAAGGAGATAATAATTATGTCTGAAGATAAAGATATGAATCAGAGCGAGCCTGTCAACCATAAGGACGAGCTCCTTGAAGCTATTTCCGAACTGGATGTTGATCTTGACCGTACGATCAGCCTGACTGACGAAGAGACAGGTGAAGAGATCGAGTTTATTGTCGATGAGACATTTGAGATGAACGGCAAGGAGTACATTGTTCTCCTTAAGCCCACTGAAGATCCCGATGCTGATTATGAATACATCATCATGGAATCGGTTCTTATTGACGGCGAGGAAATGCTCCAGACCATCACCGGCAAGGAAGCTGACGTAATCTACGATTATTACGACAAGCTCTGCGACGAGCTCGACGGAGACGATGAAGAATCAGACGAGTAACAAACCTGCAGGTCTTCGCAAAAAGAAGGCTATAAAAGAGGCATTGAAGGCCAAACAGGCCGGCGAGAACCTCAAGGCCAATAAGAGCGACGACCTTTTAGTAATACGTGACGCATACAGTCACAAGGAATACTATCTTTCCGTAATCGATACTTTCCTTTTGCAGAAGACTGAATATTTCGTCATGTACAATTATGTTCCGGATAACGGGAGCCATACTCCGCCGGAACTCGTTATCATGCGCGCAGGGCGCTCACCGAAAGGTGACCAGATCCTTTACTCGATAAAGGACAAGGCTGAACTTGACCGGGCGTTTGTGTGCTTCATGCGCAGATTCTATGCCTCAGGAGTGCCTAAGGATAAAGCCCGTAACGGTGTGGCATCCCCGGAAAGCGCGTCCGAATGAAGTTTATAGAGAAAGCTTCCGGATGGTTGATCGTTACAGGACTGGCTATTGCAGTCCTGTTGGCTTTTAATTATCTGGATGTTTTCATTATGTTCGGCTTCAGATCTGCCGGTCTGAGCACAAAGATCTACAGAGGCGCATATTCGATAACCGCGGCTCTTGCCAATACCGTCTTATTCGGACTGGTATTCATTATCTGCAAGAAGATCAAAAGACCTGTCCTTGACGTTAAAAAAACAGGCGTTTCCGACTTGGCGCTTTCTGCCCTCATTGCTTTGGGAATGCTCGGGTTTGTCATGACTTTCATGTATGCCGCTGACTGGATCGGCGAGTATATCAAGTCATTCTCGCAGCAGATGACAGAATACAGGGAATCGGTAAACAGGTATGCCGGAGTTGAGGAAGAGGTCGTTCCTTTCTGGGATTCCTGCGTTTATCTGTTCTCACTTTGTTTTGTAGTGCCTTTTGAGGAAGAACTGATATTCAGGGGAGCCGTATTCGGAATACTAAAGCAGCGGATGAAGCCTGTTGCGGCCGCCGTGCTGTCAGCCGTGATCTTCGGAATAATGCACGCGGTCTCGATACACACC
This sequence comes from Oscillospiraceae bacterium, assembly GCA_902775565.1. Classification (GTDB taxonomy): domain Bacteria; phylum Bacillota; class Clostridia; order Saccharofermentanales; family Saccharofermentanaceae; genus Saccharofermentans. Next base: position 42,927 of record CACYMP010000001.1, read on the forward strand.
GCATATGCACTTATATGCGGCCTGATCCTTTGCGGTGTTTACTATTACACCGAAAACATCTTTGCTTCAACTTTAATGCATTCGCTTTTCAATCTCCTGGGATCCGGACTGCCGGATCTGCTCAAGCTTAAGGAATTCGGTATTCCTACAGAGGTCAGAGCTGAAATAGTCAGCTGGATCAATGTCATTTGCATCATGCTGATGCTTCCGGCAGGATTAGCTTTCCTGTATTTGAGACACAAGACAATTAAACGCAGGAAGCTGAAGGCGGAAAGTGTGGCTTCAGTTGAGTAAGCATGACATTTTCAAATACGGGCATACCAAGAGAAGAAAATTCGCGGTATATTTCATCACTGTTGCCGCAGTGCTCCTTGCTTCGGCTATCTTCATAGTAGCGATAGGCTTTTTCAGCTACAGGTCCGAGCTTGTTACCATCACGGCTACTGAGACCGACATCGGCGATACGGCCGTAAGTACGGGCGTCAATGCCGAGCTTATTCCAAATGTCAACATGATATGCGATGCATCTTTTGAGAGCCGTAACGAGTATCACAGCATGCTTGTTGCGGGTAATTCAGGCAACGCTGTCTATCTTAAGCCTGATGCCGTACTGCAAAGCGGTTTTGACGGAAAGAACGCGACCGGCGCTTCGGTTCGCATTGTTTCGATCGATGCTGACGGTGTCATGAACGAAAAGTATTCAGGATCTGTTACAGGATTCGAGGCTGCAAGATTAGGTGCAGTTACTCCGTTTAATGAGATCAGAGGCCTTTACGGAGCAGATTCCATCGTAAAAGTTCGCGGATTCGGCGGAACTGTCCTGGCTCTCACCCAGGAGGGCTTCATTCTTTACGATATCACGAGCCAGCAGTTGGCAGGCAGGGTACAGGGCAACGAGAGCTTCATAGACATAGCATGCGCTGACGCTTATGTTATGGCGGTATCTATAGACGGAAAGATATATCTTTCCTCAGACGGCAAGAACTTCAATCCGGCTGTGACGGACGGAGTGGTGTCAGAGCCCGGCGACCACAGCAAATCAGGGTTTGCCGGAAGCGGGGCGGTTGGTAAAACGGCTGCCGCGGCATTCGGTGACGGAACGGTAGTAGCTGTTTGTGACGGCAAGGTTTATTATTCGAAGATCTCTTCCACATCAGGGATAACGAAATTCCTTTCATATGATACGGGTTTTGTAGCAGTGACTGCTTCCGGCGATGTCTATACGTCCGCTAACGGCGTGGTATTCGGACTCGCAGGTTCTTCAAAGGCTCTGCAGGTAAAGCTGGCCGCTTCTACCGGAAGGAACGGAAGGGCCTGCTTCATCAATGAGAACGGTACTGTTGTTCTGGTTGAAACAGGTGAAGAAGGCGTAAGCATTTCAGAATCGTATTCTCCTCTTGCACAGCCTGATATTCCGGTATCCGTAACAATGTCGGATTCAGGTCTGATCGTTGCACCTCATAACGACGGCAAGGCTGTTACGATTAATCCTCATTCAGGTGCGATCAGCGCGTTTACTTCGGAAAACGTCATGGTAGAGCGTATCCTCGGTTACTACTCGGACAAGATAGTTTTCGATTCCGGAAAAGGGATCTACAGGGCGCAGGTTCTTTCAGAGATCGATGTCAGCGGTACGGTTGCCGAAGGATCGATCATGACCGATGACATCATTTTCATAGGCGAACAGAGGAGTTCCTGCGGCGGTTATGTTGACTATGGTTCTACAGAAAAGTGGTCCGTTTCCGAGAAGAATGCCTGGGATGTGTATGGTGAGGGAACGGTATTTGCCTTATCCAACTCCTCATACAGCGGTGCCGGATGCGCAAGAGTAACGGGCAACGGAAGTAACGTTCATGCGCTTTCGCAAAAGCTTTCCGGTCTGTCCGCGGATTCTTTCAAAGCTGATACTTTCTACAGGCTCAGCGTCTGGCTAAAGTCTCCCGATATTTCAGGCAAGGTATATCTCTGGCTTGAAGGAAAGACATTCGGCAAGGTCGGAACGGTAATTAACAAGATAACTACGTCCTACAAGCAGTATGACTATGTTTTCGCGGTTACCGAGCAGATGGTAAAGAACAGTGAAGATATAAGGCTTACCATTGCTTTTGACGGTTCCGGTTCGCTTTATGCTGATAATGTCTACTTAGGTCCCGACGCATACCGTCAGGCAGGCATCCCGACTCACTATCAGGACGTGCTCAAGAGCGGAAGTCCTGCGGCTGTCAGGCTCGGAAACCTTAACTTTGCATCATCAGGATTCTCTCATTCGTCATTCTACGGCCACAGCGAGGATTCGAATTCCGCTTGGTGCGAGATCGGAGGAAAGCTTAAGAGAGTATCCGTATGCAATTCACTTGAGGACAGCCTGAGAATGGTTAACGCATGCGGTTCCGCACCGTGGTTCAGGATAGGTTCCTGCGCCACTTCACAGGAGATCGATGATTTCCTTGAGTATCTTTGCGGCTCGGTCTCTTCCGATTACGGCAGAAAGAGGATCGACAACGGTACGGCCATGCCCTGGTCACGCTGTTTCGATACTATCTACATCGAGATATCCGACAGTGAGGGTTTCTTCATAAGCGACACACAGAGAGCCGCTTACGTTAATTTCGTTATCTCCATGTTCTCGCAGTCGGAATACTATACGGATATAAAGGATAAAGCGGTATTCCTTGACGGTATGAGCTATGACGGCGGAGTCATGATATCTTCCGCAAACAGCCATACGATGCCGCTTGAGCTTGGAAGCAACGACCAGACCGCCACATTCAACGGCAATGCCGAGACCTCATTATCCGTTGCCCAGTATAATGTTCCGCGCGTTACGGCAAGCGGATACAGGGGAGAATATATCAACTCGATATCCATAAAGGACAACCTTAATGCTGGCAGGATCGTGTCGCTTCTCATATCCGAAAAGTCCGAGTTTGCCGAGATGTTCCTTTTCGATGCCGGAATAAGCTTCAGACCCGCGTATTATACCGATGATTCGATGTTCATTAATTCAAATGAATTCGTTGAGATAATGAAAGTATCGAACATCCTGTCTTCTTTCCGCGGCTGGAAAGAGCTCTATGTTGAGATAGCTGAGCCTCTCGATGCTTCCAACAAGGGAAAAGCGGAGTCATTCCACAGCGTATGTTCTTACGCGGTTTTCCGCGACGGAAACGATTACTGCATAATCATTTCAAACTCTTCCAATTCCCAGCAGAGCTTCCTGATCAACGATAACGCCATCAGGAAATCGAAGAGTACGGTATTCAGGTATTCACAGAACGGAACGCTGCAGACGGAACGTAAGCTCAGATCACAGAGCCTCAGGAACATCCTGCAGCCGGGCGAGTTTTTCGTGGTCAGAAGTAAACAGTAAGGATAATCAGGAATTGTCTTTTATAAGTCCGGGGATAAGATCAGGAACCTTACCGTAAGCGGTTTTCCAGGCCCTGCAGAGCTCTGATGCCTCGGATTCGGTGCTGCATGTGAGTTCCGCGCGGAAGGGTCTGCCGTTGTTCTCAGAGAAAAGAGTAACTTTCCAAAGTCCTTCGGGAGTAGGCTGCTTGGAACTTGTCACCTGTGAAGCCAGTCTCATCTCCTCGTTGAGTTCTCTGACTGATGCGTCAAGATTTGCAATAACGGTAGAATTGATAGCTGGCATGGCATCGTCGAGCAGAGCTTTGCCGCCTGCGGATATTGTGAGAGTCTCGGTCCCGCCGATAGCCGTGGAAGAAGTATCGTCTTCGTAAGTGCGGTCCATCAGATTTCCTGCTATGAGTTCCTCATAAGCCCTGCTGAAAGTGAAGAAATCAGTGTAGAGCTGGTCCAGACACCTGTTCATGAGCATGTGATAACCTATGCCCGGGACACGGCTTACAAGGTAAAGTATTCTGATCTTCGCTTCCGCGATAGTAAAATCGGCCATCTTTTACTCCTTTGATTCTAATTATAATCGAAAGTGCCTGAATTCAACCTGATTTTTTCATTGATATAAAAACTGACCGAGTTTAATATATTTGAGGAATGTCTAAACATATTAACAAAGAACATATCAGATCGATCTCCAGAAAAGCACTCGCTGCAGCGCTGGCTGCTTCCACGTGCTTATATTTGACCGCAATGCCTGCGGTTTCGGCTTTTGCTGATGAGGTTCCGTCCGAGATCTCCGAAGATGAGGATAAAGAGAAGAAAAGCGTTAAGGAAAGCGCTTCAGAGACGCCTGTAACAGAGGCGGAAAAGAAGCCTGAAGAAACGCCTCAGACTGAGCCCGAAAAGGAAACTGAGCATCAGACGGAAGAGACCGAAGCAACAGAAACTTCTGAAGAAACGGAAGAAACAAAGCAGACTGAAGAAACGCCGCCTCCGGAGAGTGAGCAGGAAACGCCTTCAGAAACACCCTCAGAGACGCCTTCACAGGATCCTGCGGAATCTGATCCTTCCGAACCTGCGGAAACCCCATCCCAAGACCCTGAAAAAGCAACTGAGGGAGATTGCGCAAAGAATGAACCGGAAGCTGCCGCAGAGATCAAATATGCTCTGTCCGGAACAACCTACATTCAGACATTGAAGAACAGGAACGGTACATTCAGCAATGGTGTCCTTACTCTCGGAAGCAACGGCAAGAGGCTTGAGGCTTTTTCGATCAAGCTCAAAAACGATACCGGTTATGCGGGCAGCCTTACATACAGGGCTTATGTGAAGAGCAAGGGCTGGACGAAATGGACGGATGCCGGCAAGACAGTCGGGACCAAAAAGAAGAACCTCAGGATAGAGGCAGTGCAGATAAAGCTCACAGGTGAGCTCGCAAAGCATTATTCCGTTGAATACAAGGCTTCGATAAGTTCCCTCGGTGATAACCAGGGCTGGGTTCAGAACGGAGCTCTTGCAGGAGCGATGTACAACACCAAGAGGATCGAGCAGCTGCAGGTAAGACTGGTTCCGACAGGTGAGAATACCGAATCTTCAGTTATCTACAGAGTCCGCGGCCAGTCGTACGGATGGCAGAACTTCTGGGGCAGGGACGGAAAGGCTGCAGGTAACTTTTCGAACCGCATTGAAGCCATTTCCATATCGCTCGGCACTACAAAATACCAGGGTGGGATCATGTACAGGTCAACAGTTCAGGGTATAGGCTGGACTGACTGGGTCTCCAACGGCACCATGAGCGGAAACAAGAAGACCGGTAAGCGTATCGAGGCTTTACAGATAAAGCTTACCGGTGATATGGCTGATCACTATGACATCTACTACCGTGTGTATGCACAGAATTACGGATGGCTGAACTGGGCTGAGAACGGACAGACCGTAGGAACTTCAAATATCTTCAGCAGACTTGAGAAGATACAGATCGTTCTGAAGGAGAAAGACAGCGGTGAACCCGGAGACTTTGACGGAATAGTCAGCGCTCAGCCGCATGCTTACTATGCCGCTTTGAATACCAATGCCATCATGACATATAAGGACATTCTTGGAGCGGGCTGTTCTGATCCTGAGGTGTTCCGCAAAAAGCTTATCAAGAACTTCGAATATATGGACGGAGTAGGATATTTCCATATGGGCAAGATGGTCCAGGGTTATACCGACTGCGCAGGCTCTGTATCTCTTGCGTTCAGGGTCGCTTTAGGTACGGCCAAATTCACCAAGAAATACAAGAAGGGCACTTTAAGCAACGGAAAGCAGCTCTACGGCATAGGTATCAACTACTGCGGCATTAAGAGCTATAAGGACAAGTACGGATGGTGCCGTAACGGTACTGCTTCCGTAAACAGCCATTTCCTCAATACCATAGTTAAGAACAGAAAGATCAAATACACACAGGTATCTCTTTCTGACAGGAATGACGGCGTGCACGGCTGGTCAAACGAGGAATGGATCGACTACCTGAACGAAGTCGGAGCAAAGCCCGGTGATGTCTTTGTCTGGTTCAATCACGACTGGAGCAAGACTAAGGGACAGCACATGACAATGTATGCGGGAATAGGCGAGGACGGCATCGCATACGAATGGACTGCGAGCAGCACATATGGCGTTATCTTATCACCACTCTGGGACAGGACTCCGCAGAAGGTATTTGAGTCTTTTACGCTTATGAAGGGCGTTGCAGATGTCGTCGGATACAATTGATCCCCAAAACATTACGAAAATACAATAAATTTGATTATTACAGTTGAAAAAAACCGTTTTTATACTCGGCGCACGGTGTTATACTTTGTAATGCTGTTGAAACACTAAGTAAGGAGATATTGAGATGATCACATTCGACTATTCAAACGCGCTTGAATTCATTGGCGGACAGGAAGCAATCGACAGGATTGAACCTCAGGTTAAGGTTGCGGCTGATATGCTTCACAAGAAGAACGGCCCCGGAAACGATTTCTTAGGCTGGCTTGATCTGCCTTCCGCGTATGACAAAGAGGAATTCGCAAGGATCCGCAAGTCTGCACAGAAGATCAGAAGGGATTCCGACGTTCTTATCGTTATCGGTATCGGCGGATCTTATCTCGGAGCACGTGCAGTTATCGAGATGCTGGGCCACAGCTTCCAGAACGCTGTTTCCAAGAAGATCAGAAAGAGCCCGCTTATCCTTTTCTGCGGCAACTCCATCAGCGCTACATATCTTGCAGACCTCATGGATGTTATCGAAGGCAAGGATATATCTCTTAACATAATTTCCAAGTCAGGCACAACAACCGAGCCTGCCATTGCCTTCCGTATCCTCCGTGCATACATGGAGAAGAAGTACGGCAAGGAAGAAGCAAGATCACGTATCTATGCTACTACAGATAAGGCAAGGGGAGCACTTAAGGGTCTCGCTACAGAGGAAGGCTATGAGTCCTTCGTAGTACCTGACGACGTAGGAGGCCGTTTCTCCGTTCTTACAGCTGTAGGACTTCTTCCTATCGCTGTTGCTGGCATCGACATCAGAGAGCTCATGAAGGGCGCCAGGGATGCTTCCAAGGCATTCAAGAAGATGCCTCTTTCAGAGAATCCCTGCTATCAGTATGCTGCTGTACGTAACTGCCTGCTCCGTTCCGGTTATTCAACGGAGATCATGGTCAACTACGAGCCTTCTTTCCACTACATGACAGAATGGTGGAAGCAGCTCTACGGTGAGTCTGAGGGTAAGGACAGAAGAGGAATCTTCCCGGCAGGCGTTGATAACACAACAGACCTTCACTCTATGGGTCAGTACATCCAGGACGGCGCAAGGATCATGTATGAGACTGTTGTACAGATCGACCAGCCCAGAAGATCTTTCGAGATCCCTAACGATCCTGACAACCTTGACGGCCTCAACTTCCTTTCCGGCAAGGATATGAACGATGTAAACGTTAAGGCAATGCAGGGAACTATCCTTGCTCACGTTGACGGTAAGGTTCCGAACCTCCTCATCCACATGCCTGAACAGAACGCTTACTCATTGGGTGAACTCATCTACTTCTTCGAGAAGGCCTGCGGAATCTCCGGATACCTCCTCGCTGTAAATCCTTTCAACCAGCCCGGCGTTGAAGCTTACAAGAAGAACATGTTCGCTCTCCTCGGCAAGCCCGGTTATGAGGATCAGAAGGCAGCTCTCGAGAAGAGACTTTCCAAATAACCACTTGTTACATTGCAGTTAAACAAAGGTCCGGCGTTAAATACGCCGGGCTTTTTTGTATTATAATTAGCTAAAACTATCTGGACTGGCGACGGAACATGAACAAGATATTAAAGCATTGGATCGTACCTCTTTTCTTTATAACAGTCGGCGCAGTCATCGCTGCATTTGCATTGGAAGAATTCCTGGTTCCTTTTAAGATCCTGGACGGCGGCATCGTCGGTGTATCGATGATAGTCAGCCAGCTCTCCGGGCTCCCTCTCGGTATCCTTACCATCATTCTCAACATTCCTTTCGTGCTTATGGGATTTAAGCGCCTGGGTATGAGGTTTCTTGTCAAAGCTATCTATGCTATGGTGCTGTTCTCGGTATTCTTAGGCGTTTTCAAGGATATGAAGGCAGTTACTGACAAGGAGATCCTTGTAGTCGCGTTCGGAGGTGTGCTCCTGGGAATCGGCGTAGGACTGATCCTTCGTTACGGCGGATGCCTTGACGGTACGGAGATCGTCGCGATGTTCCTTTCTAAACATGTCGAGTTTTCGGTGGGCCAGATCGTCCTGTTCTTCAACATTATCATCTATGGCGTTGCGGGACTGCTTTTCGGACCTGACAGAGCGCTCTATTCGCTTCTTACATACTTCATTACATCGAAGGTCATCGATATCGTCGAAAACGGTATGGAGCAGGGCAAGTCAGTCATGATAATCACCGATCACGGCAAGGATATTGCTGATGCCATCTACACGCAGCTTGGCAGGACATGCACGCAGATGGAAGGCAAGGGAATGGTCAGCAACGGCATAAAAACCGTGCTTTACTGCGTTATCACCAGAGTCGAGGTCCCTGCGATCAAGAAGATAATCAACGATGCGGATGTATCTGCCTTCATGACTATATCAGATGTTTCAGAGATTGTCGGAAACCACATAAAAAAGAGGAAGATCACTCCGTCCAAGGCTTCTCCGATGGTATCTAAACCTGTTTCAAGGCAGTCACCGAAAGCTACACCCAAAAAGTGAGATAAAGCTTATTACCTTAACTGGAATAACCGTTCAAATGCGTTTATGAAAAGCCAGATATAATCGGCTAAAGAAATAACTATAAGAAAGATAGAGACTGCCAATCTGGCAGCAAAGCCTTTTTCTTTTTTGCCCGTAATTCCGGCCATAAGAAGTATGATGCCTGCGGACAGAAGATAGATGCAGATCATGCTTATGAGCCTTGATATCATGCTCCCGGTAAAGAAATCGATCTCTTTTCTGCTGATGACCCCTAAAGCAGCGACGATCCATATTCCCAGATTGCCGGCAACTGAAATGATGATCCCGGCCGTGAAAGCCTTTTTGTGTGAGCGGTTGTTTTCTTCAGCGATCTTTTTATACACGGACTTGTTTGTAAGGATAACGACGGTACATACGATACCGGTTATCAGCAGAATAAGGCCTGAGACCAGAAAGACGGCATTCCTCATGCCGATGCTTCCGGCGCGCTTTGAGAAGAAGAAAGCGAATGTAGAGATCGACATATATAAGCCTGTAACACCCGTCTGAATCGAACAGATGATATACAGCGTTCTTGCCAGTCTGTTGTTTCTGTCCGGTTCATTTGAAAGCTTGAACATAGGTCTGCTGATGAGCCTGCCCAGATAGAAAAAACAGAAAGAAACGAGCGCACTGACTGCTATGAGGATGGCGGTTGCCAATGCGAAGAACGGCAATAAACGGAATCTGCTTACAGCGAGCATGTTAGGAGGTATAGTTCCGTAAGAAGCAGGAGTCAGGATCCCGAAAATCCTGTAAGCCATAAATGCTGCGACCAGTACTGTTCCCGGAATGACGGAGAAGCGGACCTTACGTTCGAGAATGAAAAACAGAAATGCCGCGACCAGCATCAGATTGATCAACATAGAATCACCCCTTATGATTTTCCATGACATCAATTATACATTGAGATTGGTATAATTGACCTATAAAAATATCAGCGGAGCCAATATGCCTGTTTGTGTATCAACTGAAGTAATGCGCGAGAGCGACAAATGGACTATCGAGAATCTTGTCCCCTCCAAAGAATTAATGGAAAGGGCAGGAAAGGCTATTTTTGATCAGGTCTGCTGGAACGGTCCTGTCGGTATCATCTGCGGTAAGGGCAATAACGCGGGAGACGGCTTTGTTGTTGCTTCTTTGCTCAAAGACCACGGCATCGAATGCGAGATCGTTCTTCTTTACGGTGATTCGTTCTCGGAGGACGGAAAGCACTTTTATGATATATGCGTCTCGAAAGGAATACCTGTCTTAAATGACAGTGATTACAGTAAGTATAAGACCATAGTCGACTGTATCTTCGGCACGGGTTTCAGAGGTGAAGTGAAAGAACCTGCAAAGAGCGCGATCGGAAAGATAAATTCATCGGGAGCTTATGTCGTCAGTGCCGATATAAACAGCGGACTTAACGGGGATACGGGACTTGGAGACCTGTATGTTATATCAGACCTTACCGTTTCTATTGGCACTTTTAAGTATGGCCATTTTCTGGGCCATTCCGATGTGGCGATGAAAAAGAAAGTTAACTGCGACATAGGAATCAAGATAATCGGGGAGACCCGGGAATTAGGCTAGACAGGAGGTGCTTTATGGCATATAGCAGGATTTCTGACAGTAATGAGATAACTGAACGTTATATGGACAGTATTTTCATTAAGGAACGTCTTATCGATTCGGCAGTTGCCGACACAAGCGTAGAACTGTTCGGAGAGAGGTTTGCAAGCCCCGTAATGATGCCCGCGTTTTCGCATCTGCGTCAGTATGAAGGACGTAAGCTTACCGGTCTTGAGGAATACTCGGTTGCCGCTAAAAACAAGAACATACTTAACTTTGTCGGTATGATGGAAAATGACATGTTCAGGCGCATAGTTGATACCGGAGCCAAGACCATACGTATCGTAAAGCCTTATGCGGACAACTTGAAGGTAAGAGACCAGATGAAGTTTGCAGAAGATGTTGGTGCGTTCGGAATCGGAATGGATATTGATCACATTTTCGGTGCTGAAGGCCTGGACGTTGTGGCCGGAGAAAAGATGGATGTGCAGACATCAGACATGATCCGCTCTTACATTGAATCGACCAAGCTCCCGTTTGTGGTCAAGGGTGTATTAAGCGAAGAGGAAGCGGTTAAATGCGCGGACCTCGGTGCCAAGGCAATAATCGTCAGCCACCATCACGGAAGGCTTCCTTATGCGGTTCCTCCCATGATGATCCTGCCTTCGATCAGGAAAGCTTTGGCAGGAAGAGATGTTAAGATCTTTGTCGACTGCGGAATAGCTTCGGGTGCTGATGTCTATAAGTGCCTCGCTTTGGGAGCGGATGCCGCGGCGGTTGGCAGATCAATGCTTCCCGCATTGGAAGCAGAAGGCACTTTGGGTGTTGAAAAATTCATAACGAAAGTAAACAGCGAATTAAGATTTATTATGAGCTGCACCGGATTTAATACCACTGATCAGATCGATGATTCATGTATCGTGAGAACGTGATATTGCAATAAGATAAAGCCAAACAAAAAAGAAGCAGGAATTATTCCTGCTTCTTTTGTTATCTCTTAAGTTCGGGGTGCAGTTTGTAGAACTTTTCTTTGTCTTCGTACATTCTCTCATCCGCGAGCTTCAGAGCGCCCGTGATATCTGATGAATCGCTCTGGTAACAATAACCGATAGCAAATGAAAGATTGTCGTAGTGTTTTGAAAGCTGCTTTGCCTTGTTGCACTTTTCGATTATCGCTTCTTCGGTGGTGAAGGAGAGGAGGATCATAAACTCGTCTCCGCCGGCTCTGAAGATCTGATCGCCGATAAATGCGTTCTGAAGTGCGATGGCCGCGTTCTTGATCAGAAGATCGCCTGCTGCGTGTCCGCCGTTGTCGTTAACCTTCTTAAGACCGTTAAGATCAGCGAAAACCACGCCGAGCCCCTTGATGGAATTGTCAGAGTTTTTCCTAAGGCTGTCGACTGTGTTGTTCATCTCATTTCTGTTCAGAACGCCTGTCAGCATGTCCATCGAACTGAGCTTCTTAAGTCTTTCTAAAAGGCGCTGGTTGCCGATCTCTGATGCAACGAAGAACGTTGTGAGCTCAAGAGTCTGCTTGATCTTAACCGTGTTCTCCGTATCAAAATTGCAGGCCCATATATAACCCAGTATCTCGTCGTTATACGTCAGAGGGAAGAGAACGATACTGTCAACGTGGTTGTTCATGAGGGATTCGTACCACGCAGGATTCTTCTCTTTGACGTAATCCCATTCGTTTTTGTTCTTGGCGATGAGGCAGTTGCTGCCGCCGATGGTATCTTTCCATGAGAGCGTCAGATCGTAGAAACCTTCCCTTAATACGCCTTTCATACTCGGAAGCATCGAGTATTCATTCCTTGATTCGCAAAGGGCTCTGCAGCTCCTTGTCTCATGATCTGTCAGAAGGATAACGCATGACTGCGCGTCACAGAGCTTTCTTATGTCGGATATGACCTCATCCATCGTATGCTGGAAATTTGTTGCGCCTCTCAGCTTTATGCAGGTGTTGAGGACATCCGTTGCTATTGAAGCTGATGTGTTGCTCATCTCTTCGGAATCAGCATTTTTTGTCAGTGTCTGGGAATAGGTGCAGTAGTGGAGGTTGCCCTTGTTGCCCAGAGGCATCATGTAGAGATTAAACCAGAAATCAAACCTGTCGGGGTGGACGTAGGTATGCATGGGCTGTTTAAGGACAGCGCATCTGTAGCAGAAATCCTCGAAATTGAGATCCTTCGGAAAGTAGTTCTCGTAAAGGCTGTTTGGAACGAATTTGTTGGTGAGCATCTGAGGTGCCGATTCATCGGCATTCTCGATAGATGCGATATAGGGGGCATTGCCCGTAACGATGCGGATCTCACCGTAAGAACCGTCATCTTTGGTCTCGACCGAGATGATGCACGTCATGATGTCGATCATATTGACAAAACTGATAAAGTCCATGGTGCGCCTCCTAAAATAATCTTGATGTTATTTTATCACATCGCGAAAAGGAAGTTGTTACCCGCATATTAATAGACGGCAAATAAATGCCGTCCATAGTGTCATGTCAATTGTTTCGGATTATCAGTTGCCTGATTCGAGAATGTCGGCGATACGTTCACAGGCATGTCCGTCACCGTAAGGGTTAACGGCATTGCTCATGCTCATGTAGGCATCGCGGTCAGTGATCAGTTCCTTGAAATTACGGTAGATGGTTTCCTCATCTGTTCCGACAAGTCTTAAAGTACCTGCTTTGATGCCTTCCGGACGTTCAGTTGTATCTCTCATGACAAGTACGGGAATGCCGAAGCCGGGAGCCTCTTCCTGAATTCCGCCGGAATCGGTAAGGATCAGGTGGCTTCTGCCGATGAAATTGTGAAAGTCTGATACGTCGAGAGGATCGATCAGATGGATCCTGTCATCACCGCCGAATACGTTCGAAGCGGCATTCCTGACTACGGGATTCAAATGAACGGGATAGATAGCCTTGATGTCATCATGCTCGTCAAGTACTCGCTTGATGGCGCGGAACATATCTTCAAGGTGATCTAAATTCTCTCTCCTGTGTGCAGTGATAAGGATAAGCTTGGAATCACCGACCCATTCGAGCTCGGGATGAGAATAAGACTCGGAATATGTGTACTTGAGCGCATCGATGACTGTATTGCCGGTAACGAAAATACTGTCGGGCTTTTTGCCTTCGCGCAGAAGGTTCTCCTTTGCGGTTTCAGTAGGTGCAAAGTTATAGTTGCTGATTATGCCGACTGCTTCCCGGTTGAATTCTTCGGGGTAAGGACTCCTGATGTCGTATGTACGAAGACCGGCTTCAACGTGGCCGACCGGGACGTTCATATAGAATGCCGCGAGCGCAGCTGCGAAGGAAGTGGAGGTATCGCCGTGGACCAGTACAACGTCAGGCCTGCAGTCGTCTATGACTTTGCGGATGCCGTCCAGCACAGATGCGGTGATATCGAAAAGCGTCTGCTTCTCTTTCATTATCGCAAGATCGTAATCGGGTTTTACGTCGAAGATCTTTAACACCTGATCGAGCATCTGTCTGTGTTGTCCGGTTACTGCAACGACGGTCTTAATGTTTTTCCGTTTCTGAAGTTCCTTAACAAGCGGACACATCTTGATTGCTTCGGGTCTTGTACCGAAAACGAGCATTACGGTCTTCATGGATTATGCTTTCCTTATCTGTTTCTTCAGTTTTCTGAAACGAAGGGCAGAGAAGAGGCTGTTCTTGATCGTGCTGGATACGCGCATCTTACTGTCGCCCTGTTTCTTGTCATATCTGAGTTCGAATCCGACCTCGTCGAATGTTGTCCCCGACAGATGCAGTTTATAGAGGAATTCCATCATGCATGCAAAGCTCATTTCCTTGATGGGATCTTCTCCGAAAACATCCTTCAGACGCCTGATGCAGTCGAGATTGTAGAGTCTGTATCCGCAGGTGTAATCCTTAACTCCCGGAACTCTCAGAACAACTGAATAATAAATCTTTGCCATGTCGCTTAAGAACTTGCGGTAGCCTTTGAGTCCTACGACATCAGAACCGGGACAGTAGCGTGATGCTATTATGCAGTCTTTGCCGGTGGACTTCATTTTCGCGAGCATCGGATGAACATACTTAGGGCTGTGCGTGGCGTCGCCGTCCATAAGGCACATGAGGTCTCCCGGTTTTCCGATGGAAAGGAAAGTGGAGATGCTTGTGTTAAGACCGCCTCTCAGGTTCTTATTTACTTCGTGGACGATAACACTGACCTTGCCGGTACCGTATTTTGCAGCGCTGTCATTCATGACACCGCGGGTGTTGTCTTTACTGCAGTCATCGATGGGACAAACAGTAAGTTCATATCCGTTCCCGAGGAGCTTGTCATATTGCTCCATCCATTCATCTATGAGAATGCCGATGTTGAGTTCCTCGTTATAGCAGGGCAGAAAAACGTACAGTTTATTCATTGATCCTCCGGCCTCTTAATCTTTCTTTGCAGGGATAAGCTTTTTCCTGATGAAGTACAGGATGAAGAACGGGATAGCTATCGAAGCTCCCTTTCCGATCAGGTAATAGATGATGCCTTCCCGGTTAGCGAAGATCAGCACTCTTACTATATACACGATAAGATTTGCCAGACCCAGACCGAACAGCCAGGTCACAAAGAATATGACCGCAGCTTTTATGCTGCCCGCATATATCTTTCTCGTGCAGAGAAAATACTGGATGACGAATCCGGTCACGACACCGATAGTGTTCGCGATGACAATATCAACGAAACGTTCGCTGACGCGTGTCACAACAATATCAACCAGTGTTACAAAAACACTGATGAGAAAATATATCACGAACGATCGGTGTTCTTTTATCCACTGGTTGATCTTGTTGGTCAATTTTATTTACTCTTTTTATTTTGCTACGATGTTTGCAATCCTGCCCTTGACGTAGATGAACTTCACAACCGATCTGCCTGCGAGGGCACCCTCAAGCCTGTCATCTGCCTTAACGATCTCTTCAACTGCAGCCTGGTCAGCTTCAGCGGGAATGTTGACCTTGAACTGAACCTTACCGTTGATCTGGACGGCAATCTCGATCTCGTCTTTTACAAGAGCGCTGTCATCGCATACCGGCCACTTCTGGTTGTAAACGGAATAGCCGTTGCCGAGTGTCTCGCACCAGAGTTCTTCGGTGAAGTGAGGAGCGAAAGGTGCAAGGAGAAGAACGAGCTTCTCTGTTGCAAATCTCTTGAATTCAGGCTTGGCCGAAGCGTCCTGGCTGTACTTTGTGATAGCGTTCAGGAGTTCCATCATTCTTGCGATAGGGGTATTGAACTGGAACTTCTCGATATCTGCAGTGGAACTCTTGATCGCATAGTTTACGGCATAGTTGAGTTCCTTGTCGGCTGCAGTCATGGAGGATTTCTCCGGAACTGCGGCAACGGATGTTCCGGAGCAGTCTGCTACGCAGGTCTCGATCCTTCTGAAGAATTTGACGATGGCCTGGAGACCGGAATCCGCCCAGGGACCGCCCTCAATGTATGCAAAGCCGAAGCCTAAGTAAGTTCTGAATACGTCTGAACCGTACTTGCTGATATAGTCGTCAGGTGCAACGGTGTTGCCTCTGGACTTACTCATCTTCTGACCGTCAGGTCCGAGTATAGTACCCTGGTGAACGAGACTGGTGAAAGGCTCGTCGAAATCAAGCAGTCCCATATCACGCATAGCCTTTGTAAAGAACCTTGCGTAAAGGAGGTGCATGCATGCGTGCTCGGCACCGCCGACATACTTGTCAACAGGGCAGAATTTGTCGATCTTCTCTCTGGAGAACATTTCTTTGTCGTTCTTGTTATCAGGATATCTGAACTGATACCAGGAAGAATCAACGAATGTATCCATTGTATCGGGATCGCGTCTTGCATCGCCGCCGCACTTGGGGCACTTGCAGTTCATGAAAGACTCGCACTTTGCAAGCGGGCTCTCACCGTCGGGTGTGAACTCAACGTCATAGGGAAGAAGAACGGGAAGATCCTCTTCGGGTACGGGAACAACACCGCAGGAAGGGCAGTGGATCATAGGGATCGGAGTTCCCCAGTATCTCTGACGTGAGATGAGCCAGTCACGGAGTCTGAAGTTGACCTTCCATTCGCCCATGCCGATCTCAGCGAGCTTTGCTACGATTGCCTTCTGGGCATCGTGCATCTCCATGCCGTCGAACTCGTCTGAATTTGTGAGGTAACCCTTCTTCTCGCAGTAAGGGAGCTCTGAATCGACACCCTTCTCGGGCTGGATAACGCGGATGATATCAAGGCCGTACTTGTGAGCGAAATCATAGTCTCTCTCATCATGTGAAGGAACAGCCATGACTACACCGGTACCGTAACCTGCGACAACATAATCTGCAGCCCAGATCGGAACCTTTCTTCCGTTCAGAGGATGGATCGCATATGCACCGGTAAACACACCCGTCTTCTCGCGTGTTGTGGACATACGGTCGATCTCATTAACTTTCGCGGTTGCCTGACGGTATGCTTCAACGGCGTCACGGCACTCGTCAGTGGTAAGCTTTGCGCAAAGCTCAGACTCAGGTGCGATAACGACATATGTGATACCCATGAACGTATCGACTCTGGTCGTGAAGACCTCGAGCTTCATGGGAGAACCGTCTTCGTTTGTAAGACGTTTTCCGTCCTTCTCTACATAGAGGGCGACCTGTGCGCCTTCGGATCTGCCGATCCAGTTTTTCTGAAGCTTCTTGGTCTTTTCGGGCCAGTCGAGCTTCGGAAGGTCATCTAAGAGTTCCTGGGCATACTCGGTGATCTTGAAGAACCACTGGGTCATGTTTTTGCGGACAACTTCCGTGTGGCATCTTTCACAGGCACCGTCAACGACCTGCTCGTTTGCAAGAACGGTCTTGCATGAAGGACACCAGTTTACCGGAGCGTTCTTACGGTATGCCAGACCTCTCTTGTAGAGTTCGATGAAGAACCACTGGTTCCATCTGTAGTAGTCGGGCATGCATGTCTTTATCTCGTAATCCCAGTCTACCGTAGTACCCATGGCCTTGAGCTGGCCTTCCATCGTCTCGATGTTCTTAAGGGTTGAGTCCTGGGGATGGATGCCTGTCTTGATAGCATAGTTCTCGGCAGGAAGACCGAAAGAGTCAAATCCCATGGGGTGGAAGAGGTTATAACCCTGCATGTGCTTAAATCTGGCCCATGAGTCTGTTAGCGAGTAGTTATACCAGTGACCAAGGTGAAGGTTGGCACCGGAAGGATAAGAAAACATTTCAAGGCAATAGAGCTTCTCGCCGTCAGCGTTCGGATCAAACTTGTAGAGTCCTGTCTCGGCCCATTTTGCCTGCCACTTTTTGTCAGTTTCGATTGAATAACTCATGACACTACTCCTTAATGCTTATAAATAAACAACTAATTTTAGCACCGGAAAAGCGAAAATGAAACATGGTTGTAATTAGCTTTGACAGTCAAATAATTGATTTTTTGTATTTCTGATGTAATAATAAGACGTCTAATTTGGATTAATGCGCCAAAATCGGCGTTTCTATATATTTGAGGTGATTACAAAATGGCATTAGGCATGGAAATAGGTGTCGATCTCGGCACCAGCAGTGTTTTGATATATATCAGGGGTAAAGGAATAGTCCTTAAAGAACCCTCTGTAGTTGCAGTTAACAGCAGAACAGGTAAAGTGCTCGCGGTAGGTGAATCCGCAAGCCTTATGCTTGGTAGGACTCCGGGCGTTGTCGAGGCAATAAGGCCTCTGCGTGAAGGCGTTATCTCCGACTTCCGTGCGACCGAGGTTATGCTCAAGGCTTTCATCGGACGTGTCTGTACCGGTCTTCGTGCAACTTATTTCAAACCTACGATCGTAGTTTGCGTTCCTTCGGTTATTACACCGGTTGAGCAGCAGGCAGTTGAGAATGCCTGCCGTCATGCGGGCGCTAAGGACGTATTCCTTATCAGAGAGCCTATCGCAGCCGCTATCGGTGCAGGTATCGATATCACAAAGGCCTGCGGTTCAATGGTCGTTGATATCGGAGGCGGTACTACTGATATTTCCGTTATCTCTCTTTGCGAGCCTGTTGTTGACGCATCCCTTAAGGTTGCGGGCGATAAGTTCGATGAAGCGATCATCAAGCATGTAAGAAAGAGACATAACATCCTCATCGGTGAGAAGACTGCGGAGAAGCTTAAGATCGAGATCGGCTGTGCTTACCCGAGAGATGAGGAACTTACTCTCGATGTCCAGGGAAGAAACATCATCACGGGTCTTCCTTCAACAGTTACAGTATCTTCCACAGAGATGCTCGAAGCGCTCGAAGAGCCTATCACACAGATCTTCGAGGCAGTCCATAATGTTCTTGAGAGAACACCTCCGGAACTCATGGCTGATATCTCACAGAGAGGTATCGTTATGACCGGCGGCGGTGCTATGCTTTACGGCCTTGACCACATGCTCTCGAACAGGATCGGTATCGATGTTTATCTTGCACAGGATCCTGTATCCTGCGTGGTTATCGGAACCGGTAAGGCACTCGACATGATGGACAAGTTCGCAGCGCTTTCCAGCGACGGCTGATAAGATTGAATCTGAACTTTTATAGACGCCTGTCTATCATTGACAGGCGTCTATATTTTTGCCTTGCAAAACTGCCCTCAGAACCGCATAAAATAACAGTTGACGAGCATTATCCGTAATGTTACAATTCACACGAGTCAGGAAGAACCTGACAAAAGTATTTCCATTTGGTAATTTGATTGATCGTTATTTCGAGTATTTCCTAATTCCCACAATTGATAATTGATTTTTGAATTTTTATTTTAAATTTTTACATGAGAGGTATTCATGGACGATTTTGAAAGCCTGAACTCCAAGACCGATGCTGATCTTGCTCAGATAGCGGTTGCTTTTGGTGATTACACACCCGAAGAAGTCGTAAGCAAGACCAGGGAAGATCTTATCGCTGCAATTATGAACGGCGGTGCCAAGCTTGAACAGCCTGTGGTTGCAAAAGTTCCTGACGTTAAGATGATGAATATTGCCCCGGTTACCGTTGCGGAAGTTGAGGAGAAACCCGCAAAGAAACGCGCTACACGCACAAAGAAGACCAAGAAGACAGAAGAGGAGACGCCGCTGGAAGCTCTCGCAGAGAAGTCAGCCGATGTACCTGCCGAGACAGCTGAAGTTCCTGCTGAAGACAAAAAGAAAACTTCTGATAAAGCTAAGGCTAAAACTCCTGCAAAGCGCGGCAGAAAGAAAAAGGAAGAATCTGCACAACCTGCCGAATCCGAGGCACCGGCAGCAAATGATGAACCTGCTGCATCTGCAGAGGTACCTGCAGAAGCACCTGCTACTCCTTCATCCGAGACACCGGCAGCAAACCCCGATGAGCAGAACAAGCCCCGCCGCAATGAGCGCATCAAGTCCAAGAGACGCAAGATATCATTCGGTCCCGGCCAGGAGACCAAGACACAGGTCGTTACAGCTGAGACTGAGGCTGAAGCAAATACAGAGGAAGAGCCTGTCATAGAGATACCTCAGGAGATCGAGGTTGAAGGCGTTCTTTCCATCGGCAATCCCGACGGCGGCAACAAGAATGATTTCTGCGGATTCGTACACAGACGCAACTATCTCCCCGGCGAGGATGATGCTTATGTGTCAGGTCAGTTCATCAAGAGAATGGGCTTAAGGCGCGGAGACTACATCGTAGGTTTTGCCCAGCCGAAGAGAGGCAAGGACAGATACGCTCCGTTAAAGAGGATAGTTTCCGTCAACGGTATAGAGGTCGATGAGACCAACAATTACGAGAATATCAGGAAACGCCCGAAGTTTGAGAACCTGACGGCTATCTATCCTGATGAAAGACTTACATTAGAGACCGAGAAGGAAGATATCTCAACCAGGATCATTGATATTTTCTCGCCTATCGGTAAGGGTCAGAGAGGTATGATCGTATCACCTCCGAAGGCCGGTAAGACGATCCTTCTTCAGAAGGTCGCAAATTCCATTACTGCAAACAATCCGAATTGTGTGCTTATAGTGCTTCTCATCGACGAGCGTCCTGAGGAAGTTACGGACATGCAGCGCAATATTCAGGGTGAGGTTGTTTATTCGACATTCGACAAGCGCCCCGAGAATCACGTAAGAGTTACCGAACTTGTTTTGGAGAGGGCTATGCGTCTGGTTGAGCTTGGAAAGGATGTCGTTATCCTGCTCGACTCAATGACCAGACTTGCAAGAGCATACAACCTTACGATCAATCCTACCGGCAGAACGCTTTCGGGCGGTCTCGATCCGGGATCCCTCTACGGACCTAAGAGATTCTTCGGCGCGGCACGTAACATTGAGCACGGCGGAAGCCTTACGATCCTTGCAACTGCGCTTATCGAGACAGGTTCACGTATGGACGAAGTCATTTTCGAGGAGTTCAAGGGAACAGGCAACATGGAAGTTACTCTCGACAGAAAGCTTGCCGACCGCCGTATCTTCCCGGCTATCGCAGTCGACAAGTCCGGTACGAGAAGAGAAGACCTGCTGCTCTCGCCTGAAGAACTTGACGCAGTCTGGCTCATCAGAAGAAGGATCGCCGAGGCTGATACCACCACGGCAACCAATGCGGTCATTAATTTCATGGAGAAGACCACGAACAACAAGTCGTTTATCCTTTCCGTGAAGAAATCGTTCGCAGCTGATTGACAACGGGTATTTATTCAAGTAATATAGCAAGGCTGTATTAGAAATCCGGTATGGCATACGTGCTGTTAAGACACGCGTCATATCTTTGATTGAGAGGTGAAAACAATGAAAGAAGGCATTCATCCCCAGGCACAGCTCGTTACTGTAAGATGTGCATGCGGAAACACATTCGAGACTCTGTCTACGAAGAGCGACCTTAGAGTAGATATCTGCTCTAACTGCCATCCGTTCTACACGGGCAAGCAGAAGCTCGTTGATACAGGCGGACGTGTTGACAAGTTCAACAAGAGAATGGGCAAGGCTTAATTACTTTACCCGGGTTTGAAAGAATAACCGAAGAGCTGTGCAAAAGCGCAGCTCTTTTTCTTTTTTGCCTCTACTATGTAACATCTTTTCGCCGTCTAAATGCTATAATCTGCTTATTATGGATAATTATCCTTAACAGGAGTACTTATATGTCTAAAAAGAAAGACAAGAAGCCTGCCGTAAGATCTTCAGAAGACCAGATCAGCTGCGAGATCGGCAAACCTATCAAAAAGACCACGATCGGCGGTCAGGCACTTATCGAAGGTGTCATGATGGTCGGTCCTTCCAGGACATGCATTGCAGTCCGCAAGGGTGACGGCACGATTCACGTAGAGGAGATCAAGCAAAGCGAGAAGGTAACTCTTTTCGACAAAGTGCCTTTTATAAGAGGATGCTTAAGATTCTATAAGATGCTCGTAACCGGTACCGGCGCTCTCATGAGATCCGCCGATATTTCCGAGGAGGGCAAACCCGAAGACGAGAAGGAAGAAGAAAAGAAGCCTTCCAAGCTCGATGAATTCCTTAACAGGAACCGCAATCTTGTGGTCACTCTTTCTGCAATTCTCGGAATCCTGCTGAGCGTAGGCCTTTTCATCCTGCTGCCGAGACTCATCGTTCATATATTCTCGATGTTTATTCCGGAAAACCTTCTTCAGACGGTGTGGATGTCTGTTGTTCTTAACATCGTTGAAGGTATCTTGAGGCTGATGATATTCCTTATCTATCTCATCAATGCTTCCAGGCTCAAGGATGTCAAACGTGTCTGGCAGTATCACGGCGCTGAGCATAAGACTATCGCATGCTATGAGGCAGGCGAGGATCTTACGGCCGAGAACGTTCTCAAGTTCTCGAGATTCCATCCGCGCTGCGG
Source organism: Oscillospiraceae bacterium (assembly GCA_902775565.1). Taxonomy (GTDB): domain Bacteria; phylum Bacillota; class Clostridia; order Saccharofermentanales; family Saccharofermentanaceae; genus Saccharofermentans. The sequence goes on from CACYMP010000001.1 coordinate 64,933, forward strand.
CACGGCGTTCATGTTCATCGTGCTTTCCATCTCGATCCTTATCTACACGGTTATCAGCGTGTTTACCGGCGCACAGCCTTTGTGGGTCAATCTCCTGATCCGTGTCGTTGTAATACCTTTGATCTGCGGTATTTCTTATGAGATCCTGCGTTTCGTCGGCCGTCATGACAAGAACGGTTTCTGCAGACTCCTTTGCAAACCCGGACTCTGGCTCCAGAAATTCACAACAGCCGAGCCTGACGCTAAAATCGTTGAAGTAGCCATAGCTTCGCTTCAGGCAGTTATCCCGGAGAACAAGGAAGATGACGTCTGGTGAGATCTTAAAGCTCCTTGCCGGTTCAGGCGACGAAGAAGCTCAGATTGATGCGCGTATCCTATGTGAAGAACTTGAAGGAGAGGCTCTTTCTATTGCTGCCGCAAGGCGGGCAAAAGGAGAGCCTTTAGCTTATATTCTGGGCCACAGACATTTCTGGCGTGGTGATTTCAAAGTCGTTCCGGGAGTGCTCATTCCCCGTCCTGATACCGAGCTGGTCGTTGAGTGTGCCTTAAGGTATCTCGGTCTTCATGATCTGGCAACAGGAGATGTACTGGATATACCAGCTGTCTCCGGACTTACGGAGGTCCGTTTTGCGGACATCTGCACGGGTACCGGATGCATAGGTATTTCCATAGCAAATGAGATAAAGGCTTCCGGTCTTAATGTTACAGGTGTGCTGACAGATATCAGTGATGATGCCATATCTGTTGCAAAATATAATGCTAAAGCCATTTTGAGCGATCCGGCCGCGGTTGAAGTGATCAGGCATGACATCTTGCACGGTGAGCTTTCGGGTAAGTTCAACTTCATTGTTTCGAATCCGCCTTACATCACAGATAGTGAGATGGATGAGCTGGAAAGTTCGGTTAAGGAATATGAACCCCCGCTTGCATTGAGAGGCGGACCTGACGGTCTTGATTTCTATGAGTGCATCTTCAACAAGAGCTTTGATTCGCTTGTTCCCGGCGGTGCGGTGTTTGCCGAGCACGGTTATCTTCAGGGAGAAGCGGTAAGAGAACTTTGCAGGAAAGCGGGCTTCGGAAAGGTCGGAACGGTAAGAGACTACGGCAATAACGAACGTGTTACATGGGGGATCAAAAATGCCGGGTAAATTCTTCAGATACAGATATGCCGAAGGCGATATCGTTACATTCAAAAAGAAGCACCCGTGCGGTAATTTCAACTGGGAGATCACCGGAACGGGTTCTGATATGAAGCTTAAATGCTGCGGATGCGGACGTATAATGACGATGGGCAGGGAGAGCCTGGAGAAGGCGACCGCTGCCGTCAGGCCCAAGGGTCAGGCCTGATCACTTTCCTTCGAAAGATTCAAGGTACTGAGATGCGCAGATATATCTGCCGTCACAATCCTCGAAAACGAACTGCCTGTTGATGTTCATCTGCTTTGCTTCCTTGGCGTCAGGAAGAGGCTCGATTATCTTTACGTTCTGGGACATGAGCTCGTTTTGGAGCAGATACGGCTCGGAACAGTAGATGTACATGTCGTATTTGATCCCGAATTTGCGGAGGGGCCTTGCAATATCTCCGGTTCCTTTTACCAGAACGATGGCAATATTGTCGCGCATGAGCCTGATGTGCGGCATGGATTCGTCGTCGAGATGAGCGGCTTTGAATCCGAGCTTTGTCTCATAGAAGATAGAGGTCTTATACGGGTCGGGGCAGACAAATACAGCTGCCTGGCTGTTCATCAGCAAGAGCCTTCCGTTGTCGGTGTTTTCGGAATCTTCTCCGTCTTTCTGCTCGGGAACTTCCGCAATCGTCTTGCTGTTATACTGATAACCTAAAAGGGGCTTGCAGAAAGCTTTCTCGTGCTCATCCAATGAATCCATCATGGCTTTGCGTTCAAGCGCTTCATCGACGGTCATCTTAGCGGGGATCTCTCTTAGCTTGTCGACCTTCTCGCAGTATTCTGCGAGGTTTACGAGTCGGATGAACAAGGGGATGATCTCTTTGACCGATCCGGGAAGATCGCGTTCGCCGTGAAGGAACATCATGCCGTATTCGACGGCTTCTGCAGGGAGTGCAGCGAAAAGATGGTTAAGGAACAAAAGCTCGTCACGGGCTTTTTCATCGGTTCCGCCTGCCTCGATGGTCGATTCCATAAGGTCGAAGACCGTATTTATGTCATGTGCGGGGTATTCCTTTTCGAGCATTCGAAGCAAAGCCTCCTGATGTTTTCAAAATAAAGATTTTGACTTATTATATCAGACATAGTTTTAAGTTCAGAGGTCGTAAGAATAATGCCGGCGTTTAAGAAGACCAATGCCATGAGGATGCTCGACAGTTCGGGCATCGATTATGAATGCAAAGAATATGAGTTTGACGAGAATGACCTTGACGGCCATCATGTTGCCGAATATCTCGGCGTCCCGTATGAAGAGGTCTTCAAGACCCTAGTAGCAGTAACGGATAAAGGAGAGTACCTCGTTTACTGCCTTTCTGTTGACGATGAAGTCGATCTGAAGAAAGCGGCCAAGCTTGCGGGCGAAAAGCGCGTCGAGATGATCCATGTCAAGGATCTTCTTGCGGTGACCGGATACATTAGGGGGGGATGTTCTCCTATCGGCATGAAGAAGAAATACAGGACATTTATCGATGAGATGATAGAACTTGTCGACAGCGTCAGCGTAAGCGGCGGCCAGAGAGGCCTTCAGATAACGCTTGACCCCAAGGATCTCATCAGTTTTACCGAGGCAACGGTCGGTGATTTTGCGATGTGAGACAGAATTGAAGTATAATGTCTTTCTAATCATTTTGAGGAAGTAATAAATATGCTGAACAGTAAGAAATTTACACTTGATGATCTTAAACCGAATACAAGGATATATTTCGTCGGAATTGGCGGCATCTCCATGTACGGACTTGCAAGGCTTGCCAAGGATGCGGGCTTTATCGTCGGAGGTTCCGACAACCATCCGAGTGAAAGGACCGAGCTCCTCAAAAGTGAAGGAATAAAGATCTATGACAAGCAGCTTGCAAAGAATATCACGGATTTCAAACCGGACTTTCTTGTAATGACTGCCGCAATACTTAAAGAGAACAAGGAAATAAAGAAGGCTGCCAAGCTCGGTCTTCAGGTCCTTGACAGAGCAGAGTTCCTCGGTGCGTTCACAAGGACATACAAGAGGATCATCAATGTCTCAGGCACGCACGGCAAGACGACCACCACATCGATGACTTCGCTTATGATGATAGAAGCAGGTGCTGATCCGACAGTCCATCTGGGCGCCGACCTCGGCGTGTTCGACGGTTCCGTAAGAGTCGGTTCAAAAGACCGTGATCTGCTTGTTTCCGAGGCTTGCGAGTACAACAGGTCGTTTTTGAATTTCACATCGACCACGGCCATCATCACTAACATCGATCACGACCATGTCGATGTTTATCCCACGATCGGCAAGGTTATCGACGTGTTTGCAAAGTTCATGAACCTCTGCAAGGACAAGGCTTATGTTGTTGTAACCGGTCATGATGTCAATACCGCAAAAGCAGTTGCTAAGGCTAAAAAGGCATTCGAAAAGGCAGGAAGGAAGTTCCCGACCCTTATCACATGTGCAAGGGACAGTAAGATCTGTGAAGTTACAGGCAAAAAAGCTGATTTCATTGCAAAGAATATCGAGTTTGTTGAGGGTTATCCCAATTTCGATATCGTTTACAAGGGCACTTCTTTGGGAAGGGCGAAGCTTCGCATTCCGGGCTCACACAATATCGACAATGCACTCAATGCCGCAGCTGCTGCTTATGTCAACGGCGCTTCGCCTGAAGCTATCATCTCGGCTTTGAACAATTTCGAGGGAGCCGACGGAAGATTTACGATCAAGGGCAAGTATAGAGGCTGCGAAGTCGTAGTAGATTACGCGCATCACCCCTCAGCTGCCGTCGCAACGATCGAAGCGGCTTCAAATATGCCTCATAACAACATACTTGTTGTTTTTCAGCCCCTGACTTATAACAGGGTCCATGATCTCATGGATGAATACGTAAAGAGCCTTCTGCCTTGCAGAAAGGTCCTTTTCGCCGAGATATTCTCCGACCGTGAGAGCACGACAATGGGTGTCTCGAGCAAGAATATCTGCGATAAGATCAACAAGCTCGGAGGCGATGCCGAGTTCTATGCGGACAAAAAGGCGTTAAGACGCAGGATAGATGAGCTTATCGAGCCCGGTGACATCATACTGATACTGGGACCCGAGGATATCAGAAAGCTCGGAGATGAGCTTTGCCCGAAGGAATGATCTTTTAAATGAAGAAAAAGACGCTAACTCCTCAGGAAGAATTCACGGGCCAGGCTCCTGAGATATCCAGAAAGACCAGAGCAATGAAAGTCTCGCCGAAGGCGTGGCTTGCTGCTGTCTTATCTATTGTCATGAGCCTTTCTCTTATCGGTCTTTATTATCTTTCGTTCCTCGGGAACGGAAAGACAAAGAAGATAGTCTTATTCTACTGTGAGTACCGCTTTTTCCCGTATGTTTCCATGGGCAACTCGCTTGCTTCCGCCGGATTTGATTATGTGATCATGCAGCCTCCGGCAAACAGCGACTCAGTAGGAAAGGATGCTTATGCGATCCCTGAATCGCTTAAAGGAAGGCAGATAGTTGTCGCGGCATTCGGCAAGAATGCTTTCAAGATCATGGATGAGGTCTCCAAGACTGACGATCCCGATGTCATCGGTTACTGCCTCATCAATCCCGAATATCCCGGAAATGCGGCTTTGGAAGGTTACGGGCGTTATTTTCCCAAAACTCCCGTTGCAATTTTCAGTTACAACGGCAAATCGGAAGATCAGCAGCAGACGGAAGGTGCTCCTCTTCTTTATGAGAAACTCTCCGGTGCTGATACCTTGTACGGAGTGCCCGCGGTCAGCGGAACCCTTATAAAGAATAAGGTTTATATCACGCCTGATCAGAACAGATATCTTTCGCTGTCATCTATGAAGATGGGATCACATGTAGTCAGATATTCGCCTCTGTTCGAAAACGAGCTGGCCAGATATCTCGGGATTACTTACGGTGACGGAGTATCCGCTTTCAGGATAAAGGCCTGGTTTACAGGTGTAATGTTTACTACTTTCGCGGCACTTGCATTCCTGGCTTTGTTCGTGTTCCTCATTCCTGTCAGGGTATCTGACAAGGGTGCTAAAGAACTCAAGGGAAGAGACAGCCTCGGCACAATCTTGTTTTTCGGCCTTTCGGCCTGGATCGGTCTTACGATCACCGTAATGACGTTCTTCTCGTTCCTTGAGGAATACGCAAGGTACGCCGTTGTTCTGACGCCTGCATTCCTTACGGCGGCAATGGCTCTCATGCGATTACCGTTCCTGCTTTCCAAAAAGACAGTGTACAGACGTGAGAAACTAAGAAGGAACGATATCCTGGCTCCTTTGGTCATGGGAGTATGCGAAGTGGTATTTGTCCTGGGCATTGTCCTCGTATATACCGATATTTCAGGCATCGACAAGGATTCAATGAATCTTGCGGCAGCCCTCATTGTGTTTGTTGTTTCCAGCATCTCGGCTCTGGCACTCGCAAGGGCAGACAGGAAGTCCCGCTTTGTCGGAGAAGGCCCTGCGTCTTACTTCGGTAATCCTGTGTATTTTATCGAGACGATAATACCGGCAGGCGCTCTGCTTGTCATTTCGATCATCCGCGGTTCCGGCTCGGAGATATGCTTTGCATCAATGGCTCTGGCCTGCGGGCTTATACCGTTCGCCGCAGCAGTGACGATCAAGCGTTTCTCGGACTTTTTCGAGGCAGCCGGGGTGGTCTACGGAACACTGATGGCAATATTGGTCTATATTGCCCTCTGATGCAATTTCCTGTTGACTTTCAGGCTCTTCTTGTTGTATTATACGCGGGTGACCGCATGCAACGGGCTCTTTAAACACGCTTTGAATTAGGTCAAAAGCCAATGAATTCGGGCGTTGCCTCGGTTTAGGCAGCGAGACTGGAAGAACAGGAGGAACGAATATGTACGCAGTTATCAAGACAGGCGGCAAGCAGTACAAGGTTTCTGTTGACGATGAGATCTTCGTCGAGAAGCTTGAAGGTGAGGCTGGCAGCCAGGTTACTTTCGAGGATGTACTTGCAGTTGCTGATGACAACGGTATCGTAGCAGGCGATGTCAAGGCTACAGTTACCGGTGAGATCGTAAAGCAGGGCAAGAACAAGAAGGTTATCGTCTCTAAGTACAAGGCTAAGAAGGGCTATCGCAGGAAGAATGGCCACAGACAGCCTTACACACGTGTACTTATCAAGGCTATCAACGCGTAATCAAAGGCTGATCGCTTTATGATTTCCGTTATCGTCAACAGGGAAGGCAACTTCATCCGTGCGATCTATGCAAACGGACACGCAGGTTATGCCGATCCCGGTAAGGACATCATCTGCAGCGGAGTTTCAACACTTTTGTTTACTGCAGCCAGTGCTTTGGAAGATATTTGCGGTTATGACAGCGAATCTTTTTTCCGTATCAGCAATGAAGGCACTGAAGATGTCAATTTGAGGATCACGGTTCCCGAACAGGGAGACGATGAGACAAAGAACAGGGCTCAGGTAATAATGAGGACCTGCGAATTAGGTCTTATCGGGATAGCAAGAGATTATAACGAAGGCAAGAAAAGGTACGTAGAGATTATTCACTCAAGAACACCGGAGGTGTAATTTATGATTAAGTTTAATTTACAGCTCTTTGCACATAAGAAGGGAATGGGTTCCACCAAGAACGGCCGTGAGTCCCAGTCCAAGAGATTAGGTGCGAAGAAAGGCGACGGACAGACCGTTTTAGCCGGTAATATTCTTGTCAGACAGCGTGGAACTAAGATCCATCCCGGCACAAACGTCGGTATCGGTTCTGACGACACCCTTTTCGCTCTCATCGACGGCACCGTCAAGTACGAGCGCATGGGCAAGGACAAGAAGCAGGTAAGCGTTTATCCCGTAGCTTAATAGTAAGCTAAGGTTTTTTAAGCGGTTTACGAAGAGCAGTCTGTCATTATGTGACGGCTGCTCTCTTTTTTAAGGTATCTGAAATGTTTATCGATCACGCGAAAATCTATGTTAAGGCGGGAGACGGCGGAGCCGGTGCTCTCAGCTTCCATACCGAGAAGTACATTACAAACGGCGGTCCTGACGGCGGCGACGGCGGTGACGGCGGTAATGTCGTTTTTGTCGCGGCAAAAAACCTTACAAGCCTTCAGAATTTCCGTTTCAAGCACAAGTTCATTGCAGAAAACGGTGTTAAGGGCGGCAACCGCAAGATGTACGGCAGATGTGGCGAAGACCTTGAGATAGGCGTGCCTGTTGGAACCGTTATCAGAAATGCGGATACGGGTAAGCTTGTTGCAGATCTGACCGAGGACGGCCAGAAGGTACTTGTCGCCCACGGCGGAAAGGGCGGACTAGGAAACATGCATTACGCAAATTCTGTCCGCCAGGCTCCCCAGTTTGCCACACCGGGCACTCCCGGTGAAGAGCTTAACCTTTCCATAGAGCTCAAGCTTATTGCCGACTGCGGACTCGTAGGATTCCCCAACGCAGGCAAATCAACGCTCCTTTCTGTTCTTACAAGGGCTAAGCCGAAGATCGCCGATTATCCGTTTACGACGCTTGAACCGGTATTGGGCGTTGTTGCCGCTGATGATTTCGCTTATGTTATCGCTGATATCCCCGGAATCATTGAGGATGCTCATCAGGGTGCAGGATTAGGCCATGATTTCCTGAGGCATATCGAACGCACGAGACTCCTCGTTCATGTTGTTGATGTCTCGGAAAGCGACGGAAGAGACGCTGTCGATGATTTCAACGCCATCAACAACGAACTTAAGGAATTCAACAGCGAGCTTGCTTCAAGGCCGCAGATTGTTGTTGCCAACAAGTGCGATGCCGCCGATCCCGAAAAGGTAGAGAAATTCGTAAATGCCGTAAAAGAGATGGGATATGAGGATGTCTTTGTCATCTCGGCTGCGGGACGTATCGGGCTTAAGGAGCTTTCTGACAAGATAACGGAAATGGTATCCAAGCTTCCTCCCACGGTTCTTCACGATGAGGTCAAGACCGTTGAGAAGACATATAAGTTCGAGGAGGATAAGAAGAAATTTGATATCGTGATCGATGCCGAAGGCGTTTATGTGGTCACGGGTGCATGGATCAAGAAGATCTTTAATTCGACAAACTTTGAAGATACCGAGTCCACAAACTTCTTCCAGAGGACATTGGAAGCTGCGGGCGTTTTTGAAGATCTCCGCAAAGCCGGATGCAAAGAAGGAGATACGGTCAGGATAGAAGACCTCGAATTCGACTATTTCGACTGATTTCTGATACTAATTTACAAATTGTTCATTATTTTGTTGTTCTCTGTCCTTGATGTTTCGTTACTATCATGACATCAGGATATTCCTTAAAGAGGTTTTGAGTTTGTGTGATAAGGACCGCGGAGTGAGCCCCGCGGTTCTTTTTTGTTGTAATATCCCTGCTTCATGTCGTAAAATTAGTTTGGCAATTCTGGAGGGATATATGGAGCTTCTTCGTCAGATAATAAACAACAAGATATTGTGGATCGGAGTGCTTTCATGGTTTATAGCCCAGATCTTCAAGACCATTAATAACGCTATCATCAACGGCAAGTTCAGCCTTGAGCGTATGTACGGGGACGGAGGCATGCCGAGCGGACATTCCGCCACCGTCTCATCCGTGGCACTTGCCGTCGGCCTTTACGAGGGTTTTGATACTCCTTTATTCGCCGTTGCCTGTATCCTGGCCATAATAGTCATGCATGACGCTATGAACGTCCGCCTTCAGGCCGGTAAGCAGGCTGCTCTTCTTAATGTTCTCGCAGATACATTCGAGAAGGTCACCGGTACCGATCTCCCAAACGAGGAGAAACTCAAAGAACTCCTCGGCCATACACCCCTGCAGGTGATTGCCGGTTGTCTTTTAGGACTTCTCGTGGCATATGTCTGCTATCTTTTAATTTGAGGTTAAAACATGATCTACACACTGACACTGAATCCTGCAATAGACGTAACTTATACAGCATTACCTTTTATGAGAGGCGGACTCAATCGAGTCAAGGCGATAAGGCGTGACCCGGGCGGAAAAGGGATCAACGTATCAAAGACACTGAGAAACCTTGGAGAGCAGACGTGTGCCTGCTTTCTTTCGGGAGGTCCCGCAGGCAGAGAGCTTTATGACATGCTCGTTGCCATGGACATCCAGTGCATATGCGCTGAGATCGGTACGGGCAATACGCGTTCCAATCTTAAGATAGTTGATACTGAAGGCATAACCACAGAGATCAACGAAGAAGGTCCCGCCTTTGATTTTCAGGCATCCGCAGCCATCAGGAAGAGGCTTCTTGAAATGGTAACGATTCAGGACGTGGTCGTTATTTCGGGAAAGATACCTCCTGCAGCTCCGAATGATATCTACAGGACGATCATAAGGGAGATACAGCATAAGGGTGTAAAGGTCATCCTTGATGCTTCCGGAGAGGCATTGGAGAACGGACTGCGTTCGATTCCTTTTGCCGTCAAACCCAATGCTGCTGAAGTAGGTATCAATGAAGATGTGGAGTCAGCCCTCAAGGCCTGCTACAGATTCCTCTCTGTAGGTTCGTCCATAGCATTGATATCTCTCGGGGAAAAGGGCGCAGTTTACTGTGACAGGAACGGAACAAGGATGTATGCCGAAGGAATGAAGGTCGATGTACGCTGTACGACAGGCTGCGGTGACGCAATGACAGCGGGGCTTGCTTATGGAATATCGATCAATCTTTCACCGGAAGACACCTTCAGGATCGCATGCGCCTGCGGTACAGCCGCAGCTCTTACTGACGGAACCCAGGCACCTTCAGCCGGCTCGATAGCGGGTTTTGAGGACAAGATCAGGATAACGAGGATCTGATTTCCTTTTTGATGTTGTAACGCCCGAACGAATGTTCTAAAATGACTCTATAAAGGAGTTCATATGTTTAAACTTGTATCTGATTACAAACCTTCGGGCGACCAGCCTCAGGCGATAGATGCCCTTGTTAAGGGTATTGAGAGCGGTATGCGCGGCCAGACGCTTCTCGGAGTAACGGGCTCGGGCAAGACTTTTACTATGGCTAACGTAATACAGCGTGTACAGAGACCCACACTGGTGCTTGCGCATAACAAGACCCTTGCAGGACAATTGTATGCGGAATTCAAGGAGCTTTTCCCTGAGAATGCCGTAGAATACTTTATCTCTTACTACGATTACTATCAGCCTGAAGCTTATATTGCCGCTTCCGATACATATATCGAGAAGGATTCTTCCCTTAATGAAGAGATCGACCGTATGCGTCACGAGGCCACCAAGTCGCTTCTTACCCGCGATGACGTGATAATAGTTGCGTCGGTATCTTGCATTTACGGTATCGGAGAGAAGAGCGACTACTTGTCGATGGTGCTCAATCTTGAGACAGGTCTTGAGATACCACAGGCAGACGTAATAGGTCAGCTGATCAACATGCAGTATACCCGCAATGATTTCGCACCTGAGAGAGGCTCATTCAGATGCAAGGGAGATACGATAGATATCTGGACGCCTGATTCCGAGCATACTCTTACGAGGATCAGCTTTTTCGGAGATGAGATCGATAAGATCAGTTATGTTAACAGCATCACAGGCAAGACGGAGTTTACCAAGAACTACGTGGAGATATTCCCTGCGTCTCATTATGCGACCGGCAGGCAGAAGCTTAACAGGGCAATCGAGACTATAGAGATCGAGCTTGAAGAAAGGCTCAAGGAGCTCCGTGACAAAGGCGATATGATCGCTGCTTACAGGCTCGAGCAGAGGACCAGATACGATATGGACATGCTGCGCGAGACTGGCTTTGTCAAGGGTATCGAGAACTATTCAAGGCACATAGCCGGAAGACAGGCAGGCGAGCCGCCTTGCACTCTTATGGACTTCTTCCCGGATGATTTCCTGATGTTCATAGACGAGTCACACCAGACGATCCCGCAGGTAGGTGCGATGTACAACGGTGACAGGTCGAGGAAAGAGATGCTCGTCCAGTACGGCTTCAGACTTCCCTCAGCCTTTGATAACAGACCTCTCAAGTTCAATGAATTCGAACAGAAGATGGGACAGACGATCTTTGTAAGCGCAACACCTGCCGATTACGAGAAGGAACACAGCGAGCAGACTGTCGAGCAGATGATCAGACCTACCGGTCTTCTTGATCCTGAGATCTTTGTCCGTCCTGTTGAAGGGCAGATCGAGGACATCCTGCACGAGCTTTCCGAACAGAAGAAGCGCGGTGATAAGAGCCTTATCATGACGCTCACAAAGAAGATGTCGGAAGACCTTACCGAATTCCTTGAGAAGGAAGGCGTAAGAGTAACATATCTGCACTCTGACATAAAGGCAGTTGAGAGAATGCAGATACTTAATAAGCTCCGTAACGATGAGGTTGATGTAATAGTTGGTATCAATCTCTTAAGAGAAGGTATCGATCTTCCCGAAGTGTCTTTGCTTATGATCCTTGATGCCGATAAGGAAGGCTTCCTGAGATCTGAAAGGTCGCTTATCCAGATTATCGGAAGATGCGCGCGTAATGAGAGGGGACGGGTCATCCTTTACGCTGATGAAGTTACCGATTCAATGATGAATGCGGTCGGCGAGACCAACAGAAGACGTTCGATCCAGAAGAAATACAATGAAGAGCACGGTATCGTTCCGAGAACTGTCAAGAAAGCAGTCCGTGATGTGTTCGATATTGTTGCCGGAAGTGCAGAGAAGATATCTTCAAAGTCCTCATCAGGCAAGCGCACAGGCATCGATCCCACGCGTCTCATTAATGAGGGTGTATCAAGCGGAAGTGCTGAAGATAACGAGAAGATGATCGCCCAGCTTACGATAGAGATGACCAACGCTGCCAAGAACCTCGAATTCGAGAAGGCAGCAGAGATCAGGGACATCATCATTGAGCTTAAGGGGAAGAAATAATGGGCAGCTTTTGTCATTTACATCTTCATACCGAATACAGTCTTCTTGACGGCGCGATAAGAATATCCGAACTCGCCGGAAGGCTGAAGGAAATGGGTATGACTTCGTGTGCCATCACGGATCACGGTGTAATGTATGGTGCTGTGTCATTCTATAAGGCCATGGAGGCGGCAGGTATCCATCCTGTTATAGGCTGCGAGGTATATGTTGCACCCGGTTCGAGATTCGACAAGGATCCTGCTTCATATCAGCATGAGAGGTACTATCACCATCTGATCCTGCTTGCCAAGGACAACACAGGCCTTGTCCATCTGAACAAGCTTGTTTCAGCCGGTTTTACCGAAGGCTTCTACAGAAGGCCCAGGATCGACGAGGAACTCTTAGAGAAATACCATGAAGGCCTTATCTGTCTTTCGGGATGCGTCGCGGGCAAGCTTCCGGGACTCATTATGGACGGCGATCTCGAAGGCGCGCGCAAATGCGCAGAAAGATACGATGCCATTTTCGGAAGAGGCAACTATTATCTTGAGATACAGGCTAATACCACAAGTGAGCAGGCAACGGTAAACTCAGCGCTGATAAAGCTGTCACGTGAGACGGGGATCCCTCTTGCCGCTACCAATGACTGCCATTATCTGAAGCAGGAAGACGCGGAAGCTCAGGATATTCTCCTTTGCATATCAACCGCCGCCAGGATCGACGATGAGAACAGGATGAAGATGTCCTGTGACGAGTTCTATGTAAAATCAGAGACGGAGATGAGAAGATTCTTCGCCGAGGTCCCTGATGCGATAGAGAATACCGGCAAGATCGCCGAGATGTGCAATGCCAAATATGATTTCAATACGATCCATCTTCCCGTGTATGAGGTACCGGAAGGGTATTCGGGACATGCCGAGTATCTTTCGGAACTGACATATAAAGGCCTTGAGAAGCGCTTTAACGTTACTCCTCCCACTGGTGACAAGGAAGAGTACTATAAGCGTGCCGAGTATGAATTGTCCGTCATCAACAGCATGGGTTATACGGACTATTACCTGATTGTCTGGGACTTTATCAACTATGCCAAGACACATGAAGTTACGGTCGGCCCCGGAAGAGGTTCAGGTGCGGGTTCTCTCGTTGCTTACGCAATAGGGATAACCGATATCGATCCGATCAGGTATGGCCTTGTTTTCGAGAGATTTTTGAATTCTGAACGTGTGTCGATGCCTGACTTCGACGTCGATTTCAATGATGAGAGAAGACAGATCGCTATCGATTATGTTACCGAGAAATACGGCAAAGACAGGGTAGCGCATGTTATCACGTTCGGTACGCTTGCAGCCAGGCAGGCGGTAAAAGACGTTGCCAGAGTCCTTAATATGCCGATCGCTCAGAGCAATAAGATCACTAAGATGATCCCGTTCTCTCCGGGAATGACCTTGAAGCAGGCGCTTGAGATAAGCAGAGAATTCAAGGAATGCTACGAGAGCGACGCCGAAGCACATAAGGTCGTAGACATGGCCATGCGTATCGAGGGGCTTCCGAGAAATGCCGGCACTCATGCCGCGGGCATTATCATATCAGGTGCGGACATTACCGATATAGCTCCGCTTGCGGTAAATGACGATACCGTTGTCGTACAGTTTGCCAAGGCGGATGTTGAGAGTATAGGTCTTCTGAAATTCGACTTTTTGGGGCTCCGTACACTGACAGTGCTTCAGGAGGCCAGAGACCTTGTCAGACAGAACTATGGCAAGGACATAGATCTGGAGAGGATCCCGCTTGATGACCCGAATATATTCAAGATGATAAGCAGGGGCGATACTGTCGGTGTGTTCCAGCTTGAAAGCCGCGGCATGACTTCTTTTATGAAACAGCTTGAACCGGAAAGCCTTGAGGATATTATCGCGGGCATTTCGCTATACAGACCGGGACCTATGGAGCAGATCCCGAAATATGTCGACTGCAAGCATAACCCTTCGCATATTTCATACGATCATGAACTCCTGGAGCCTATTCTTAATGTTACATACGGCTGTGCTATCTATCAGGAACAGGTAATGCAGATAGTCAGAGATCTTGCCGGTTTCTCAATGGGACAGTCGGATAATATCAGGCGCGCGATGAGCAAGAAAAAGAAATCGATCATGGAGAACTACAGACAGCTCTTCATGTACGGCGGTACTGATGACAAGGACAGGCAGATCGACGGCGCGGTAAAGCGCGGTGTCAGCGAACAGGTTGCAGCCAAGATATTTGATGACGTCGCGGGATTTGCGGGATACGCATTCAACAAATCACATGCGGCATGCTATGCAGTCGTAGGATATTGGACGGCATATTTCAAATACTATTATCCGACCGAGTTCATGGCTGCCAACATCAATTCGTTCAGGACTGAGCTTGCCCAGGCTTCACATTACATCAGCTGCTGTGCTGAGATGGGGATACAGGTTCTTCCTCCTGATATCAACAAGAGCCGTGAGAAGTTCACTACCGAAGGCGACAGGAAGATCAGATTCGGAATGTCCACCGTAAAGAACGTGGGTGAGAACGCGGTGCTCGATATACTTGCCGACAGGGATAAGAACGGACCGTATAAGTCGTTTGATGATTTTGTTATCAGGGCATCCAAGATCGGAGTGAAAAGGAATGTCGCAGAGTCTTTGATCCTGGCATCCTGCATGGATTCTTTCGGACTTACGAGAGCCCAGATGGTAGGATGCGTCCAAACAGAGCTCGATAAGCTTGCCCAGACTGCGAACCGCAATATAGAAGGCCAGTTGTCGCTTTTTGATCTCGGCGGTGATTCAAGTAATGATACGGGGATATATATTCCCGACATTCCTGAGTATCCCGAAGAGACAAAGCTCGGATATGAGAAAGAAATGGTTGGCATCTATATATCGGGAAATCCTCTTGAACCGTACAGAGACATCATTTCACAGCTCGCGACTTTTGATACGGCCGAGGCTGAGAGCATTGCCGAGATGCAGGGCGCGGAGGCATTGGACGATAACCGCGAAGTTGTTATGTGCGGTATGGTCACGTCCAAGAAGACCAGCTATACAAAGAAGAAGACCATGATCGCGACGATCGGATGCGAAGACATGACAGGGCGTTTTGAAGTCATGCTTTACGGAAAGAGCTTTGATACTTTCAACAGGATCGTTGAAAAGAACAAACCGTACATTTTCATCGGGCGGAGACAGATGCGCGAAGACAGCGGCCTTACGATGTTTGCTGATGCGTGTTATCTGCTCGGCAGGGATACGGATGTCGTAAGGACAGTTAAGAGCGACCGTGCGTATATGGCAGCGGTAAGAGAAGCGGGCTCGGCCAGGAAAACGGATTATCCTGCGCCTGCCATGCAGACTGAACAGAACACAATACAGGCTCAGCCGGTAAGTAAAGAACCGGTTCAGGAAGATGCAAGACCGCCGCAGGCATTAAGGATTAACTACTCCGGCAAGCCTGATTCGGAAGGTTTTAACAGATTGTTAAATTTCCTTGCGTACTTCCACGGAAATCTTCCTGTTGAAGTAAGATTTATATCAGACGGAAGCATTGCAAGACTTGATCCCGTTTGCGACATCATGTTCGACGATCAGGTAATAGAGAAGCTTGAAGAACTGGTCGGAAGTGGGAACACGGAGATCATCCGGGAGGATTAGTTTATGGCCGAGAACGATTACGCTAAGCTTAACGAGATCATCAGGGAATGTAACCACATTGTTTTCTTCGGAGGAGCGGGCGTATCCACTGAGAGCGGAATCCCCGACTTCAGGAGCAAGGACGGCCTTTACAACCAGCATGACGTCAAATTCGACAGATATTCACCCGAGTATCTTTTAAGCATCGACTGTCTGGTGGATCATCCGGATGTCTTTTATGAGTTCTACAGACAAAAGCTCGATACTAAGGATATATTGCCGAACAGGGCGCATTATAAGCTTGCAGAAATGGAGAAAGCAGGCAAATTAGACGGAATTATCACCCAGAACATTGACGGCCTGCATCAGCGCGCGGGAAGCAAAAATGTTCAGGAAGTTCACGGCTCAACGCTCCGTAATTACTGCATGAAGTGCCACGAGCCTTATCCTTCGGATTTTATCTTCAAGAGTGAGGGACCTGTTCCGAAGTGCCCTAAGTGCGGCGGGATGGTGAGACCTGATGTTACTCTTTACGGTGAGGGACTTCCTCAAACTGCATGGATCGAATCAAAAAGGCTGGTTTACCGCGCGGACTGCCTCATAGTCGGAGGCACGTCGCTAGTCGTACAGCCTGCAGCGTCGCTTGCTTATGATTTCCCCGGCAAGTATCTGATAGTGATAAACAAGCAGAAGACCGCTGCTGACAGAAATGCCGCATTGGTGTTCCACGAGAGCATCAGCAAGGTTCTGGATGAGATCAGGTTGGAAGATTGACTGTTAGTGTATAATCTATGAGTTGAAACTGACTATTCGGAGGACTTCTTATGAGCCGACTTTTATATGATGAGAGCAATCTGCCTGAGATAAGCACGCTTAGAGCTGCCAACTATGATAACGTTGACAAGGATACCGTTGAACCCGTTAAGCGCGTCGGTGTACTGACGAGCGGCGGAGACGCTCCCGGAATGAACGCAGCGATCAGAGCCGTTGTAAGAGCAGGTATCAATGCCGGTTTTGAGATGTACGGTGTTACCAGGGGCTATCACGGCCTTTGGAAGGGCGAGATCATGAAGCTTGACGGAAGAAATGTTTCCGAGACGCTTCAGCGCGGCGGTACATTCCTCATGACCGCAAGATCACAGACGTTTATGACCGATCCGGGCGTGCTCAAGGGCGCAAGGATGATGGAAGCTTATGAGCTTGATGCTCTGATCGTTATAGGCGGTGACGGTTCCTATAAGGGTGCAAGATCTCTTGCCAGGATCGGAATGCCGGTTATCGGAATTCCCGGTACGATCGACAATGATATCGCGTCCACCGAGTATACGATCGGATATGACACGGCAATGAATACAGCAATGCAGTGTATCGATAAGCTCAGAGATACCGCTTCTTCACATGAGCGCTGCAGCGTTATTGAAGTCATGGGCAGACATGCGGGCTGGATCGCTCTTAATGTCGGTATCGCTACCGGAGCGGAGAGTATCCTCATTCCCGAGGTACCTTATGATTTCAACAAGGATGTCTTGAGAGTCATCCTTGACGGACGCAATACAGGTAAGAAGCACTATATCGTTATTGTTGCCGAAGGTGTCGGACATGCCGATGAGATCGCAAGACAGATAGAAGAAGCTACAGGCATCGAAGCCCGTCCTACGATCCTCGGTCACCTCCAGAGAGGCGGTTCGCCGACATTAAGAGACAGGACGATGGCAAGCCTTATGGGCATCAAGGCTATCGACTGCCTTATTGAGAAGAGATTTAACAGGCTTGTTTGCAGACAGCACGGTGAGATCACCGATGTCGATATCGAAGAAGGCCTTGAGATGACCAAGACCATTACGCCTGATTTAATCGCAAACGCAAAGAGACTGGGCTGATACATATAAAACCGGTTTCATGCCCGGCAGAAAGGACGGCAAGATGCCGCCATATATCTTATGTATGAGTATCTGACAACAGATGAAGACCTTGAACGCCGCATGATACGCGGAAGGGTATTGCAGACCCTTGAGTTCAACAAGATAAGGGACAAAGTCACCTCAAAGGCGAGAACCGCTTACGGTAAAAAGCTGTGCGAGGACATGGCGCCCTGTACTGATTATGGCTATGTGGAAGAGAATCTTTCCTGGACCGGAGAGGCAATGACCCATATCATGAGGTTCGGATGCCTGCCGTTAGGAGGCTTCCGGGATCTTTCCGAGGCAATGGCATATGCCGAGGCAGGGGGAACCCTGACATGCGGACAGCTCCTTTCCGTAGCATCGTTCCTCAGAAGTGCCGATGAGATCCGGAGTGCCCTGTCAAAGGCGCGCTCTGCCGGTTCGCCGTTTGTCGATGAGACAGAGCCCCATATCGTTAAGGCGATAGAAGAGACCGGAACGGACGAAAAGCTTTTCAAGGCTATAGACGAAGCGATAATCGGTGACAACGAGGTTTCCGACCGTGCGAGCAGGACACTTGCCGAGATAAGGCGCGAGAAAAAGAAGACTGCGTCCGGGATCAGATCGCTTTTGGAAAGAGTTATCGAGAACAGTACGGACATGCTCCAGGAGAGTATTATCACGATCCGGGAAGGAAGATACTGTATTCCGGTAAAAGCTGATTTTAAAGGCCGCATAGAAGGTATCGTACACGGAGCGTCGTCTACCGGACAGACTCTTTTCGTGGAACCTATGAGCGTTGTTGAGGCCAATAACAGGATAACCGAACTGAACGCGCAGGAAGAAGCCGAGATCCAGAGGATCTTAGGCGAGCTTACCGCGGGCTTTGTCCAGGATAAGGAGATCTTTGTCAAGGATATCGATACGGTTGCCAGGCTTGATTACGCTTTCGCCAAGGGTGAATACGGCATAGAGACTGAGGGAATATGCGCCAAACTTAACAGCAACGGTGTTATCTCGCTCAAGAAGGCAAGACATCCTCTGATAGACAGGGAGAAAGTTGTTCCTGTTGATATCGACATAGGCGAGAAATACAATACTCTTGTAGTAACAGGACCTAATACGGGCGGTAAGACGGTATCGCTTAAGACTTGCGGACTTCTTGCCCTGATGACGATGTCCGGACTTGCCATTCCCGCAAATGCCGGAAGCGAAGTGTGTGTTTATGACAGGGTCCTTGCCGACATAGGCGACGAACAGAGCATCGAACAGAGCCTTTCCACATTCTCGGCACATGTATCGCATATTGTCTTTATCCTCAAGAACATCAAGGGAAGATCCCTTGTGCTGCTCGATGAGCTCGGCTCGGGAACCGATCCTGCGGAAGGAGCCGCCCTGGCAGTAGCGATAATCGATGAGCTGCGTTCGAGAAACTGCATCACGATGGCCACGACTCACTACAAGGAACTCAAGAGTTACGCTGTTGAGACCGAAGGCGTAATGAATGCTTCATGCGAATTCGATACCGAGACACTCGCGCCCACATACAGACTGATCATAGGAAGACCAGGTTCTTCCAATGCTTTTGTTATCTCCAAACGTCTCGGACTGCCCGGACGCATCCTTGATAACGCGAAGAATAACCTTTCAACAGAGGAGATCTCATATGAGACCCTTCTTGCAAAGGCTGAACAGGATGCCAAAGCGGCTGCGGACGCACTGAAAGAGAATGAGAAGCTGAAGAGCGAGCTTTCTGCCGCTGCAAAAGCCCTTGAAGATGAGCGTGCCGCTCTGAAGCAGTCAAAGACAAGGATATTGAACGAATCAAGAGAAGAACAGAAAAAACTGCTTTCTGAACGTGAGGCGGAGATCGACAGGATGATCCATGACTTCCGTAAGAAGAGCGAATCCATTGACAGGCAGGAGACCCTTGCCGAGATGGAGAAGATCAGGAGACGTTTAAGGGCAGGCATCAAGGATCTTACGGACGATTCCGAAGACGAGAATACTCCTGAAGCCGTGATGAACGGCGAACCTGTTAAGACAGTTGAAAAGGGCGGTCTGTATTATGTCCCGTCTTTCAATGTGACCGGTGTCGCCGAGACGGAAGCCTCTAACAGCGGCAAGGTAAAGATCCGTGTGGGATCGATGTCTTATACCATTAAGGTTTCCGAACTGAGGATGCCAACGAGAGAGCAGCGCGGTGCCTTTGAGGGCAGCAAGAAGAACCAGCAGAAGAGAAAAGGTCCTTCAAATATCGCTAAGGCGAGATTTGAAGCATCGGCGACCATCAGGTCCGAACTGATGCTCATCGGAATGACCACCGCGGAGGCGGAGTCGGCGCTTACGAGATATCTTGAGAACTGCGCATTGTCGGGGATCAAAGACATCCGTATCGTTCACGGCAAAGGAACCGGTGCGCTTAGGATGTGTGTTCAGGATGTTCTTAACAGGGACGACAGGGTGGAATCTTACCGTGCCGGCGAACAGGGTGAAGGAGACAGCGGCGTAACCATCGCCAAGCTCAGGTGATAAGGAGTGGAAACTATGGCAGATAATCAGACTGAAGAGAAGGCAAAGATCCGCATAGGTTATATTTTCCTTGCTTTTGTTCCTTTTGCCGTCTTAATGGCAATCCAGACGATCGTTCAGCTGCCCGGAGTGATCCTGTCGGTTATGGATATGTCAAAAAACGGACAGCCTTTCACGACCGATCTGCTGATGAGTACCTTCAATGAAAAGTACGGACTGATCTCTTATACGGTCTATGCGCTTGCCGCCATAGCCGTATTTCTGCCGTGGTATTACAGGAGCGTTGTCAAAAACGGCCCTAAGATCATCTATAAAAAGGCTTTGGGTGTAAGACCGGTCCTTTTAAGCACTGCTGTAATGGTGTGCATGTATTTTGTCGTCACGGCACTTCTGACGATGATGAACAATATTGCTCCCGGTGCTATGGAGTCCTATAAGAAGCTTGTTGAGACATCGGCATTGGGAGTCGACATGGCGATAACCATTGTTTACACTATCCTTTTGGCACCGATCGCCGAAGAGCTGTGCTTCAGGGGAGTTATGCAGGGAATGTTGGAAAAATCCAATCTTCCCGTCAGGGATGTCATCCTGATACAGAGCATACTGTTCGGAGTAATGCATATGAATCTTGTTCAGGGACTTTATGCGGTTATCCTCGGTACGATACTCGGTTATCTGAGATATAAATATAAGACGATCATCCTTAACGCGGGAGTGCACATGTTCTTCAATTTTGTAGGCACGATCGTGGCCGGCTGGCTCGAGAAATTCAATATACCGGACCATCTGAGCATGATATTCGGCGGTATCGGACTTGCTTTGGCGGCAGCATTATTAGTCCTGATCGGCAAAGACAGGACTCTGTACAGCGAAAAAAGGGAAGAACAGAAAGTTATTTCTTAGTTTTCTTGTTTTTGCTCAGGCTTTTCTTGAGTGCTTCGAAAGACTCGTCGCTGATAACGTGCTCGATACGGCAAGCGTCTTCAGCGGCTGTTTCCTTGTCTACGCCGATGGATTCCAGAACACTTGAAAGAACGATGTGTCGCTCGTAGATCTTCTCGGCGATCTCGCGGCCTGAATTGGTAAGCGTGATGTATCCGGAGTCATCAACTGAAATGTATTTGGCGTTGCGCAGTATCCCCATTGCGCGTGAGATGCTCGGCTTCGAATAATGCATATAGCGAGCAATGTCAAGGGAACGGACATTCTGCTGCGACTTAGAGAGAACGAGGATGGTTTCAAGATACATTTCGCCGGATTCCTTGAGTTCCATTTTCATTACCTGCCTTTGATATTTTTCGATAATAGCATACTACAAGATATGTTCTTTTGGAAAAATAAGATACAATTTATCAGAGGTTTTTATCAATGATCGGATGGCTTTATGAGAATATTGCAACAATAGCCGTTTGCGCGGTTATAGCCTTGTTTGCGGTCTTTGCGGTGATCAGCGTCATAAAGAACCGCAGGAAAGGCAAAACGTGCTCCTGTGGTTGTGAAGGGTGCGTTTATTCGGGCTCCTGCGCTGAAAAGAAAGACGAAAACGGCGGAAAAACCTGATTTGTTGTAAAAGGTCTATTAGTGTAAAATATTTAAAACGCATTTAATTGGGGGACTTATCAGTGAAAAGCGAAGAAGAAGTAATGTCTGAAGCGCTTGTTAGGATCTTTGAGAACGTTGTTCTCACTGAGGAAAAATCACTTCAGGCCGGATATTTTTCCGATCTTTCGATAGCTGAGATGCATACACTTACGGCTATCGGCCCCTATGAATCAAGGACGATGACCAAGACCGCAGAGGACCTGGGTATTACCACGGGCACGCTTACGGTCGCCATAGACAGGCTCGTTAAGAAGGGCTATGTAATAAGGCAGCGTGACACCAATGACAAGCGAGTTGTCAGGATCAGCCTTACAAGGAATGGCAAACTGGCCTGCAGAATGAACAGCAAGTTCCACAGAGTGCTGGCAAAGCATATTTTGAGCGGCTACAACGAA
The DNA here is from genome assembly GCA_902775565.1 of Oscillospiraceae bacterium. Classification (GTDB taxonomy): domain Bacteria; phylum Bacillota; class Clostridia; order Saccharofermentanales; family Saccharofermentanaceae; genus Saccharofermentans. The sequence goes on from CACYMP010000001.1 coordinate 87,013, forward strand.
GAGGACAGAAAGCACCTTTTGGCTCTGGTCAATGAGGTTGATGTTTATGTTGCCCAGCAGCTCAGAAGATACGACGGTGCGGTCAATGTCAGAAAGACGGCCATGGAGGTCGCAAAGGACAGCAAGAAGGAGAATGAGTGATCATGGATGATTCCAGACGTGAACAGATCTACAAGGAAGTCATACGCATCCTGAGCGCTGATCTTGAGGTATCGGCCGAAGATATCGACACGACCATGGATCTGAATACGGAGCTTCCGTTTGATTCGCTTCAGCTCTATGAGTTCGTTATCGATCTTGAAGAGGCATATAACATTAAGCTTCCTGACGAGATGCTCGATCAGATGAAGACTGTAGATGACATAGTAAATCTCATAATGCGGCTTACAGACGGCAAATGAAAGGCTTTGGACGTAAAGTATTCATAGTCAACAGCAGAGCGGATTCGCGCGGAATGGAGAGATTCAAGGCGGCGGCCGCGCTTTTTGATGCTGAGAGTCTTAAAAACTGCGAGATCCGTTATACGGAGCATGCGGGACACGCATCAGAGATGGCTGCCGAGATCCTTAAAGAAGATGACGGGGATACGCTAGTTATCGCCTGCGGCGGTGACGGAACGGTCCATGAAGTCGCCAATGTGCTTGCCGGAAGCAGCCTGCCGATGGCGATAATCCCTTTGGGCACAGGCAATGATTTTGCAAGGTCGGTAATGGACGAGCAGCACAGGAGTGACTGCGAATACTGCGTCAGCGAGATATCAAAGGACGATTACGTGGTCAGGTCGATCGACCTCATCAGGGTCGAATCTTTTGATTCCAAGGGCAATCTGATACCTGAGAGCTCAGCATGGTGCAATAACGTCGCTTCCATCGGCCTGGATACCGAAGTCCAGCTGAGAGCGAAGTCCAGGGTGTTAAGACACCCGAAATCCGTATTTGTCCGCAAGACATCTTATGCAATTTCAGCATTGGGAGCCCTTTTCGGAAACAGAAAGTTCGAGTTCAGATTTGACTGCGCACGGGGAAGTGATGCTCCGGAGCATTCGGGGAAGAACGGATACACGCTTATCAGCATCTGCAACGGTTCTTTTTACGGCAACGGCTTCTGCCCGGCGCCTAAAGCTTCTGTAAGTGACGGGCTTTTAGACGTGTGCGCTATCAACAACGTCAGCCTTCCCAGGGCTTTGTACCTGATCTCCAAGTATAAGAGCGGTGTTCATGAGGGCAAAAAGGATGTAGATTGCTTCAGAACGACGGAGATAACCGTTGAGGCCACCGGATACCGTGATCTTAACGGAAATTACGACGGTGAGGACTTTTCCGGACGTAAAGTGAGATTTACATGCGTAAGGGGAGCATTAAATCTTGCATTTTACGATTGATTTTTCGCTGTTATGCTATAATTTATTATTAAATTAGCAATAAGAAGGCAAACTCTTTGAATATATCTGACACTGACATATTGAGAAACTACGGCGCTTACGGCGTTGGAGACCGTGTTCTCTCTCTTGCTGCGCAGGCTGAACAGTCTTGTGCGGATGCTTATGCCGCGATAAAAGACATTGTCGCTTTTAATCAGCTTAAGGTTTTGGACGCTTTCAGACAGGAGAAATTCTCCGATGTCCACATGGGACAGACCACCGGATACGGATATGATGACATCGGCAGGGAGAAGATCGAGAAGATCTTTGCCCGTGTTATGGGTGCCGAGAAGGCATACGTAAGACTTCAGATAAGCTCCGGAACACAGGCTATTGCCGCAATGCTCTGGGCGGTATTAAGACCCGGAGACGAGATGCTGTCCGTTACCGGTAAGCCTTACGATACCCTTATGTCGACCATCGGCATCGGAAGCGGCGAAAATGACATGTCGCTCGTCTCGTACGGCATCAGCTACAAGGACGTTGATCTTTGTCCGACAGGAGAGCCTGATCTTGATGCCATCAGAGCGGCGATCACCGATAAGACCAAGATGGTGTTTATCCAGAAATCCAGAGGCTATACAGGCAGAAGAGCACTTCTGTGCAGCGATATAAAGAAGATTGCGGATTGCGTAAAGCAGGTCAGGCCGGACATTATCGTTGCGGTTGACAACTGCTATGGTGAATTTACAGAGAAGACAGAGCCGACTCAAAACGGCGCGGACATCATTGCGGGATCGCTTATTAAGAATCCCGGCGGCGGAATCTGCAAGACCGGCGGCTATATCTGCGGCAGGGAAGACCTTGTCGAGAATGCGGCCAGACATCTTACGACGGCAGGTCTGGGCAGTGAAGTCGGTCCTACACTGGGACTTAACGGCATGATAGCAAGAGGACTTTTCACGGCGCCGCAGTGTGTCGGAGAATGCCTTGCGGGAGCTGTTTTCGCTGCCAAGCTGTTTGAACTTGCCGGATATGTCACAAGCCCTTCGGCGGATGAGGCAAGAGGAGACATAGTTCAGACTCTTACATTTGGTGATTCGGAGAAGATGAAGAAGTTTGTCGGGGCGATCCAGTCATGTGCTCCGGTTGATTCGTTTGTTACGCCTGAACCTTGGGATATGCCCGGGTATCAGGACCAGGTCATTATGGCGGCGGGCGCGTTCGTCCAGGGAGCTACGACTGAGCTTTCGTGCGACGGCCCGATGAAAGCGCCTTATATTGCGTATATGCAGGGCGGTCTTGCTCGTGAACAGGTCAAGCTTGCCTGCATGTTAGCTCTGGAGGATTGAGATGCCTGACGAAAAGAAATGGTACAATTCTCCGCAGCATAACGGAAAGAATCAGAACAGGGCGAAGAACCCCGGAAGAAACCCTTCGGGAAGGCCTTCGAATGCTCCTGCCAATGCCGGAAACGGCAAAAGACCGGTTAATGGCAGCAGGAAGCCCGTCAATAATCAGGGCTCTGTTAAGAATGTTCCCGGTAAACAGGCTCCCGGCAGCGTTCCGTCACAGCCCGGCAACAGACCCGTGAACCGTCAGGGTCAGCCGTTAAACAGACCTGTTAACCGTCAGAACAGACCCGCAGGTAAGAAACGCGTTAATCCGAATGCTAAGCAGCGTCCTGTAAGCGATCAGGGCACACAGCCTGGCCGTCCCGTAAATCCTGCGGCGGTACAGCAGAATATTCAGAGAAAGCCCGTTAAGGGGCAGCATGTTGCCGGCAAGAAGAGACCAGATCCTTCAAAAAAGAGCAATCTGCCTTATCCCGAGGATTATGTCGCCAAGAAGCACGCTCCTGTCAATGAAGGCAATAAGCCGAACAGCGGAAAGCGCAAACTGACTCCCGAGGAGAAGAGGAAAAAATACCAAAAGCTTGCAGAGATCGAGCAGGCTAAGATCGAAGGAAGGACAGCGGAGAAAAAGAACCCTTCCCAGAAGAGTGCTCAGAACAGGGCGGTAAGAAACGGAGTGCTCGGGCTTATCGTTGTCGTCTCGGCTCTTCTTGTTCTGTCTTTGGTCGTACACCATCTTTACGACTATATCGCGGAGAAACCGAGATTCGCTTTTGTCACGATGGGAACCGTAGAACACTCTATAGGTGCGAAGGCGCTTGTCGTAAGAGATGAGACCGTAATACTTACCCAGAATGCAGGCGATCTTGTAACACAGATTACCGAGGGTTCCCGTGTCGCAAAGGATCAGGCTCTGGCTATGGTTGTTCCCGATACTATGAAGTCTGTGGTCACAGATCTTCGTAACGTACAGTCCCAGATCTCTGACGTACAGCAGGAGCTCATCCTGAGCGGAGATGTTCCGGAGGCGGATACCATATACAAGAAGTTCAACACAAATCTTTCGTCTCTTATGGATTCGATAAGGTTTGACGCCATGAACGGAAACCTTACGAATGCAGCTTCCTACAGTGCTTCTGTAAACGTTGTGCTTGAGGAACGTGAATCCGAGATGTCAAAGATCTCGTTTAACGATGACAGACTCAGAATCATGCGTGACGCCGAAAAGATGTATCAGTCTCAGCTTCAGCGTGATGCGGCCGTGATCAATGCCGACAAGCCGGGAATCGTATCGTTCAGGCTCGATGGAAATGAGAATGCGATCGAGTATTCGAAGTTCCTTCAGATGCCGATCAATGACATCAGAAAGTTCATTAACGACTCCAAGAGCGCGATCACTTCCGACCTCTATGTCAAAGAGGGTCAGGGAGCCGTAAGGATCGCCCAGAACGAGAGCCAGTACCTGACTGTCTACCTTTCCAAGAATGATGCGGCGATGTCTGATTTCGCCATCGGAACAAAGCATGACCTGAACGTCAGGTCGGAGGGCATCTCTATTGACGACTGTGAGGTCGTACGCTGCGAGGAAGACTCGGCAGGTATGCTGATCACATTCAACACCGCGCGTGCCGTAGAATCGCTTCTGGACCGCCGTACGGTCGATATCGAGATCGTCATTACGGAATCCAGCGGCATGAAAGCATCGATCGCGAGCCTTGTTAATGTCGAGTATGCTCCTAAGGGTTCCAACGCGTTCTGCGTATATTTCTCTGAGAAATCCGGTGCTTCGACAAGCTCGTTCGTAAACGGGGAACTCTTTACTATTACCGTTGTGCCTAACGCGGGCAAGCCTGACGAGAACGGCCAGACACCGACCAGAAAGCCTATTACCGTTCCGGCATGTACAGTAATACGTTCGGAGGCTTTAAGCAGCGGCGGAGTTCTCGTTGCGTTCTCCACGCCTAACGAATTCAATGATCTGCTCAGGCTTTCCAGGCTCTGTCCCGACGGATATACCGCCGGCTTCGTGAATTCGGCTTCAGGCCTTGGAACGAACGCGGAAAGCATCAAGGTCTCGAAATATACCGGTATGGGATCTGTTTACACGAATAACCAGGGCTTCGTTGAGGAAGTCAGAGTGGTTATCATGGATAATGACCGTGAGTTCGCTATAATCGACAAGGCGGGATCTTCAAAAGTTCCTGATCTCAATACTGTAATAATTACAAATCCCAAGACCGTAAAGCCGGGAGATAAGGTTGACTGATAATGGAATACGATTACGATGAAGTGCTGCTTGCTCAGCTTCGTGAGAACATAGACAAGGTAAAAAGCGATATCAGATCATGCTGCATTGCCGCTGGAAGAGATCCTGAGGATGTCACGCTTATAGGCGTGTCGAAAGTATTTCCCGTAGCATATGCTGAAGCTGCCGTCATGGCTGGCCTTTCTGATCTCGGTGAAAACCGCGTACAGGAGCTCATGCCTAAGATAGAGCGCTTTTCCGCGCTTGATATAGACGTCAACTGGCATCTGATCGGAACACTGCAAAAGAATAAAGTCAAATATGTAATAGGGAAGACCAAACTGATCCATTCGGTCAACACTGTAGACCTTGCAGAGGAGATATCCAGGCGTTCTGTCGGTAACAATGTTACCACGCGCATCCTTCTGCAGGCTAACGTATCGGGCGAGGAATCAAAGCACGGCTTCGCTCCGCACGAATTAAAGCCTGCTATTGACAATATAATGGACATGCCCGGGCTCGAAGTCTGCGGCCTCATGACAATGGCTCCCATTGAGACATATGAAGGTGAAGCAAGGGAAGTGTTCGCTCGCACGAGAATGATATTTGAAGACTTGGGTTCATATGTCAGATCTGACTCATGGAAGGTTCTTTCCATGGGAATGAGCCAGGATTACAAGAGCGCTATACTTGAAGGATCAACGCATGTAAGGGTTGGTACAGCTATATTTGGAGACCGTTCCAAATATGTTCCTGTGTAACATTGATAAATGTAAATCTCAGATTTTTGTGACAACAGTGTAACAAAACCCCGTGCTATGGTTACCTTCTTGTGTCATGTTGCCCAAATCTATTGAACTGCTTCGATAAGTTCGGTAATCTCCACTTATGTTTTACGAAAGTCCTTGGTCGGGCGAAAATATAAGGAGGAAAACACAAATGGGTAATTTCGACGTTAAAAAGTTCTTCGGCGGTATGTTCACAGCAGTTCCGGAAAACGACTACGAAGAAGAGGTTTATGATGACGGCAACTATGATGTTGAAGAGGTAGAGGATACCTACTACGAAGAGCCTGCCGTAGAGGAGCAGCCTTACGTAGCAGAGCCCCGTTCATTCGTTCAGGAGCAGCCTGCAGTTACAACTCCTGTAGTTCAGCAGAACGCTACAGTTATCATGCTCACACCTTACGATATCAGAACAAGCCAGATCGTTTGCGATCACATCCGTGACGGCCATATCGTAATCTGCAACCTCACAAACACTGATAAGAATCAGCGCGTTGTTGACTATATCTCCGGCGGCGTTTATGCACTCGGCGGAAGAGTTGAACCTACACCTGTTAAGACAACATTCGTCTGCACACCTAAGTCTGTTAACCTCGTAATTGAGAATTCAGATTCTGCAGAGCAGCAGGGTACAAAGGTTTCTGCTCTCTAATAGATAGAAATCGATTTTTATAAGGGCAACGAGAGATCGTTGCCCTTTTCTTTTGCCTTCCGTATTAATATGAAATCGCCCCCGGTTATTGTATAATTTTTATATTCCGGTAATGAGGTGAACGGTTATGACAAATGAAGAAAGAGATTATTTATTTGATCAGGGTCTGGCGCTTTCATCCATTCTTGAGCGCGTGTGTGTCGAGCTTCTCGGAATGATGGAGAATATTGACGACAGAGTAGAGATATCAAGAGCGATATCAAAGCTTGAATCAGAAGGAGATGATGTTTTCCATGCCGCCAATGACCGTCTCCAGTTAATGGATCTTAATAATGATGACCGTCTTCAGATCTTTTCGATCCTTCGTCATGTCGAAGATATAATCGATATGATTGACGAACTCGGCAAGACCATTGTCAGATACAATACCCGTACCGTCACAAACGGCTTTAAAGCCAGCGTTAACAGTATCAACGGCGCCGTAAAGAAGTTTGTTGTAATCATCAATGCGATGCGTGAATATAATCCTGAACACAAGGAGCAGTTCTACAGGACTGTTAATACTTTCGATGCTTTCAAGGTCGATTATGAGAAGATGTATGACGTTTTGATCTACGAGCTCTTTTCCACTCCTCATGACATAGTCGATATCATCAGATGCAAAGCGATATACGATGCTATCAGGGATATTTTTACGGCATTTGAAGTAAGCGCGGATGACGCATACAAATATATAGTCTCAAAAGGATGATATCTGTTTTGTGAGGTGTGCCAGATGAACGGTAAAAGACTTAATATCGGACTTCTTATAGACGATTTCGATCACTATTTTTCAAGCCAGGCCTGTAAAGGTGCTGAGCTTGCCGCAAAGGCTCTTGATGCAAATCTGTTCATCTTTCCCGGCCACTATATCGGCAAGCCCGACAGCAGCTATTCTGACAGGGAATACGAGTATCAGTACAACACGGTGTTTAATCTGCCGTCATCCAGAAACGTAGACATCATTTATGCGGTTTTGGGGACTATCTGTTCCAGAGCAGATCTTGAGCTTCAGATGAAGTTTATCGATTCTTTTCCTGACGTTCCCGTTGTTTGTCTGTTCTCAAGCTTTGAAGGACTTCCTTCGGTTACTTTCGATAATAAGAGCGGGTTCGAAAATGCTATAGATCACCTTATCGAGAAACATGGCGCCCGTAATATCGGATTCGTATCGGGTCCTTTGACCAACCGCGATGCGAGAGAGCGTCTCGAAGTCTTTACTAACGTGATGAAAAAGCATGATATCACCGTCGAAAAGAATAATGTCGTATACGGTGATTTTTCCGTTAACTGCGGAGATGAAGTGAGGAAGCTCATCGAGAGAAACGGCAAGCTCGATGCGATAGTTTTCGCAAATGACTGCATGGCAAAAGGCGGCTATGAAGTGCTTGCGGATCTCGGATTGAAGATAGGCAAAGATATCCTTGTCACGGGTTTTGACGATGATGAATTTGCGATCAATCTCGATCCGCCTCTTACAACCGTAGAGGCAAGTTCTGCCGAACTGACTTACAAAGCCGTGCTTAATGCAGCTAATTACATCAACGGCTCCGCTTTGACAGACATGTCAGTTGAAACAAGGCTTATCAACAGAAACTCATGCGGATGCAACAGACTTGATAACGAAGAGATGAGGATATTCCTCAAGACCGACAGGCTTGAGAGCGGAGAGCGCGTCTTTATCGGTGAAATGAAGAAATACCTCTTTGGTATCTTCGCTGAAGACAGGCCTGTCGTTGACATGAAAGAGAAGCTCAGCTCTTTCTTTAACGCATATGCCGATTATCTTGAATCACCGGACAGCGCTGTCGATGAATTAGACGCTGCTTTTACGAGTGTGCTGAAGACTCCGATACTGACATATTCAACACCGGAAAAGCTCTTCAACGTCCTTCAGGTCATGCAGTTCGAGTCTGAAAAGATAGTTAAGGATGAAGACCGCCTTGCTGTTATTCGCGAGTTGTTCTCTGATTTCTACAGACGCATTTCCTTTGCTGAGATATCGATAACCAGCCAGTCGCTTGTTAAAAACGAGAGACTTTTGCGTGTGGTCAACCAGCAGACCGGAGATATATTCCTTCTGTCAAATGATGCCGATATACCTTATGAGCGTCTGCTCGACGGCCTTTACTCCGCAGGATTTGACAGGTCGCTTCTTTATCTTTTCCAGAGTGAGATAACCAACGAGCCGGGGAAGGAATGGAAGTGCCCGAATTCTTTCCTGCTCAAGGCTATTTCCGATAAGAACGGAGTGCGTGCCCTGTCGGAAGAACAGCAGCTTATCAGAAGGGAACTGATGTTTTCAAATGAGTTCATCGAAGATGACGAAAGACGCACCATGGTCGTATCGCCGTTGTTCGTCGGTCAGGACATCTACGGATTTATAGTAAATGAGCTTGATACAAGGAATCTGGTAAATATAGCTCCGGTTGCCATCCAGCTTTCAGTCTCTCTCAAATCCATTCTGATGATAGAAGGTCATAACAAGGTCAGAAGGTCACTCCAGAATTCCATTGAAAGATTTATCAGGGACAATACCCAGCTTGATGCGATCGCGAAGCAGGATGAGCTTACAGGCCTTTATAACCGCAGAGGTTTTATTGCCAGCGTCGAAAAACTCATCAGCGATCCCGCCAATTACGAGAAGGTCGCTATCCTTTGCTATGCGGATATGGATAATCTCAAAATGGTTAACGACAAGTTCGGTCACGATGACGGCGATTTCGCGCTCAGGACAGTGTCAAACGTGCTCCGCGAATCCTTCCGTGAAAGTGACATCATCGGCCGTTTCGGCGGAGACGAGTTCGTTGTTCTTGCTATAACCGGCATCGATTGTGATGTGTCGGGAATCAAGGACAGGATCGAAAGGGTAACCAAGCGTCACAACGATAAAGCAGGGAAGCCGTATCCTATCGCCATGAGTACCGGTATCTATAAATTCAAGTGTTCTCCTGATGTTGATATCTATGAGATCTTAGACAATGCCGACAGGCTGCTCTATGAAGAGAAACAGAGGAAGAAGAAACAGTTCGGTTCATACAGGTAAAAAAAGAGGTTGCCATATGGCAACCTCTCTTAAATTGGACCTATCAGAATCTGCTGTTATTTCTTGTCATCTTCAGGATCGGGTTTTACCGCGTCTGCGATCGCGCCTGCGACTACACCGTCGGCAACCTGGCCTTCGCCGTCGAGTCCTGATACGTTGATGTTACGTGTTACCTTTGCATCGTAGCCGCTGGCCTTAACGATATCTGCGAGATCAACGCCTGTTGCAGCCTTGACTGTCTCGAATGTCTGGGCCATAACGGTAGGAACGTTGGCAGAGATGCCGGAGACACCGCCATTGCTGCCGTCGCCGCCTGCGAAAACGGTAACCTTGTCGATAGAAGCGAGAGGCTCTGCAACTGCCTTTGCAACATCAGGGAGGACCTTAACGATCATCTCGAGGATAGCAGCCTGGCCGTACTTCTTCATAGCTTCAGCTTTCTTCTCCATTGCCTCAGCCTCAGCGAGACCTTTAGCCTGGATACCTGCAGCTTCCGCATCGTACTTTGCCTTGATACCTGCAGCTTCCTGCTCGGCAGCATAACGCTGAGCTTCAGCCTGAGCCTTCTTGGCTTCTGCGTCCTGAATTGCCTTGTACTTTTCAGTCTCGGCGATTACGCGCTCAGCCTCAGACTTCTTCTGCTGGTTGTAGAGAGCAGCTTCTGCCTGCTTCTGCTTTTCGATGAGCTCAGCCTCAGCGAGCTTCTGCTTCTGGTACTTGTCAGCATCAGCCTTACGGTTGATCTCGGCTTCGAGTTCCTGCTGTCTGACGTCGACCATCTTCTGGCGCAGGATAGCTTCCTGCTGAGTCTTAGCGATCTCGGCATCGGTAGCCTTGACGCCGATGACCTTCTGCTGTTCCTGCTTCTGGATCTCATAAGCAGCGTCAGCTTCAGCCTTCTTTGTGTCAGCCTGAACCTTGAGGTTAGCCTGCTTGATAGCGAGGTCGTTGTTGCGCTCTGCGATGATGATGTCGGACTGTACGGAAGCCTCGTTTGCTTTCTGCTTAGCTTCAGCGACTGCGATTGCAACGTCTCTGTCAGCCTGAGCCTTTGCGATGGAAGCATCCTTCTGGATCTGTGACATGTTGTCCTGACCCAAAGCGATGATGAGGCCGTTCTCGTCATCGATTCTCTGAATGTTGCAGGAAATGATCTCGATACCGAGTGCGTTCATGTCGGTCTGAGCCTTGTTCTGCATCTCGTCACCGAACTTCTTACGGTCGGTGTTGAGTTCTCTCAAACCAACGGTACCGATGATCTCACGCATGTTACCCTGAAGGGAATCGGTGAGTGCTGCGCAGATCCTTTCCTCGTTCATGTTGAGGAAGTTCTTCATAGCGAGCTCGATGCCTTCCGGATCGGTCTTGACACGTACCTTTGCAACTGCGTCGATGTCTACACCGATGAAGTCGTTTGTAGGTACGAAACCGTTCGTCTTGATATCGATGCTGATCTGCTTGAGAAGCAGGATATCCTTACGCTCAATGAACGGGATCCTTACACCTGCACGGCCGATGAGGATCTTCTTTTTCTTCCTCGGACCTGAGATGATGAATGCTACATCCGGCGGTGCCTTAACATAACCGGAAAGTATGATGACAATAACAAAGATTAAAACAGCAATTCCTATTCCAATTGGAAGTGCATATTCTGCTAAATTAGGCATAATCTTAATCCATCCTTTCTTTAATTGTTGCTATAAATCTTAAAAGTATTTTTTGTAAAAATCAATATCATCTGACATTGATGACTTGTATGAACCGGAATATTCCCGATCGGTCCCAATCTGTTCAAACCGTTCAAAAACGGGCATTAGCACTATTTGATAAGTTACTTATTGACAGATACATATGAGAAGACTATAATCCAAACAAATGAACATATGAATAATCGTTCATATGACAAAGGAGGACAAGATGCCGCACGATCACAAAGAACAGCCCGCTAACATGGATCACGGATTGCCGTCTGAAGAACTGCTGCAGGATTTAGGTGATCTTTTCAAGATCTTCGGTGATACGACAAGGATCAGGATAATGTTTGCTCTTTATGAAGGAGAGATGAGCGTCTCCGCTATCTCTGAGCTGCTCAACATGACCCAGCCGGCCATCTCTCACCAGCTTAAGACACTCAAGGCCGCGAACCTTGTTGCTACCCGCAGACAGGGAAAAGAGATCTACTACCATTTGTCTGACGAGCATGTCAAATCGATCATAGCCGCAGGTTTTGAACATCTCATTGAATAACAATTTTGGAGGTTATATATGAAAAAGACATTCGAACTTGAAGATCTGGATTGCGCTAACTGCGCTATGAAGATGCAGGAAGCGATAGAGAAGATCCCAGGCGTTGTCTCGTGTTCAGTCAACTTTATGACTCAGAAGATGACTCTTGAGGCTGACGATGCTGAATTCGACAAGATCCTTAAGCAGGCTGTAAAAGCCATCGCCAAGGTTGAACCTGATTGCACTGTAATCTGCTGATATGAAATACAAACTCACCAAAAAACAAAAGAAGATGCTGATACGGATAATTGTCTCTGCAGCACTTCTGGCAGTCTTTATGCCTTTGGCCCATCTGATCGAACTGCCTTGGTGGGTTGAACTTATATTATTCACAGTGCCTTATATTATCGCCGGCTACGATGTTTTGAAGGCTGCTGCGGTCAATATCCTTCACGGACGAATCTTTGACGAGAAGTTCTTAATGATGGTAGCGACACTGGGTGCCTTCGGAACAGGAGAGTATCCTGAAGCATCTTTTGTAATGCTCTTTTATCAGGTCGGTGAGCTTTTCCAGAGCATCGCTGTCGGAAGGTCGCGCAAATCCATAGCAAAGCTCATGGATATAAGACCTGATTATGCTGTCGTTATAAGAGACGGCCATGAAGATAAAGTATCTCCCGATGAAGTTGCCGTAGGCGAGACGATAATCATCCGTCCCGGTGAGAAGATCCCACTCGACGGTGTCATTACAGAAGGATCGAGCTCGGTCAATACGGCGGCTCTCACAGGCGAATCCGCACCCGTGGATCTCGGATTGAGCGACACGGTTATTTCAGGAACTTTAAATCTCACCGGTGTTATCAAGGTTAAGACGACCTCTGAATTCGGACAGAGCACTGTCTCCAAGATCCTTGAGCTTGTCGAGAATGCATCCGACAAGAAGGCAAAGGTCGAGAACTTCATTACGAAATTTGCAAAATGGTACACGCCCGCAGTCGTTATCGCTGCAGTCCTCCTTGCCGTTATTCCTCCCGTTGTCACGGGCATAGGAAACTGGGATGTGTGGAAAGTATGGCTTATAAGAGCCTGCGTATTCTTAGTAGTATCCTGCCCGTGCGCACTTGTTGTATCTGTTCCGCTTTCTTTCTTCGGCGGGATCGGCGGTGCTTCGAAGAGGGGAATCCTTATCAAGGGCGCGGGCTATATGGAAGTCCTTTCAAAGATCGATACGGTTGTATTCGATAAGACGGGAACTCTTACCAAAGGTGTGTTTGCAGTTGAGGATATTCACGCGAGCAATATAGAAAAGCCGGAACTTCTGGATATCGCTGCCGCATGCGAAAGCTTTTCGAGCCATCCTGTCGCGCAGTCTATCGTAAGGGCTCACGAAGGCCATATCGACAAGACCAGGATCTCTGACGTTGAAGAGATAGCCGGTAAAGGTATTAAGGCGGTCTTGGACGGTCAGACTTACTATGTGGGCAACGGCCAGCTGATGGATCTTTGCGGCGCAAAGTGGCATGACTGCCATCTGACCGGAACGATAATCCACATCGCTCGTGATACGGATGAAGAAGCCGAATATCTCGGACATATCGTTATCAATGATGAGATCAAAGAAGATTCCGCATCGGCAATAAAGGAATTGAAATCTCTCGGCGTCAAAGAACTGATAATGCTGACAGGTGATAAGGCCAAGGTTGCACAAAGCGTTGCGGAGAAGATAGGCCTTACCGGTCATCACGCAGAACTGCTTCCTGCGGACAAGGTTGCAAAGGTTGAAGAACTCCTTGAGAAGAGCGGGGCGAAGCTTGCTTTCGTAGGTGACGGTATCAACGATGCCCCAGTGCTCATGCGCGCCGATGTCGGTATCGCGATGGGTGCTATGGGATCTGACGCGGCTATCGAATCTGCTGATGTTGTCCTGATGGACGACAAGCCCTCCAAGATAGCCGAAGCGGTAAGGATCGCCAGAAAGACCATGCGCATCGTTTGGGAGAACATTATCTTTGCTCTCGCGGTTAAGGTGATAATCCTTGTCTTAGGTGCTGTTGGCATCGCTAATATGTGGCTTGCGGTCTTCGGTGATGTAGGAGTCCTCATAATCGCGATACTTAATGCCGTCAGGTGCATGCGGGTAAAGAAAGGCTAATTCACGGGAACCCTCTATCTGTCCTGTTAATCGTACTCATTTTCGTTGAGAACAATACCCCTCTGGTTTAAAATATACTCAGAATAATTCAATGGGGTTGTTGTTATGATCAATATATACAGATATGCGGGGATCAACTGCATAACACCTTCGGTTATCAACAGGGAGCTGGACAGGGAAGATCCGCGCGAAGTCATATTCGTCGTTCCTGAATTTGCCAAGGCGCAGATCGAAAGACTTATCATTGACCATCTGGAAGGTGAATGCAGGGAGAGGGACGCTTACATTAAGACGGGTGACTTCCCGATCTCAGTATGTTCTTCTTTCGTCGGCGGTGATATCCTCAGCTTCATAACTTTATCATCGGCGATACTCGATGCGGCCGGATATGACTACAGCGGCGCGGGAAGCGATGTCGCTTTAAGGTGTGCCGTTTATTCCGTTCTCGCTAACTACAGCAAAGACTTCAAGACATTCGGCAAGCTGACTTCCAGATTCGAATATATCAACATGCTTATCGACCTTCTGGGAGACTTTACCAGATACGGCATCGGTGTTGCCCAGCTTGAAGAAGCCATTTCCAATTCTGCCGGTTATTCTGCAGAGTATAAGAGCAAGCTTGAAGACATCAAGCTCATGATGGAATCCATCGGCAAGATCAATGACCAGTACGGAATGTCATTCCTCAAGAACCGTATTGAAGCAGCGAGCCAGGTGCTTGCTTCTGTCTCTTCAGAGAAGCTTAAGAACAGGAGATATTCCGGACTTCGGAAGATCCTTGCCTCACGATTCGTTTTTATCGGTTTCGGTTCCGGAAGGAATCTCACGCCGCAGGAATACATGCTTGTCAATCTTCTTTCTGAGAAGGGAGCGGATATTGCCTTTTATGTGCTCTCGACAGACGATAAGTCTCTTTCTGAGAAGAGTATCTATAAGGTCGGAAATGAATTCGCGTCCCGTATGAAGGCCAGGGGTGCGTGTGTTCATGATCTGGCCGTTGACGATCCTGTGCCTGAACTCTCAAGGTTAATGACTCCGTTTGCTTATGAAGAGATCTATGACGGCGCTTCCACAGACAAGGTCCGTCTTTCGGCTGTCAGCGGAGCGGATAACCAGCTCGGATATGTGTTTTCCGAGATAATCAGACTTACCCGTGACGAAGGATACCGTTACCGCGATATCAGGATAGTCTGCTGTGATGATGAGCTTTCCGGCAGAATGAGAAGCAATGCCGAGATCTTCGGACTGGATGTTTTCATTGACAGGAGGATCGAACTCTGGAGCACGTTGATCCCAGTGTTTGCAGAGACTGTCTTAGAGCTCCCCGTGCATAACTACAGGGCTAGCGATGTCTTAAGAGCCATGAGATGCGGACTGGTCAAAGTTCCGCCTGTCATGGTAGATGCTTTCGATAATTATTTAAGGCGTAAGAACATAACTGATGCTGTAAGGCTTTTTAAGAGCTCTGTATATCTCAAGATAGACAAAGACGAGGACGGCAAACCCAAAGATTCGTCCAAAATGACTTTCCGTGAGCCTTACGAGGATATCAAGGCCGGCGAATCGATGCCCGAAGGCGAGTTCTACTGGAAATATATAGTTCAACCGAAGCTTGTTCCGCTTAAGAATGCCGCTGACAAGATAGCGGAAGAGAAGCTTTTAAGCCGTAAGTCCATGCTTTTGCGTGAACTGATCGGCGAGCACAGGGATGATGTCGAGTTCCTGTCAAATGAGCAGCTCGATGCCAATGAGAGTGAGGCTGCAGCGGCCCTCGTGCGCGGTTACGATGAGGTAATGGCGCTGCTGACCCTGTTTACCCATGAGATGAATGATGTGCCCATCACACAGAGGGCTTTCATCTCTCTTGTAAAGACCGACATGAAGAACCGTGTTGAGGGAACTATTCCGCTCAAAGTTGATTCAATTGAGATAACGACACCTGAAAGGGCATTTGTTACTCCGTGCAAGGTAATGTTTATCGTCGGAGCCTCAAGAGATAACTTTCCGCATAAGAAGGGCTCGGAAGGCCTGCTGAGTACGGGCGAACTCAAGAACCTTTCCAAGTCTGTTACCGACTGCGAACTTCCTGATAAGAACGAAGCACGTTCAAAAGAGGAATTCGTTACATGCTGTCTGACTTTGGGAACGGTAACGGACAGACTATACATGGTGCATAATGCCGATAAGAATTTCACCAGCAGCGTATTTGATTATCTGAGAAATGTATCAGATCCCGACAGCTTTATTGAAGGTTATATCGCGCCTGTGATCGGCATGCCCAGACACAGAAGACATAAGTTCCTGGAGTCGTGTATCGAGCCGAACATTATGGATAAGCTCCTTAAGTTCTATGACGGCGATGAAGAAGAAGGAGCCGAAGAAGTGAAGGGAATGCATTTAAGCGTAACCGCACTTGAAGAATACAATCAGTGCCATCTGAAATATATGCTTAAACGTGTTCTGCGTATAGTCGAAAGAGAAGACAATACCGATATTGACTTCAAAGGATACGGAACGCTCATACATAAGATGTACGAGCTCGGCTTGTCGCAGATCGCCCGGGATGATTACATCGCAAATGCCAAGCAGCTTCTTGAG
The DNA here is from genome assembly GCA_902775565.1 of Oscillospiraceae bacterium. GTDB lineage: Bacteria > Bacillota > Clostridia > Saccharofermentanales > Saccharofermentanaceae > Saccharofermentans. Next base: position 103,471 of record CACYMP010000001.1, read on the forward strand.
GATGAGGTTTTGTTTGAGAAGAATGTCGGAGACATATTCGAGAAAGCGGTTATGGCTGAACGTGTCCCCGGCTCGATCAACGATGACGGTGATACCGAGACGGTCAGCAGGGAGTTTGATATCGAGACCGGCGTGAAGCTCCGCAGGATGTTCAGACTGACATTCAAAGGGATCCTTGCCGATATCGTTAAGTCGGAGTTTATACCGGCAGGATTTGAAGCATCTATCGGAAAACCTTCGAAAGACAGCAACGGCAAGGAGATTGATCTTCGTATCGAGAATAAGGAACTTGAAGACGAGACGGGCCTGAAGCTGCGTTTCTACGGCATGATCGACAGGTTCGATTTCGGAACCGCAAAGACAGGTGCTGAAGGTGTCAGGGTAATCGACTATAAGAGCGGGAGCAAGACGGTTAAGAAAGCGTATCTGTTTAACGGAACACAGATCCAGCTGCCGCTCTATACGAAGGCTTTGTGCGAAGGTTACGGTATCAATCCTTTGAACAGCGATTACGGTTATTTCAATGTCGGTTTGAAGGCACAGTCTAATACGGGACCTTTAAAATTCGAACCTTCAATGTCGAAGTATTCGCCTGAAGAGATCAAGCTTTCGGTCGATTATGCGAACTATATCATCAAGCGCTCGGTAAGAGATATCCAGGCCGGAAAAGCTGACGGAATCGTAAGTCCCGATGTGTCACACTGCGATTATTGTCCTTACGGCGGAGCATGCGGAAATGTTCCTTCCAGACCTGTCAACAGGATAGGCAACACAAAGCCTTGCGATGCTTATGGTGACGTGCTGGATGAGCTGTCTGAAAAGAGCGGTAACGATCCGTATCAGAAAGACGGCAAGGTCAAGTATCAGGCTATGAATGAGGTCTATACGGAAATGATGAAAAGAACCCTTGAAGATGAGAAGAATGACGGAGGTGAAGATAATGGCTAAACAGGATCCGTCAATCGACCAGCAGGCGATAATAGATAACAAGACCGAGAATATCCTTGTTCCTGCAGCCGCAGGTTCAGGCAAGACAACGGTCATGATCCAGAGGATCATAACCAAGATAATCGAGGACCTTAAGGATGATTCGATCCCGGATGATCAGAAGCATTCTTTGGACAGCATACTCGTAGTCACGTTTACGATCGCGGCTGCCGAGCACATGCGCGAGAAGGCTGAAGATGCGATTAACCAGGCTATAGCCGAGAACAAAGGCAATACTGAATTGATTGCCAAGCTGAGCCGCCAGAAAGATCTTCTTCCGAACTCATACATTCAGACGTTCGATTCTTTCTGTGCCCGTGTTATCAGAGAGAAAGGGTATTGCGCCGCCGATTCCGATCTGGCTGACGTTTTTGATCCTGCGAATATTGTTCTTGATGAGACAGAGAAAGCAATACTCAAGAACGCGGCGGCAAAGAAGGCCGTAAAGCTGATGTATGATGCGGCAAAGGATGAGAACGATCCTTTTATCAGGCTGTCACAGCGCTTCGGTGACGGGCGTACCGACGGTTCATTGATTACTGCCGCACTGGATATCTATGACAAACTCAGAAGCCTTTCCAAATACAAAGAACTGATCCAGAAAGAAGTCGATATAAGAAGGTCCTTTGATGAAGCCGGCAAGCTCCTTTATTCCGAAAGGGTAGCCGGGATCGTCGGTGACGTTATAGATTTCCTGGTCAGGAAAAAGACTGAGCTTACAGGCCCCGGCGGACTGCTTGAATATTTGGAGAATAATCCCGATTACCGTATCATCACGAAAGGCAAGAATACTCCCGAACAGGCAAATGAGATATCAAAAGATATCGTCAGACGTTATGCCGATCTGATCGATAAGCAGGCTCTCCGTTATCAGACAGAAAAGGATAAGGACGGTTATGAACAGGCATTCAATCTGATTAACGAGTGGAGAGATCTTAACGGCAATTACAAAGTTAAGGCCATGACCGCTGCCGACAAGGCATTCGGAGACGATCCTGTACTTGTTGAAGAATACAAGCTCCAGTTCGATTCGGTAAAGGCAATAACAAATCTCATGATCCACGATCCCAAGAGTGCGCCCGACAGCTATAAGGCTGCACCGAAGGAACTTGCCGGACTGTTTGCGATTCTGAATGACAAGAGCATTGATGAACTCCTGGCTCTCCAGAAGGAACGTACTGAAGCCGCAGGCGCGATGGCGAAGCTTCTTATCAAGATAGATGAATGCTATGCCGAGCTTAAGTCTAATGTTCACGGAATGGATTTCTCCGATCAGGAATATGCCGCATATGACATTCTCGATTCCGAAGATGCGGCGAATTTCTATCAGGATAAATTTGTAGAGATATACATCGATGAGTATCAGGACAACACCAGACTCCAGGATGATATCATCAGTAAGATCTCACGTAAGGAAGGCAATGTTTTCCGCGTGGGTGACGTCAAGCAGAGTATCTACAGATTCAGGCATGCCGAACCGTGGATCTTCAACGAGAAGATAGACATGTACAAGGCTGACGCTTCTTTGGGCAAGGTACTGCCGCTGACGGAAAACTTCCGAAGCAGTCCTCAGATACTTGCTTTCGTAAATCATATTTTCGAGCAGGTAATGACCAGGGAAGCGGCCGAGATCGATTATGGTCCTGATCAGCGCCTTAACCACCCGGAGAAAAACGGTGCAGAGGATCAGGGCGAAGCGGGACTTCCCAGGATACTGATCGTCGATTCGGACGGTGCCGGCAGTTTTGACGGCTTGCTTCAGGAATTCGGCGATACTGATGAAGAAGGTCCTTCCGACAGTCAGGAAAGCTATGAGCCTTCAACCGGATCAGGCGATCCGGGAGACGGCGAGATCCAGATCCTTGACAGCAAGATCAAGGCTCTGTGTCTCGGAGTAGAGAAAGAAGTGCGCGAATACATGTCGCAGTTCGATCCTTTATCTCCGGATTATGATACTCACTACGGAGATATCTGCGTGCTTACAACCATAAAGAGCGAAGCACAGGTAATCTCTGATTTCCTGAATTCTCACGGACTTCCTTCCGCAGGAAAGATAACGACGAGCATCTTCGGTGACCTTGACATCAGAGGAATCATCAACTGCATCGTCTGTCTCGGCAATTCACTGAGAGATGAGTATCTTGCAGGCATGCTTCTTGCTCCTTACAAAAATACAAACTTTACCGTCAATGAACTCGCTGCGGTCCAGGCGTTTATTGCGGAGAATGATCCTGCTCTCAGGAAAGGTTATCTTTTCCAGAAGCTAAAGAGATATTCAGAACTCAGCAAAGACGCTCTGGGAATAAGGATCAAGGCGTTTGTTGACTGGTTCGAGAATCTCAGGATGAAGGCTATGACCTGTGATATCGATGAGATACTTGAGCTGATCTATAAGAAGACGGACATCAAGGCGACGGTCGCAGATAAGGAAGGAGACTTCGATAAGCTGATAATCTTCAAGGACTGGATGAGTGCGAACTTCAAGAGATTCGGCTGTGATATTTCAGGTGTTGCCGAAGAACTCGAGAATATGAGGATCCAGATCGACTCGGCTGCAATTGAGACAGGCAAGGCCGAGAAGAACAGGATCACATGCATGAACTTCCATAAGAGTAAAGGCCTTGAGTATCCTCTCATTATCTTTGCGCTTAAGGACCGCGGGAGAAAGGACTCGATCCCTAACGCAGGTTACGATCCTAAATTCGGATTCATATTCGAGGATTACAACGCCGAACTTATTACAAGGAGCAAATCATTGGATCAGCTGATCTACAGGTTTGACAATATCCTTGCAGAGAATGCGGAAGTATTAAGAGACCTCTATGTAGCGCTTACAAGAGCCAAAATGAGGCTTTCCATAGTTACATGGGATTGTGCCGGCCGGCCGAATCCGGCTCTGTTGAAAGCGGCTGCGGTAGCTGCACAGTCAAGCGGCAGCACTTTCAAACGACTCGACTGGCTTATCAGCGGACGCACCATGTGCTGCGATCTGTTTATGAGCCTTATGAGGACTGACTCCGATGAGGCATTGAAGTTAAGACAACGGTTTGGTATTGAGGTTAATGACCGTCTGGGCTTTAAGGCTTGTACCAAAAAGGATAATCAGACCCCCGGTAACCTGCCGGGTAACAGAGGCTATACGGTCGAGATCTTTGATAAAGCAGCAACCGATGCGCTTAACGTGGAATCGGAAAAGCATCTGATCGAGAGGCTTGGTGAAGAAAGCAATAAAGCACCTTCGAATGATCTTTTCGACGATGAGGGCAATGTCATATTCATGCCTTATGAACACGAGATTGAGACGCAGATACCTTTCAAAGTATCTGTTACCGGTATAAAGCACGGAAATCTTGAAGAGACGCGTCACGTGGATCTTGAAGTGCCTTCTGTCTCGGATTTCGATAACTTCGGAAGCGGCAAGCTTACTGCTGCATCAAAGGGTACAGTTCTCCATAAGCTCATGAGGTTTATCGATACTTCAAAACTCAGAGAGGATCCTTCTTCCTTTGATCAGGAGGTCGGTCTGTTGATAAAAGACAGGCTCTTTGCCGAATACAGCGACGAGAATATAAGAGAATGTGCTGATGAGTTCAGAGACGGAATACTCGCGTTTGCTTCGAGCACTGTCTGCAAAGAGGCTGATGAAGCTGATCTTTCAGGGAAGACTGACAGGGAGAAACACCTTGTTTTCGCTGTCCCGGCAGCAGAAGAGACCGCTGAAGATGTCGCTCTCGTTCAGGGTATCATCGACCTTGTTTATGAAGGCGCTGACGGATGGGTCGTAGTAGATTACAAGACTGACAGATACAGCGAAAAGGATGCTAAAACCAAAGAAGAACGCGCCGGCCTTGCCAGGAGCAAGCACGCATTCCAGCTTGATTCATATGCGGCTGCATATGAGGCCGCGGGAAGAAAGGTATCGAGAAAATACCTTTATCTGGTCAGATACGGAGAGTTTGTAGAGGTTTAAAAGGACTTGATCGTGGCGGTTCCGTCTTCTATCACGATGTAAGACGGAACGGATCCCTCCTTCGGGATCGAAGGAGACCCGGGATTCATATAGCGTACGGTAAGACCTGACTCGGGGACCGTGACCGTTTGGTCGCATACTACATGTGTATGTCCTGCGAGGAGGACCGAGTTCTCCGGCAGACAGGCTGGAAGCTTGTGAGGTCCGATGTTATGACCGTGAGTTGCGAAGAATGTGGTTTCTCCGGAAACCAGATATATGTAATCGGCCAGGATGGGGAATTTGAGGACCATCTGATCGACCTCGGTATCGCAGTTGCCGCGCACGGCGAGGATGGAAGATGCCATGGAATTAAGAAGGGAGATGACCTTTTTAGGCTCATAGTGGGAGGGAAGATCGTTTCTCGGGCCGTGATAAAGAATATCGCCTAAGAGTACGAGTTTGTCTGCTTTCTCGTCGTTAAAAGCCTTGATTACCCGTTCTGCCCAATATGAATCTCCGTGAAGGTCTGATGCCACCAAAAATCTCACAGCAGTTCTCCTTTAAACTTTTTCTTTTTGCCCGCATCGCGTTTTCTGATATTGCGGAAGAAGTCGAGCATCATCTTGGAACATTCGGGCTCTAAGATGCCGCCTTCGAATTCGACCTTGTGATTATGTCCGTGCGCAACATTGAAAATATCATTGCAGGAGACGACCGCTCCGCTCTTCGGTTCATATGCTCCGAAATAGACTTTTCTGATCCTTGACTGTATAAGGGCACCGGCGCACATAGTGCAGGGCTCTAATGTGACATACATATCGCAGTCCTCGAGACGCCAGTCTCCGAGCTTCTTGCAGGCTTTATCCACGGCTATGACTTCGGCGTGGGCAAGGGAATTACCCCTGGTCAGACGCAGATTATGAGCACGGACAAATACCTTGCCGTCTTTGACGATCACGCAGCCGATAGGACATTCACCGAGTTCGATCGCTTTCTCGGCTTCCTTTATCGCTTCAAGCATGAAATGCTCGTCAGTATTTGACGGCTTAAGATCGGGGAACAGCTTGGATCTACGTGTAGGCATGTTGAAAGAATACACCAATGACGGCGGTGATTAAAGCATATTTGAACAAGAATAAATTTTCCTTAACAACAAATTGGGAACGGATGTATAATATATAAATTATAAGATAATGGCAAAATCTAGGCTTGATTAAGGAGATAGAGATGAATTTTAAGCGCCTGTTGGCATTTGTAGTAAGTGCTTCGATGATCGTCGGAATGTTTCCGGCTTTTGTTCTGGCAGATGAAAACGGATCGGAACCGGCCGAAACGACTGTAGCTGAGACTACTGCCCCCAAGGAAACGGAGCCTGCAGAGACAAAGGAAAAGAAGCCTGAGGAGAAGAAACCTCAGGAACCTTCCCAGACTAAGGAAGAGGCGCCTGAACAGACAGATGAGACAAAGCCTTCCGAGTCTGAAGACAAAAAGCCCGAGGAGACAAAACCTGCTGAGACGACAACAGGGGAGATGAAGCCGGAAAAAACCAAGCCTGAGGAAACAGAACCTGAGGAGTCTAAACCTCAGGAATCATCAGCACCGGAAACAACAGAGCCCTCTGAAACAGAACCCGCCGAATCTTCTGAGACTGAGACCTCTGCTACTGAAAGCAGTGCGCCTGAATCGGCCGATGATAAACCTACGGGACGTACTGCCGTTCCTGCTAATGGAGATCCTATTTCCACTCAAAAGGACGGAGAACCCGATAATGATGAGCTTTTCAAAGCGTTTGCCGAGAGCAAGCTTTATAAGAAGAATACCCGCCGCGCACTTTATGCATCCAGCGGAAGCAGGCTGAAAGGTTATAACAAGATAATCTATGATTCACTGAAGCCCAGACTTAAGCAGGTTGCTGAAGGAAAAGCAACTTCTACGGTGTTTGAAGTATCTTTAAGTGAATTGGGACTTGAAACAACAGAGTGTACAGCCAGTCAGCTTGGAGTAAGTGCTGTTGTTATAAATAATCAAGTAACTGATGCAGCTTATTATGCGATGTTCAACAGATTGAAGATTTCTATAGAAGATCTTCATAATGCGCTGTTGGCGGATCTGGCTTTTGAATTATACTGGTACGATAAGACCGTAGAAGCAGCAATCTCATTATCCAGACCTTCTATCGGTGCAAGAGAGTATTCGATTTCCGGCTGGAAGGCTTATTATGCCGGACCGATAACGGTAAGGTTTACTGTTGCCGAAGCTTATAAAGCCGGACCGTATGTTACGGACACGACTAAGATCACACGTGTTAATACAGCGGTCAGCACTGCAAATTCCATAGTCAACACTGTTAAGAATAAGACTGACTACGATAAGCTTGTATATTACCGCACAAAGATATGCGACTTTGTCAGTTATGATCACGCTGCGGTAGGTGGGGCGGTTCCTTATGGAGATCCTTGGCAGCTTATCTCTGTCTTTGATGGGGATTCCTCTACCAATGTGGTATGTGAAGGCTATTCCAAAGCATTCAAATACTTGTGCGATCTTACTTCCTTTAACACAGACATATCCTGCATCCTTGCTTCCGGTGATGTTCCCGGCGGAGGACATATGTGGAATATCGTCAAAATGGGAGACGGAAAGAACTATATGGTTGATGTAACAAACTGTGACCAGGGTACAGTAGGATATCCAGATCAGTTATTCCTGGTCGGATGCTCAGCAGGCAGTGTCACTGCAGGTTATGTCTTTAAAACCAGTTATTCGAGCACAAGATATATCTATGATTATGAAACACTGCAGTCATTTGATTCAAAAGATCTTACAATAAGCACCAGATCTTATCTTGCCGGATTAACGGTAGGTGATGATTTCGGCAACGGTGTATCCTGGCAGCTCAAATCCGGAGTGATGACGATTTCAGGTTCCGGAGCTATGCCTGATTTTTCCGACTACACTAAGACTCCGTGGTATGACTATAGAAATTTTATTCAGAAGATCGTTATCGCTGACGGTGTTACAGCAGTCGGAAATAATGCTTTTACCGCGTGTCAAAGTGTAACAAGCATTTCGCTTCCGAATAGTTTGACACGTATTGGCAATTACGCTTTTTCTTCAACAGGAATCAAGAGTATAACAATCCCGGGAAGTGTAACTGTGATTGGTGATTACGCTTTCAACAGCTGTTCTCTTCTTGCAAACGTGTATTTATTGAACGGTTTGGAGATCATAGGCGACGGCGCTTTTTCTTACACACATCTAACAAGCATCATTCTCCCGAGCAGTGTTACTTACATTGGAAGCGGCGCTTTTTTAAGTGTTAAAGATCTGGCAAGTGTTACTTTCCTCGGTGAGATAACTTCGATTGGAGAGCGTGCGTTTAAAGGTACCGGCATTACAAGTGTTGTTATCCCCGAGAGTGTTAAAAATTTAGGTGCCAGCTCATTCGAAAACTGCACGAAGCTGACGAGTCTTCTGATAGACAAGGATCTGTATAACAAGAGCGGAACAGGAGCATTTGTCGGTTGTCCGCTTACGACGATCACTTATTATGATTCCGGTATTGCAGTTGTAAATGAGATAGCTAAGTCAGGTGATTACGTGTTCAGGATTACGGGCGCGGCTGTTAACGGAATCGGCACGGCATGCTTTATGGGTGTTGCAAATCCTGTTGAAGCAGTCGTGATCCCCGGAACTGTCGATATCAAGGGAGCGACTTATAAGGTCACGACAATTGCGATGAATGCGTTCTTCTGCAATACAACAATCAAGTCGGCTTACATCGGAGCGAATGTGGTGGTAGTAGGCAATAATGCTTTCTACGGCTGCAGCAACCTCGTAAAGGTATCAGGCGGTGCAAGAATCAAGACGATCGGCACTAATGCGTTTGCTCGCTGCTCGAAGCTCAGTACCTTTGTTATTACTTCGAAAGTACTCAACAAGATCGGACAGAAAGCTTTCTACTATGACAGTAAGCTCAAGACCATCTATATAAAGAACACGACCAAGCTCTCAAAGTCCGGTGCTAAGAAATCTCTTACGGGCTCATCGGTTAAGACTGTAAAGGTCAAGAAATCAAAGGTCGGAAAGTACAAGAAGTATTTCAAGAAGTCAAATTCCGGAAGAAGCGTAAAGGTTAAGAAATAATCTGACCTGTTTTGGGGAGGCGCTTTATGAGATTTAAGCGGTTAATGGCAGCTTTCATCAGCATGGCAATGGTCGTAGGATCATTGCCTGCCTTTGTTTATGCAGAGGAAAATGAAATCGAGAAAAACGAATTCGGGGTTGGTGTAACAGAAGACAGTCGAGGATCCTATTCCGTAAATAACGAGGAACCCGATGTAACGGTTAAGATCGATATTCCTGATCAGACTGTCAGCGATCCTGAACCGTCTGATAATGATGAGCTGTTTAAAGGCTATATTGAGAAAAAGCTCAATAAAGCTCCGGTACGCCTCAGGAAGATCTCGCTTGGAAGCAGGTTAACGGGTGCAACCAAATCTATCTATTCGGGATTAGTTCCTGAAATCCAAAAGATTGCTGAAGGTACAAGAACTTCAACCGAGTTTACGTTTGATGTTAAAGAAATTGGTTTGGGAGATTACTACACTGCTGAGCAGCTTGGTGTTCAGAGTATAGTCGAGAATAATACTATCTCAAATGCTGCAAAGACTGCAATGTCTGGGAAATTAAATATAGATACCCGTGCACTTATCCAAGCTTTACTTCAAGACTGTACTTACGAAATGTATTGGTATGACAAGACAGTGGGTATGAAGACCGCTTCTTCTTTAATGATCGGTGCGGTACATAATGGAACTGAATATTGTGCGTATTTTACCGGAACTATTACTTTCAAGTTTACTGTAGCAGAGGGTTATGCTTCTGGAACATACTCAACAGATACAAGCAAGATCGACAGGGTTAATACCGCAATTGCAAACGCAGCCAGTATAGTCAACAGTGCTAAGAATAAATCGGATCTTGAAAAGCTCGTTTTCTACCGCACTGAGATATGTGACCGCGTTGTTTATGACCACTCAGCAGCTGATAATGAATCAACTCCATATGGAGATCCCTGGCAGCTGATCTCTGTTTTCGATAATGACACTGGCACAAATGTTGTATGTGAAGGGTATGCGAAAGCATTTAAATATTTATGTGACCTGACTACATTTGCTAACAAAGAGATTTCCTGTATAACCGTCAGCGGAGTCATGTCGGGTGCGACCGGCAGCGGCGGCCATATGTGGAATATCGTGAAGATGGATGACGGCAAGTACTATCTTGTCGATGTAACGAATTGTGATTCAGGTTCCGTAGGCAACCCTGATCTGCTCTTCTTAAAGGGCTTTTATAGTGGAAACGTCAGTGACGGTTATAAGTTTAAATGCAGATCTTCATATGTTACTTATACGTATAAAAAAGAGACATTGGATTCATTCAGTGAAGAGCTGGCAATCAGCAACACAGATTATAAAGATTGTATTGCTTCCGGAACTTTCGGAAACGATATTACCTGGGTGCTCGGTAATGACGGAGTCCTTACGTTTACCGGTTCCGGAGAGATGAAGAACGTCGGTTTGTATGATATTCCGTGGAGGAGTTACAAAGACAGCATTAAATCTGTTGTTTTCAATGGTAATATCACATCGATCGGCGGTTATGCTTTTGCTGATTGGACGCAACTTACGAGTTTTGTAATTCCCGATGGTGTTACAAAGATCGGAATGGGAGCTTTTAGTGGCTGCAGCAATCTTAAAAATATAACGATTCCGGATAGTGTTACCTTCATCGCAGGCAGTGCGTTCAAAAATTGCACTTCTCTTGTAACCGTTGATTACGGAAGTGACAAGACAGATTGGGAAAGCATTAATATTCAACAATTAAATGATCCGTTGTTCAATGCTAAAGTCAATTTTGCTTACTATTCTGTAAAGGTTAATTCAAATGCCGGCGGAACAGCAACTGCTGATAAGACAAAGGTAAAGCCCGGTGAAACAGTTACGATAACGATCAATAATGATAACGGATATGAACTTGATTACGTCAAGCTGAATAATACTGACTTATCAGGGAAAACGTTTACTATGCCGTCTGAAGATGTAACCATAGATGTTGTCTTCAAGAAGACCGGATACACGGTTACTGTAACATCTGCCGGAAATGGAACAGCATCTGCTGATAAGGAAAAAGCGGGTGTCGGTGATACTGTCACCATAAATACGTCGGCTGATGAGTGTTATGAGTTAGATACGATTAAACTTGACGGTACTGTCATCAGTGGCAATACATTCACGATGCCGGCCAAGGATGTGAAGGTTGAAGTTATTTTCAAGGTTAAGGCCCATTATCTGACTCAGGTTGCCGGCAAGGCTGCTACATGCACGGAAGACGGACATGAAGCATATTACGAGTGCGACAGGTGCCACAAGATCTTCAGTGATGCAGACGGAAAGAAAGAGATCTCTGCGCCCGCTGTGATCACTAAACTCGGCCATGATCTGAAAGCATATGCCGCAAAGGCCCCCACCAAGACGGAACCGGGCAACATCGCTTACTACGAGTGCCAGAGATGCTACAGGTTCTTCAGCGATAAGGACTGCAAACATGAAATAACCAAAGCTGATATCGTTATCCCTGCAATGGGTCACGATCTGACGAAGGTAGCGGCAAAGGCTGCCACCTGCACGGAAGACGGCAACATCGAGTATTACATCTGCAAGGATACAGACTGCGGCTGCGGCAAAGTCTACAGCGATGCTTACGGACAGAATGAGATCAGCAAGGCTTCAACGGTTATTCATGCAGCGGGACACGACATTGTTCCTGTTGCTGCCAAGGAACCGACATGCGATACTGACGGATACGAAAGTCATTTCAAGTGCAGAAAGTGCGGTAAGCTCTTTAGCGACAGCAACGGAACTAATGAGATTACTGCAGCTACAGTAAAGCCCAAGCTCGGTCATGCCTGGGATGAAGGTGAAGTAACCACCGAGCCCGGATGTGAGACCGAAGGCGTCAAGACTTTCCACTGCACGCGTGAGGGCTGCAAAAAGACCAAGACCGAAAAGATCGATCCGATCGGTCACGATCCTGAGCATTATGATGCAAAAGAGCCTACTGCAAAAGAAGGCGGATGGAAGGAACATTACCGCTGCAAGAGATGCGGGAAGAGGTTTGCCGATGAGGCATGTACCAAGTATCTGCAGGATTCGGAGGTGCTGTTGCCTAAACTGGGCTCTCCGCTCCTGAATGAAGAATATGAAGCCGGAAGCTTTAATTACAGGGTAACGAATCCTGCCGATAACGGAACCGGAGCCGTATCTTTCATCGGAGTAAAGAATCCTACTGAGGCTGTCGTCATACCCGGAAGCGTTGTGATCAAGGGAATTACGTATAAGGTCAACAGGATCGCTTCAACGGCATTCTTTAATGACACAACGGTAAAGACGGTATATATTGGCGCAAATGTTCTCATCATAGATAACAATGCATTCTTCGGATGCAGCAACCTTGTTAAAGTGTCCGGAGGCGCAAGAGTCAAGACCATCGGGACTAATGCGTTTGCCCGCTGCCCTAAGCTCAGCACGTTCGTTATCACATCGACTGCGCTCTATAAGATCGGTCCTCAGGCGTTCTATAAAGACAGCAGGCTTAAGACCATTTACATAAAGAACACAGCTAAGCTTACGAAGGGCGGAGTTAAGAAGTCTCTCAAGGGGTCTTCCGTCAAGACGGTTAAGGTAAAGAAGTCAAAGGTAAGTAAATACAAGAAGTACTTCAAGAAATCCAATTCGGGCAGGAAAGTAAAAGTTAAGAAGTAAGTCTTATAGTGAAAAAAGCTGAAAGCACCCGCGGAAAAAACTGCGGGTGCATTTTTTTGCTTTTCAGAGTACAATTAAGAGCGATTTTGCGTTTGGGAGCTCATTAAATGATTTGCGATACGATTTTGGATGCAGTTGGAAATACCCCTCTTATAAGACTTCACCGCATGGTAAAGCCGGGCTTTGCCGAAGTCTTGGTTAAGTTTGAGGGACTTGAAGTCGGAGGCTCCATCAAGACGCGTACGGCTCTGCGCATGATCGAGCAGGCCGAAAAAGACGGAAAGATCAATAAGGACAGCATCATCGTGGAGCCGACCAGCGGCAATCAGGGCATCGGCCTTGCGCTTATCGGTGCAGTAAAAGGATATAAGACAGTCATCATAATGCCTGACTCCGTAAGCGAGGAGAGACGTAAGCTTGTCCAGCATTACGGCGCGGAAGTTATCCTTACTCATGACGACGGCGATATCGGCAAGTCCATCCGTGACTGCATCGACATCGCTTACGATATGAAAGCCAAAGACCCTAAGGTATTTATACCTCAGCAGTTCGAAAACCCTGCAAACCTTGATGCCCAATATTACTGGACCGCAAAGGAGATCATCGAGGAGGCGGGGAAGAAGATAGACGGATTTGTTTCCGGCATCGGAACGGGCGGTACCATTACCGGTATCGGCAGGGCATTAAGGGAAGTCAATCCCGACGTTACCATCCTTGCGGTCGAGCCTGAGCACGCTGCGATCCTTTCCGGCGGCAGCATCGGCACTCATGTTCAGATGGGAATCGGTGACGGATTGATACCTGCGATACTTGATACCAAGATCTATGACGGTATCGAGATCATTACCGATGAACAGGCGCTTAATACATCAAAGGACTTAGCTCTTAAAGAAGGTATCCTCTGCGGTATCTCAAGCGGTACTAACGTTGCAGGAGCTTTGAGACTGGCTGAGCGTCTTGGCGAGGGACACACCGTTGTTACTGTGCTTCCTGATACCGCAGAACGTTATTTCACAACGCCTTTGTTCGATAACTAAATCGTAATTCACAAAAAATATATCGAAATTCGATAAATTTCTCTTGCAATTCAATATTGTTAGTGTTACTCTATGCTCATAAGAAGCTTCGACTAATACAAAGGGAGGTTTATCAAATGAAATATCACAACGTAATCATAAGGTGGTCTAAGATCGCCACGATGTTATTCATTGCAATGGTCTTAGTGGGAGATATCTTCGGATTCGCTATCACAAGGTATATCTGCTGGTTCTGGGCAGAAGTTCCTATGGAAGATGTAGCAAGACTCGCAGGACTTTCGATCGTTTATTATCTTGGAACTGTTGGAGCATACGCTATCCTGTTCAGCCTCCTCAAGCTCCTTTTCAATATGGGTAAGGATATTGTTTTCGACAGATCAAATACAAAGCTCATGAACATAATCGCTTATACCTTTGTTGCAATCGCAGTTGACTGTACGGTCGGAGGTTTTATCTGGAGCGGTTCGTTCATACTGGCAATCCTGGCACTCTTCCTTGCTCTCGTCGTTCAGAGCGTACGTGTAGTCTTTGACAAGGCTATCACGATGAAGGAAGAACTTGATCTTACGATATAATGGAATAAGGAGGGATACTGACATGATCATAGTAAATATTGATGTCATGATGGCAAAACGCAAGATTTCCTCCGGTGATCTCGCGCAGAAGATCGGGATTACACCCGCGAATCTTTCGATACTCAAGAACCAGAAGGCGAAAGCCGTACGCTTTTCGACTCTGAACGATATATGCAAGGCGCTGGACTGCCAGCCCGGAGATATACTCGAATACAAAGAGGATTAATTCAAAATGGACAATAAGATCTACTTCCGCAGGGCGGGCATTTTGCTCGCCTTCCCTATGGCATACGCTTATGCAAGGCTGATATTGATCGAGTATCTGAGAGGCTGGCAGTTCTCGTTGGCTTTAACGGCAATATCACTCATATTCATACTCGTGTCTGAACTGGTCAGATGCGGCAGAAAGGCATTTGTAAACAAGAATACCGGTGAGACCGTCTTCTGGTATGTAATGATGCTCCTGGCAGCGGTCACGGCGCCGTTCGGACCGAGTGAAGCGCTTTCCGTGTTTGCTGTGCATCTGTGCGCTGTCTATTCAGTTCTTGTCTCCAACGATATCCTGTTGGGAGACAGAACCGGAGGCTTTATCCTTGCGGATCTGATCCACGGCTTTTATGTTAAGTCATTTGCGGGATTCCCGAATTTCGTTACAGACTGGTCTGCTTTCAAGAAGGAAGGCGAAAAGAAGAAACACAACGTCGCAGTTGTCCTGATTGCTGTCGGCTTCGTAATCATCATGGCAACGTTCTTCATCATTTCGCTCGTGTTCATTTCACGTATCGATGATGATATCGCAGCCGCATTTGCAGGCTCATTTGAATCACTGGCACGCTATTTTAAAGAATTAAAGATAGACAATATAATCGGTGCCTTTGTTTTGGCTGTTCCTATATGCTTTTACCTTTACGGTCTCATGGCAAGGAGCGCGAAGTCAGACGGAACGAGAGAGAAGAGGATCGGTTCGAATATGGCCGCAGGGCTCGAGAAGGGAAGGAAAGTCCCTTGCGTGATTACCTGCATAAGTGCCGGTTTCTTCGTTGCCCTCTATATCTTTTTCTTCATTAAGAGAACCGCATATTTTACAGGCGGCTTCACCGGAATAGTTCCCGATGACAAACTTGTAGCTTATTACGCAAGAGAAGGCTTCTTCGAACTCGTCGGTATCATGGCAGTGAATATGTGCGTATACCTTACGATATATCTTTTCGAGAAAAGAAATAACGCAGGGCGCACAACTCTCGGCGGAAGGATCCTTGTTACGCTCCTTATGAGTGAGAGCATCATCTTTGCTGTCATCTCCATGAGCAAGCTCTGGCTGTATTTCAGCATGTACGGCTATACGCCCAAGAGGATGCTCGCCATGTGGGGAACACTCGCACTCGGCTTTGCGGCTCTGATGTCGATCCTTACCGTAAACCGCGGCAAATCTCACTTCCGTCTTGGTGTTTTCTTCACGGCCGTCTCCTATATTGCGGTCAGCATTTTATCCTGGGTGCTCTCTTCGGTCTGAAAAAAACGGAAAAAGTAGTAAAAATCCATAATGTTTGATAATATGTTTAAAATTTATCTTTTCCAAGGGGGATAAGGGGGAAACATTATGGCACAGGTTAAATGTCCGCAGTGCGGGAAGGTTGTAGATCCGTCTGAAGGATACTGCATGTATTGCGGTTTCACTTTCGATGACGGAGAGATCAAGTCACCTTTTGCTTCGGCTGGTGCGGCTTCACAGGCTTTTGCAGCAGGAACAGGATCAACGGATTATTCCGAACCGGTCTCGGAGGAGACATCAGGCGGTGCGCCGGTATTGCGTTTTGATGCCGGCAGCTATGATTCCATGCCGCTTCCGAGTACGGGGAGGAGCAGCTCCGATCTTATGTTCGGAATCGGTATGTGCAGGATCCTGGCGATCTTCTTTGCGATCTTAGTCGTTATTTCGATGGTAATTCCTTTTGTTACTGCAAGAGTAACAATCAACAAGTCAATGCTTCCGAAGAATACCGATACTTCAGCTCTGGTCAGGGCCGCATCTGAAAAGGATATGGATTACAAGGATGACGGTACATATATCAGCATCAGCAAATCCGTCAGCCTTATCCAGGCACCGAGCCGATTTCTGTATCTCATGATCGCTGCCTGCATCGCCGGAATCGTTTTTGCTGTCAGAGGCCAGCCGGCGGGATATCTTGTCTGCGGCATAGCCGGTGCGGTATTGTCGGGCTTTAATTACGTAATGAACTTCTCATCGATAGATGCGGTTATGAAGAGCAGTGCTTATACCAGGCTTGCCAAAGCCGGCGGTCAGTACGGGATCACGTTAAGCGTTGACAAGGGTGCCGGTGCTGTGCTCATGCTGATCGGCGGTATCGGAATGATCGTTGCCGCTATCATCTTCCTTAACAACCACGAAGCATACGACAGGTAATACCAGATCTTCGGCATATCTTTCATGCCGTTGCTATTATTGGTAAAATGACTATAATGGTGTGGCTATGAAAATACTATCTGTTTCAGTTCCTTGCTATAATTCCGCGTCTTATATGGAGACGTGTATCAAATCATTGCTTCCGGCAGGCGAAGATATCGAGATACTGATCATCGATGACGGATCGACAAAGGATAATACACTTGAGATAGCTCAAAGATACGAGAAACAGTATCCCGGCATTGTCCGCGCCATCCATCAGGAGAACGCCGGCCACGGCGGTGCGGTCAATACGGGTATCAGCGAGGCTACCGGAATCTTTTTCAAGAATATAGATTCCGATGACTGGGCAGATACGGATGTTCTCCTTAAGATAATCGGAATACTCAAGGATTTCGAATCTAAGGGCACAAAGATCGATCTTTTCCTTGCGAATTACATTTTCGACAGGGAAGACTCGAATAAGAAGAAGGTCATGAGATTTAAGGGAGCATTCCCCAAGGGCCGTCCTTTTACATGGGATGAGGTCGGTCATATGGGACAGTCCCAGTTCATCATGATGCACACCATAATTTACAGGAGAGATGTTCTTCTCAAGAGCGGAACCCTGCTTCCGAAGCATGCTTATTATGTTGACAACATATATGCATTCCAGCCGCTCCCGTATGTCAAAACCATCTACTATCTTGACGAGGCGCTCTATCATTACCGCATAGGACGTTCGGATCAGTCTGTCAACGTTGAGATCCAGCTTAGGAATATCGATCAGCAGATAATGGTCGATATGCGTATTACCGATCTCTATGTAAACAGGCCTAAGAATCTTTCACCGCGCCTCGAAAAGTATCTGATAGCTTTCCTCAAACTGATGTACTGCGCAACAAGCGCTATATTGCTTGTCGGTGGGACTCCGGAACATCTTTCAAAGAAGGAAGTACTCTGGAATTATCTCAAGGATTCTGATCCTGTTGCTTACAAGAAGATCAGAAAGAGCTTCATGGGCGGATGGATGAATATTCCCGGAGCGCTCGGAAGAAAGATATCGGTTCTTGGATATAAGATCTCACAGAAGATATTCGCGTTTAACTGACGGGGTATATGGACAAGTTTAAGACTGCCGGAAAATACATTCTGAATTTCGTGCTCATCCTTGCGATAGGGTGTCTTGCTTTGTATCTTACCGTCGGTAAGGAGATAGGTACGGTATTTGAGGCTGTTAAGACCGCAAAGCCCTTTGTCCTTGCTGTTATGGCTCTGGTCATGCTCATCTATTATCTGATCGATGCGTTCATCCTTTATCTTATATGCAAGGCACGCGGTTACAGACTTAAGCTCAGGCAGACATTTGTAACCAATATGACCGGCGTCCTGTTCAGCGATCTGACACCTTCGGCCACCGGCGGACAGTTTGCTCAGGTATATGTTTTTCACAATCAGGGAATACATGCCGGTCAGGCATCAGGTATTCTTGCCGTCGTTTTCATTACTTATCAGATAGTCATTATCTCTTATGCGACGATCGCAATGCTGGTCAACGCACCCGCCATTTTCCAGAACCGTCAGAGTATCTTGATCGCCATTATCGGATTTGTTGTCAACGTGGTCATCACGGGCGGCATCTTCCTGGTCACCAAATCAGCTAAAGCACACGATTTCTTTATTGTTAAGTTCATCGGTTTCCTTGCAAAGATAAAGCTCGTCAAGGATTATGAGAAGACATCTTCTGAAGTCAGCGGCTCTTTCAGGGAATTCCGTGATGAGTCATCACAGCTTTTCTCGCAGAGAAAGCTTTTCATTGAAGTGTGTCTCTGCCATGCCGTTAAACTGACACTGTTCTATACGCTGCCTTTCTTTGCTGCGATGTCACTGGGTGTTCCGGTACCGGTATCGGATCTTCCCAAATTCATCTCGCTTGCCGCGGCCATCAGCCTTTTCAATACTTTCATGCCGCTTCCGGGCGCATCGGGAGGAAGCGAAGCAAGTTTTGTAATGCTTTTCGGATTCCTTGGAAGGACGCTCGTATCAACGGCAATGCTTATCTGGAGAGTCTTTACGTTCTACTTCGGACTCCTCATAAGCCTTATTACCGTTGCTGTTGCCAAAGAAACGAAAGGCGGCATTATGAAAGCCGCCTCCGGTAAGAATTGTGATTCTGATAAAGATGCCGCGAATATCAGTCCTGAGGCGGTATCGGAAGAGTAGCACCGCCGAACGGCATGCAGATTACCGAGCAGTCTTCTCCGTATCTTGCGTAAGCCTCGTCGAAAGCTTCCTGGGCGGAATGCATGGGCTCAAGGAAGATGCTCCTGACAAAATCGTCATCCATCTCGGAGATAAGCACGATCTTTGCGTGCTTTAATACCATTGCGATGGCGGCAGCCTTGTGGCCGCCCAACTGGAAATCTCTTCCGACTCTTTCGATAAGCTCGTCAGACGTGTTTGCAGTGGTGAGCCATTCTTCGAACTTAGCACTTCCCAATCCTTCGTTGCATGCGCCGATGACGATTATCGTGCCGCCGTCTCTTACAGCGTACTTGGAGTTGTCCAATGCTTTCTGTGTCTGATAGAGGTTTGCGTCCTTAGGTGCGCCTCCCTGTGAGACGATAACTATATCGGCCCTTCTTTTGAGGGGCTTTCTGTACATCTTATCGAGATATCTGCAGCCTGCCCTGTGAGCCTCGGTGACGTCACCGGCAACGCAGTAAACGATGTGCTTATGCTCATCAAGAACAGGATTTACGATAAAGCCTAAGTGGCAGAATGTCTCGGATTCCTCAATGTCGGCCCTGATAGGATTGCCGTTAAGATTGCCTGCGCAGGCTTTCTCGTCGACCATCATGCTGTGGTTCGCCTGAATGGCGGAAGGAGTGGAGACGCCCGGCATCAGAGCCTTTGCTCCGCCGGAATAGCCTGCGAAATAGTGGAACTCGATATTGCCGACGCCGATCCTGAAATCCGCTTCAGCTACGCTTCTTGTGATATCAACGGGAGTGCCTCTGGAAGTGGTTCCCATGTGAATGCAGTCGTTGGGATCGCTGTCAACGCATTCGACTTCGCTGTAAACGCGCTCTCCGACGAGCTTTTTCTTTTCTTCTTCGGTGTGGCAGCGGTGGGAACCGAGCGCGAAAACGACCTTTATGTCCTTGGGATCGCATCCGCCTTCGTAGAGTTCATCGAGGATAGAAGGGATAACGTCGAAGCTCGGAAGGGGCCTTGAGATGTCGCTTGTGATAATGGCGATCTTCTGACCGGGCTTGGCAAGATCTTTGAGACGGGGAGAGCCGATGGGGTTCAAAAGCGCGTACTTAACGGCATCAGGACCGCGGCGCTCATGCTCTATGTCAGTTGCCAAAAGTATGTCATCAAGGTTCTTGTCGGGAATGTCCACGACCTGTGTCGATCTTCCGTAACCGAATTCTACTTTCATATTGTTTCCTCCATACTGGTACCGTTCATTATAGCAAATTGCCTTCGGGGTATAAGGTCTTTTGTCTTTTTAATATTTTTTTAGTATAATTTTTGATTGTAATTTCACATTAAGGAGAAATGCGGTGCGGGTCTGTTTTGTCGGAGATATTGTCGGTGCGGCAGGAAAACGTGCTTTCAGTGCCATAATGCCCCGTTTTAAGGCAGATAACGGCATCGACTGCCTTATCGTCAATGCGGAGAACTCTACTCACGGCATGGGCGTATCTCTGAACGTCATCAATGACCTGACTGCAAGCGGCGCCGACGGATTCACTTTAGGCAATCACTCTTTTTCCAACAGGGACTTTGTTACGCAGGCGTCCAAGGTAAGGAACTGCGCAAGACCTGCAAACATCACGCCTTCATGGCCCGGTTACGATTACTTTGTTTTCGAGAAGGGAAATGAGCGTTTGGGAGTATTTAACCTCTTAGGCCAGGTGTTCATGGACAACAATGCCGATACTCCTTTTGCAAAAGCTGATGAGATAATAGAAAAGCTTAAGAATGAGGAGCACTGCACATCCATTTTCCTTGATTTCCACGCCGAGACGACTTCAGAGAAGCTGGTGATGGGCCGTTACCTTGACGGAAGGGTTACTGCCGTCGCAGGTACACACACGCATGTCCAGACCGCGGATGAGAAGATCCTGCCCGGCGGAACGGGATATATCACCGATGCCGGCATGACCGGTGCCGTTGATTCCGTACTCGGCATGAAAGCCGAGACCTCAATGACAAGGCTGGTCTCTAAGATGTCGGCCCGTTACGAACCCGCGAACGGTCCCGCCGTGATCAATGGTATAGTTTTTAATACAGACGCCTCGGGAAGGTGTCTTGATATAAGAAGGTTTTGTGAGTATGAGTAACAAATCGAAAGCCGGTTCATTAATGGCATTTGAGTATACGGTCATTTATTTTTTCCTGATGGCCTTTCTTGTGATCGCTGACCAGCTGGTCAAGCGATACATTGATTTCACGATGGAATACCAGTCCACGGTTCCCGTTATCGACGGATTCTTCTCGCTTCATTATGTCCGCAATACCGGCAGCGCATTCAGCTTCCTGGCTGACAAGTCATGGGGAATTACGGTCCTTTCCGCAATCTCGGCTGTTCTCGGTCTGATGGTCGTCGTCCTCATGGTAATATCATGCTTCAAGCACCTTAAGCTTTTGGGATTTGCGTTTTCTCTTATTGCTGCGGGAGCATTCGGAAACCTGATCGACAGAGTCTGGCTCAAGTATGTCATCGATTATCTGAGATTTGACTTCGGAAGCTATACTTTCCCGATCTTCAACCTTGCTGATATCTGTGCCGTTGTCGGTACGTTTATCCTGTTGGGCATTATCCTTTTCGGGCACAAATATCTAGACGCTTTCTGGGGTTCTTCCGACAAGAAGAAAGTGAAGGAAAAGGCAAGGAAGGCTGAGGTCAGCATGCCTGAGCAGGAAGAAAACACCGAAAGTGAAGAAGATACTGCTTCAGGCGATCTCGAGGAAGAGGGCGAAGACGAGGCGGAATCTGAGGAAGAAACGCTGTCGATCCCTTATAAGACAAGACCTGTAAACTTCGAAAACAGCGATGACGAAGATTGATCTTGAATGTAAAGAGCCCGGCATCAGGCTCGACGTTTTCATATCCGATAATTCAGACCGTGACTATTCAAGGTCCTTTTACAAGAGGCTGATTACAAACGGAATGGTGACGGTCAACGGCAAGACCGTTTCCAAGGCCGGCACTGTCCTTGACAAAGGCGATATGGTAGCGGTCGATTTCCCTGAACCGGAGAACAGCGATAATATCCCTCAGGATATCCCGCTTGATATAGTTTACGAGGATTCGGACCTTCTGGTCATCAACAAGCCTCAGGGAATGGTAGTCCATCCCGCGGCAGGTCACCACGAAGGAACTCTGGTCAATGCGCTGCTTTCACACTGCGGCGGCGAGTTATCCGACATCAACGGCGTTATAAGACCGGGTATCGTACACCGTATCGACAAGGATACATCCGGTCTGATGCTCGCATGCAAGAACAACGAGACTCATCTTGCCCTGGCGGATATGCTTTCGAGGCATGAGATCGTCAGGGAATACAGGGCACTTGTCTACGGGATCATATCTGAAGAGAGGGGAACCGTTGACGCACCCATCGGAAGATCTTCGTCAGACAGAAAGAAGATGGCGGTTGTCAAGGACGGCAAGTCTGCGGTGACGCATTTTACCGTTGTCAAAAGATATGCCGAGGCGACAGATCTCCTGTTAAGGCTTGAGACGGGAAGGACACATCAGATAAGAGTCCACATGGGTTATATCGGCCATCCTGTGCTCGGAGACCCGGTCTATTCAGCCAGAAAGCCTAAATTCGGGCTTGAGGGGCAGGCGCTCCACAGCTGCTCGATCACCTTTGTGCATCCGAGGACCGGCGAGACCATGCATTTCGAAGCACCAGTGCCTGATTATTACCTTAAGGCACTGGACTGCCTGACTCCGCTTTAAGTTGACGGTAAGCCTCATTTGACAGATAATTTTACTATGACGGAAAAAATAGACATTCAAGGTGCTTCAGACAGCGCTCTCGGCGTTTACTGGAAGAGGATCTCTTCCGCATTCGGCGTCGGCATTTCCCAGGACGGCGGCGGTGTTGCCATCACGGGTGACGACAGCCTGTCTGTTCTGCGCGCGAAAAGCGTTCTTTCCGCATTATCCGGTTTCGCCAGGGAAGGCGAGATCGAAGAGACACTTCCCGATTATCTGATATTTCTTGCCAAGAGCGGAAAGCTCGAGGAATTCATGGCCGGCGGCGACAAGGTGTTCTATACGACTCCTTCGGGACGTCCCATAAAAGCCAAGACTTTGGGCCAGCGTGTTTATATAGACGCGCTTGAACGTTCCGAGCTTGTTATCTGCTCGGGACCTGCGGGTACGGGAAAGACTTTCCTTGGTGTTGCCATGGCTGTCAAAGCTTTGAAGGCACGTGAGGTATCAAGGATAATCCTTACAAGACCGGCACTTGAAGCAGGCGAAAGACTGGGCTTTCTTCCCGGCGATATCGAAGAAAAGGTAGATCCGTACATGAGGCCTCTTTTCGATGCGCTTACCGTTCTTCTCGGTACCGAATCTTTTGACAGATATTACGATAAAGGACTTATCGAGGTCTCACCTCTGGCATTTATGAGAGGAAGGAACCTTGACGATTGTTTTGTGGTGCTTGATGAGGCACAGAATACTACCTGTGAACAGATGAAGATGTTCCTTACAAGGATCGGCCTGAACTGCAGGGCGGTCGCATGCGGTGATTTCACGCAGATAGACCTTCCGAGAGGCTTGGAGAGCGGACTGAAGGATTCCATCAGAGTCCTCAAAGATGTTGAAGGCATCAGCATAGTCAGCATGTCTGATACCGATATCGTACGCAACAGCCTCGTTCAGAGGATCGTAAGGGCATATGAGAAGGCGGGGCAGAACAGATGAATAACGAAAAGAAAAGAAAGAGCATTCTGAGTTTCCATCATATAATTTCTCTCGTGCTCACGGCATTGATGATCGTTGCGATCGTTTATTATGGATCACTTCCGGTCAGCTATGACTATAAAGTCGGTTCCATAGCCGTTGGTGATATCTATGCTCCGAGAACATTTACCGATACATATGAGACTGAGAGAAGGGCGATAATCGCAAGAGAGACAGCTGAAGATATATTCGTAAAATCGGCAGCCATGTCCGAAGAGAATGTTAACAGGATCAAGCAGTTTTTCGATATCGCTGAGCAGGTGCGCAACGACCTTACCAAAGAACGTACCACCAATCCCCAGCTGTCTTCCAGGGAAGGCGCAAACAGGCTTTCCAAGGAGGTATCAAGGTCACTCAAGAAGGATATCTCTTCAAGTAATCTGCTTGTTTTCATAGACCTGAGTTCAACATCGTTCCCGTTCATCAGGGATAAGACGGTTGCAATGGCTGAACTCCTTATGACCGAGGAGATAGGCCAGTCGGATCTTTCAAACAAGATCCAGCTCCAGATAAGCAACTTTAAGGCGTCATCGCCTTCTTATTCCGGCTATGCGGATTCGATGTATGCCGTTCTTAACGCATTGATCGAACCGAACATCATATACGATGAGACGGCATCTGCGGACGCGAAGCAGAATGCTTACAACGCCGCCATGAACGATCCCGTCACCATAGACAAGGGTGCAAGACTCGTTGAGACCGGAAAAAAGATCGATGATCATATCTACAGAAATCTCGTGGATCTTGAGCTTATCCGTGAGAACACTTTCGATCTGGTAATCCTTCTGAGAACAGTCCTCTATGTTGCGGTAGTCACGATCTGCCTGATGTTCTATCTGAATTCGGAACTGGCAAGGAAAACAACGGTTGAGACGCCTGTTTTCTATATGCTCATCGTTACGTTCCTCGTTCCGGTCGCAGCGTCGATCTATCTTTCGGAGCTCTCAACACTGTTCTGTATAACCGTATTCTTTACGGCGGTCTGCTCCACCTATATGGATACGCATAACGGCATAATCCTGTCGCTGTTCAATCTGTTCTATATCTGGCCCGTTCATTACTTTGATACTCAGGTACTGTTCGTTAACGTTATCGTTATCATATTCTGCGCCATTTACGCAGGAAAGACGTCAAGGGTCTCCAACAACGCATCGCTTATTCTTTATCCTACTCTTGCCGCGGTCACGGCATCTCTTTGTTACGGATTCTTAAACGGTGCCACCAGGGATGAATTTATTAACGGAGGCGTATATGCCCTCATCGGCTGTATCGCTTCACTCGTTGCGGCAGTCGGTCTGTCGCCGATCTATGAGCTCTTAAGCAACGCGGCATCTCCGGTCAAGCTCATTTCGCTGAGCCAGCCTGGTCAGCATCTGCTCAAGAGGCTTTTCATGGAAGCGCCCGGTACATATTCTCACTCCATGATGGTCGCAAACCTTGCGGACGCAGCAGCAGAAGCTATCGGAGCCGATTCTCTGCTTTGTAAGGTTGCGTCATACTATCACGATATCGGAAAGCTTAATGCCGTACTGTATTTTACGGAGAATCAGGCTGACGGCAACAACCCTCATGACTCGCTCACGGTCAGTGACAGCGTAAAGATAATCACTTCGCATACCGAGGACGGAGTCATCATGGCTAAAAAGGAACATCTTCCTACCGCCATTATCAAGATAATCGATGAGCATCACGGAACTACCGTGCCCGGTTATTTCTATCACAAGGCATGTGAGGAAGCCAAGAGCAAAGGCCTGGAAGCTCCTGATATCAATAACTTCAGATATCACGGGCATATCCCTTCAAGCAGGGAGTCTGCAGTTGTCATGATCGCCGATACCACTGAAGCGGCAGTCAGATCCAAGAAGATAACCAATGCCGATGCTGCAGAAGAGCTCATTAGAAAGCTTGTCAGAGATAAGATAGACCAGGATCAGCTTATGAACTCCGGTTTGTCATTCGATGATATCGAGAAGATCATACAGGCCTTCAGACATATTTATGAAGGTATGTTCCATGAAAGGATCAAGTACCCCTCATGATCATAAAGACCATTTATTCAGATGAGAATTATCCGGAAGGTTCGATCGGATCCGTAACCGGATATATTCCGGCACTTTCGGAAGCAATATGCTCTGAGGATTTCCTCTCGCCCCAGGTTCTGCGGACGATGAAGGAAGCTTATGTAACGCTTACTTTTGTTACAGGAGAAGAGATCAGGAGCGTCAATTCCGAGCAGAGAGGATTCGATAAGGAGACTGACTGTCTTTCGTTCCCGATGTTCGATATAACCGACGGAAGCTTTAACGATATACCGTCGGCAGGTGATTACGAGATAGACGAGGACGGCAACGAGGCGCTGTGCTACGGCGATATCCTTATCAACCTTTCCGCTGCAAAAAAGCAGAGCGAGGATTTCGGTCATTCGTTTGAGCGCGAAGTCATCTTTCTTATCGCTCATTCGCTGCTCCATCTTTTCGGATACGATCACATAGATCCTGCTGACGAGAAGGTCATGATCTCCAAACAGAAGCGCCTTATGACGGCTGTAGGTCTTGCATTTGACGATGAGATAGAAGACGTTTACGAGATGGATGACCATTCGGATGAAGCAGGTCTTATCCCTGCGGGTTCGCCTTGCGCGCATGTGGGCACGGTAGCATTGCTCGGACGTCCTAATGTAGGCAAGTCGACTCTTCTGAACAGCATTTCGGGAATGAAGATAGCAATCGTTTCCCACAAGCCACAGACCACGAGGACCAACATCAGATCCATCTACAATACCGAAGACACGCAGATCATCTTCACGGATACGCCGGGTGTTCATAAGCCCGGTTCCAAGATGGGCGGCATCATGGTCGAGAAGTCTTTCAGATCGGCTATTGCGGCAGATGTCGTTCTCCTGATCGCGGACGGAAGGTTCACGGAACCGGGCAGCGTTGAGAAGCGTCTTATCAAGCTTTGTGAGGATAATAAGAAAAAGGTGGTTCTTGCCATCAACCGCGAGGATGAAGTCGGCAGAAACGCGCTGCTTCCGATAACGGCAAATTATTCAGCCCTATATCCTTTTGAGGATGTGGTCCCGATAAGCGCGAAAACAGGCAAGGGCGTTGATACGCTCCTTGAAGTGCTTTCAAATCTCCTGCCTGAAGGCCCCAGGCTCTATGACGGCGAGTATCTTACCGACCAGACCGAACGTGAGATCGCAGGTGAGATGATCCGCGAGCAGATACTGCATTACACCGATCAGGAGATACCTCACGGTACTGCGGTCATAATAACGGAATTCAAAGAGAGTGCTGCCGAGGACGGTGAGAATGAGTATGACCGTTCCATTGTCGTTATCAAGGCGGATATCCTCTGCATGAGGAAATCTCACAAGGCGATAATCATCGGCCATGACGGTAAGATGATCAAGCGTATCGGTACAGCCGCCAGAAAGAACATCGAGAAGATGCTCGGATGCAAAGTCTATCTTGATCTTTATGTAAAGGTCAGGGAAGACTGGCAGAACAACGAGGCTATATTGAGGGAGACAGGTCTTTCCGATACGGAGGAAGACTGATGGAACCGTTCTCCTGCAGGGGGATAATTCTCGCTTCACGTGAATTCAAGGAAAAGGACCGTCTTGTATCGGTCCTTACCTCTGACAGGGGGCTCGTAACGATCTGCGCCAAAGGTTCGGGACGCCCCGGAAGCAAGTCTGCGTTTGCTTCGATCCCTTTCATGGTATGTGATTTCGTTGTCAGTGTATCTCACGGCTACTACTATCTTAAAGAAGGAACTATAGTCGAGAACAACTCGGATATAATGAACAGCCTTGAGACGATGGCCTGCGCCTCGCATATGTCCGCCTGCCTTTTGGATTCCACATTTCAGGGCGAGAACACGCATGAAGCCTATGAGCTTGCGGCATATGCATTCTATATGCTCGCGAAAAGACCGCAGGACTACCTTATCGTTTATTCTGCATTCAACTGGAGACTCCTGACTATCGCCGGATTTACCGTAAAATACGATATCACCAACAACGGCGGCGAACCCGTAACTCCGGGAAATAATTATCTTGTAAGCCTTGTCGGTGGAACCATTGAGCTTGCAAAGAATTCCAAAGCGGCACGCCTTACCGGTACGGACTACAGGATACTTTCATACGACTGCGTTGACGCTCTCAACTATTTTTTTGATTGTCCGCTGAACCGTTTGTTTACGGCCAAAGCATCGGAAACGGTAGTGGAAGACCTTAAAGATTTTACGACGGCATATCTGTCGGTGCAGTTCGATAAGAACTACGACGGTCTTAGTATCCTTAACGATATTCCGGGAAACTGAAGAGATCAGATCTTCCAGTGATCAGGGAAGAGCATAACGTATTCGGGGTTTTCCAGCCTTGAATCGATAAGCAGCGCAAATCCCGTATCCTCTTCGGTCCTGATGACCCTTCCGACGGCCTGCAGTACTTTCTGCCATCCCGGGAATCTGTATGCAAAAGCGAACCCGTCGCCGAATTTCTCCGTGTAGTAATTGAGCAGGATCTGTCTCTCGGGCGTGACCTTGGGCAGACCTACGCCCACGATTATGACACCAGAGAGCCTGTCTCCGACAAGGTCGATTCCTTCTCCGAAATGACCTCCCAATACGGCAGTGCCGAGCAGGAGATTCTTTGACGGTTCGGAGAACGCTTCCAGATATTCGGCTTTATCGTTCTCGTTCATGTCAGGGAACTGCGATATTATCCTGCAGTTATCCTTGCCGAGCTTTTCCGAGACTTTCGGCATTATAAGGTTCATATATTCAAATGAAGGGAAGAAGACCATATAGTTTCCGGTCATGCCGATCAGAGCATCAGTTATCTTCTGTGCGAGTTCGTCCTTCGTCTCATTGCGGTTCTTGTATGCGGTGCTTATCTCTGTGTCGAGCATTATCTCAAGGTTCTCGGAAGGGAACGGTGAAGGGAGCTGAAGCGTAGAAGTGTAGTCCGCGTCACGTCCTACAAGACAGTTGCGGTAATACTCGAAAGGCGAAAGGGTAGCCGAGAAGAATATGACCGGCAGCTTGTCCTTTATTATCCTGTCCAGCTTTGAAGAGCAGTCGAGACAGTTGAGGGTCAGTACGATATCGGTTCCGTTCCTGCCGATGGTCGTGATATACGAATCATCGAAATAGTGCTCCAGGATCGTCAGGAAATATCGTGCCTCAAAGAAGAACTTCATCGAAGTCCTTCTGGTCTGGCCCTGTTCGATCCCGTCCAGTATATCGCCCAGGCATTTGACTGCGTACCACATCTTTGCGTAGAGCTTCCTCGGAGGCTGACGCATAGCTTCCCAGCCGTCAGTCCTGATTATCTTTCTCTCTTCGGCTTCCTCCAGGAGAGCAAAGCAAGAGCTGTTATTCATGAAAAGCTGTGATGCCGTGACAAAATACTGGCGCAGCTGAAGGATAAGTGCCGAGATACGCGCGTCCTTGTCTTTGAAGTCCTTGATCATCTCATCGATAAGGCTTAAAGAGAAGGAAGCCGAGAACATATCCCTGCCTCTGTCTATCATGTTGTGCGCCTCATCGACAAGGATAGCACTCCTTGCGGCTCCGGGTTCGTCTTCCATGAGAGAGACGCGCGGATGGAAGATATGGTTATAGTCTCCTATTACCACAGTGCAGTAGGCCATAGTATCTATCATGAATTCGTGAGGACAGATACCGAAACGTCCTGCTATCTCCGATATTATCTCCGGCGTGATCTCGTCTTTGGTAAGGACCTCCTCGAGCGCAGGCTTGAGCTTGCCGTAATAGTTCTTCGCAAGAGGGCAGAACTTGGCATCGCATTCAATACCGAACGGGCACATCTTCTCCTTTGACTGCAGAAGAATGGAACGGATGAGAAGACCCTTTGCGCGCATGTCGTTCAGTGCCTTTGACGCAACATTGCGCGTTGCCGATTTGGCGGTCAGATAGAATATCTGATCGTATCTTCCGCGGATCAGCCCCTTTATGGCCGGGTAAAGAGTCGATATCGTCTTTCCGATACCTGTGGGTGCTTCGACGAAAAGGGTATTTCCGGAAGTAAGCGATAACAAGGCTTTCTTCATGAATTCCTTCTGGCCGGCACGGATAGTGTCATAAGGGAAGGTCGCTTCTTTAACGGAAGTCATCATCTCTTCTCCGTAATCGAGAAGGCGCTTGGCAAAAGCTGCATATTCCATGCATACCGACTCGAAAAACGATTCGGCTTCCTCATAAGACATCGCGTAGCTCTCTTCATAAGCCTTGAAAGTCGTTACAGACACATACCGCAGAGTTAAAGTGACGTCCATTACATCGCTGTTGGAGAAGATATACATGGCCCCGTAGAGCTTGAGCTGCGTTATGTGCTCAGGCCTGACCAGGCTCTTGAAGCTGTCCCTTGCGGAGTTGAATGACTTGATCTCGAAAATACGCGGAGCCTTGTTCTTCTCTGACAGCATGGCGTCAAAGCGCCCCTGAACCTTAAGATTCAGGCCCGGATGACCGTCGTATACCCAGGAAAGCGGTTCTTCGGTCGTTACTATGTCGCCGTATTCCTTTTTAAGCTCCGAAAAGACTTTCTGGTGAAGCCTTGTTCCTTCTGTGCCGCTGACAGACTGGTACGAGCCGCCCGCCATGTCGCCGGCGCGCGATACATACTGGGAAAGAGCTGTAACTGATACCGTGATCTCGTTCATATATGTGTATTATATATTTTTTCATACGTTCAACAGATGATTTTAACGACGGGAAATAAACTTGTCCTCTAAAATCACTGTATTGAAAAACAAGGACTGTTGTTATAGAATTTACGGGCACGCAGATGTGGTGGAATTGGCAGACGCGCTAGCTTCAGGTGCTAGTGGGAGCAATCTCGTGCGGGTTCAAGTCCCGCCATCTGCACCAGATTCCAAGGCTCTTCATGGTTTTTCATGGAGAGCTTTTTTGTGCAAAGTGGCATTAAAGCTTTTATTTAAGTATTTATACATCAAGTTATAATATGTTTGAGTTTTATGAGGGGCGCGGTATAAATTCACCATGATCTACTTTGACAACAGTGCCACTACTTTCCCTTCGGACAGGGTGAGAGCGGTTATAAACGATATGATGACAGACGGTCTGTCAGGCAATCCGGGTTCGCTTCACAAGCTCGGGGCAGCTGCGGATAAGGCTTACAGTGATACACAGGCTGCCGTAGCAAAGCTGCTCGGCGCAGCAGAACCTGAGATAATATTCACTTCGTGTGCGACGGAGAGTGCCAATACGGCTATCCGCGGCTTCATGAGCAGAAATACCCGGGCAGGAAAAAGGGTTATCTCGACAAAGACCGAACACAAGGCAACTCTCGAGTGTCTTGAGCTTCTCGCGAAAAACGGATATGACGTTGTTTATGTACCCGTAGGCCGTGACGGCAAGCCTGATCTTGCAGAACTTGAAAAAGCCCTGACTGAAGAGAAGACTGCGCTTATCTGTTTCACGCTGGTCAATAATGAGACGGGTTCGATCCTGCCTCTTGATCAGATAGTTGCGTTGAAGAATAAAGTCAGCCCCGATACAAAGTTCTATCTTGATGCGGTTCAGGCATTAGGCAAGATGAGCGTCGATCTTCATAAGATGAATGTAGATATGTGTTCTTTCTCTGGACACAAGATCCATTCCGTAAAAGGTACCGGAGTGCTTTATGTCAGGAACGGCGTCAGGATCGATCCGCTTATCTTAGGAGGCGGACAGCAGAAGGGAATGAGATCAGGAACACAGAGCCTGCTCCTTGCAAAGGCTTTTGAAGCAGCTCTGGAAGAAGCGGTTGAGACCATGGAAGGTTCGCATGAGGATATTGCTGAGATAAATGCTTATCTGAGGAAGGAGCTTTCCGCAAGAAATGCGCAGGTGCTGTCTCCGGATGATGCTCTGCCCAACGTGCTCAATGTGGCTTTTGAAGGATTTGAGTCCGAGACGATGCTTCATTGTCTTGAAATATATGATATCTTTGTCTCTACGGTTTCCGCTTGTTCTTCAAAGGCGAAAAAGGTATCCTATGTGCTGCTTGAGTCAGGTGTTGACAGAAAGACGGCTGCAAACGCAGTAAGGCTTTCTTTCTCGCGATATAATACGATGAAGGAAGCACAGGACTTTATAAAAGCGGTAGATGATATATACGACAGATTCGCTGTCATGAAATAGGAGCAATACTAAATGTCAAACGTTATTCTCGCCAGAATGGGAGAAGTTACACTCAAGGGCCTTAACAGAGGCTCATTTGAGATACAGCTCAAGGGCAATCTCAAGTACAGGCTCAAGAGGTTCGGTAATCTTAAGATCTATCAGAGCCAGAGCCGTATATGGATCGAGCCCAAGGAAGAAGACAACCCGAACTTTGCAGATGAGGCTGCCGCCAAAGACATCATGGCTGCAGTATGCCAGGTTTTCGGTATCGTATCTGTAAGCTTTGCGAGAAAGTTCGAGGGTGATTTCACCTCGATCTGCGAGAATGCAAAAGCACTTACCGAATATGTGCTTTCCGAGAATCCCGGATTCAAGACCTTTAAGATCGAGAGCAAGCGCGGCAATAAGGCGTTCCCGATGGATTCGCCTACGATCTGCGATGAGCTCGGAGGCTTTATTCTCGATACTTTCCCGGAACTTTCGGTAAAGATGAAGAATCCTGATTTCATAATCAATGTAGAGATCAGAGAATATAACTATGTATATTCAGGCAAGAAGATGGCTCACAGAGGCCTGCCGGTCGGAACCGCTGGAAGGGGAATGCTCCTTCTGTCAGGTGGTATCGACAGCCCTGTAGCAGGTTTCATGATGGCTTCACGCGGAATGCCGCTCGATGCCGTATATTTTCATTCGTATCCTTATACCAGCGATCTTGCAAAGCAGAAGGTAATTGACCTGGCAAAGATCGTATCCGGTTATTCGGGAAGAATGACGCTTCACATAGTCAACTTTACCCAGATCCAGCTCGACATGTATAAGAATTCACCCCAGGACATGCTTACGGTTACGATGCGCCGTGTAATGCTCAGGATCGCCGAGCAGCTTGCGCAGAAGAGCGGATGCAAATGCCTGATAACGGGAGAGTCTCTGGGTCAGGTCGCTTCACAGACGCTTGAAGCCTTATGCGCCACCAATGAGGTAGTGAAGATGCCAATTCTGCGCCCTCTTATCGGTATGGATAAGCAGGCGACATGTGATATCTCAAGAGATATCGGAGCATTTGAGACATCGATCCTTCCTTATGAAGACTGCTGCACGGTCTTTGTAGCAAAACACCCCAAGACACATCCTCATCCGGAGGACGTTATCGAAGCAGAAAAGAACCTCGACATCGAAGCGATGGTCGAAGCCGGTGTAGCCGGAACCGAAGATATAGAGATAACTCCGTTCTGATATGAAGATTGGCAAACTGACAGACGAACAGCTTCAGACACTGGTGCTCAGCAGACTGCCGGTTCTTTCCGCCACGACATTGTCGGGTGCGGGGATCGGCGCGGACTGCGCATGGATAAAAGTCGGTGAGGATCTTATGGTCACGTCATCCGATCCGATAACGGCAGGAGGCACGGAAGCCGGTACTCTTGCTATCCACGTGTCATGCAACGATATCGCCGCATGCGGTGTAAGACCTGCCGGCATCCTTGTCGTTATAATCGCTCCGCCTTCGGCTACCGAAGACGATATCAGGATGACTGTGGATCAGGCCAGCCGTGAAGCTCAGGCTCTCGGCGTTGACATTGTCGGAGGTCATACTGAGATCTCTGATTCGGTAAAAAAGATGATAGTCGTATCGACTGCGTTCGGTATGGTAAGAAAGGGCGGATGTGTTCCTCTCGGAAAAGCCATGCCCGGAGACAGCCTCATAATGACAAAGACAGGTGCCATCGAAGGAAGCTTCATTGCCGCAAACGAGCATAAAGACAAGCTTTTCGGAAAGGTGAGCGAGGAAGATATAAAAGAGGCGCTTTCTTACAAGAACCTTATTTCCGTTGTTGATGAAGGATCTGCCTGCGGTGCTTTGAGGTCATCATCCGGTAAAAAGCGTGAAGACGGATTTGATCTCAGCGCAGTCAACCTTATGCACGATGTCACTGAAGGCGGTGTCTTCGGTGCCGCGTTCGAGATGGCCGATTTCTCGAAAACGGGTGTAGTCATTGATAAGCGCCTGGTACCTTTTACCAAGGCAACATCATCTATCTGCTCCGCTCTCGGGCTTGATCCGTTCAGGCTCATCTCTTCGGGCTCTCTCATGATCGCTTCATCTGAACCTGAAAAAGTTATCGGAGAACTGGGCAAACAGGGTGTCAGTGCTTCGGTTATCGGAAGGTTCACCGAGGCTGATGAAGGCAAATATTACGTCGAAAACGACGGTTCTTATGTCAAATTGTCGCCTCCCGGGGCAGATGAGATATACAGTATTTGACATATTGTCAAAAAATAGTAAATTCAGTTCATTTTTTCGTACTTTAATAATATAATTTGACAAATTGCTTCCTAAAGGAGGATTTGTCATGAAGACCGCAACTTTAAGGGTAGTTTCGCTGGTTCTCATTCTTTCCTTTGCTTTTGCATTGACGGGATGCGGTGACTTGCTTGCTACTGTAGATTATCCGTCTGTTGACAGCCTTTCTCAGGCTCTCGAAGTAAATGCTGATCCTACAGGCAAGACGGTAAAAGTAACAGCTGAAAAGGTTATCTCTGACGGCGCTTCAGGTTTTATCGTTCAGCAGGGCAAGTTCAATTTCTGCGTAGCGTCCGATCCGTCAATGGTTCCCGGAAATACCGCAGTGTTTAAGATCTCAAGTATTTCCAGACAGGGTGATGGTTATTACGTCAACTGTTCGAAAGCTTAATCAGTCAATTTCTTAAAGCCAGAAATATAAAGAAGGCTGTATGGTTACTGTCAGGACCGTGCAGCCTTTTTCATTTGGTCAGTTTGTCCGTTTAATCAAGTTTACTAATCTATATTTTTAATATAAAATACCCTCGTTGATTTCTTTATCCCAAGGAGGATGTAATATATGTACGATCACATCAAGTTCGAGGATCCCGAAGTTTACTCAGCAATAATGCAGGAGATCGGACGTCAGCGCGACAAGATCGAGCTGATCGCCTCTGAGAATACTGTTTCCGAGGCTGTTCTCGAGGCAGCAGGTTCTCCTCTTACCAACAAGTATGCCGAGGGTTATCCGGGAAAGCGTTACTACGGCGGATGCGAGTATGTCGACATCGTTGAGCAGCTCGCTATCGACAGAGCAAAGCAGCTTTTCGGTGCTGAGCATGTTAACGTTCAGCCCCATTCCGGAGCACAGGCTAACACAGCCGTTTATTTTGCAGTCCTCGAACCCGGTGACAAGATCCTCGGTCTTGACCTCTCCCACGGCGGACATCTTACTCACGGCATGAAGCTCAACGTTTCAGGCAGAACATATGAGTCCGAGTTCTATCAGGTAGATCCCGAGACACAGATGCTCAACTATGAGACCATCCGTCAGAGAGCTCTTGAAGTAAAGCCTAAGATCATCGTTGCAGGCGCTTCCGCATACCCCAGGATCATTGATTTCAAGAAGTTCAGAGAGATCGCTGATGAAGTCGGAGCATATCTCTTCGTAGATATGGCTCACATCGCAGGCCTTGTAGCCGCAGGACTTCACCCGAATCCGGTACCTTATGCTGATTTCGTTACTACGACTACACATAAGACACTCCGCGGACCCCGTGGCGGTATCATCATGTGCAAAGAAGAGTACGCCAAGAAGATCAATTCCGCGGTATTCCCGGGACAGCAGGGCGGCCCTCTCATGCACATCATCGCTGCTAAGGCTGTTGCTTTCAAGGAAGCTCTTTCTCCTGAATTCAGACAGTATGCTGCCCAGATCATCAGCAATGCCAAGGCTATGAGCGAAGTGCTCCTCGCAAGGGGCGTTAACCTCGTATCCGGCGGTACGGACAACCACCTCATGCTGATCGACCTCAGAGGCACAGGTGTTACAGGTAAGGATCTCCAGGAGAGACTTGACGACTGCAACATCACCGCTAACAAGAACACGATTCCTTTCGATCCCGAGAAGCCTATGGTTACATCCGGTGTACGTATCGGTACTCCCGCAGTTACCGCAAGAGGCTTCAAGGAAGAAGACTGCAAGGTCGTTGCCGACTGCATCGCTGACTGCATCTTCGACTACGAGAACAAGAAGGCTGATGTTATCGCAAGAGTCAAGACTCTTACCGATAAGTATCCTATCTATCCTGACATCAAGTAAGGAAGAACGAATTGGCTGACTTAAGCAAAGGGAAAAAAGAGCCCCTGGCTTTTAGGATGTCTCCGCGCACTCTCGATGAGTATGCCGGGCAGGAACATATTATTGGCAAGGGCAAAATGCTCAGAAGAATGATCGAGGCAGACCGTCTATCCTCGATTATCCTTTTTGGGCCTCCCGGAGTCGGTAAGACCGCACTTGCGAGAGTCATTGCCAATACCACGGAATCCCGTTTCGAAAGACTGAATGCCGTTACGGCAGGTGTGGCTGATATAAAGAAGGTCACTGAAGATGCGCGCAATCCGATCATATCGGAAGGCCGCAAAACTGTCCTGTTCATCGATGAGATCCACAGATTCAATAAGCTGCAGCAGGATGCGCTTCTGCCGTTTGTTGAGGACGGCACGGTCATTCTGATCGGTGCCACTACCGAGAATCCGTTTTTTGAAGTAAACAAAGCCCTTGTATCGCGTTCCACGGTGCTTCAGCTCAAGCCCCTTGAGCCAAAGGATATAGCCAAGGTCTTAAGGAATGCCATAGAAGACAAGGAAAGAGGCTTTGGCAATATCGACGTCAAGTGCGATGAGAATACCCTCCTTAAGATCGCCGAGACATCCAACGGAGATGCGCGTTCGGCGCTGAATGCCCTTGAACTGGCAGTAGTTACGACTTCGCCTTCGTCCGACGGTTCCGTTTGCATAACGGATGAGGTCATGAAGGACTGCATGCAGAACCGTGCGGTCATTTTCGATAAGGGCGGGGAGTATCATTACGACAATATAAGCGCGATGATCAAGTCGATGAGGGGATCCGATCCTGATGCGGCGGTGCTCTATCTTGCCAGGGCGCTTAAGGCTGGCGAAGACATTGAGTTCCTTGCCAGAAGGATAATGATATGCGCATCAGAGGATGTCGGAATGGCCAATCCCAATGCGCTTCTTGTTGCCGTTGCGGCATATGACTGCGCGAAAGCGGTCGGAATGCCGGAGGCGAGGATCCCGCTGGCACAGGCTTGCATAACCGTAGCGACATCGCCCAAGTCCAACGCTTCTTATCTTGCAGTGGATAAGGCTCTCTCTGATGTCGAGAATACCGATACTGGCGTCGTTCCCATGCACCTGCGCAATGCTCCCGCAAAGGGAATGGCTGAACTCGGATATTCTGTCGGATACAAGTATCCTCACGATTTCCCGGGACATATCACAAAGCAGCAGTATATGACTGACAAGACTCTCGGCAGGACTTACTATGAGCCCACGGACATCGGCTACGAGGCAAAGGTCAGACAGTATCTCGATTATGTAAAGAAAATGACGGAAGGGGATGGCGATAAGTGAGATTCGTTATTCAGCGTGTTGCTTCGGCCCGAGTCGATATAGACGGACAGACAAAAGCCTCTATCGGGAAAGGCTTTGCCGTACTTATCGGTATCGGTAAAGGTGATGACGAGGCCGTAGCGGACAAGCTGATCTCGAAAATGATCGGCCTTCGGATATTCGAAGACAGTGAAGGAAAGACGAATCTTGACCTTTCACAGGTTGGCGGAAAGCTCCTTCTTATCTCACAGTTCACTCTTTATGCCGACTGCAAAAAGGGTCACAGACCGGGATTTACCGATGCCTGCGAGCCTGAAAGGGCAAAGGAGCTTTACGGATATATCGTCAAAAAGTGTTCTAGCCTTGTCGGAGAAGTCGGAACGGGCGAATTCGGAGCGGACATGAAGGTCACGCTGACCAATGACGGACCGTTTACCATTATCCTTGATTCCGAGCGTCTGTGACAGTATTTTTACGCACTTGAAATATAAGTAATATTATCTTTTGGTAAAATGAACTTAATTGTAATAAAATATATTGGTTAGTCTGTCTTTTTGCAGCTTTCCAAATGAAAAAGGGAGTTCTAAATGGCGAATTCTAAAAACACATACGGTGGTGGAGATTCAAGAGAGATCCTCAGCTGCTCTTTCTGCGGAAAGTCCGAGTATGAGGTTCCCAGACTTTTCTCGGGCGTCAACTGCTATATCTGCATTGACTGCATCAGGACTGCTTACGGCATCATTGCCGAAGAGGAGAAGGTCAACAAGAAGCGCAAGATGCGCACCATCAAGCCCAAGAAGCTTGTTACGCCTCATCAGATCAAGGACATGCTCGATCAGTATGTCATCGGACAGGATGAAGCGAAGGTTGCTCTGTCTGTAGCTGTTTATAATCACTACAAGAGAGTATTTACGGATCTTCCCGCTGACGAGACCGAGATCCAGAAGAGCAATATCCTTCTTTTAGGACCTACAGGTTCAGGAAAGACCCTTCTTGCCCAGACTCTGGCAAGGATCTTAAATGTTCCTTTTGCCGTTGCTGACGCTACAAGCCTTACTCAGGCAGGTTACGTCGGTGAAGACGTTGAGAATATCCTTCTCAAGCTGATCATTGCTGCTGATTACGACATCGAGCGCGCGCAGATCGGTATCGTCTATATCGATGAGGTCGATAAGATCACAAAGAAGTCCGAGAATGTATCCATTACACGCGACGTAAGCGGCGAAGGCGTACAGCAGGCACTTCTCAAGATACTTGAGAGCACTATCGCAAATGTTCCTCCCAAGGGCGGAAGAAAGCATCCGAACGAGGAGTGCATCAAGATCGATACAACAAACATCCTGTTCATCTGCGGCGGCGCGTTTGACGGCCTTGATGATATCATCGCAAAGCGTGTGGAGCAGAAGCAGTACGGTTTCGGTGCCAATGTTCAGTCACGCCGTGAAATGAACAGCGGTATCTACTACCACGAAGTTAAGCCTGATGACCTTATGAAGTTCGGACTTATCCCTGAGTTCATAGGACGTATTCCGGTAACCGTTGCTCTGGACAGACTTGATGCCGACGCATTGGTCAGAGTACTTACCGAACCCAAGAACGCCATCATCAAGCAGTATCAGAAGATAATGAAGATGGACGATGTCGATCTCAAGTTCGAGGAAGATGCAGTCAGAGCCATCGCCGATAAGGCGGTAGAGCAGAATACCGGTGCAAGAGGCCTCAGAGCCATCATCGAAGAGACGATGAGACAGGTAATGTTCGATGTGCCGTCCGAGCATGACATCAAGGAGTGCATCATCAAGAAAGAGTGCATTACCGAGGGCAAGCAGCCGATCATCATCTACAAGAACGGCACTGAGGAAAAGCCCGCTTCAACCGGAGTCTCAACAGGCAGCACCGCATTGGGCGTAAGCTGATAACTGACACTAAACACTAATTACATAAGGAGGGGAACAAAATGGCTGAATCTTATAATCTTTGTCTTGATATCGGCGGCACGAAGGTTCTCGGCGCTGTATTCAATTCCAAGCGCGAGATCGTCTACAGGATGAAGAAGAAGACCAAGGCAGGCGGAGATTCGTCTCAGAACGTCGAAGAGGTCATCATCAATGTCGTAAAAGACCTTATCGAAGGTTCAGGTATCAAGAAGAGTCAGATCCATGCCATTGCCGCAGGCGCTCCCGGCGTCATCAATCAGGACAGCGGCATAGTTTTGTTCTCACCCAATCTCCCATGGAGAAACTACAACATCAGGAAGCCGATCGAAGAACAGTTCGGTGTTCCTTTCTATATCGGAAATGATGTCAATGTAGGCGTGCTCGGCGAATACAAGTTCGGTGCCGCAAAGGGTTACAGCAATGTGGTAGGACTTTTCGTCGGTACAGGTATGGGCGGCGGCCTTATCCTTAACGGTGAGCTTTATACGGGCAATCAGTTCAAAGCTGCCGAGTATGGTCACATGATTCTCGATCCCGAGGGACCTTTGTGCAACTGCGGACAGAGAGGATGCCTCGAGGCATTTTCGAGCAAGCAGGGCATGAGTGCTTATATCAGACAGCAGGTCTCAAGAGGCAGAAAGTCTGCCATGGCAGAGGCTGTTACTGAGGGAGTTTTCAAGTCCAAGGCTTTGAAATCGGCTCTCAACAGCGGCGATCCCGTTGCTACGGAAGCCGTTAACCGCGCGTGCCATTACCTGGCGATCGCATCGGGCAACCTTGTTAACACGTTCAGCCCCGAGATAGTCGTTTACGGCGGCGGCGTAATTGAAGCGGTAGGAGATCTGTTCCTGCAGAAGATCCTTTCTGAAGTCGACAGATACTGCATGCCTTCCATCAGGGAGACCGTTACATTCAAGAAAGCTGCTTTGGGCGATGATTCGATCCTTTACGGCGCGCTTTCAATGATAAAGAAGTAATCAATATCGAAAAGAGGAACAATAAGACAGATGGCTAGAATTGACGGCATAAGCAAGACCTTCAATCCGAACGAGGAGGAACCCAAGCTTTACAAGAACTGGATGGAAAAAGGCTATTTTAAGCCTTCAGAAGACAGATCCAAGAAGAGATTTTCTATCGTAATGCCCCCGCCGAACATCACGGGACAGCTTCACATGGGCCATGCCCTTGATAACACTCTTCAGGACATCCTGACGAGATATAAGAGGATGGCAGGTTACGCTGCTCTCTGGCTTCCCGGCACAGACCACGCATCCATTGCGACCGAAGCAAGGATCGTTGCGGAGATGCGCAAGGAAGGCATTTATAAGGAAGATATCGGCAGAGATAAGTTCCTTGAAAGAGCATGGGCATGGAAAGCGCAGTACGGCGGACGTATCGTCGAGCAGCTCAAGAAGATGGGTTCTTCATGCGACTGGTCAAGAGAGCGCTTCACGATGGATGAGGGGTGCTCAGATGCAGTCAAGGAAGTTTTCGTAAAGTACTACAACCAGGGTCTTATCTACAGAGGTGAGCGTATCATCAACTGGTGCCCCCAC
Organism: Oscillospiraceae bacterium; assembly: GCA_902775565.1. Classification (GTDB taxonomy): domain Bacteria; phylum Bacillota; class Clostridia; order Saccharofermentanales; family Saccharofermentanaceae; genus Saccharofermentans. The sequence continues at coordinate 144,318 of CACYMP010000001.1, forward strand.
TGCCTTACATCGATCTCCAATGCTGAGGTTGAGTATGAAGAGCAGCCCGGTCATTTCTGGCATATCAGATATCCTTTCGAGGACGGTTCCGGATATATCAATCTCGCAACAACAAGACCTGAGACTCTCTTAGGCGATACTGCAGTCGCTGTTAACCCTAAAGATGAGCGTTACAAGGACGTTATCGGAAAGATGCTCGTTCTGCCTCTCGTCGGACGCAAGATCCCGGTAGTTGCAGACGATTACGTTGATATCGAATTCGGTACCGGTGCAGTTAAGATCACTCCCGGCCACGATCCCAACGACTTCGAAGTCGGCCTGAGACATAACCTTGAGGTTATCACTGTCCTTACCGAAGACGCAAAGATCACCGAGGACTACCCGAAGTATGCCGGTATGGACAGATATGAGGCAAGAGAAGCCATCGTTAAGGATCTTGAAGAAGGCGGATTCCTCATTGAAGTCGAAGACTATACCCACAACGTCGGTACATGCTACCGCTGCGGCACCACTATCGAGCCGAGGGTATCACTTCAGTGGTTCGTTAAGATGGAGACTCTTGCAAAGCCTGCTATCGAGGCTGTAAGAGACGGACGTACGAGATTCGTTCCCGAGAGATTCTCCAAGAACTACTACAACTGGATGGAGGATATCCGTGACTGGTGTATCTCCAGACAGCTCTGGTGGGGTCACAGGATCCCTGCGTTCTACTGCGATGACTGCGGTGAGATCGTAGTTACCAAGGAAGATACGGCAGTCTGCCCTAAGTGCGGCAAGCCCATGCGCCAGGATCCCGATACTCTTGATACATGGTTCTCATCCGCACTCTGGCCGTTCTCAACACTCGGATGGCCTGAAAAGACTGAAGACCTCGCACGCTTCTATCCTACGGATACACTGGTTACAGGTTACGACATCATCACATTCTGGGTTTCCAGAATGATGGTTGCAGGCCTTGCCCATATGGATCAGGTTCCTTTCAAGGATGTTCTCATCCATGGCCTCGTAAGGGATTCCCAGGGCCGCAAGATGAGTAAGTCTTTAGGCAACGGTATCGATCCTCTTGAGATCATCGATAATCACGGCGCGGATGCGCTCAGATTTGCTCTTGTCACAGGTAATGCTCCGGGCAACGACCAGAGATTCCAGGAAGACAAGATCATAATGGGAAGAAACCTTTCCAACAAGATCTGGAACGCGATGAGATTCGTCATCATGAACATGCCTGACGATATCGATTACAAGGCTGTTGATCCGGCGAAGTACACGTTAGAGGACAAGTGGATCCTTACAAAGCTTCATAACGTTGTATCTGAGGCAACTGCAAATATCGACAACTATGACTTCGGCATAGCTCTTTCCAAGATCGTCGATTTCATCTGGGATAATTTCTGCGACTGGTACATCGAGATCTGCAAGAGCAGGCTGTTCGACGAGAACTGTCCGACAAGCCTTGAGGCACGTTATCTGCTCAATTATGTTCTCGGAGTATCCATGCAGCTTCTACATCCGTTCTTGCCGTTTATCACGGAAGAGGTATATTCAAACCTTGTTCTTGACGGTAAGGCTGAATCCATCATGATCTCTGACTGGCCTGATGCCTCAAAGATCCCCGCTTCACCTGATGAGGCTGAGATGATGGAGACATTGATGGATGCTATCAGAGGAATCCGTGCAGTCAGAAAGGATATGGATGTTGCGCCTTCGAGAAAGGCACACATCATCGTTGTTACACCTTCCGACAAGACTGCTTCGATGTTTGTCAACGGTGAGGGCTTCCTTGCAAGACTCGCTTCCGTAAGCGGACTTGAGACAAGGAAGGATAAGGAGGGTATCCCTTCAACCGCAGTAGCAGCTATGTTCAAGGGCGGTGAGATCTATCTGCCGCTTGAAGACCTTATCGATATAAGCAAGGAACTTGAGCGTCTCGGAAAAGAGAAGGAGCGCCTTGAAGGTGAGATCGCCCGTGTCAGCGGCAAGCTTGCCAATGAGTCGTTCGTTTCAAGAGCACCTGCGGCAGTTGTCGATCAGGAGAGGGCAAAGCTTACAAAGTATGAGGAAATGCACAAGAGTATCACTGAGAGAATAGAGATACTCAGCAAATAAAAGGAGGACGGAACATGAGCACCGAAGAATTTGGTAACAAGGAACTGATTGAAAAGCTGCCTAAGGAAGGCGTTCATTGCTACGCGGGAAATCCCGGCAAGATTAACAGGAACAGAATTCTGTCGCTGGTCATGTTCGTTTTGAGCGCCGCTCTCGCGGTATTTGGTTTCGTAAAGGCCGGTAACGGAATGGTTATGCTGATTCTGGGCGGAATCGGAGTGCTCCTCGCTATCTGCTTCATACTGGTCTTCTGCCAGACATTCCTGGTTGCGAAGTTCAGAGTTGCTGTTGATTACAACGAAAAGAATATCGTTCTCAGATACCGCTACAGCAAGATCCTTATTCCTTTCGAGAACTTTGACGCAAGAGACGGCGCACCCGACCAGGCTGAAGCCATGATCGATAAGAACTTCAACAAAGCAGAAAACGCTTATCTCGTTCTTGATGACGTTTTCGAGGATGCTTGCTATCAGACTTCAATTGCCGATCTCGAATCAAAGGAAGACTTTGAGAAGCTCAAGGCAGACTGCTTTGCTATCGCTGATGCATACGGAGCAAGGAACAGCAAGGATAAGGTCAAGTTCTATTATGAGAAGGATGATGAAGTCGAATCCGAGCCTGTTTCTGATATCGACAAGATGATCAAAGAGGCAAGAGAAGAGACCAAGGCTGCAAAGGAAGTTCATTCTGACGAGGCTGAGGCTGAAGAAGAGACTGATGCAGCAGAAGAGAAGAAGGAAGAAGAGTAATCTTTCTTTATAATTCCGATAATAAAGGGGTTCACGGTGTGAGCCCCTTTTTCATTGATCATTTTGAAAGTCCTTTTAGAAGTTCCTTCTTTTCGTCAGCTGTCAGATATCTCCATTTTCCCGGTTCGAGATCGCCGAGCCTTATGTTGATGAACCTGATCCTCTTGAGCTTGGTAACCCTGTATCCCAGATATTCGCACATACGTCTTATCTGACGGTTCATTCCCTGTCTTAATATTATCCTGAACGTCTTCTGATTGACGGGAAATACTTCTGTCTTAAGCGTCATTCGGCCCAGGACTGGAACGCCGGATGACATTGTCTTGATGAACGTGCTGTCATAAGGTCTGTTCAGAGTGACCACATATTCTTTCTCGTGACCATTCTCGGATCTTAAAAGACGGTTTACGATGTCTCCGTTGTTGGTAAGAAGGATAAGGCCGGAAGAATTCTTATCCAATCGTCCGACAGGGAAGATGCGTTCTCCGAAATCTATGTAATCTATTATGTTTGAGGGATCTCTTGTGTCAGTAGTGCAGGTGATGCCCAAAGGTTTGTTGAAGGCAATGTAGATCATGTTGTCTTCAGGGATAACAGCCTTGCCGTCAACTGCAACCGTATCGCCGTCTTTAACACGCGTACCGAGGTCAGCGGTTATTCCGTTGACAGTTACTTTTCCGGATTCTATCAGGTGATCAGCCTCACGTCTTGAGCATACGCCTGATGAAGCTATATATTTATTGAGCCTTATACCTTCAGGCGCGCTGTTCTCAGGGTCAATCCCAGGCATCTATGTTCTCCGCCCTTGAAAGAGTAAACGTGAACGTCGAGCCTTCTTCATACTTGCTCGTAACCTTGATGGTCTCGCCCATGTAGGTGAGGAGCTCTTTGGCGATGGAAAGACCGAGGCCCGAGCCTTTCTTGCCTCTGGCGCGGTCAGCCTTGAAGAACCTGTCGAAAATATGGTCTATATCGTATTCGTGTATGCCTTGTCCGGTGTCCGCAACTGATATATAAACCTTTTTCTCGTTCTCGATATAGTCGGTGATGATAGTTATGGATTTACCGCGCGGTGTGTACTTTTTAGCGTTGTCGAGCAGGATAACAAGGATCTGTTCAACACGGTCAGGGTTACCGTTGACGGTAGGAAGAGTGCCGTATGTGTTCTGTACGGAGAATTTGATACCGGCTTCGGCCATTATCGGTCCGAACCTTATCTCGATGCTGTTGATGAGCTTGTTGACGTCAAACGGATATGTCTTGAACGCGAGCGTACGGGACTGGAGCTTTGAAAGCTCAAGCATGTCGTCGATGAGTCTTGAGAGACGCATTGTCTCGTTAAGGATGATTCCGTAATAACGCTGACGGTCTTCTTCTTTCTTGACCATGCCGTCGGCCAAAGGCTCGATCAGTCCGCGCAATGTCTGAAGAGGAGTACGAAGCTCGTGTGAGATGTTGGCAACGTAGTCCTGTCTGAAGTGCTCGTTCTTCTGGGCTTCGTAGATATCACGGAAGAATCCCGTAGCACCGATGATTCGTGTCTTGTCCTCTGAATCGTATTTGGGGATGATGGTCGACTGATAAGCATAGCTTCTGTCTTCGATCATCCTGGTCTTTGTCTCGCCCGTTGAGATACAATCCTCAAAATCCTTCCAGACTTCCTCAAAAGGAATGAGCTGGAGGTGTTCCGTGAACATGTTGTTCTTGTCGGCTCTGCTGAAGAGCGTCTTTATGGCTTCGTTGGTAGTGATTGGGTTGGATTCTGAATCGACAACGACGATACCGTCGGAAATAACGTCGAAGATCTCCTGGAGGCGGTTCTTCTCGTTGGTAAGATCACTGATGGATTTTGAGAGCTGGTCGGCAAGGTAGTTGAAAGAAGCACCGAGCTCACCGATCTCGCCTTTGTGGCTCTCGTCAGCTCTGACGCTGAAGTTGCCGCTCGCGTATTCCATGGCGATCTCGTTCATTTCCTGGATAGGAAGGATCATCCTTGTAACGAGCGCATATGCGGGGATAAGCATTACGCAGGCAGCCATAAGGGTTGAGAGAACGAGAATGTTGATGTACTGGATGATCAGGTCATTATAGGCATTCAGATAAGAAAGCGAAAGGAGAGTACAGTATTCTCCGTTAAAGTAAACGGGCTGGCTTATCGCGATGATCTTTTTCATAGGATCACTGGTGTCATAAGTCCTGGTGGAAATACCGTTGGGACCGGCTGTGAATTCCTTGAAATTAAGGGTATTGTTAACGTTGTTGATATCCTTAACAGCGATGTTCATCTTATCGGTCGGTGTTGACTGAATGAGCTTGCCGCTCTGGCTTATAAGGAAATAGTCATGACCTGAAGCGAAAGAAGTATTGAAAAAGAAGGTCCTGGATTGTTCATTATCCAATATGCTGGGATCTTCCATAAAGAGCTGCTGATATACGATATCCTGATTGACTGCATGATTTGTCTCGATATCGATGGTAGCTGTACGACCGGCAACGATAAATGCCAATGTCGCAAGGATCGCTGATGCAACCAGCGATATGATGACAAGAGACATTGTCCTTCTGAGCAGTGTGCTCTGAAACATCAGTCAGCCTCGAACTTATAGCCTACGCCGTAGATCGTCTGGATGCTCCAGGAAGCGCCGTCAAAGGCGATCTTCTGCCTGATGCGCTTGATGTGTGTATCGACGGTACGGTAATCTCCGCTGTAATCAAATCCCCAAACGGATTCGAGGATCTGTTCTCTCTCATATACCTGACCCGGGTGGGAAGCAAGAAGATAAAGGATCTCAACTTCCTTGGGAGTGCAGGGAACTGTCTCGCCCTTGACCTTAACGGAATAGTTGCCGAGGTTGATCTCAAGACCGGGGAACTTAAGGACGGAAGAAGTCTGCTGTGTATCTCCGAAACGGCGGAGAACGGCCTTGATCCTCGCGATTACCTCACGGGGAGAGAAGGGCTTTACGATATAGTCGTCGGCACCTAATTCGAGACCTAAGATCTTATCGATCTCCTCGCCTTTGGCAGTAAGGATGATAATGGGTGTGGACAAAGTCTTGCGGACCTCACGGCATACGTCGAGGCCGCTCATCTCGGGCATCATGACGTCAAGAAGGATCAGATCGTTAGTTCCGGTCTGAGCCATTTCGAGCGCTTCCTTGCCGTCATAGGCATCGGTATGCGTGAAATTGTCATTGTCGAGGTATAAAGCCAGAGATTCGTGAACGACGGGGTCGTCATCACAGATTAAGATGTTGGGTTGTCCGGTCATGTTGATATCACCCTTTAAATTTTTTTCTATTATATATTGAATTTAGAATAAAATACAAATGTCATGTATAATTTACTGAATACTGATTTTCTTGCTTTTTCAGTATGAGGATATTAAAATCTCACCTTAATAAGGGAGGATGTATTATGAATTCCAATACATTGATAAAGAAGACAGGAGCTTTAGTGCTCATCGGCGCTATGTTTTTCTCGCTCTGCGGATGCAGCATGTTCAGCAAGAAAGACGTGCTCGCGGCTGCCAGAGAGGTAGCAGAGAACATTGAAGACTTTGATGCTGACAGACTTTTAAGTCTTTCGACCTTAAGCTCCGGCAGCGATAAGGCAGAAGATCTCCGCAAAGGTCTTAACGGCGATTATCTTGATGAGAATACCCTCAAATTCTGCACGGCGGTCCGCAAGACGATCTCATTCCAGATCAAGGAAGACACGTTTACTGCAAAGGGTAAGGAAGCTTCTGTAGATATCGAATTCAAGCTTGCGGATTATAAGTCTGTTCTCAAAAAGGATTACAAGAATATCGATGAACTCGTTTCCGCAGTCAGGAACAGCGATGACACTGTAAAGGTCACATATACGGCAAAATTCGTTAAAGAAGACGGCGAGTGGCTTCTGGACAATCTCATGGGTTCAAGCTTCCTTTCGATCTTCGAATTCATGGATGCCGACATCGGTGCTCTTGCAGTCGATCTTTCAAAGGCCGTAAAGGGCTCCGGATGGGGCGATGCCGGATCCGACGGATATGAGAATGCCAAGAAGCTGTCCCTTAAAGTTGAGTTCTCTTCTGACATCACAAAACTTGCAGGCAAGGGTGTCAAGATGACATACTCCGTTGAAAAGGACGGCAAGAAGGTCTGGACCAGCGATGCCATAGAGCTCGGTAATGATACATCCATCCAGCTTGATTACGGTACAGAGCAGAATCCCGGTGCGGAAATGAAGTCCAACTGCCTTGCAGCAGGTAAATACAAATTTACTCTTACGGCTGACAACGGTACCGTTATGCATTCAGCTGACGTAGACGTTAAGGTAACGATCAAAGAAACAACAACTCCCAGCACGACATCAAAGGGTTATAAGTTCTATGACACCAACTTTGCCAGCAAGGTATTGAATGCCAGCTGGGCTAATGTTGACCAGAAGAGGGTAAGTGCAGCTTCTTACGGTTCTGATGCTGCGGCAGTATCGTTCCAGTTCCAGGTTGATCCGTCGGTGACTGAGAATCTGCAGTTTGCATATTTCTATTCCGCAAATGTCGCAGATGCTCTGAAGATCAATGTCAGACAGGATAAACCGGTTATCAGCGGCGTTGCAAAGCCTATCGTTAACGCCAACGGAACGTTCTATGCAATGGGCCTTAAGACAAAGAGCGGTGCTACCATGAAGCAGGGACTTTGGATACTTGCGATCTTCTCCGAGGATAAGCAGACACTCTACGGACTTGCTGACTGCCAGGTACTTCCCAAGCCTGCATCCTCATATAAGTAAGACCTATAAGATTAGAACAAACGAAGGGGCTGTTTCAGTGATTGAAACAGCCCTTTTTCGTGGTGATAGATTCGGGCTTAGAGCTTTAACGGTGTGCCTTTTGTCCAAAAACAGACACTCATTTTTTGCGATATATCACTTACTTCTAATATAGTTAGCAATATATACTTAATTAATCTTGACAAGTTTTGCATGCTTGAAATAAAAGGGAGGAAGGATCTATATGAAGCTGAAACGCTTATTGGCTGCTTTTGTTGCAATAGCAATATCTGTTAGCATGATGTCTTCTTTAGTACTTGCGGATGAGGCTGAGAACACACCCGAAGAAACGGCTGCGGTAGAAACCTCTGAACCTAAAGAAAAAGAAACCAAGAAGCCGGAAGAAAAGAAGCCGGCTGAGACAAAGGCGACTGAACCCGAAGAGACAAAGCCTTCCGAGAAGGCTAAGGAGACAGAACCTTCCGGGGAGGAAAAGAAAGAACCCACTGAAACTTCCAAGGTGGCAGAGCCTTTCGAAACAGTGGAAAAGCAGCCCGAAGAGACAAAGACGGAAGAGTCTTCAGAGTCAGCTGAAACTGAGCCTTCTGAAGCAGAAGACAAAGATCCTGCCAAAACAGTTCCGGAAGAACCTTCAGAGACTCCAGAAGCCGATAATCCTTCTGTCTCTGACCGTAAGGATTCCAAAGATGCGATCAGTGGACCTTTCGGCAAACTGAAATGGTCTTTGAATGACGAGGGAGTGTTTACTGTCAGCCCTGCAAAGGCTAAAACTAAAGCAGCGATGCCTGATGAATCGTCTTATAATTATCCATGGTATTCATATAGAAGCGACATTAAGAAAGTAGTCATTTCCAACGGTGTAACTTCAATTGGCTATGCTGCTTTCCTAAGCTATCCTAATCTTACAAGTGTTGCGATCGCCAATAGTGTTACCAATATCGGAGAAGAAGCATTTGCATATGATGACAATCTTATATCAGTTTCAATCGGAACAGGTGTGAGGAAGATAGGTTCCGGCGCTTTCAGAGAATGTTCAAGCCTGACGGGTATCGTTATCCCGAAGAAAGTGACTTATATCGGAAAAAGTGCTTTTAACAAGTGCTATAAACTTAAAAATCTTTCGTTCTCAAACGGCCTGCAAACAATTGACAATGCAGCATTTTCAGAATGTAAAAGCTTAACCAAGATCGTTATTCCTAAAACAGTAACTAAGATTGGTCAAAACGCATTTGTTTGGTGCAGCAGTCTTGAAAGTGTCACGATCAAAGGAGCCAAAGAAATCGGAAAATTTGCGTTTAGTGGTTGTAGTGCGCTTACAGACGTTTCGATTACCGGCACATCTTTAATAATTCCTAATGGCGCATTTCATGAGTGTACTTTGCTCAGATCTCTTAAGCTTAAAGGTATTAAAGAAATCGGTGAATCTGCTTTTGAATACTGTACTTGTCTCAGCAGTGTCGTGATTCCAAGCGGCACAACCAAAATTGGTGATTCTGCTTTTAGCTATTGCACTCACCTTGGCAGTGTTTCAATCCCCGGAAGTGTGAAAGAAATTGGTGATTATGCATTTTACATGTGCACATACCTCAGCAAAGCTTCTATCGGATACGGTGTACAAGAAATCGGCGCCCAGGCATTTCAAAGATGCACTTATCTTGAGGCAATTTCAATTCCCGGCAGTGTGAAAACGATTGGTAAATTTGCATTCGCACGCTGTGAAAAAGCTAAAACCATTACAATCGGCTATGGCGTTGAAACCATCGACCTGAGTGCTTTTGAGGGTTGCACCAGTGTTAAACACATAGTTGTTCCCAGCAGTGTGAAAACCATATCCAGCAGCACTTTTGGTGACATGAACCTTGATACCGTAAGCATTGATCAGGAATTGTATACTCCGAATAAAAATGCATTCTATAATTCATCGGTATCTGAATATATTTGGCTGCAGCCTAATCCGTTTAAAGCAAGCGGAAAGACTGCCACTGTCAAGGCAAAGAAAGTTAAGAAGAAGGCTCAGACTGTAGCTGCTTCTAAACTCTACAAGTACTCTCCTTCAACGGGAATCCTTGCACAAAAAGTATCGGGCAACAAGAACTTCACGGTAAACAAGCTTAACGGCAACATCACAGTTAAGAAAAAGACCAAGAAGGGAACTTATAAGATCAAGGTCAGGATAATGTCGACAGGCAATGCGGAATACAAGGCATCCGGCTGGAAGACTATTACCATCAAGATAAAGGTCAAGTAATCGTTTAGATAATTAGTATCACATGAAATAAGAGGAGGGAAGATTTGTATGAAGCTGAAACGCTTATTATCAACATTTGTTGCAATAGCAATAACTGTTAGCATGATGTCTTCTTTAGTACTTGCGGATGAGGCGGAGGCCGCACCCGAAGAAACGGCTGCGGTAGAAACCTCTGAACCTAAAGAAAAAGAAACCAAGAAGGCTGAAGAAAAGAAACCTGCCGAGACAAAGGCGACTGAACCCGAAGATACAAAGCCTTCCGAGAAGGCTAAGGAGACAGAACCTTCCGAGGCTGAAGAAAAAGAGCCTGCTGAAACTTCCAAAGAGGCAGAGCCTTCTGAGACAGAGGAAAAGCAGCCCGAAGAGACAAAGACGGAAGAGTCTTCAGAGCCAGCTGAAACAGAGGAAAAGGAGCCTGCCGGGACTGAGCCGGAGGAACCTGCCGAGTCTGAATCACCTGAAGCTGAGTCCCCCGAAACCGAGGCACCGGCTGTATCTGACAGCAAGGAAGCAAAGGAAGTAGTTTTCGGCAAACTTAAGTGGGCATTTAACAGCACAACGGGCGTGCTTACCATCAGCCCCAATAATGCAAAAGTCAAAGCTCCGATGATTGAAAGCACGACTTACGAATCCGGATACCCTTGGTATGCATATAAGGATGAAATAAAGAAAGTAGTAATTGCCAAAGGAGTAACCTCGATCGGTAAATACGCTTTTCGCGATTATTCTAACCTTACAAGTGTTACGATTGCAGGAACGGTTTCAACTATCGGAGTTGCTGCTTTCACTAATTGCAAAGCCCTTAAATCAGTTTCGATCGGATCAGGAGTAAAGAAGATCGGCAACGGAGCTTTTTATTTTTGCGAAAGTTTGACAAGTATCGTTATCCCAAAGACTGTAACCTTGATCGATGATTATGCTTTTAACGGATGTAAAAACCTTAAGACTGTTTCGCTTACAAACGGCTTAAAAACTATCGGTAAATTTGCTTTTACCAATGCGCGTTTAACCAAGATCGTCATTCCAAAGACCGTAACTACGATAGGTGATTATGCTTTTAACAGTTGCCCTGATCTCGAAAGCGTTACGATAAAGGGTGCAAAAGAAATCGGAAAACAGGCTTTTGCCGGTTGTACTGCACTTCAGAGCGTATCTATATCGGGTACTTCTCTTATAATAGGTGATGCAGCGTTTATTGATTGCACTTTACTCAGGTCTCTTACGCTCAAGGGTGTTAGAGTTATTGGAGAAGCCGCTTTTTCAAGCTGTATATGTCTTAACAGTGTTGTAATTCCTGCAGGAACAACGGTAATTGGTGATGAAGCTTTCTGTCAATGCAGTTTTCTCGGAAGTGTATCGATTCCGGGAAGCGTGAAAAAAATCGGCATGTATGCATTTGAAAATTGTACATATCTTTCCAAGCTTACGATCGGATACGGTGTTGAAGAGATCGGCGTTTGCGCTTTTTATAATTGCGCTTATCTTGGGGTCATTACGGTCCCCGGAAGTGTTAATACGATCGGATCAAATGCGTTTGAAGGATGTGAAAGAGCAAAGAGCATTACTCTGGGCTATGGTATAAAAGCTATAGATATGGAAGCTTTCAAAAATTGTGACAAAGTTGAAACATTAATAATTCCCAACAGTGTGACCTTTTTAGGAAGTAACGCTTTCCAGAATTTAGACAGCCTTACAACTGTCTACCTCACCAAGGAATTAAAAGACACTTATGGCGGCAATTCAGGCACTGTTTTCTTTGCTTCTCCGGTAAAGGATTATATAGAGTTGGATGATAATCCGTTTACGGCAAGCGGAAAGACTGCCACTGTCAAGGCAAAGAACGTTAAGAAAAAGGCTCAGACTGTAGCTGCTTCCAAGCTGTATAAGTTGTCTCCTTCAACGGGAATCCTTGCAGAAAAAGTATCGGGCAACAAGAACTTCACGGTAAACAAGCTTAACGGCAACATCACAGTTAAGAAAAAGACCAAGAAGGGGACTTATAAGATCAAGGTCAGGATAATGTCGACAGGCAATGCGGAATACAAGGCTTCTGAATGGAAGACAATAACGGTCACGATCAAGGTCAAATAAGATATTTTCAGTCTGTAACAACGAGAGCCGCCTTCACGGGCGGCTCTGGTATTCGGTTCTGAATATCAGTGGCGGATATAAAGGAAATAAACTCCCGCGGCAATCAGGATGAACTGGATTATCATGAAGGTCGGCACAAGTATCTTGAAAGACGTGTGCTTTGTCTTATGGCGGAAGATCTTCATTCCAAGGAACGCTCCCAGTCCGCCAAAGCAGGCGGCAAACAGAAGAAGGGTCTTCTCCGGGATCCTCCAGCGGCCCTTTTTAGCCTTGCCTTTGTCGACACCGTAAAGAATAAAGGTGACGATGGTCATTAACGCGTAAAAAACAAGAAAAATTTTCATGTCTATATTATAATCAATGCCATGAGATTTTCGAGCAGGATTACCGAAGCATTATATAAGATATTAGTTGTGACGCTGTGCCTGGCCTTTGCCGGGGCAGCTTCTTCATGCAGTGAACTGCTTGAAGATGACGATCCTTTTGAGAGCACCTCCTATAAGCAGGGCGGGTCTTCTTCGGTGACTTCGGAAGAGACTGTACAGACTGAACAGGGTATGGGTTTTGAACGTATCAGCAGAGCATATATCCACAGTGCGTGGTATGATGTCGAGAAAGATAATCCGGCCGGATACGATACGATCGACACAGCGGTTGCTTATGCTTTGAAGTGCGTTTTTTATTTTAATGAGCCCATTACCGGCACATTTAAAGCGGTCCTTATAAAGGACGGACAAAAGCTTTTGGAGAAAAGGATAAGGCTTGAAGGCAAGGTTATTGCCGAATGCGATTTTTCCGCAGGACTGGAAGGGTTATCGACTTTCGGTGAAGGGACATATAGTATTCAGCTTGAGACGGATGGCAGCACTGTCGCGGTCTCAAGCGATATGAGGGTTGAATGATGTTTGTAGCAGACAAATGGAAGGATTATGAGATCCTTTATGCCGGCAAAGGCGAGAAATACGAGCGGTGGGGATCGGTCAGACTATTAAGGCCCGATCCGCAGGCTGTCTGGCCGGTAATCTCTGACGGAAAGGTCACGGAAATGAATAAGCTTCCTTCGCCTGATGCTGTCTACAACAGGAGCTCGTCCGGCGGCGGAGCCTGGACAAGACTTTCTCAGATGCCTTCTTCGTGGAAGATCTCATACGATACTCTGGGCAAAAAGCTTACATTCATAGTTGAGCCCACGAGCTTCAAGCATACAGGGCTTTTCCCTGAGCAGGCGGTAAACTGGGATTTCTGCGGCGGGCTTATCGAAGATGCCGTAAACAAGGGCAGGAAAGAAGTCCGAATACTGAATCTTTTCGCATATACGGGAGCGGCGACGCTTGCCTGTGCCGCGCACGGCGCTACGGAAGTAGTGCATGTTGATGCGTCCAAGGGCATGATAGCCCGCGCAAAGGAGAATGTTTCCGCAAGCGGGCTTAACGACAGTTATATCCGTTTTATCGCCGATGACTGCAAGAAATTCGTCGAACGCGAGATCAGGCGCGGAAGAAAATATGAAGGGATAATAATGGATCCGCCTTCATACGGCAGAGGACCTTCGGGAGAACTCTGGAAGCTTGAAGATTCGTTTTACGATCTTGTCTCGCTGACATCGGAGCTTTTGTCGGACGATCCGCTCTTCTTTATCGCAAGCTCATACGCGACAGAGATCACTGCCCAGGCTTCCGGACAGATCCTTTCGCTCGGAATAAAAGGCGGAAAAGTCGCTGCAGGCGAGATAGGCCTGCCTGTTACGAAAATGGGCATTAATCTGCCCTGCGGTTCTGTGGCAAGATGGACTCTGAACTGACGGTTTTTGAAGGCGTACAGATCCTTTATGAAGACAATCATGTGATCGTCTGCAATAAGCCTGCGGGCGTACTGTCCCAGGGCGACGGGTCTGATGCTCCGGATATGCTCACGATCCTCAAAAAATATATCAAACAGAAGTACGAAAAGCCCGGAGAAGTGTATTTAGGCCTCGTTCACAGGCTTGACCGTCCGGTATCGGGCGTAATGGTATTCGCAAGGACATCCAAGGCTGCTTCCAGGCTTTCAGAGCAGATAAGGGCGGGAAAGACCGTTAAATGCTACAGATGCATTGTCAGCGGGATCGTTGAAGGTGAAGGAAAGCTCGAGAACTATATCCTCAAGGATTCAAAGACCAATACGGTTACCGTAACTGATGCGCCTGCCGGAGATGCCAAATTTGCAGTGCTTGAATACAAGGCTGTCCGCTCGCAGGGCAATATGACGCTTGTCAACATAAAGCTCGGAACGGGCAGATCCCATCAGATAAGGGCTCAGATGGCCCATTTCGGTCATCCCATAGCTGGCGACAGAAGGTACGGAAAAGAAGGCAATGTCAATTATGACATCGCTTTGCAGTCCTACAGGTTCGAATTTGACCATCCGACCAAAAAAGAGCGCATGATCTTTGAGATTCCGGTGCCTTCATGCGCACCATGGTTTTCTTGACATTATTTCCCATAAATATTTATAATATACAGTCACAAAAAATAGACTGAAGGGTAATACGCTTTATGTACAAGAAAGTCTCAAAAGAGCTCAATTTCGTCGACCGCGAGAAGCAGGTCCTTGATTTCTGGAAAAAGAACGACATCTATAAGAAGAGCATTAAGAAGCTCGAGGACGGAGCGCCTACGTTTACGCTCTACGACGGCCCTCCGACGGCTAACGGCAAGCCGCATATCGGACATATCAAGACGAGAGTCATTAAGGACGTTATCCCGAGATATCATGCAATGAAGGGCGAGAACATCGTCTTCAAGGCAGGCTGGGATACACACGGACTTCCTGTCGAGCTCGAAGTCGAGAAGGCTTTGGGTATCAACGGCAAGCCTCAGATCGAGGGCTACGGCGTTGAGCCTTTTATCAAGAAGTGTAAGGAATCCGTCTGGACCTACAAGGACCAGTGGGAGCACATGAGCGACCGCGTAGGTTTCTGGGCTGACATGGAGAACCCTTACGTCACATACGACAACAACTACATCGAGTCCGAGTGGTGGGCACTGAAGCAGATGTGGGACAAGGGCCTTATCTACAAAGGCCACAAGATCGTTCCTTACTGCCCGAGATGCGGAACCGCTCTTTCTTCTCACGAAGTTGCACAGGGCTATAAGACCGTCAAGGAAAGGTCAGCTGTCGTAAGATTTAAGTGCGTTGACGAGGATGCATATTTCCTCGCGTGGACGACCACACCGTGGACACTTCCTTCAAACGTTGCACTCTGCCTTAATCCTGACGCAGAATACTCAAAAGTTAAGGCTTGTGACGGTTTTACGTATTATATGGCTACGGCACTTCTCGACACGGTCCTCGGCAGCCTTGCCAAGGATGGTGAGAAGGCATACGAGATCCTTGAGTCTTACAAGGGTACTGACCTTAAGGGCAGAGCTTATGTCGCTCTTTACGAAGGTGCGGCAAAGGAAGCTGCAAACCAGAAGAAAAAGGCTCACTACACAGTCTGTGATGACTATGTAACGATGGAAGACGGTACCGGTATCGTTCACATCGCGCCCGCATTCGGTGAAGATGACGCAAGAGTAGGAAGAGACAACGACCTTCCTATGGTCCAGTTCGTTGATACAAGGGGTAATCTCACTGAGGAGACTCCTTTCGCAGGCAAGTTCGTTAAGGATGCGGATCCTGAGGTGCTTAAGGACCTCGATTCCAGAAATCTCCTTTTCTCTGCTCCGAAGTTCGAGCACGAGTATCCTTTCTGCTGGAGATGCGATACACCTCTGATCTATTTTGCAAGAAGCACATGGTTCATTGCCATGAGCAAGAAGAGAGACGAGCTCTTAAAGTCCAACGCAATGGTCAACTGGATGCCTGAGACCATCAGGGACGGCCGTATGGGCGACTTCTTGAGAAACGTAATCGACTGGGGTATCTCACGTGAACGTTACTGGGGCACACCGCTTCCGGTATGGGAGTGCGAGTGTGGCCACAGACACTGCATCGGTTCCATCGAGGAACTCAAGTCAATGAGCGATGACTGCCCGGACAACATCGAGCTTCATAAGCCTTATGTTGACAACGTACACATCAAGTGCCCCGAGTGCGGCGGCAGGATGAAGAGGGTCACAGAGGTTATCGACTGCTGGTTTGACTCGGGTTCAATGCCTTTTGCCCAGTATCACTATCCTTTTGAGAACAAGGAATTCTTCGAGTCTCACTATCCCTGCAATTTCATCTCGGAGGGTATCGATCAGACGAGAGGCTGGTTCTATTCGCTTATCGCTATCTCAACAGTTCTTTTCGGAAGAGCTCCTTTCGAGAACTGCATCGTAATGGGTATCGTCCAGGATAAGGACGGCATCAAGATGAGCAAGCACTTAGGCAACGTTGTCGACCCTTGGGATGTATTGGATTCCCAGGGCGCTGATGCCGCAAGATGGTATTTCTATACGGCAAACCAGCCCTGGCTGCCTTCAAGATTCTCAAAGGAAGCAGTTAACGACGGCATCAAGAAGTTCATTGGTACGTTCTGGAATACTTATGCATTCTATGTAATGTATGCGGATATCGATAATTTCGATCCTACAAAGCATACACTCGACAAAGCAACTTTAGGCGCTATGGACAGATGGGTCCTTTCACGTCTCAATACGCTTATCAAGACAGTAACCGAGAAGATGGATGCTTATGACATCTCGCAGTCAGCAAGACTTATCCAGGACTTCACGGAAGAGCTCTCCAACTGGTATGTAAGACGCTGCCGTGACAGATACTGGGGTGCTGAAGAGACACAGGACAAGGTCAATGCTTACATGACTCTTTATACTGTCCTCGACAACCTCACCAGACTGTGCGCACCGTTCGTTCCTTTCATGACGGAAGAGATCTATCAGAACATCGTATGTTCCGTTGACGCAAATGCACCTGAGTCAGTACACCTCGCCAAGTATCCTGTAGCCGATGAGAGCCTCATCGATACAAAGCTCGAAGACGAGATGGAGCTCGTTCAGGAGATCGTAACATTAGGTCACAGCTGCCGTGAGTCCGCAATCCTCAAGAACCGTCAGCCTCTGTCTCTCATCTATGTCGTATCCGACAGGACGCTTGATGATGAATACAAGAGCATCGTTCTCGACGAGCTTAACATCAGGGAGATGGAAGTTCTTTCAGACGCTTCCAAGCTTGTTGATTACACATTCAAGCCCCAGCTCCGTACATGCGGAAAGAAGTTCGGCAAGAACCTCAATGCCGCAAAAGAGGTTATCGCAAATCTCCCCGGCAAAGAGACATACAATGCGCTCAAGGCAGGTTCCGTTAAGATCACTGTCGAGGGTGAGGAATATGAGATGACCGAAGAGGATTTCCTCATCGAGACGACACAGCCCGAGGGATTCTCAACGCAGAACTCCGGAGACCTTACGGTATCGATCTCGACTGTTCTTACAGAAGACCTCATCGAAGACGGTTTCGTCCGCGAGATGATCTCCAAGATCCAGACACAGCGTAAGGAGACCGGACTTGAGGTCACAGACCGTATCGTTCTCAAGTATTCAGGCAACGACAAGCTCGCTTCCATCATCGAAAAGAAGAAGGAATTCCTTGCTTCTGAAGTGCTTGCTACGGATATCGTTGCAGGCGAAGGCTCCAATGCCAAGGAATGGAACGTAAACGGCGAGAAGATCACATTCTCGGTCGAGAAAGCTTGAGGTTTTAGATAATGCTGACGACACTGTTCCAGTCAGGACTCGGTCCCAAAGAGATCATTTACTATGGCCTGATCATTTTCTTTGCGCTTATGCTGTCATTCTCCATTCATGAGTTCATGCACGCATTTGTTGCTGACTGGCTCGGTGACAGCACGCCCCGCAATATGGGCCGTCTGACGATGAACCCTCTGGCTCACCTTGATCCCATAGGAACGGTCCTGCTGCTTGTGGCAGGATTCGGATGGGGTAAGCCTGTCATGTATAATCCGAACAGGCTTAACAGGTTCAAGAGCTCAAGGGTAATGAACATTATGGTCCATCTGGCAGGTGTCACCGGCAACTTCGTGCTTGCTTTGCTGTCGGGAGTTATCGCGACTCTTATCACCTGCCTGGGAAGAAACGTGATCGCAGGATCAGGCGCAGCTTCCATAGCTTTATCCACGATCGTATTAGCGTTCAGTTACACTCAGACGTTCTCGCTGATGCTGCTTGCGTTTAACCTTCTCCCGATCCCGCCTCTTGACGGCTTTCATGTGTTGGAGGAACTTCTTCCTTACAGGATCAGGAGCAAGGAAGGATACCGCAAGTTTGAGATGTTTTCGCCTTATGCCATATGGGTCGTTTTCATTCTAAGCCGCATGACCGGATTAAACATTTTGAGCCAGGTCATCTCATGGATCGAGCTGCCTTTTGCGTTGGTGATCAACGGCGCATGCTATCTGGTCAGTCTGCCATTCGGTTAAGGGTCATTTCAGATGGCAGTGTCTGCAGCAAAACCTGAAATACGAATCCATCACTTTGAAGGTCCTCTGGATCTTCTTTGTCATCTTATCGAGAAGAATGATATCGATATCTACGATATCCCGATCTCGGAGATAACATCGCAGTATATGGATTACCTTTCCGCGATGAAGAGCCTTGATATGGATGTCGCGTCCGAATTTCTCCTGATGGGAGCAACTCTTGTTCACATCAAGTCAAGGATGATGCTCCCGGGCAAGAAGAGTGACGGAACAAACGGTGCAGAAGAAGATCCGAGAGAAGAACTCGTAATCTCGCTGATGCGCTATAAGAGATGCCGCGTTTTCGCCAATGAGCTTCGTGAGCGCCGTGCGAAATATGAAGGCGCGAGATTCAGGACCAGGATGACTGCCAAAGAACTCGGCATAGATACGAAGAAGATATCGTCTGATTTCGAAAAGGACGAGTTCGAAAAAGCGATCGATGAGATCAATAACCGCAATGAACTGCGTTTTAACGACATCTCGGCTAAGATCAAGCATATCTTAAGACGTGACAAGATCTCCGTTAAAGAGAGGATGAAGTCTCTCTGGCTTACTATTACCAAGAAAGGCAAGCTGTTCTTCTCGGAACTCTTTAAAGGCAAGAAAGTCGAGAAAATCGACAGGATCGTCAGTTTCCTCGCGATACTTGAACTGGTAAGGAACAATGACATAACCGCGGAGCAGAAGGGCAGCTTCGAAGATATCTTAATTGAAGAGAAGAGAAAGTGATTATGGAAGACGAATTCAGAGTAACAGCACAAGAACTCCCGGGGGCTATCGAATCGCTTCTTTTCGTTTCAGGAGACCCGATATCGGCCGATAAGCTCGCAGAACT
This sequence comes from Oscillospiraceae bacterium, assembly GCA_902775565.1. Lineage (GTDB taxonomy): Bacteria > Bacillota > Clostridia > Saccharofermentanales > Saccharofermentanaceae > Saccharofermentans. Next base: position 163,589 of record CACYMP010000001.1, read on the forward strand.
CTTAAACGTTAAGAAGTCTGCGGTTGAAGAGGCGCTCAAGAGCCTTGTTTCCAGATATAAGAACAATCCGTGGGGCGGACTTGAGATCAGGAAGATCGAGGAGGCCTACGCGATAATGACAAGACCCGAACAGAAGAAGTTCATCGAAAGGCTTTATGCTCCCAAGGCTCAGGTGCCTTTGTCACAGGCTTCTTATGAGACGCTGGCCGTTATCGCATATAACCAGCCCTGCACGAGAGCCCAGGTTGAGACCGTAAGAGGCGTTTCTTCAGACTCGATCATCTCAAGGCTCTTAGACCGCGGATGGATAGAGGAAGCAGGTTATCTGGACGCTCCGGGAAGGCCTGCGCTTTTTGCGACGTCGAAGCAGTTCCTGACGGAGTTCGGCATAGAGTCCGTAGACGATCTGCCGCCTATGGAGCTTATGAGCTATCAGACGATCAGGGATATGGAGAACTCTCTGCGTGAAGCCGCCGGCGGTGAAGACAAACAGATCACGATAGATTCGATAATGGGCGGCAAACCTTCTGAGGAAGCTCAAGGAGAGGAAGAAGACAATGGAGACGATTGAGACCATTGAGACTATAGAACGCAGTTATCAGGGACTTTCCAAAGGACATAAGGCGATAGCTGATTTCATATTGAAGAGCTATGACAAGGCCGCATACATGACGGCTGCAAAGTTAGGCGAAGAAGTCGGAGTATCCGAGTCTACGGTAGTCAGATTTACGACTGAACTCGGATTTGAAGGTTATCCCCAGTTCCAGAAAGCACTTCAGGAAGACTTAAAGTCAAAGCTCACATCGGTCCAGCGTCTTGATTATACCGACAAGTTCTCAGGCGATGCAGATGCTGTGAAGGCGGTAATGACACAGGATATCTCCAACCTCAAGGAGACATTGGAAAGCATAGACGAGAAGGAATTTGCCCGTGCGGTAGATGTTATTTTGAAAGCCAGAAAGATATACATCATGGGCATCAGGGCTTCGCAGCCCCTTTCCGAGTTCATGCACTTTTACATGGCAGTCCTTTTCGATGATGTAGTGCTCGTCAGAAGTACATGTACGAATGAACTTTTTGAGCAGATAATGCCGATAGGAGAAGGCGATGTCATGATCGGGATCTCTTACCCCAGGTATTCGGCGAGGACCATCAATTCGATGGAATATGCCAAGAAGAAGGGCGCTACGACTATCGCCATTACCGATAAGGGCGGCACTCCCATGACCGAGCACGCTGATGTCGGCCTTTTTGCCAAATCATCCATGGCTTCTTTTGTTGATTCGCTGACGGCGCCGCTGTCTCTTATCAATGCGCTTCTCGTAACTTTAGGAATGCACAGAAAAGAACACATCAAGGAATCGCTTGCTTCGCTCGAGACCCTCTGGTCCCAGTACCGCGTTTATGAGACCGGCCGTGACCGTAAGGATGACAGCGACTTTATTTTATAAGTATCAAATTAAGGAGAAACATATATGAGTATTTATCAGATCGCGATCGACGGACCTTCAGGATCAGGCAAGAGCACACTCGCAAAGGGCGTTGCCAGGGAACTCGGCATCATGTACCTCGATACCGGCGCAATGTACCGCACATGTGCTGTCGCTTCCATTAAGAGAGGCATCAACGCCAAAGATCCCGAAGCGGTAAAGAAGATGATGGAAGAGGTAAAGATCGATGTTAAGTTCATCGACGGCGTCCAGCACATGATCCTTGATGGTGAGGACGTAACGGGCGAACTTCGTACACCCCAGACATCCATCGCCGCATCAGACGTTTCGGCGCATCCGGTCGTCAGGACCGCTATGGTATCTCTTCAAAGAGAGATCGCGAAGAACCAGACATTTGTCGTTGACGGAAGAGACATAGCATCTGTAGTTCTTCCTGATGCCAAATACAAGTTCTTCGTTGTATGCGCACCTGAAGTAAGGGCAGAGAGAAGACTTGCCGAGCTTGAGGCTGCAGGCGATCACTCACAGACAAAAGAGGAAGTATTAAGAGATATCCTCTACCGTGACGAGCAGGATTCCAAGAGAGCGACATCACCTCTCATCCAGGTGCCTGAAGCGATCGTTATAGATACCGGAAAGTACGACATTGAAGGAACTAAAGCGTTCCTGCTGTCACATCTGGACGAAGAGGATAAATGAAAGTAACCGTAGCGCAGTCATCAGGATTTTGTTTTGGAGTAAAGAATGCCGTAGCGGCTGCGGAAGAGGCAGTCAGTAACAGTGCGGGCGGCAAGCTCGTTATGCTCGGCGAGATCGTCCATAACGGTTATGTGGTCGACAGACTTTTGCAAAGAGGATTTACCATCTGTGAAACGGCGGAGGAATGCCCGGAAAAATCTGTTGTGATAATCAGGGCACACGGAGTAAAACCATCAGATATTGCTATTTTGAAAGCAAAAGAATGCGAGATCAGGGACATGACATGTCCGTTCGTGTCCAAGATACATAAGATCGTCAGGGAACACGCCGAAAACGGGATGAATATAATAATCGCAGGCACAAAAGGACATCCCGAGGTCACGGGAATTTTGGGCGAAGCGGAAGGAACCGGTGTGAAAACAGCCGTCATAAAATCTCCCGAAGATCTCGAAAACCTTGATTTTCCGCTGTCTTCAGCGATTTTGGTGTCGCAGACGACATTCTCTTCGGAAGTGTTCAAAGATATTTGTAAAAAAGCCGAAAATCAAATTGCATTTAAATATCTTTTTGATACAATATGTATTACGACTGAAAGTAGGCAAAAGGAAGCCGCGTCGCTCTCTGGGGAATCCGATTCGATGCTAGTCATCGGCTCGTCTCACAGTTCGAACACCACTAAGCTTTTGGACATCTGCAAAGGTCGCTGTGCAAGAACATTCCTTGTAAACTCCGCCGAAGAGGCCGGAAGGTTGATTGCCGAAGGCAAGATATTACCGGATGAACGGGTTGGGATTACAGCGGGTGCATCTACACCGGAAGCTATTATTTTGGAGGTTGTTCAAAAAATGAACGAAGACGAGAACAAGAAGAACGAGAATCAGAATGTTGACAGCGAGTTTGCCAACGCTCTTGATTTATTAGCGCAGGTCAGGAGAGGCGCCATTGTTAAAGGTACTATCACATCAGCTGATAGCGATTTTGTTTACGTTGACGTCCATGACAAGTCCGAGGGTAGGATCGCAAGAAGAGAATTTGAATCCGATCCTGATTTTGATCTTGATAAGGCAGTTGCCGAGCATGCAGAAGTTACCGTTAAGGTAAGAAGCATCAAGAACTCAGATCAGGGCAAGGAGATCATCCTTTCCAAGAACGATGTAGAGGCTGAGAAGGGCAGAGCCGAGATCGAAGAGGCTTTCAACAGCAAGACTCCCATCGAAGTTAAGATCACACGCACCGTCAAGGACGGTCTCATCGGTACTTTCAAGGGTATCGACGTATATATCCACAGAACACAGATCAAGCACGGCGAAGTTAAGGATCTTGATCCTTACATCGGCCAGACAATGGAGATCCGTATCACAAAGTTTGACACCGAGAAGGGCAGACTCAGGATCTCCGGCAGCCACCGCGTTATCGCTTCCGAGGAGCGCGCTAAGAAGTCTGCAGAAGTCTGGGACAACATCGAGGAAGGCAAGCACTACATCGGTACAGTCAGAAGCCTCGTTGATTTCGGTGCTTTCATTGACATCGGCGGCGTAGACGGACTCGTACATGTTTCCGAGCTTTCTTGGAGCCGCAATGCTAAGCCTTCTGACGTTCTTAAGGTTGGCGATCAGGTTGAGGTCTATGTTAAGTCCTTCGATAAGGATACAAAGAAGATCTCCCTCGGTTACAAGAGACTTGAGGACGATCCTTACTACAACATCGAAGAGAGAATGCCTTTGGGCTGCATCGTTAAGGGTACAGTAGTACGTCTCACCAAGTTCGGTGCTTTCGTACAGCTCGAACCCGACCTCGACGCTCTCTGCCATGTTTCCCAGATCTCTTCTGAGAGACTCGACAAGCCCGAGGATGCTCTCCATGTTGGTCAGGAAGTTCAGGCTCAGGTTACAGAGATCGATCCCGAGAAGAGAAGGATCTCCATCTCCATCAAGGCTGTTGCTCCTATCGATCCCGTAAAGAGTGAAGAAGCTGCTGCTGAGGAAGCACCTGCAGAGGAAGCTCCCGCTGATGGCGAAGAGGCTTGATTTTCAGGCATTAAGCTGAATTAACGTCAGACCCCGGATGATTTGTCCGGGGTCTGTTTTTTTATTTAAAATATGCTTGCATAATTTTGTTCGTTGTAATATGATTTATAGGCTCGTAAAAGGAAATCCCATCGGGGTGTGGCTCAGGTGGTAGAGTGCTTGCTTCGGGAGCAAGAGGCCGTGGGTTCGAGTCCCGCCACTCCGACCAACGGAAAACTTTTCCTTTTATCGATGCGTACCGGGGTGTAGCTCAGGTGGCTAGAGTGCTTGCTTAGGGAGCAAGAGGTCGTGGGTTCAAGTCCCGTCACTCCGACCAGACAGAAAGCCTTGCATCACATGATGCAGGGCTTTTCTATTTTCCGCACTTTTCAGCAGTCTCTTTATGGTATGATTTTTAAGGTGACCGTTATGAGAGATATGTCTGTTGGAAAGAAGTTACTCAGCCTTGCACTTACCCTTACGTTCTTACTGGGTATCTTTTATGCCATGCCTGCCGAGGATGTGTATGCCGACATGGATGAGGCGTCCACCGGCTTTTCAAACGCTCTTTCTGTCAGCGATGAGATAATCGTCAGTAACGGTATCTATAAGATCTTTTCAAAGGATTCGGTTGCTTTCCTTGGTCTTGCGGATTCCAATACAGAATCTTTTGTCGTTCCCAATGCAGTCAGATTCAATAACGTTCTTTATAAGGTCGTCTGGATCGCACAGTCAGCTTTTGAAGGCAACAGCACTATCAAGAACGTGTTTATCGGCAAGAACGTTTACAGGGTCTGTTCAAGGGCTTTTGCAGGATGCTCATCTCTTACGTCAGTCACGGGAGGCAAGGGTGTCCTGTATACAGCGGATGATGCTTACGAGAACTGCCCCAAACTCAAGAAACCCGGTAGATACTACTATAAGACTTATAATGTCGGACTTGCTTACATCGGCAAGGCTCCGAAGCCTTGGCGTTCCAAGAAGGTCAAAGCCGGCAGGAACGGCAAGGCCGAATATACATGGATCACGGATAAGGATCTGCAGTATCTCGGCATGACGCGCGAGTCCTTCGGGAATGCGGTTCTTGCTGCCTGCAGGAAAATGGCAGGAACAGTCTATACCAACCAGAACGACTGCATCTCATATTGTCTTTCGGCATATGCGAAAGCTTTGGGGGTTGCTACATCGGTAGGAAAGGGACAGAACTTTAAGATCAGGTTCTCCACAAAATACAAGAGCAACAAGAAAGTCAAATATGCCGCAAACCTGATGAAGAAAAAGAAGGTCTTAAACATATCCGGCGGCTCGATAAGCAGAAAATCACCCAACTGGTTCCACTGCACGAACTTTATGGAAGGCATGCTCTCCAAGCCCGACTGTTACGGCGGCGTCCGTATTTCCGATTACGGTACTCTTGCGGACACCATGAAGGCACTTAATGCCCAGCCCGGCGATATCGTTCTTTTCGGAGGCTATGTAACAACATACCTTTGCAAAGACGGCAAATACTATAAGGGTAATTATGGTGCTCATGGCGGAAAGAAAAAGGTCAACGGCCACTATGTAAGGGGTGAAGGCGGTCTATTCGTATGGGGTCACGCGACCATCTACTGCGGACAGAACTTCACTTATACGGACAGAAAAGGAACGATGAGGACCGGACAGTGGTTCTACGAGACATCGAACAAGTCGCATGCAGGACTTCACTGGCGTGAACCTTATTACTATGCGGGTGAGACCAATCAGCGTGTCATGGTAATCCACATCGGAGATCCTAAAGCTGCTCCTGTTCAGAACACGGAAGATCCTATAGTAAAGGCATTGGGCAATGACGCGGTTCCCGGCGCAAAGTACGGATTCTATAAGTGTGAAGAGGATGCCGCGAGGGATTTCGACAGGCTCTGCACATATACGTGCGGACAGACAACGGATATTCCGGAGATCAATCTCGGACGTGCTTATAAGTATGATATCGATTCATATAAACGGTTAACGGCAAAGTTTTATATACGCCGGCTGACCGATACGGGATCGATAGATCCTGATGCGAAAGCCTATGTTTATAAGATGAGGCCTTCAGATAAATATGATCTTCCGTTAGGCTGGGTCAAACTCGCATCTTAAGTTGTCCCGCCGAACGAAGGCGACTTAATGTTATAATTTTTCTATTCTTTTAAAGGTGGTATTGGTATGAGCAGGGCAGATGACATTTTCGATGAGAACATAAGAACGATCCTTTCATCCGGATACACGACGATCAATGACAAGGTCAGACCGCACTGGGCCGACGACGGAGCTCCGGCATATACATATAAGGCATTTGCTATAGTAAACCGCTATAACCTCGCGGAAGAATTTCCGATGTTTACGCAGCGCTGGATCAATTTCAAGGCTGCTGTCGATGAGATCCTCTGGATATGGCAGAAGAAGTCCAACAACGTACACGACCTGAACTCGCATATCTGGGATGCCTGGGCTGATGAGACAGGTTCCATCGGCAAGGCATACGGCTATCAGCTCGGAGTAAAGCACAAGTATAAGGAAGGCGAGATGGACCAGGTCGACAGAGTACTGTTTGACCTTAAGAATAATCCCTCGAGCAGAAGGATCATGACCAATATCTATGTCCATCAGGATCTTCATGAGATGAACCTTTATCCGTGCGCATATTCCATGACTTTTAACGTCACGGGCAACAAGCTCAACGCTATATTGAACCAGAGAAGCAACGATATGCTTGTTGCCAATGCATGGAACGTCTGCCAGTACGCAGTCCTCGTACATCTTTTCGCAAGATGCTCAGGTCTTGAAGTAGGTGAGTTCGTACATGTTATCGCTGACGCTCACATCTATGACAGACATGTCGATATCGTTAAAGAGCTCATCGAGCGCCCGAAATTCGCTGCTCCCAAGCTCGTTCTTACGGAAGGCATCACGGACTTCTACAAGTTCACCGTAGATGATATCAACCTTGAGGGATACGAGTCGGGTCCGAAGATCAAGGGTATTCCGGTAGCTGTCTGAGGCCATATATGAAGCTGATATTCATAAGGCATGCTGAACCTGATTACACAATAGATTCACTTACCGAGAAGGGCTGGCGCGAAGCCGAGATCCTCTCGCACCGTGTCGCAAAATGGAATATAAAAGATATCTACTGCTCTCCTTTGGGAAGAGCAAAGGATACGGCTTCATTCTCTTTAAAGGCGCTCGGACGTGAAGCGGTGATTCATGACTGGCTTCAGGAATTCTATTACAGGGTTATAGATGAGCAGACAGGTGAGATGACGATTGCATGGGACTTCATGCCGGAATACTTTGTTGCCAATACGGATCTGCATAACAAAGACGAGTGGTACAACACGACTGTCATGAAGAGCGGTGAGATCGCAGGACACTATTCAGCCGTAGTACAGGCTTTTGATGAACTGCTCGCACAGCACGGATACAGAAAAAGGAAAGACGGTGTGTATGAAGTCACGGAGCATAACGATGACGTACTCGTGTTCTTCTGTCATTTCGGTATTACGGCGCTTCTTACCGGATATCTTACAGGCATTGCTCCGCCGGTGCTCTGGCAGGGATTCTTTATGGCACCGACATCGGCAACGATCTTAGGCAGCGAGGAGCGTATTCCCGGAGAGGCAGCTTTCAGGGTGCAGGTCTTCGGTGATGCAAGCCATCTGACTGAAGCAGGCGAGCCGCTTTCGGCATCAGGATATTTCACGGACATGTTCGGAGGTTAACATTATGATCGCAATCGCAGCAGTTGACAGGAATTGGGCAATCGGCAACAAGGGACAGCTCCTTATCTCTCTTCCGGAAGACCAGAAGGGCGTCTTTAAGAAATATACGGCCGGTCATACGGTGGTATTCGGAAGAAAGACACTTGAGACGTTCCCGGGACAGAGGCTCCTGCCTAACAGAGTCAACGTGATACTGTCCAGAAACTTCGATTTTGAGAAGGAAGGGGCCGTGATCCTCCATTCCGTTGACGAGCTTCAGGATTTCCTGGCTCTTTCTGCAGATGAAGTCTATCTTATCGGCGGAGCTTCGATGTACAATTCGCTGATCGGTCTCTGCGACAAGGCAATAATCACAAGCATCAGAGCCGAATTTGAGGCTGACTGCTATTTCCCTGATCTGGATAAGGATCCCGACTGGGAGCTCGAATTTGAGGAAGATCCCGTAATGAGCGAAAAGGGTGTTGAGTTCACTGTCCGTCATTACAAGAGAAAGTAATCACACTATATATAAAATAAATATTGAAATAGCCCTTGCTTTGACAGGGGCTATTTGTTAGAATACTCAGGCATAAAAATCACGCATACGTTCCTTTTGTGGGCAAAGCCTTAATATCATTGCGTATGCGGAAGTTAAAACAGGAGGATTATTTTATGCCGGTAATTTTAATGAAGCAGCTGCTTGAAGCAGGCGTTCACTTTGGTCACCAGACACGTCGCTGGAACCCTAAGATGTCTGAGTACATCTTCACAGAGCGCAACTCCATCCACATCATCGATCTGCAGAAGACAGTCAAGAAAGTTGACGACGCTTACGCTGCAATGAGAGAGCTCGCTGAGAAGGGTGATATCCTTTTCGTAGGTACAAAGAAGCAGGCTCAGGATTCCATCAAGGAAGAAGCTCAGCGTTGCGGTCAGTTCTATGTTAACTACAGATGGCTCGGCGGTACTCTTACAAACTTCGTAACCATCAAGAAGAGAGTTGCCCGTCTTGAGGAGCTCCGCAGAATGGAGCAGGATGGTTCTTTCGACATCCGTACAAAGAAGGAAGTTGCCAAGCTTAAGCTCGAGATGACAAAGCTCGACCTCAACCTCGGCGGTATCGTTGGCATGAACAAGCTCCCTGCAGCACTCTTCATCGTTGATACAAAGAAAGAGCACAATGCTGTAGCAGAGGCTAGAAGACTTGGTATCCCGATCGTTGCTATCGTTGATACAAACTGCGATCCTGACGAAGTTGATTACGTTATCCCCGGTAACGATGACGCTATCCGTGCAGTTAAGCTCATCACAGCTAAGATGGCTGACGCTGTTATCGAGGCTCATCAGGGTGAGGACGCTACTTCCGAGGGCATGAATGTTGACAACGCTCAGGCTGCAGCTGATACAGCAAGCATCGCTGACGAGCAGGCAGCAGAAGAAGCAGGCGAGAAGAGCATGGAAGAAATCGCTTCCGAGTCATAATTGATAGAAGGAGATACACACATGGCTATTAGTGCACAACAGGTTAAGGAACTCCGTGATCTGACAGATTGCGGCATTATGGACTGCAAGAAGGCACTTATCGAGTGCGACGGTGATATCGAGAAGGCTAAGGGCTGGCTCCGTGAAAAGGGTATGGCTAAGGCTGAGAAGAAGTCTTCCAGAGTTGCTGCTGAGGGTGCAGTTATCGCTAAGATCGCTGACGATCAGAAGAGCGGTGTTCTTGTTGAGATCAACGTTGAGACAGACTTCGCTGCTAACACTGACAACTTCAAGGGTTTCTGCGACACAGTAGTTTCCCACATCATCGAGAAGAAGCCTGCTACAGTTGAAGAGCTTATGGCTCAGCCTCTTGCAAGCGATCCTTCAAAGACAGTTGAGCTCTTCCAGAAGGAAGCTATCGCTAATATCGGTGAGAATACTTCCATCAGAAGATTCGAGATTTTCGAGAATACAGGCCTCGGCGCTGTTACAGCTTACATCCACATGGGCGGTAAGGTCGGCGTTTTCTCCGAGATCTGCGTAGGTGATGATTCCGTCATCACAAAGCCTGAGTTCGCTGAGTTCGCTAAGAACATCAACATGCAGATCGCAGCTTCAAGACCCGGATGGGTTAACGAGGCTGACGTTCCCCAGGCTGATCTCGACAGAGAGACAGAGATCCTTAAGAACAAGGCTCTCGAAGAGGGCAAGCCTGAGAAGATCGTCATGGAGAGGATCATCCCCGGCCAGATCAAGAACTTCTACAAGATGAACTGCCTGGTTGACCAGGAGTACATCAAGGACGAGGATCTTAGCGTTAAGCAGTACATCGACAAGACAGCTAAGGAGCTCGGCACAGAGCTTGCAGTCGTTCGTTTCACACGTTTCACACTCGGTGAGGGCATCGAGAAGAAGCAGGACGACTTTGCTGAGGAAGTAAGAAAGCAGGCTGGCCTGTAATTCCTTACAACTGAGGATTAATACATAAGGACCGCGCAGAGATGCGCGGTCTTTTTTCGGTCTGTTTTTATTAAAAGAATAAAAAGGTATTCAACATTCATTCCAATACTGTTAAAATTTATTGAAACAAAAGATGGGAGCGTTAGAGTTAATGGCTGACAAGAAATATAACCGTGTGCTTCTCAAGATATCCGGCGAAGCGCTGGCAGGAGAAGCAAAACTCGGCATCAATGACGATGTCTTGAAAGAGATCTCCAAGAACATTAAGGCAGTTGCAGACCTGGGAGTTCAGGTCGCTATCGTTGTCGGCGGTGGAAACTTCTGGAGAGGAAGATCTTCCGAGAAGATGGACAGAGTTACGGCTGATCACATGGGCATGCTCGCAACCCTTATGAATTCACTTGCTCTTTCAGATGCACTCGAGCAGCAGGGCGCCGTTACAAGAGTCCTTTCCGCTATCGAGGTCAGACAGATGGCTGAGCCTTATATCAGGAAGAGAGCCGTAAGACACCTCGAGAAGGGAAGGATCGTAATCTTTGCCTGCGGTACAGGTAACCCTTATTTCTCGACAGATACAGGTGCTGCGCTCCGCGCTACAGAGATCGGAGCCGATATCTTCCTTAAGGCTACGATGGTCGACGGTGTATATGATAAGGATCCGCACCTTTATCCCGATGCCAAGAAGTATGACAAGGTATCGCACGATGAAGTATTAAGACTTAACCTCAAGGTTATGGATGCTACGGCGGCAGCACTTTGCAGAGACAATCACACAAAGATCTTAGTCTTCTCCATGAAAGATCCCGCTAATATCGTAAGGATCGCAAAGGGCGAAGAATTGGGAACCATCGTTGAATAAAAAACAAATAGATTAACAGTAAAGGAGATGAATGCTATGCCAATGATCGAGATCACAAAGAAGGATTATGATGATGTTGAAGCTAAGATGAGGAAGAATATCGACAATCTTCAGGAGAACCTCAACACTATTCGTGCAGGACGTGCCAATCCGCATGTTTTGGATAAGATCCTCGTTGATTACTATGGCTCACCGTCTCCTCTTAACGCGGTAGCCAATATCCAGGTACCCGAAGCAAGAATGATCACACTGCAGCCTTGGGAACCAAAGATGCTCAAGGAGATCGAGCGCGCTATCCAGGCATCCGATCTCGGCATCAATCCTACAAACGACGGAAAGATCATTAGACTCGTTTTCCCTATGCTTACAGAGGAGCGCCGTAAAGAGCTCGTTAAGCAGGTTAAGGTCTACGGAGACGAGACAAAGGTCGTTATCCGCAATACACGCCGCGATTTCATCGACAAGATGCGTGCTGCTAACAAGAAGAAGGAACTTACCGACGATTCCCTCAAGGAATACGAGGAGAAGGTCCAGAAGATCACGGACAAGTTCACCGCTGAGGTAGACACCGTCTGCGAGAAGAAAAATAAGGAACTGATGGAAATCTGATCAGGTGGCATTTAAAGCTGACAAGTTAACAAAGACTTATGACACCGCGGGCCTCAAGGTCCCGGTGTCTTTGGGTGTAATAATGGACGGCAACGGAAGATGGGCCAAGAAAAGACTGCTTCCGAGAAGTGCCGGACACAGAGCCGGAGCGGAGAACCTTAAAGAACTCTGCCGCAACTGCGGTAATTACGGCGTTAAATACCTTACAGTCTATGCCTTTTCGACAGAGAACTGGTCGAGACCCGAGAAAGAGGTCAGCCAGCTCATGAAGCTCTTTGTCGAGTTCTTTGACAAATATGATCCCGAGCTTGCCGAAGAGGGGATCAGGGTAAGATTTACCGGTGACATTGATTCTCTGCCTGAAGATCTCAGACGTGTATGCCGTGAAGGCGAAGAGAGATCCAAGGACAGACCTAAGATGCAGCTAATAGTTGCATTCAATTACGGCGGCAGAAGAGAGATCACTTACGCAGCTCAAAGACTTGCCGAGCAGGTTCGCCGCGGTGAGATCGATCCTTCGGATATCACCGAGGATTCTCTCAGCGCAAATATGTATCTTCCCGATGTTCCGGATCCTGAACTCATCATCAGGCCGAGCGGGGAGATGAGATTATCGAATTTTCTTCTCTGGGAGAGCGCTTATTCCGAATTGTGGGTATCAGATACACTCTGGCCCGATTTCGGTTATGAAGAGCTGACGCAGGCTTTCAGAGATTATGCCAAGCGCGACAGACGCTTTGGCGGACTTTCTGCGAAAGATTCCGATGAAGGTGACAAGCAGTCATGAAACAAAGAGTAATAACAGGCGTGATATTCGCTGCCTTGTTTACAGCATTTTTCCTTCCGGCATTCTGGTTCCCGATAACTGCCGTGATAATGTCGGTTGTAGTCGGTTCATTTGTCGTATACGAATTGATCAAAGCTTTAAAGAACGGCAAATATGATCCGTCGACATCCCTTATCGTATCCGGGTGCGCGTTGGCTATGCTTGTTCTTGCCGGAAGCTTTTTCCTCAAGGTCTCGGCCGAGAATGCGCTTGCTCTTTATGTCATGGTTATCGGCATGTTCACTCTTGCATGCGGAATACTTATCCCGGTTGCCAGGAAAGACGACGGCAAAGCTCTGGAGAACGGTATCGCCACCGGCGGTACGATCTTCTATGTCACGTTCCCGCTGTTCTGCCTTGATGCTGCCATGCTGCTCCTTCCTGAAGGATGCAACGGCTGGTATTACATGCTCATAGGTCTTGTGGCTCCCTGGATATCCGATGTCTTCGCTTACCTTGTCGGAGTAACAATAGGCAAGCATAAGATCGTTCCGCATATCTCACCTAAGAAGACATGGGAAGGCTGCATCGGAGGTGCGTTCTTCTGTGCTCTCGGTGTTATGCTCTATTCCTGCCTTGTCATACATAAGGTTGATAACATCGAAATGAATATAACCGCATTCGGAATCCTGACTTTCTTCATGGGCCTTCTGGTATCTGTTATGAGCCAGCTCGGTGACTGGTTTGCCTCTGTGATCAAGAGACATGTCGGTATTAAGGATTACGGTAAGATATTCCCCGGACACGGCGGAATGTTAGACAGATTCGACAGCACATTCTTTACGATGCCGATCGGACTTCTTCTGGCGATCATCGCCAAGAACATATTCTAAGGCGGTGCGTCAGATGCGGCATCTGTCAATTTTAGGGTCTACAGGTTCCATAGGGAAGCAGACTCTTGAAGTCTGCCGTAAGGCTCCGGCTGATTTTACCGTTGAAGGACTCTCGTGCGGGTCTGATATTGATACGCTCTACGAACAGATAAAAGAGTTTTCGCCAAAAGCCGCTGCGGTCAGTGATGAATCTAAGGGAGCCTTGCTCGCGAAAAGACTTAAGGAAGAGGGGATCAGTACAGAGATCTATACAGGACCTTCTTCAAGCACTGTGACAGCAACGCTTTCCTCATGTGATACCGTTGTCGGTGCGATCGTCGGATTTGCGGGACTTGAGCCTGTCTACCATGCCATAAAAGAAGGCAAAACGATAGCGCTTGCAAATAAGGAGACACTCGTTTCCGGCGGTGATTTCATAATGCCTCTCGCAAAAGAGAAGGGCGTTGACATCCTTCCGATCGACAGCGAGCATTCAGCTATCTGGCAGTGCATAAGGAACGGTGATGAGAAGAATCTTGACAGGATCCTTATCACTGCTTCCGGAGGACCGTTCCGCGGAAAGAGCAGGGATGAGCTTGTCGACGTGACTGCCGAGAAAGCACTTAATCATCCGACATGGAAAATGGGAGGAAAGATCACAATAGATTCTGCCACCATGATGAACAAAGGTCTTGAGATAATCGAGGCTCACCACCTTTTCGGTGTCAGCGTTGACAGTATAGACGTGGTAGTCCATCCGCAGAGCGTTGTCCATTCGATGGTAATGATGAAGGACGGATCCGTTCTCGGGCAGATGGGAAGACCTTCCATGATACTGCCCATCCTTGTTGCGCTTTACTATCCCGAAAGAGGACCTGCTGTCTCCAGGCCTTTCAATCCGTTTGAAGAAGGATGCAACAATCTGACTTTCGAGAAATGTGATACAGATGTTTTCCGTCTTGTCGGACTTGCTTACGATGTGGGCAGGCAGGGCGGACTTCTTCCCGCGGTCATGAACGCTGCTAACGAGACAGCCGTCATGGCATTCCTTGCGGGTAAGATCGGTTTCCTTGATATAGAGAAAACAGTTTTTGATGTATGTTCCGGTTTTGCTTCGCAGGCATCTTTGAAGGCTGACTTTGATACGGTCAGGCAGGCCGATGCCGAAGCAAGAAGCAAAGCCGAAGAGATAATAAGGAAGTATTCATAATGAACGTTTGGAGTATAGTAGTCGTCATAATCATGCTCGGTGTACTCGTGACCATTCACGAGTTAGGTCATTTCTGGGTTGCGAGCCTTCTTAAGATAAAGGCTTTCGAGGTATCCATCTTCGTCGGCCCGAGGCTTATTCATTGGACCCGTAAGGGCGTTGATTATTCAATAAGACTGATCCCTTTGGGAGCTTATGTAAGATTTACTGATATAGACGAGAACGGAGAAGCCGTAACCAGCGACGCTCCCGATCTTCTTATCAATCAGCCAAGATGGAAGAGACTCCTGGTAGCTTTGGCAGGTCCTTTCATGAATGTTGTTTTAGGCGTATTGATCTTTGCCGTGCTTTTCTGGGTAACGGGTTTTACAAGCCTTGATATCGGAACGACTCCCAGGGGTTCACAGCTTTCGTCACAGGAATACACGGTCGGCGATCATATCGTTGCTGTAAACGGCCAGCCTGTATATACGTATCTTGATTTCTACTTTGCAGTTGACAATGAGGTCCGCAAGATCGATCCCATGACCGTGACGCTCAAATCCGCTGAAACCGGAAAGAAGTACGATGTCACGCTTACTCCTGAGACCAAGTCCAGACCGATGCTCGGCATCACGACATACCAGACCACGGATAACAAATACAAAGGCTGGGAGATCTTAAATGTCGATGAGAAACAGAACAACGGCAAACCGGTCCTGAAGATCGGGGATTATCTGGTGGCAGTAGACGATAAACCTGTTGCGGACGAGGATTTCCTTGAGTTCCTTGATACGCGTAATGAAGGCGATACGATGAAGCTTACATTCGTGCGTAACGGCGTGACCATGGAGAAAGACTGCATAAAGACCATGATTACCTACGCTAATGACAGGGGACTCCGCATTTTGTCTTATAACGTTGACAGTCCGGCCCGCGCATTGCGCGCTTTCGGCTACGCAGCCAAGATGCCGATGGCGGTCGTCATCTTGTCCTATAAATCGATTTCTAACGTATTTGAGGGTAAGGAAGAAGTTTATAATATGGTATCGGGACCTGTAGGAGTCACCACGGTAGTCAACGATGTAGTAGGCGACGTGGACGATAACGTAGGCGACAAGATATACATGCTTATCGTGATAAGCGGCATTATCTCCATCGGACTTACGTTTACTAACCTCCTTCCGATTCCGGGACTTGACGGAGTGCAGATCATACTGATCATCGTCGAGATGGTTATTGGCAGACGGCTTTCCAAGAAAGCCGAGGGCGTGATCAATGTCGTGGGTTTCTTCCTGCTCATAGCATTAGTACTGTTCGCGTTCGCTTCAGACATCATCAGGATCTTTGTCGAGAGATAAGGCAAAAGGAGAACCGTAATGACCAGACAGGTTATGATAGGCGGTGTCGCTGTTGGCGGCGGCGCTTCTGTAAAGATACAGTCCATGAACAACACGGATACCCGTGATGCAAGGGCTACTCTTGAACAGATCGCCAGACTCAGGGATGCCGGTTGTGACATCACACGAGTCGCCATACCCGATATGGAAGCCTGTGAGGCCTTAAAGGTGATTACTAAAGAATCCCCGATCCCTGTTGTAGCGGACATTCATTTCGATTACAGGCTTGCTATTGGCGCGGCCGAGAACGGTGCAGCCAAGATCAGGATCAATCCGGGCAACATCGGAGGACCTGACAAGCTCAGGCTTGTCGCCGACTGCTGCAAGCAGCGCGGCCTTCCGATAAGGGTTGGAGTGAATTCCGGATCAATCTCCAGAGAAATCCTTGCCAAATACGGCGAAGTCAACGCTGATGCCATGACTGAGAGCGCATTGCAGGCTGTAAAGCTCCTGGAAGACCAGGACTTCGGGGATATCGTTATCTCCATCAAATCCTCGTCTCCCAAGCTTACGATCGAGACTTACAGGATCTTATCCAAGATGTGTGATTACCCGCTTCATCTTGGTGTCACCGAAGCAGGAACTGTCAGGGAAGGTACCATCAAATCAGCTGTAGGAATAGGTGCTCTCCTTGCCGAAGGCATAGGTGATACCATCAGGGTATCTCTTACCGGAGATCCGGTCGAAGAAGTATATTGCGCTAAATCTATTCTCAGAGCACTCGGCCTCCGTGACGAAGGCATAACTTTTATTTCCTGTCCCACATGCGGTAGGACGCAGGTACCGTTGATCGAGCTTGCAGGCAAGATCGAAGAGAAGATCTCGAAGCTGCCATACAATCTCAAGGTCGCGGTAATGGGCTGCGTCGTAAACGGTCCCGGAGAAGCAAGGGAATGTGACATCGGACTTGCAGGCGGCAAGAACGAATTCCTTCTTTTCGAGAAAGGTGTTCCTGTCCGCAAGATTCCTGCAGACACCGCTGTTGATGAATTTGTAAAGGAAGTAATCAGAGTTGGAGAAGAAAGAAACAAAACTGACCGAACTGTTTGAACTGAACATCGGTGATAAAGAATACAAAGGCCTTGACGGTATTACCGTAAGCAAGGTCGATATCTACAAAAACAAAGGACTGATCGAGCTTAAGCTTGAAGGCGTGGATACGCTCAAGCCCGGTAATGACGCGGCTTCTTTTTTGGAGGACCTCGAGAACAATTTCGGCTTTAAGATCAACTTTGTTTTCGAAGAGTGCAAAGACGGTAATATAGGCGATTATATCGGAGGCTTGGAGAAGCTTATTCTCTATATGATCAAACGTGATGGAAGCTCCGGTCTCAGAAGCTTTGTCGATTACGTAAGATTTGATTATGAAGGAAGAACCGATTCCGGATTTAACAGCCCTGACATCGATCTGAATGTCCCCGAATGGTGGGATTCCATGATGGGGCCCTTTGGCAAGGCGGATCTTTCGAAAGCATTTACCGATGCTGTATATGCCTGCTGCAGGATCGAACCTGAAAGATACGGTCATAATGTCATGTCCGTATCCAGCGACTACGAGGAATACTCCCCCGAGAATGACATCATCGAGGCAATGCAGTCCGGTACTTATCAGGAGTTTGACGGCAATTATGCCGAGTCCGAGCCCAAGAAGAAAAAGAAGAAGCAGACTGAACTTGAGACGGCCGCTTCCGATTCCGATGCGGCTTCCAACAAGGATTCATGGGCATATAAAGCAGCTCAGGTCCAAAAAGAAGCAAAAGCCGAGAGCAAGAACAATTTCGATTATTCGAAAAATGCCCAGGCTGACGATATTATCTTCGGCAAGGTCAAAAAACAGGCCGTAAACATGAAGATAAAGAATCTCGCGCTTGGCGAGATGGACGTTAACATTATCGGACGCATCCAGATAACTGATGAACTTAGACTGACTAAGAGCGGTAAGTCCGTAATCACCAAGTTCAACTGTTTTGACGATACCGACGGTATTTCCTGCATCGCTTTCTTGAAGCCTGAAGAAGCCGACGGATTCCAGAAGAAGTTCGAGAAGGGCGGATACGTAGGCCTTCAGGGCAACTGTGAGAAAGACTCTTTTTCGGGCGAGATACAGTTCAAGGTCAACGGTGCTTTCCCTGCAGAGAAACCCGCAGGAAGAAAAGACAACGCAGAAAGAAAGCGTGTCGAGCTCCATGTCCACACCAAGATGAGCGAAAGTGATGCTACGACTGACCCTGCTGATCTTATCAAGCTTGCAGCAAGCTTCGGCCACTCTGCGTGCGCCGTAACGGATCACGGTGTTGTCCAGGCCTTCCCGCATGTTTTTGAAGCGGCTAAAGGCATCAACAAGAAGCGCAAAGACACAGGTGAAGCACCTATCAAGTGTATCCTCGGGTGTGAGGGTTATCTTGTCGATGACGGTCCCACGGTCTTTTACAACCTTCCCTATGACTATAAGAACGACAAGTACTTTAAGAAAGCGGACGGTGATGAGGATGCTGCGCTGGATTTCCTTGAAAAGCCCAAGGCGGTAGGATCTTTTGTTTCCATAACCATCAAGAGGAATGGTGACGATGCATTAAGGGATACTTTCACATCTGTATGCGCATCCAAGTACAGACTCAAAGGCTACAAGGCTTTAAGGCCCGCTGAGGAAGGCGAGTCCGAGCAGGATGCAATGGAGTTTGCGTCCCACGATATCGACAAGTCGCTCTGGGACGAATCCGAATTCCCTGAAAAGCTCAGTGACGAGGCCATTGCCGCCAAGGTAATGGAACCTCATGAGCCTTTGGGGAAGACTTTGAATGCCGAGCTTGATATCAACGGCGAATATGCTGACGGCGAGGATGAAGTCGTTCCCTCAGAACTTGTTTATGAGCATGTCGCGGATTTCCATGCCGATTTTGATGACGTAATCTATCCGGGTACAGGAGAGCCCTGTGATTCCTATTTCGCAATGGGCGAGCTCCTCGAATTCATAGGTGACTCATACATCACCGGTCCCGATATCTTTACCACGCTCGCATTCCTGCGCCGCGCCGGTTACGGCATCAACATCGAAGATCACGTTTACTACAGGCACAAGTTCCTTATGCCTGCGACGAGTGATGAGGATATCCTTGAGACTTATTTCAAGGGTGAGTTCAAGAACGTTGACGAACTCCTTGCATCGAAAGGTGCCGGGTTCACATATACAGCATCAGGCGACCCGCATGATGCGATGTTTGAAGCTTGTTATAAATCAGCTTCCTGTCTTGTCGCATGCCTTAAGGATGCAGGAACGGCTGATGCTCTGTCCATAAACTATGCATCAGGACACTATACTCCCGGTAAGATCAAAGCGGCGGAAAAAGACAAGGCCACCGGTCTGCAGGTAACGCCGACGTACCACATCATTTATCTGGCGCGTTCCAATATGGGACTTTACAACCTGTACCGTATCGTATCCGAATCGCAGATACATTATTTCTCCAAGAGACCGAGGACTCCGAAGAGCCTTCTTAAGTACTTCAAGTCCGGCATTATCGTCGGAGGCGCCTGCGTGGACGGAGAACTGTACCGTTATGTGTTAAAGACATATGTTAACAGCAATAAGGACAAAGCGCTGACCAGAAAGATCCTCAATGAATCAGAGGAGTTCAGGAAGATATTGAGCCTTTATGACTACGTTGAGATCCAGCCGCTGTGCAACAACATGTTCTTAACGAGACAAACTCCTGCCAAGTATGGCAGTAATGTTCCGTTGAATGAGGACGATATCAGGATAATCGACGAACTTCTTGTTGAGACCGCCGATGATCACAACATGCCTGTATGTGCCACGACTGACTCTCATTTCCTTAATAAGGAAGACGGCATGTACAGAAAATACATGTTGATGAGCATGGGCTTTGATGACGCCGAGATGCAGAGCGACCTGTATTTCAGAACAACTGACGAGATGCTCGAAGAGTTCTCATATCTCGGTGAGAAGAAGGCTGAAGAAGTCGTAATCGACAATACAAACAAGATCGCCGACCTTATCGAGTTCGGTATCAAGCCGTTCCCGGACGGATCTTACCCGCCGCAGATCGCAAGAGCTGCTGCCGACGTCAGAGATATCGCATATACAAAGGCAAACAAACTGTACCGGCACAACGGAGTGCTCAACGAAGTCGTTAAGGCAAGGCTCGACCGTGAGCTTGAATCCATTATCGGTAACGGATACGCGATCATGTACTATATCGCGTACAGACTCGTTAAAAAGTCCAATAACGACGGTTACGTTGTTGGCTCGAGAGGTTCTGTCGGTTCTTCATTTGCCGCTACCATGTGCGGTATCTCGGAAGTTAACCCGCTGCCTCCGCATTACAGGTGCCCCAAATGCAACTATGCCGAGTTTGACAACAGCGGTAA
Organism: Oscillospiraceae bacterium; assembly: GCA_902775565.1. Classification (GTDB taxonomy): domain Bacteria; phylum Bacillota; class Clostridia; order Saccharofermentanales; family Saccharofermentanaceae; genus Saccharofermentans. The sequence continues at coordinate 183,996 of CACYMP010000001.1, forward strand.
ATACGGATCGGGTTATGACCTCCCGCCGAAGAACTGTCCGGAATGCGGAGAGAAGCTTATCCCCGACGGACAGGATATCCCGTTCGAGACGTTCCTCGGATTCAAGGGTGACAAGCAGCCTGATATCGATCTTAACTTCTCAGGTGAATATCAGCCGAGAGCACATGCATACGTAGGCGTACTCTTCGGAGGAACGCATACGTTCAAGGCAGGAACGATCGGCGCTTACCAGGACAAGAACGCATACGGTGTCTGCCGCAAGATCTGCGAGGAGAAGGGAGAGCCTTTCACTCAGGCTCATCTTGCTTACATGGCAAGGGACATAATAGGCGTCAAGAGAACTACATCCCAGCATCCGGGCGGTATCGTCGTTATTGCCAAGGAAATGGATATATACGAATTCACGCCCATCCAGTTCCCGGCGAACAAGACGGACGGCGGAATCATAACAACGCATTTCGACTTCCGCGCGATGCACGATACCATCCTTAAGCTCGATATCCTGGGTCACGCAGATCCTACGGTACTTCGAATGCTCAGTGATATTACCGGTGTAACCATTACAGACATACCGATACCGGACGAGAAGGTAATGAGCCTCCTGCAGAGTACTGATGCGCTTGGTTTCCCTGTGGAAGCCACAGATGCGGGATCAGCCACACTGGGTCTGTCCGAGCTCGGCACGAACATGGCGCGCGGAATGATCAAGGAAACAAAGCCGACGAGATTCTACGATCTTGTTCAGCTCATGGGTCTTTCACACGGTACTGACGTATGGACCGGCAATGCGCAGGAACTCATCAGGAACGGTACATGTGACCTTAACTCGGTCATCGGATGCCGTGACTCCATCATGACGAGTCTTATCTACTGGGGTCTTCCCAACAAGGACGCTTTCGACATCATGGAAGGCGTACGTAAGGGTAAGGTTGCGGCAGGCAAGGTCGAGAAATGGCCTGACTATGTGAAAGAGATGAAGGACTGCGGCGTGCCTGACTGGTACATCGAATCGTGCCAGAAGATCAAGTACATGTTCCCGAAGGCACATGCTGCCGCATATGCGATCTCGTCCTTGAGAGTAGCATGGTTCAAGGTCTACTATCCTGAGGAATACTACTGCTCGTTCTTTACGCACAGAGGCGAAGGTCTGTTCAATGCCGAGGATATGTGCAGCGGACCCGAAAAAGTAAAGGCGAGAAGGATCGAGCTTAATGAAGAGATGCATGCCAAGGGCGATCCCAATACCAAGCTCAAGTACTATTTCTATGAGCTGGTCGAAGAGATGTATGCCAGAGGCATAACCTTTGCTCCGATCACGCTTAACGATTCGCTCGGTACCAAGTTTGCCAAAGCGGGTCCCAAGCTTATAAGACCTCCTTTCTGCGCGATACCTGCCGTATCGCCCGCGAACGGTGAAGCTATCGAAAAGGCAAGAGCCGACGGTCCGTTCAAGAACCGTGATGATTTCATGAAGAGAACAGGTGTTGGACAGTCGGTAACCGAGAAACTGTTAGCTTACGGCGGCATCCTGGATGACCTCCCGGAGAGCGCCCAGATGAACCTGTTCGATTTCTTTGGTGGCGATATGGGTATTGATCCATCCGGAGATAAAGGTGGCGATATGGGTACTAATCCATCCGGAGATAAATAATGTATTGCAGCGTTATCCTGAGAGGCACTGTCAGAGAGACTGACCGTCAGTATACTTACAAGATTCCGGAATCACTTGAAGGAAAGGTGGTTCCGGGATCATTCTGCAACGTGCCTTTCGGGTTTGGCAATAAGACAAGGGCTGCGGTCGTTATGAACGTGTCGGAAGATGCGGGTAACGGAATAAAAGGCATTAAGGAGATAAAGAGCCTTATAGTCGATTATCCTGTGCTTACCCAGGACCTTCTTGAACTTGTCGATACATTATCAGAAAGATTCAACTGCACTAAGGGGGACATCATCGAACTGATGGTGCCCTCTTGTGTTGAACATCATAAGAGCCCTACAGAGGTATTTACCGAGATAGCAGATAAAGAGACAGCCGAAGCGGTCCTTTCTTCAGGTACGCTCAGGTCAGCCGTTCATATGAACATACTCGAATACCTTCTTAAGAGAGGCAAATGCAGCAGAAAGGAACTTCAGACTGCCGTATCTGCTTCTGCCGCCCAGGTTAAAGCGGTGGAAGAGAAAGGCCTTATCAGGTTTACCAAGGAGATAAGCAGTGAGGATTACGACCGTACCGCAGCATCGATCCTTGAAGATGTTCCGACCGACGGCAAGTTCTCGGAGGTCTATGACCTTAACGATGAGCAGACAGAAGCGGTAAGGAAGATAGCGGGAGAAGACGGCAGGACAGCCGCCGGAACGCATCTTCTGTTCGGAATAACGGGAAGCGGCAAGACCGAGGTGTATCTCAAGTGCGCCCAGAAGGTCATTGACGCCGGAGGAACAGTTCTTTATCTGGTGCCCGAGATCTCATTGACACCGCAGACCATAAGCTGGATCAAAGGACGCCTCGGAGGCGTAGTTGCCGTGCTTCACAGCAGGCTTACGGACAGACAGAGATTTTCGCAGTGGGAGATGATCAGGACCGGTAAGGCTAAGGTTGTCGTCGCGCCGAGAAGCGGAGTCTTCGCGCCTGCGGAGAATATCAGTCTGATAATCATAGATGAGGAGCACGACGGATCGTACAAGTCCGAGTCGCACCCGAGGTATTCCGCAAGGGATGTAGCCCGTATGAGAGCGAAAAAGAACGGGGCGGCTCTGGTGCTCGGTTCGGCCACGCCTTCGGTAGAGAGCTTCTATGCGGCCGAAAAGAAGGTGTTTGACCTTATAGAGCTTAAGTCACGCGCAAGGACACAGGCGATACTGCCTGAGATCGTTCCTGTCGATATGAAAGAGCAGGTCAAGCTTGGTGCGGGCGATATTCTTTCCATACCGCTCAGACAGGCGATGGCCGTTGCTTTTTCGCAGAAGAAGCAGGCTATCCTTTTCCTTAACAGAAGGGGCTATGCAAGAACGCTCGTGTGCGAGGACTGCGGAAAACCGGTAAGCTGCGTCAACTGTTCTGTCGGAATGACGCTTCATAACAACAGAAGGACAGGTTCGCAGAGCCTGATCTGCCATTACTGCGGATACATGATAAATGCCTCGGAAGCACAGTGTTCTTTCTGCGGCGGCAATCATTTCACGAGAGCCGGATTCGGAACGCAGCAGCTTGAGTCTTTGCTCTCTGAAGTATTCCCGCATGAAAAAGTCCTGAGGATGGACCAGGACACGACGGTGTCGCCCGGTGCGCACAGGGAGATCATAGAAAGATTTGCCAGAAAGGAAGCATCGATCCTTATCGGTACGCAGATGATAGCAAAAGGCCTGGATTTCCCCGACTGTACCGTTGTCGGAATATTAGGTGCGGATCTCATGATCGCGGCTTCATCCTACAGGGCTTCCGAGAGGGCATTCCAGCTTATAACGCAGGCAGCGGGCAGGGCAGGAAGAGGCGATGATCCCGGCAAAGTATTCATACAGAGTTATAACCCGGACAATCCTTTGTTCAGATATGCGTGCACGCAGGATTACAGGGCTTTCTACGATACGGAGATCGCTTACAGGCAGAAAATGTCGCTGCCGCCTTTTAAAGCTATAGGAGAGATCGTACTTTCGCTTGAGGACGAATCAAGCCTTCAGGAGAGGGGAAGAGACCTTTATCACTATCTGTCTGACTTCCTTTCATACCAGGACAGCTCATACGGTTTTGAGCTCTACGGACCTGTACCCGCGGTGATCTACGAACTCCGCGGAAAATACCGTCTTAGCTTTATCCTGAAAGCTTCGAACAAGTCGGCTATCAATGCCGTTTTCAGACGCGTTATGGAAGATTTCGACCATGTCAGGTACCCGCTGTCTTACGACAACGATCCGTCGGGCTGAGATAACGGCGGAAGAGTCCTGATTGTACGTGTCCTGAGTACAATTGTGCACCCTCTGGGCATAATTGACTATAAGCAATTCTTGATGTTAAAATTCCCTAGTGAATCCAGTATGATTCTAATATTTTAAGGAGGCATTCCCATGTCCAAGCCTGTTTTTGTCGGCGCCGGAGTTGCGATCATTACACCATTTTTCGAGAACGGCGACGTAAATTTCAAGGAACTTGAGAGAATGATCGAATTCGAGATCGAGAACGGTATCGATTCCATCATTATTTGTGGCTCCACAGGTGAAGCTGCCACTATGACCGATGAAGAGCACGAGGCTGCAATAAAGTGCGCGATCGATACAGTCGCAGGACGCGTTCCCGTTATCGCAGGAACCGGTTCCAATGATACAGCCTATTGCCTTGATCTCTCTAAGCGTGCGGATAAGCTTGGCGCTGATGCGCTCCTTCTGGTTACTCCATATTACAACAAGTGCACTCAGGAAGGTCTTTACCGTAATTACAAGGCGGTTGCTGACGCAGTGTCATGCCCGATCATCCTTTACAACGTGCCTTCAAGAACGAACGTTAACATCACACCGGAACTTCTCTACAGACTATCCGACTGCGAGAACATCGTCGGCGTAAAGGAGTGCAACTTTGCACAGGTCCCTGAGATCTACAGCCTCTGCGGAGACAGATATGCAATGTATTCCGGTGAGGACGGACTTGCTGTTCCTATGGTATCGCTCGGTGCTAAGGGCGTTATCTCCGTTGTTGCAAACATCCTGCCCCGTGAGATGAGCCAGATGATCCATTCTTACATCGACGGCGATATCCAGAAGGCAAGAGATATGCAGATCAGCATGATCCCTCTTGTAAAGGCTCTGTTCTGCGAAGTTAACCCGATCCCCGTCAAAGAAGCAATGAACATTCTCGGATGGAACGCAGGTCCCTGCAGACTTCCTCTCTGCGAGATGAGCGAGGCTAACCACAAGAAGATGGTCGATGTCCTTGCTAAGTACGATACTTCCGCAACAGCAAAGTTTCTTGCTAAATAATCAGGAGAAGTAATATGGTCAGAATATTCTTGAACGGATGCTGCGGCAGAATGGGTCACACCATTGCGAATATGTGCAAGCGCGATGCTGACTACAGAATAGTCGCAGGCTGCGATGTCACGACATGTGACGATTTTACCTTCCCGATCTATAACAATCCCCAGGACTGCACGGAAGAATTCGACGTTATCATCGATTTCTCGAATGCTCTTGCCGTTCCTGCTATCCTTAACTATGCCCTTACCGTTAAGAAGCCTTTCATCTGCTGCACGACGGCTCTTTCCGATGACACTGTCGCAGATATCTTAAAGGCTTCCGAGACGATCCCGGTATTCAAGTCCGCCAACATGAGCGTCGGCATCAATCTTATGATTGAGCTCGTAAAGAAGTGCACAAAGACTCTTTATCCCGAGTTCGATATCGAGATAGTCGAGGCACACCATAACCGCAAGCTTGATGCTCCTTCAGGAACAGCCATGATGATCGCCAATGCGATCTCACAGGAGATCCCTGAGGAAGTCGACTATATCTATGACAGACAGAGCAGAAATGAAGCCCGCAAGAAGAATGAGATCGGAATCTCTTCTATCAGGGGCGGAAATATCGTCGGTGATCATGATGCCATGTTTATCAGTGATGAAGAGATCCTTACCGTAAGCCACCGTGCAATGACCAGGGATGTCTTCGCCAAGGGTGCTCTTACCGCAGCAAGATTCATGTGCGGTAAAGATGCCGGTTACTATACAATGTCCGATGTAATCGCGGATGCAATAAAAGAATGACAAGTTTAACTTGTTATAGGGAGGTTTTGTTTAAATGACAGATTTTATTCTCAGGGCAGGTGAAGCTGCCGGCAATGCAGGCACAGGAACCGGCATGAGTTCAGATGAAATGATGGGGACGACTTACGGATCGTTGATGTCTATCGGACTTTTAGTCCTCATGTTCGTCGTTTTTTATTTTATACTGATAAGACCACAGCGTAAGCGTGAGAAAGAACTCAAGGAAGAAGTAAGCAAGCTGTCAGTAGGCGACAGAGTCGTTACCATCGGCGGACTTGTAGGATTTGTAGCAAACATCAAGGATAACGAGATCACGATCTCAACATCTGCTGCAAATACACTTGTAACCTTCACCAAGAGTGCTATCTCTACTGTTACGAAGCGCGACAAGCTCAATCCTGACGGAACCGTCAAGAAAGAGCCTGCTTCCGAGAAGAAGGGCCTTTTCGGCAGCAAGAAGAAGGACGAGGAATAACAGAAGGCCAAAGGTCAAGTCTGTTACCCGAATCAGTAACTATTCGGCCCGGACAATACCGGGCCGATTTAATTAAAGGAGAGACGGACATTGGGACTCATTCCTGAGAGCGTGATCGATGATATTCTTCTCAAGGCTGACATCGAATCAGTCGTGGGAAGATATGTTTCACTCAGACGCAAGGGCTCTAACATGTGGGGCCTTTGCCCGTTCCATCACGAGAAGACACCGTCTTTCTCCGTAAATCCTTCAAAGGGGATTTATAAGTGCTTCGGCTGCAACAAGGGCGGCAACGCCATCAACTTCATCATGGAGATGGAGCATTTAAGCTATCCCGAAGCGATCAGATATCTAGGCGGCATCTACGGTGTTGACATCCCTGATACGAGAGACGATAAGGGCGGTGATGCCGGCAGGGAGAAGAGAGAGCGTGTTAAGGCTCTGCTTACCGAAGCCGCCAAATTCTACTATCACCAGTTTAACGATGAGAATACAGGTGTTCCTGCAAGAGAATATGCAAAGAAGCGCGCTCTCGATAAGCAGACGCTCGATCATTTTGGCATCGGATATTCTCCTGCGAGCTGGGAAGCCACAAGAGATTATCTTTCGGGTAAAGGCTATACCGAAGAAGAGATGCTTGATTCAGGCATCTTCAAGAAGTCAGAGAAGACAGGGAAGATATTTGATCTTTTCAGAGGAAGGCTCATGTTCCCGATCTTTGATTCATTCGGCAACATAATTGCTTTCGGCGGCCGTTCGCTGGGCAGTGAGATGCCTAAATACATCAATTCTCCCGATTCACTCGTTTACAACAAACAGAATCATCTTTATGCCTTGAACTTTGCAAAGAAAGAACAGTCCAAGCAGCTTATCGTCGTTGAGGGCTACATGGATGCCATCGCGATGCATAAGGCCGGTTTCCGCAATACCGTAGCCGCACTCGGCACTTCATTTACCGACAGCCAGCTCAAGCTTTGTGCAAGATACTGTGAGGAGGTTGTTTTCTTCTTTGATGCCGACGGTGCAGGCCAGAAGGCCGCAATCCGCGCTATCAAGATGATGCTTGCTTATCTTACCAAGCTTTCCGGCATCAAGATCAGGATAAAGATCGCCAAGGTCCCTGACGGCAAGGACCCGGATGAATTTATCCGCGTCAACGGAGCCGAGAAGTTTGCTGAAGTGGTCAAGAATGCTCTTTATGTAGAGGACTATCTCCTTGACAGGGCGTATAACGACAACTATGACGACAAGGGTATAGACAAGGGCAGATACCAGGATGATATATGCCTTTACGGTTCATGGATCCCTGATGAGATCAAGCGTTCCACTATGGCTAATGAAGCTGCCAAAGTGCTGGGTGCCAACCCTGCAGCGGTACTTAACCGTATGAACAGCCTTGCAGAGAACGAGGGACAAAGAGAGTCTCTGATGCAGGCGAGGGAGATCGCAAGGCAGAAGGAGAATGATCTCAAGAGCCGCAATACCGCTCCGGACGAAGATATACCCGAGCCGGCCGATAACGATGCGCCCCCGGAAGAAGCGCCCGAACAGGATAATATCTATGCAGTAGTCGATACGGCATCTGATGATGAGCTTAAGCTTTTTGCGTATGCCATCTCGCTCGGTCCTGTCCTCGCCGATCAGAAGAAGATAGCTATAGAGGACGTGTTAAGACCTGACGATTTCTCGGGAGATTCCATGAAGGCGCTCGTAAAGAGCTTCCTTTCGGTATTCGATGCCAAGCGCGGTGTTTCTTTTGCGAGGATGAGCGATTTCTTCAGACGCGTTACCATTAACGGAGCGGCAGCCGAGGATGTCATGTACAGGGAATGCACCAGGGCTGATCAGGCGGAAGATGTCACGGTCAAGAAGGATTATTATCTCGGATACCTTTATAAGATAAGGATCTCGAGAGTTAACGAAATAGAAGAATCTTTGATCTCGCGCAGGATGTATGCTTCCTCGCAGGAAGAAAGAGACGCTATAGACAAGAAGCTCTCCAGCCTGTGCGATTATAAGGTCAAGATGAGAAATAAGCTCGAGGAGCTGTGATGATACGACTTTCTTCCAGGCTTTCCGCTGTTTTTGATCAGGTCGCAGAGGCCCGTAAGGATCTTGGCCCCGGAAGAGTCATAGATGTAGGTTCAGATCACGGACTGTTGGCGGTATCATGCCTTGAGAACGGCATTGCGACTGAGGCTGTTTGTACCGAGATACATCAGGGCCCTGCCGGTCATTCAAAGGAAGCGCTCAAGGAAGCCGGATTTGAAGACCGTTCCTGTGTTTATGTGACCGACGGCCTTAACGGGATAAGCCTGAAGCCGGGCGATATAGTGGTTATCGCGGGCATGGGCGGTCTTAATATCATTGATATTGTCACAAGATGTATCGCTTCGGAGACTCCGGAACTCTTAAAGCAGGTCAGGTTCATCATCCAGCCACAGAAATCAGTAAATCTGGTAAGGAAATTCTTTGCACAGAAAGGTTTTGACTTTGATGACGAGTCCGTGTGCACTGACAGAGATTTCTTTTATAATATTATGCGTATGAGCTACAGCGGTATCTCTTACGAACTCGGGGCCTACAAAGAGTGTTACGGCGTTCTGCTCCCTGATAAGGAGGCGGCGGGGGACGCTCTGGTAAAAGCTTATTTTGCCCATCTTGATGAAGTTTTCGAGATCAGGTCAAGAAGCGACCTTGTTGTAAGGGAAGCCTTGAATGAAAGGAACGGACATGAGAATAAGTGATGTGACCGGTTTTCTCGACGAATGTTTTCCGAGAGAGAACGCTATGGACTATGACAATAACGGTATCTTGGCAGGCTATCCCGACAGGGCGGTGACGGCGGTCGTGCTGTCGCTCGATCTTACAGGCAAGGCGATCGAATGCGCAAGACAGTCGGGTGCGGACCTGATAATAACTCACCACCCGATAATCTTCGGCGGTATCAACACTTTGAATACCGAGACCTACAAGGGCCGCATCCTGACAGACGTTATCAGGAACGGCATCACATGCTACGCATGCCATACGAATCTCGACATGACGGATGAATACGGCAACCTCGCGATCGCAAAGGCTTTAGGTGCTGAAGATGCAAAGCATCTTGAAGGAACCGGATGCGGCGTTGTATTTGAGACGAAGGAAGAAAGCCTTCATGAATTTGCTTCAAAGGTCAGGAAAGCTCTCATGGCAAGCGGCATCATCACGATCAATGATCCCTCGAATAAAGTTAAGAAGGTTTTTGCCCAGGGCGGAGCATTTGATGAGGACAGCATTCCCGCGATCCTCGCAAACGGCGTGGATACGGTTGTATCGGGCGAGATAAAGCATCACGTATGCGTCGAGCTTGAAGAGTGCGGAGTCAATTCGGTTATCGCCGGTCACTCGGCTACGGAGCAGATATATCTCGAAAAGCTCAGGGAAACGCTTTCAGAAAAGTTCCCCAGCATCAAATTCATTGTGAATTATAACAACGAAAAGGCTTCTGTCATTTAACAGGGGTTTTGAGTATAATAGCTATGTTTTCCCGCAGACCGAGACAATCGCGGGCGCCATCGGGCGAAAGTCCGGCGCATGAGGAAAGTCCGGGCTCCACAGGACAGGATGCCGGGTAACTCCCGGTGAAGGCAACTTTAAGGAAAGTGCAACAGAAAAGAAAACCGCCCGCAAGGGTAAGGATGAAAAGGCGAGGTAAGAGCTCACCGGCGCTTTGGAGACTTAGCGGCCTTGTAAACCCCATCCGGAGCAACGTCGAGGAAACAGGCATAACCGTTGTCCGCGGGCCTGAGGAGACGGCTCGAGCCATGCAGAAATGTATGGCCTAGATAGATGATTGTCATATACAGAACCCGGCTTACCGGTCTGCGTGAAAACTTAATTGTGATTAATATTTGGAGGTATGCATCATGTCAGCAGAATCTTATTTGAGCAGAGGAGTCTCGCCTACGAAGGACGAAGTCAAGGCGGCAGTTAAGAACCAGTCCAAGGGCGCTTTCCCCGGAGCATTCTGCAAACTGATCGACGATATCGCGGGAGATCCCGATTACTGCACTGCGATCCACGCAGACGGCGCGGGAACAAAATCTTCCGTCGCATACCTCATGTATAAGGAGACCGGCAGTTACGACTGGTTCAAAGGTCTTGCCCAGGATTCACTCGTTATGAATACAGACGACCTCGCATGCGTTGGCCTTACTTCAAACCTGATGCTTTCCAATACGATAGGCCGTAATGCCCACCTTGTTGACGGTAAGGCTATCGCCAAGGTTATCGAAGGCTACGATGAGATCATCGCAAAGCTTGCGGATCTCGGTATCGGAATCACGATGTGCGGCGGCGAGACAGCTGACGTAGGAGACCTCGTCAGAACGCTTATCGTTGATTCTACGATCGTTGCAAGAGCCAAGAGATCCGATGTCATAAACGCAGCAAACATCAGGCCCGGTGACGTCATCGTAGGCTTAAGCTCATCCGGTCAGGCTACATACGAGACATCCTACAATTCCGGAATGTCTTCAAACGGCCTTACGGCTGCACGTCATATGCTCCTTTCCAAGTATTACTATGAGAACTTCAAGGAGTCATTCTCAGATACGGTTCCCGCAGACAAGGCATACTGCGGCAAATACCGTCTTACCGATAAGCTCCCCGGAGCAGATGTGACTGTAGGCGAGGCTATCCTTGCTCCTACAAGAACATTCCTTCCTGTTATCAGCAAGGTGCTCGAAGGCGGCAGGGAGAGGATCCACGGCATCATCCACTGCACAGGCGGCGGACAGGCAAAGTGCAGGGACTTCGGCAACGGCGTCAGATATGTTAAGGACAATCTCTTCGAGCTTCCTCCGCTTTTCGCTGCCATCTATGAGTCAGGCGAGATCCCGATGAAGGAGATGTTCCAGGTATTCAACTGCGGTCACAGGATCGAGTTCTACGTTGACGAGAAAGAAGCGCAGAGCATTATGGATATTGCATCTTCGTTCAATATCGATTCGAGGATCGTGGGTCATGTCGAAAAGTCTTCAAACGGTAATACAAATGAAGTCATAATATTATCCCACGGAGAAGAATTCGTATATAATTGAGACAAGGATGGTCGTAAGGTGCCGTCCTGAAAAATATACGGAGGACGGTGAATCTTATGGAAGGTTTAAGGAAGTATGTAGCCGAGTGTATCGGTACATTTACTCTTGTTCTTGTCGGTTGCGGTACAGCTATGTTGACAGGCTGTGACAAGTGGGGCGGTTATCTTACCACTGCATTTGCTTTCGGTCTTGTTATCGTTGGTATGGCTTATTGTGTAGGCAACATTTCCGGCTGCCATATCAATCCCGCAGTTTCACTTGCTTGCCTTATCTCAGGAAGAATGAGCGGAAAGGACTTCGGTCTTTATTTTGTTTCACAGACGATCGGTGCTATCTTAGGTGCTGCATGTCTTAAGCTTATCTTCGGTCTGGGTGGAATCACAGACGCTACAGGCGGATTGGGATCCAACGGTCTCGGCGGTGTTAACGGAAACATCGGCGCAGGTCTTATTGCTGAGATCATCCTCACATTCATTTTCATTCTTGTAATCCTCGGTGTTACTGACGGCGACTATAAGCACGGTTCTTTCGGCGGTGTCGTTATCGGTTTCTCGCTCGTTATGGTTCATATCCTCGGTATCGGTCTTACAGGTACATCTGTTAACCCTGCAAGATCCATCGGTCCTGCTCTCTTCGCAGGCGGCGCTGCTCTTTCAAGCCTTTGGGTCTTCATTGTTGGACCTTTCGCAGGTGCAGCTCTTGCAGCTTTCTGCTACAAGTTCCTCGCAGGCAAGAAGTAATAAATCCAGACAATTTTGATCCCCGACCGGATTGATTTATGGAAAAGGGGGTGCGGAATCCGCACCCCCTTTAATTTTGCATTTGTGTTTTTATATCAGATCTGGTTCTCGCAATATGTCTTGTACTTTGACCTGAGCTCTTTCATCGCATTCTTCATCGCAAGCTGGTAAACGGAAGTCTTGGCCCAGTCATTTGCCTCAACGGCAGCCTTGATGCGGGTGAAGATGGATTTCTTCTCGTCGGTGTCCTTACCGAGAAGGTTCTTAAGATCCGTGATGTCGTTCCAGAGACGCTCATCGTAAGAGCAGCCGCCTTCTTCTTTTCTTGTGATGCTCCTTAAAGCGGAGAGGTTGGCGGGGATTATCTTCTGGAGAAGTTCCATCTCCCAGCGGACGAGCATTGCCTGATAGTACGAATCGATGAGATTCTCATGGAAAATACCGTCGCGGCCGAGAAGCTCGGCTACATCAGCATCCTTGAGGGGACTGATGGAATCGTAAACAGTTGCGGCAGGTGTTCCGAAGAGTCTGTCTCTTTCGTTTGAATCCATATCCTCGAAAATATCGTCCTCGCATCTGTAGAGCCTGTCTGTGAGAAGATAGTCGCTAGGTGTGCCGTAAGGCTTTACGAACTCTGCTTCAAGTGCCTGGGAATCCTTGCCGGAATTGATGGCGTAGTCGATACCGTCGAGCATTGCCTGGTAAACGGCTGCAAGGCAAAGATATGTGTTTGTATGAGGGTTGGGAGCACGAAGCTCGAAACGTGTTGCATACTTGTTGTCTTCGCTTCTGACAAGACCCAGAAGGACAGATCTGTTTCTTGAAGGAGTCTTAACGTCTTTGCCGATCGAAGCTACGCAGTGGGTAGGAGCCTCAAATCCGGGGGTAAGTCTTTCAAAAGCATCAGTCGTAGCGGAAACAAACGGATTGATGGCTCTTGAATAGTTCTTCATTATTCCGAAAAGGCATCCCCATCCGAATACGCTTAAGAAATCCTTGCCGGGATCCTCAGGTGAGAAGAGGTTGATCTTTGTGCCGTCCTCAAGATAAGCGACAGCATTTACATGTGTATGCTCACCGGAGCCTGCGACGCCGGGAAGCGGCTTTGCGTTGAAGCTGACATCGAGACCATGCAGACGGAAGATCTCCTTGATGATGATCCTTGCGATAAGCTCGTAGTCAGCGCCCTGTCTTGCGCCGGAATACTTCCAGTCAACCTCTAACTGCTCCATGATGAAATGGAATTCACCGGAAGAGTTGAGGGAGGCCTTAACGCCGCCGACTTCTTTGTGGCCCATCTCAGGTCCGAAACCGTATTTTTCGAGGATCATGATGACCTGCTCGAGAGCGGTCCTGACGACACCTTTTGTGCGCTTCCAGTAGGATTCCTTAAGTTCCTGTGAGATAGAGAGCTGTTCTGTGCTGATAATCTCGTCGGGTGAATTGACCCAGAACTCGAGCTCTGTGGCGGTGATCAGGGTGATCCTGTTAAGCTCGTCGGGCGTAAAGCCGTAGCTTGCGCAAAGATCGGGATTGCCGAGGAAAAGATCCTTGACCTTTTTCTCGTAATTCTCGGTACTTCTCTTGAGAATGGATCTTGAGCAGACCGGTTCACCGTTATGAAGCAGGAAAGAGGGGATCCTTAAAGTTCCCACGGGCTTTCCGGTCTTCAGGTCAATGTGTTCGTAGTTATAATCGATATACCAGATTACATCGGGATCGGGGATAAGGTCGACCTTACCGTCGTTCAACGTCGCGATGCCGGGGAGTACAACGGATGAACCGTCTGTCTGTACTGCCTTGCCGTCGAGATAATCATCAACATTATTGTAAAAATCCGAAATGGGGATCTTCTCGTCAGTGTCGTTGCCCATGAGGTCAACTGCTGCCAGTGAGACGAACTTGATCTCGGGGTGGCTTACAAGTATTGATTTAACGTCATTTGTAGAATGCTTGTCTGTCGGAATGACATAAAGCAGGTCTGGGATTACATGGAAATCTATCATTTTACCGCCGTCCTTGATTTGAAAAATCAGATTAGATTCTATCACAGTTTGGGTAGACTAATCGATTTATTTTTATTTTGTTTTATCGTATTATATCGGGAAGAAATAGCAGGGAGCATGAGATGATCTTAAAAGTATTCGAAAGGCTTTTAAATATTGACGATATCGACTATAAGTGGGCCGTCAGGTTCATGTTCCTGTTCTGCGTAGTTGCCCGCTGCGCGGTCTTCTTTAATCCTTATTCGGATACAGATTTTACCTGGCTCAACTCCTGGATGAGCAACTTTGAGGCTGCTGACCAGACCCAGGCGATGGACATGACTGTCCCGATCACGTCCGGAAACATTGTTTTCCTTGTGTCGGCGTTTTTCGCGCTCTTTATAACTTTTTTGATGGGCGTCCTTTATTCGGGTCTTTATGTAAGGTCATTCCGCAGCAGGAACAAGGGTAAGGAAGGCAGTGAGGACCTGCCTGAACCTGTGAAGATGGGCGTGATCATCAAAAGGTTTGTGCTGCTTTCGCTGTTTTACCTTGCGGTATCCATTCCGTTCATGATCATAAGTTCCAATCTGATCGTATTCTTTTGTATCGGATTTCCGATGCTGTTCACGGCGCCGGCCTGCTATCTTTCGGGCGATAAGGGCATGTTCAACTCGATCCCGCATGTCGTCAGGCTGACCAGGGGCTTTTATCTGGCTCATGTCAGGAGCATTTTCCTGATCGTTCTGGTCTTCTTCTTTACGGATGCTCTGGCAGGACTTGTCTCATTTGCCTCAATGACAGCTTTTTACATACTTTCCGCGGCATTTTCGACCTGGATAACATTGACTTTCGGAAGATATGCAGGCATGGCTTACTGTGCCATGTCAGACAAGAAGGTGATATCTTCCATAAATATTGGCGAAAAAGAGAGCAGATTTAGATAATTTTTGTGAAACTCCGCGTGATTGTATTTCGCGCCCGTTTTATTTAATATAATTACGCTTGAATTAAAAGATCCATTCAGTTTCTAAAACGGAGGTTTATTTATGGACGTCAAAGAGAAAGCTATGCAGATGCATGAGCAGTGGGCCGGCAAGATCGAAGTTATCGCTAAGGCTCCCGTAGGCACCAAGGAAGAACTCGCAATCGCTTATACACCGGGTGTTGCAGAGCCTTGTCTTGCTATTCAGAAGGACGTTGATCTCTCATATAAGTACACAAGAAGACACAATCTCGTTGCCGTTGTTACAGACGGTACCGCAGTTCTCGGCCTTGGCGACATCGGACCTGAAGCAGGTATGCCTGTTATGGAAGGTAAGTGCGCACTCTTCAAGGCATTCGGCGATGTTGACGCTTTCCCTCTCTGCATCCGTTCCAAGGATGTTGACGAGATCGTAAACACAGTTGCTCTTCTCGCCGGCTCTTTCGGCGGCGTTAACCTCGAGGACATCTCAGCTCCCCGCTGCTTCGAGATCGAGAAGAAGCTCAAGGAAAGATGCGATATCCCGATCTTCCACGATGACCAGCACGGTACTGCTGTTATCACACTTGCAGGTCTTACCAATGCTCTCAAGATCGTAGGCAAGAAGATGGAAGACATCCACGTTGTAGTTAACGGCGCCGGTGCTGCTGCTACAGCCATCACAAAGCTCCTCATCTCCAGAGGCCTTAAGAACGTTATCCTCTGCGACCGTAAGGGCGCTATCTATGAGGGAAGAGAAGGCCTTAACTCCGCTAAGGAAGAGATGGCTAAGATCACCAACCCTGATAAGAAGGCTGGTTCTCTTGCTGATGTTATCGTAGGCGCTGACGTATTCATCGGCGTTTCCGCTCCGGGCGTACTCACTGCAGACATGGTAGCTACAATGGCTAAGGATCCTGTTGTTTTCGCTTGCGCTAACCCTGTACCTGAGATCCTTCCTGATGAGGCAAAGAAGGCAGGCGTTAAGGTTATGGCTACAGGAAGATCCGACTTCCCGAACCAGGTCAACAACGTTCTCGCATTCCCCGGTATCTTCCGCGGTGCTCTTGACGTAAGAGCTTCCGACATCAACGACGAGATGAAGATCGCTGCTGCAAACGCAATCGCTTCAATCGTTTCCGACGATGAGCTCAATCCTGATTACATTCTTCCTGACGCATTCGATGCAAGGGTAGGTAAGGCAGTTGCTGCAGCTGTTGCTCAGGCTGCACGTGACACAGGCGTTGCCCGTATCTGATTTTATTAATTTATAATTAATGGTATAATGTCTCCCGCATATAAAAGTATGCGGGAGATTTTCTTTGTTGAAAGGACGGTTCACATGATCGACGATATCGAATTGCTGAGACTTATAGAAAACAACGCCAGGCTTTCTTCTGAAGAGATAGCCGTTATGCTCGGCACGACCGCCGCCGATGTTGAGTCCGAGATCAAGCGCCTGAAGGATGAGAACATAATCCTGGGCTATAACACGATAATCAACTGGGAGAAGCAGGCACCCGATAACTGCATCGGCATGATCGAAGTCAGGATCACGCCCGTAAAGAACAAGGGTTATGACCATATCGCCCAGATCCTCAGTAAGTATGACAAGGTAACCGCATGCTATCTCATGTCCGGCGGATTCGATCTCATGATCATCTACGAGGACAGCAACTTAAGGAGCATTGCAAACTTCGTTACCGAAAAGATCGCCACACTGGAAGGCGTTCTTTCGACCACAACGCACTTCATTCTCAAGAAGTACAAGGCTAACGGCATTATCTACGATAATCCGGATACTGACGACAGGCAGGCGATCATCTTATGAGTTTAGATTACGATTCCAAGATCTCCAAAGCAGTACAGCAGGTTCCGCCGTCTGCGATAAGGAAGTTCTTTGATCTTGCCAATGAGATGAAGGGACATGTGATCTCACTTTCCATAGGTGAGCCTGACTTTGTTACTCCATGGACGATCAGAGAAGCTGCGATTAATTCGATAATCGACGGATATACCCATTATTCGCCGAATTCCGGATATATCGACTCAAGGATTGCCATCGTCGACTATCTTAAGAGACGCTATGGCGTTTCTTATGATGCCAAGTCCGAGGTCCTTGTTACTGTAGGCGGCAGTGAAGGTCTTGACCTTGCTGCGCGTGCCCTTATCAATCCCGGTGATGAAGTCATCATCGTTGAGCCGTGCTTCGTTGCATATAAAGCTACTGTTGAATTTGCTCACGGCGTGCCCGTGATCGTTTCCACAAAGCCGGAGAACGACTATAAGCTCAAGCCTGAAGAGCTTGAAGCTGCCATCACGGATAAGACCAAGTATGTTATCGTCGGTTATCCCAATAACCCTACAGGCGCTGTAATGACGCTTGAAGACTGGGCAAAGATAAAGGATGTTCTCATGAGACATCCCGAAGTCATAGTTCTTTCCGATGAGCTTTACTGCGAACTGAACTATCTTGACGGCAAGCCCGCATCTCTTACTCAGTTTGCCGAGTTAAGAGACAGGGTAATTATGGTCAACGGATTCTCAAAGTCCTATGCCATGACCGGATTCAGGGTAGGATATATTGCGGGACCCCATGAACTTGTGGCTCCGATGATCAAGATTCATCAGTACTGCATCATGTGTGCTCCTTCGACTTCACAGCTGGCCGTTGTCGAGGCAGCCATGAACGCTGACAATGAGATCAAGAAGATGCGCGACGAATACAACCACAGAAGAAGAGTTATCGTCCAGGGCTTAAAGGACGCAGGGCTTGACTGCTTTACTCCTTACGGCGCGTTTTACGCTTTCCCTTCTATCAAGAGTACAGGACTCTCATCAGAGAAATTCTGCGAGAGATTCCTGCTCGAAAAGCATGTCGCCATAGTACCCGGCAATGCTTTCGGAGCTTGCGGAGAGGGATTTGTAAGAATCAGTTACGCTGCTTCGCTGGAAGATATCAAGGAAGCTATGAAGCTTCTCAAGGAATTTGTAGAAGAACTGAAGAAAGGTTAATTATGCTGGAATTCGACAACATAAGACTTGAACTCGAATCATTTGAGGAACCCGTAAAGAAACTTAAGGATGCTCTCCATATCGATCACGTAAGTGACCAGATCAGTGAGCTTGAGCAGCGTACTACCGAGCCTGATTTCTGGAATAACTCGGATAAGGCGACAGAGCTTACCCAAAAGCTCGGTCAGCTCAAGAAAAAGGTGGACAGCTACAAGGCACTCGAAGCCGAAAGGGAAGACCTTCTTGCTCTCTGCGAGCTTGCCAACGAAGAAGAGGATATGGATTCACTCTCTGAGCTTAAGGCAAGCGTCGCAAGCTTTAAGGAATCCTTTGAGAAGATGCGTCTTCAGACTCTTCTTACAGGTCCTTATGATGCAAATAACGCCACGATCTCGCTTCACGCGGGCGCAGGCGGAACAGAAGCCATGGATTGGTGCTCCATGCTTTATAGAATGTATACAAGGTGGGCTGAGGCTCACGGCTTTACCGTTGAGGAACTTGATTACGTTGAAGGAGATCCCGCAGGAATCCAGTCGGTTTCTGCCATGATCAGGGGCGAGAACGCATACGGCTTCTTAAGGAGCGAATTAGGCGTACACCGTCTTGTAAGGATCTCGCCGTTTGATGCCGCAGGCAGAAGGCATACGTCTTTTGCTTCATGCGAAGTCATTCCTGAGCTCGACCAGAAGACAGAGGACGATATCAAGATCGATATGTCCGAAGTCAGAGTCGATACATACCGTTCGACAGGTAAGGGCGGTCAGCATATCAACAAGACCGATACCGCTGTCAGAATGACGCACAATCCCACGGGAATCGTCGTTTCCTGCCAGGCTGAAAGATCCCAGCTGCAGAACAGGGAGACGTGCCTTAGAATGCTCAAGGCTAAGCTTTTCGCTCTCGCCAGGGCTTCTGAGATGGAGAAGATCGAAGACTTAAAGGGTAACCAGATGGATATCGCATGGGGATCCCAGATAAGATCTTATGTTTTCTGCCCGTACACGCTTGTAAAGGATGCCCGTACAGGTTATGAGGAAGTCGATGTCGATTCCGTTATGGACGGCAATCTTGACGGCTTTATCTATGCTTTCCTGTCAGGAATGAAGAACGAGAAATAACCCTGAAAAGCTTTGGCTTAATTTATCGTGAGTGACCGCAAAATGCCGATCCCGACTGACACCAATAAAGAGACCGGACATCACGCCCAATTTGACGGGCTTCGCGGTTTTGCGATCATTTTTGTCGTGCTCTGCCATTGCAGGCTTCTTATCCACGGCGGATGGATAGTTGACGGCATATTTTTCACTCTTGCGGGCTTTTTCATCATCAATCCCTTTAAAGAGCGTTATGAGCAGAGATTCGGGTCACTCTGGGGGATACTCAAGTTCTACAAGAGCAGGCTTATAAGGATTCTTCCGGCATATTACATGATCCTTTTATGTGTTTATTTTCTTTTCGGCACTTACTATTTCTCCAGGGAGACATTTATCAGTCTTCTGTACTTCGGGGATAACTGGGGAACTTTATGGTTCATGTATGCTTATTTCTGGATAATGTTCATTATCCCGTATATCCTTCTTCTGCATCAGTTTTTGGCAAAGAAGATCAAATCTCTTAACAATGATCTTGTGAATGCCGTGATCTTCCTGATCCTTGGCGGCATAGTCAGACTGGTGATCGTGATCCTTAAAATATATGATCTCAGGTTAGATCAGCTTTTGACCGGTATCGCCGCGGGTTATCTTTGCAGATATTTAAGATCAAACGCCAAGCTTAAGTCCGGCATCGAAAAACATAAGGTTACAGGTGATATAGTGATAACACTCATTGCTGTGCTTATCGTTTTATTCTCTTCAGGAACGCTTATGGAGAAGCTCGGTCCCTTCTGGACGGAAGATTCCGTAGGCCACCGGTTCATTTATATTACCGGCATAGTAATGAGCTTAATGATCATACTTCTTGCTGTTTTCCCGAACGGCATTCCGGCCAGGCTACTGAGCATCAAGCCGATGGTGTTCTTGGGCAAGCATTGCTATACGATCTATCTTATCCATATCTTCGTTATGCTTAAGCTTGATCTGAAATCGGACTTTTTCTGGTTCTTATGCACATTCTCGGTAAGCATAGTTCTTGCCTATCTGATCGATACTGTCATCTCGTTTGTCATTGACAAATGCAAGCTTTTAAAATCGAAATCAGCGGCCGCTTGAGGTGTTTCTTTAATTCTTAAAGCTGTTCGAAAACCGGATTATGTTCTTTGAAATATACCGACTCTGTAAATCCTAAGGATTTCAGGTATTGGACTGCCTCATCGAAGCAGACGCCGAATGTGCCCGGGAAGTGTGAGTCAGAACCGAGGCAGATCAGATTGCCGCCCATGGCTCTGTATCTGTTCAGAATGGCTTCGTCGGGAAGATGTCTTGTAAAGCCGCCGTCGATATGCTTTCTTATCGATTTGGTGTTGATCTCAAGAGCTTTCCCTTTGCTTATAAGTGCTTCAAAGAACCTGTCGAATTCTTTGGGACACTCGTCGTAAGTTACGAAATCCGATTTGTTATCGGCATATCTGTTGATGTAATCGTAATGTGCCGCAACGTCGTAGTTGCTGCATTTCTCGCACATTTCGGCCATCAGACCGATATATTCGCTGTGGAGCTCCTTGGCAGGGAGCTTATAGCATTCACGGTCAACATAGAAATCCTTCCCCCTGAACAGATGAACGCTTAAGAGGACGACGTCAAAGGGGATAAGCTCAGCAAGTCTGTCGATCTCTTTTTCGACTCCGGGAACGTAGCCGAATTCGATGCCTTTAAGGAGCTCTAATTCTCCGGCGCGTTTCTGCCAATCACTGAAGACCTTATCGTATTCTTCAAGGTTGAAAGTCCAGTCAAGGCCGTCTTCCGGAAATTCGACTTCGTAGTGTTCTGTGATGCCTATTCGGGTAAATCCTTTGGATCTTGCTTCAGTTATGAGTTCGTCAATTGTCTGGCCTGCATCAGGCGAGAAATGCTTTGTGTGGTTGTGTCCGTCGGTGATCATAAAAGTCCCTTTAATTACAAGATTTAATTTTACTTTATGGTATCATAAGTTCAGTAGAAAGAGGTGATAAACCATGGCTAAGAAAAAAGAAACAAAGAAGATCAAAACGAGCGAACTTTTCGCTGATTTCCCGAACCTTTACGAGACAGCGTCCGAGGACGACATGAGTGCTACCTTTGCGTTTGCCGAAGAGTACAAGGCTTTCCTCGACGACTCGAAGACAGAGCGTGAATTCGCTGCAAATGCCATTGCTGCAGCTGAAGAACTCGGTTACGTGGATATCGCGACAAAAGATACGCTCAAGGCCGGAGACAAGGTCTATCAGAGCATTAAGGGCAAGGGCTTTGCAGCCGCTATCATCGGCAAGAAGGGACCTGCCGAAGGATTCAATATCCTTGGTGCGCATATCGATTCGCCGAGGCTCGATCTCAAGCCAAATCCCATTTATGAGGATAATGACACCGTATATTTCAAGACACATTACTACGGTGGCATCAAGAAGTATCAGTGGACGACTATCCCTTTGGCTGTACACGGTGTTGTATTTACAAATGACGGCAAAGCTCATCAGATCGTAGTAGGTGAGAAGGACACGGATCCCGTATTCTACATCACGGATCTTCTCCCTCATCTCGGAAATGACCAGATGGCCAAGAAAGCATCCGAATTCATTCCCGCAGAGGACCTGAATGTCGTTATCGGCGGCATTCCCTGCACGGATGACAAGAAATCTCATGAGATCTTCAAGGCAGGCGTTCTTAAGATCCTTTTCGAGGAGTACGGCATCAAGGAGAAGGATTTCGTATCTGCAGAGATTGAGATCGTTCCCGCTGCACACGCCAGAGACGTCGGATTTGACCGCGCTTACATCGCTGCATACGGCCACGATGACAAGGTCTGCGCTTATCCTGCACTGAGAGCTCTCCTTGCACAGGAGAAGCCCAAGAAGACCTGCGTATGCCTGCTTACGGACAAGGAAGAGATAGGTTCTTATTCTAATTCCGGCGCTACTTCCAACCTCTACGAGAACTTCCTTATGGAAGTGTTCGCAAAGGCTGAAGGCGGTATCGACAAGTTCAATAATCTGAAATTCCGCAAGGCTCTCGCTGCAACGAAGATGCTCTCCACGGACGTTACGACAGCTTACGATCCCAAGTATGCGGGCGTTTTCGAGAAGAACAATACAGCCTTCATGTCTCACGGTCTCAAGATCGAGAAGTATACCGGTGCAAGAGGCAAGTCCGGATGTTCTGAAGCGACAGGCGATTTCATTGCAGAGATCACCGATATCTTTGAGAAGAATTCGATCCCGTGGCAGACGGGTGAGCTCGGACGCATCGATGCCGGCGGCGGCGGAACTATTGCCGCCATCATGGCAAAGCTCGGTATGGATGTTGTCGATATGGGCGTTCCCGTATGGTCAATGCATGCTCCTGTTGAGGTGATCTCAAAGATTGATCTTTACTATCTGTACCTCGGATATAAAGCTTTCATCGAGAATATCGGATAATGGCCAAAAAGAGAACGGTAGAGTACAAGACTGCGATCAAGAACAGTGTCGGAAGGATTATTGTCTTCGGACTTCTTGTTATTGCGCAGATCGTCGGCTTTGTCGTTCTCCTTACTATTCTCGGTCATAATTTTCCGCC
Organism: Oscillospiraceae bacterium; assembly: GCA_902775565.1. Taxonomy (GTDB): domain Bacteria; phylum Bacillota; class Clostridia; order Saccharofermentanales; family Saccharofermentanaceae; genus Saccharofermentans. Next base: position 206,697 of record CACYMP010000001.1, read on the forward strand.
GGTAGATATCATCACCAGAGCGGTCGCACTTGTCGTTGCGATAGGTATCAACGCAAGGGACCATGACGGTGTCTTCAAGCTCATCTGGGTCATTGTCATTCTGATAGTACCCATCCCGGGCCTTTTGTTTTACATGCTCAACAACTTCAGCAGTTCGAAGCATAAGATCAAAAAACGGCTTGAGAAGGTTGACATGATGGTCTTCAGCCATCTGAACTATAACGATGAGATCTTCACGGAATTCAAAAAGGAAGACCCGGCAAGAGCTTCTAACGCCAGGTATCTGAGAGGATACAATTTCCCGATATATGACTGCACGGATATCAAGTATTATCCCGTAGCCTACGATTGCTTTAAGGCCCAGATCGAGGATATTAAGAAAGCCGAGAAATACATTTATCTTGAATATCATGCGATAGAGACCAAAGAAGCGTTTGAGCCTTTGCATGCAGCTCTGAGAGAAAAAGCAGCAGCCGGAATCGACTGCAGGGTCCTGTACGATGACGTAGGATCTTCGATATTCATCAACCATAATTTCGTAAGAGTATTGGAGTCTGAAGGGATCAAGTGCAATGCTTTTAATCCCGCATATCCGTTCCTGTCGCTCTTCATGAACAACCGCGACCACAGAAAGATCACGGTAGTTGACGGCAAGGTCGGCTATACGGGCGGATATAACATTGCAGATGAATATTTCAACATCGTAAATCCGTTCGGACACTGGAAGGATAACGGCATCAGACTTGAAGGTCCCGCTGTCCAGAGCCTTACCGCAATGTTCATCGAGATGTGGAACTTCGCAGATATGAAACGTAAGGACGACGACATGATGACGTTCGAAGCCGTTCCGCTGATCCCGGCCGAGGGCGCGAAAGGATATTGTGTTCCGTACTGCGACAGCCCCTTGGACAACGAGCCGATAGGCGAGAATGTCTATCTCAACATGATAAACAACGCACAGGAATACTGCTGGATCATGTCGCCTTATCTTGTGTTGTCGGACGAGATCGCAAGGGCACTTCAGATAGCCGCGAAAAGAGACATAGATGTAAGGGTCATGACGCCCGGTATTCCCGATAAGAAGCTCACATACGGCGTTACGAGATCATATTACAACATGCTGATCAATTCCGGCGTCAGTATTTATGAGTATGCACCGGGATTCAATCATTCGAAGACTTTCCTTTGTGATGACAAGTGCGCTGTCGTAGGAACGATCAACCTTGATTTCAGAAGCCTTTACCATCACTTTGAGAACGCGGTCTATATGTATAAGACCGATTGCATTATGGACATAAAGAAGGATTTCGAAGAAACATTTGCGGAATGCCGCAACGTGACAGAGAAATACGGAATAAGACCTAATCTGTTTGTCAGGTTCTATAAGTCTATCCTCAGGCTTGTAGCGCCTTTGATGTAAATGAAGGAGAAATAAATGTCAGTCAGATTCTATAATTGCAGGATCCTTTCAATGAAGGACGACAAGATAACAGAAGGCGAGCTTTGGACCGAAAATGACAGGATAAGTTATATCGGTCCATCAAAAGATACGGAAGGGAAGAAGTTTGACCGCGAGATCGACTGTAAAGGCAATCTCCTGATGCCTGGCCTTAAGAATGCGCACACACATTCGGCGATGACGTTCTCAAGATCCCTGGCGGATGAATACTGTCTTAACGACTGGCTCCACAAGGCTATTTTCCCAAGGGAAGCAAAGCTTACGCCTGATCATGTTTACTGGTTTGCCAAGCTTGCATATGCCGATTATCTTTCCGGCGGCGTCACTTCATGCTTTGATATGTATTTCCACAAGTATGAGAATGCCAAGGCTGCCGTGGAGACCGGATTCAGACATGTTTTCTGCGGTGCCGCAAACGATTACGGCGGATTTGAAGCATTAGAGCAGAACTATATCGATCTCAATGATTATGACCCGCTCATATCGTTTATCTACGGCTTCCATGCCGAATACACCACCTGCGAGGACAATCTAAAGTACATGTCTGAGCTTGCACATAAGTACAGTGCGCCCGTATTTGCCCATATATCAGAGACGGCAGAAGAAGTTGCCGGATGTAAGGAAAGATACGGAGTAACTCCTGCAGCCCTTTTCGATAAGCTCGGTATCTACGACTTCGGCGGGGGCGGATTCCACTGCGTATGGTTCACGGATGAGGACAGGGAGATCTTTAAGAAAAGAGGCCTGTGGTCTGTCTTTAACGCCTGCTCCAACTTAAAGCTTGCAAGCGGCATCACACCTGTTTATAAGTTCATCAAAGACGGTATGAATATCGCGATCGGAACTGACGGCGCGGGCTCTAACAACGCGCTTTCGATGTTCCGCGAGATGTATCTTGATTGCGTTCTTTCCAATGTCGAGACAAAGAATGCGGCTGCTGTCGATCCGTTTACGATCCTTAAGGCAGGCACGAGCGGCGGCGCTCTTTGCATGGGCCTTACAGACTGCGATGTGCTCGATGCCGGCAAAAAGGCGGATATCATCATGATCGACATGAATAAGCCTTCTATGCAGCCTGAGAACAATATAGCGAGAAACATCGTATATAGTGCTGACAATTCAGTCGTTAAGATGACCATGATCGACGGCCGCATCCTTTATGAAGACGGCAGGTTTACGACCATCGATATCGATACGGTCATCCGTGAGTGCAACAAATTCAAGAGTGATCTTGCCTGATGAAGCTTCTTTTAAGACATGTAGGCAAATATAAAGCTGCTTCGATCCTAAGCCCTGTGTTTAAGCTTCTTGAAGCTTGCTTTGAACTGACGGTCCCGCTGATAGTAGCCGCCATGATCGATCAGGGCATCAACAAGGGAGATATGGGATATGTGAAGTCTCATATCTTTATCTTAGTGCTGTTTGCCGTTGTCGGCTTTATCAGTGCGATAACTGCCCAGTATTTCGCCGCATATTCGGCATGCGGAATATCTTCCGGTATCAGAAAGAGCATGCACGATAAGCTTCAGACTCTTTCAATATCCGATTTCGAGAAGATCGGATCTTCGACTACGATAACGCTTCTGACGTCTGACGTTAACCAGATACAGACGGGAATCAACCTGTTCTTAAGACTGCTTTTGAGATCACCTTTTATCGTTATCGGGGCATGCATTATGGCGGCAACGGTAAAGCCTTCGATCGCTCTGATCTTTGCGGGCTGTACGGCGATCCTTGCAGTGGTCATTGCCCTCAATATGAAGTTCTCCATCGTAAGCCACAAAGAGTCCAGAGAGGGCTTGGACAGCCTCGTTAAGAAGACTTCAAACGGTATTGCGGGCGCAAGGGTCATCAGGGGCTTTAACAAGACCGGGAACGACTACTCAAAATTTGAAGCTAAGAGCCGTGTTTTGAACAGTTCTCAGATAAAGGCTGCGGATTTTGCTTCATGGCTCAATCCCGTAACTTACGCTGTAGTCAATCTTGCGATCTGCCTTCTGATTTACAGAGGCGCGATCCATTTTAATGCCGGAACGCTTACTGACGGACAGGTCGTAGCTTTGTATAACTACATGTCGCAGATACTGATCGAGCTCGTTAAGCTTGCGAACCTGATCGTATCCGTATCAAGAGCATATGCGTGCCTTAAGAGGGCGGAGAGCCTTATGGAGATCAAGAGTACGGCCAATAGCGGTACTGTTGTGCTCGATCCTTCCGCGCCGCTTTCGGTCACCCTTAAGAACGTTTCTTTTACATATCAGGGCAATCAGGAAGAGTCCGTAAAAGATTTCAGCATTGATATCAGGCCCGGCGAGACTGTAGGAATAATCGGCAGCACGGGCTGCGGCAAATCGACTGTCGCCGCACTCATGTCCGGCATATATAACTGCACTGATGGAGAGGTCCTTATCGGCGGTATCAACATAAAAGACATAGCGCTTTCAAGCCTTTCGACATCGGTCGGCATCAGCCTTCAGAAGACCAGGCTCTTCAAAGGAACGCTTAAGGACAACATCACATTGGGAAGAGAGTCTTTGTCTGACGAAGCTGTTAACGAAGCGTGCTCAGATTCCTGCAGTGATGATGTAATAAACTCCAAAAAGGAAGGCCTTGCCTACATGATATCTGACGGCGGAGCGGGTCTTTCAGGCGGCCAGAGACAAAGGATCGGCATTGCAAGGGCACTTGCCGGAAAACCCGGAGTCATAATCCTCGATGATTCGACATCGGCGCTGGACTGGGGAACCGAGAAGAGGCTTTTGGGCAACATAAGCAATCTTTCCAATAAGCCTACGGTAATACTTATCTCGCAGAAGGTAAGGACATGTATGAACTGCGACAGGATAATCCTGATGGATGACGGCAGGATAGAGGCTGTCGCGCCTCATGAGGAGCTTCTTAAGATCTCAGAGAACTACAGATACATGAATTCGCTTCAGATGCAGGGAGGCGCGGTATGAGTATAAAGACCGTAAAACGCCTTTTTGCCTATCTGAAAGGAGCTTTACCGCTTGCTGTTCTGTCTGTAGTATTCGGCACGCTTTTCGGTGCTGCGACAGTTGCAGTACCGTTCTTTGCGGGAAAAGCCATCGATAACCTCGGCAATATCGATGTCCTTGTAAGATATCTTCTGATCATCATTGGGCTTCTGGTCCTGGCTGCCGTGCTCCAGTTCGTGCTGATCAGGATGAACAACAGGATCTCATATTCGATCGGCCTTAATCTGCGCAACGCGACATACAAAAAGATGCACAGGGTAAAGATGTCTTATATAGACAAGACATCCGCAGGTAAGCTTCAGAGCTTCATAATAAGCGATGTGGAGACCGTGTCTGACGGTATGCTCTTATTCCTCAACCAGTTTGCTTCAGGTCTTGCCACGATAATAATCACGCTTGTCGTGATGTTCCTTGTCAATTGGAAGATATCTCTTATCGTCGTTGTGTTTACGCCCGTATCCATCGCTGTGTCTTACCTGATAGCAAAAGGCGCCTATAAGTCGTTTGCAAAACAGGCCGAGATCAGAGGAAGGCAGACGTCTTTTGTCGGTGAGTCAGTCAATAACTTCAGGGAATGCAAGGTCTATAACGTTACCGGTTCGAGGATAGCGGGATTCGATGAGATCAACGGCGAATACCGTAAGACATCGACAAAGGCTACGTTCCTGTCTTCGATCAGCAATCCTTCATCGAGGTTTGTAAATGCGCTGATCTACGCCGGCGTTGTGTTTACGGGGTGCTTTGCGGGCATCGGCGGTACGATCACGGTCGGAGCGCTGACAACGCTGCTTGCATATGCCAACCAGTTCATGAAGCCGTTCAACGATCTTTCTGCGGTCTATACCGAGCTTTCAGACAGCTTTGCCTGTCTTGCGCGTGTCTTCGAGTTCCTTGACAGCCCGGAGATACCTGAAGAGACGGCTTCTTCAGAGCTTCCCGATAAGAACAGACAGTTCGATATCGAGTTTAAGAATGTCTGCTTCTCTTATGTTGAGGGAAGACCTGTGTTAAAAGACATCTCGTTCAAAGTTGAAAAGGGCGAATCCTTTGCTATTGCAGGTCCTACCGGCTGCGGCAAGACGACACTCATCAACCTTCTCATGCGCTACTATGAGCCCGATTCGGGAGATATCCTGATAAACGGTAAGTCCATTAAGGATATCCCGAGGACCGAGCTCAGGCATTATATCGGCATGGTTACGCAGGACACATGGCTTTCTGATGATACGGTAATGGATAACATAAGGTTCTCGGGTGAACACGTAACCGAAGAACAGGCTTATGATGCATGCAGGAAGACCGGATGCGATTCATTTATAAGAAAACTGCCCAACAGGTATAACGAGCTGATAGACAACGAGAGGGATGATATCTCTGCAGGACAGAAGCAGCTTTTGACGATAGCAAGAGCGATGGCCTCTGATCCTTCGATAATGATCCTTGACGAGGCCACGTCATCGGTCGACGTCGTAACCGAAGTGCGTATCCAGAAAGCCGTAAGAGAGCTCTTAAACGGCAGAACGAGCATAATAATCGCCCACAGGCTTTCGACTATCACGAACTGCGACAAGATCGTCGTTATAGACGGCGGATGTGTCTCAGAGATCGGATCCCATGAAGAACTCATTGCGAACGGCGGATTCTACAGCAGGCTTTATGCCTCTTACATATCCGGATAAGCACGAAAAGCCTTAAAAGGTTGACCTTTTCGAACGTTTTATGATAAAGTATCGAAAATTGAATAGATAAATGCGATGAAGAGGAATAGTACTTCATCATTGCGGCCCTACAGAGAGACTGCGGTTGGTGCGAGCAGGAGGGAAGCAGAGGAAGGAACTCACCCCGGAGCATTCGGTTGAAAGCCTTGAGGCAATTAGACTTGAACGGACTTGTCCCACGTTAGAGGGACACTGATATCGGATCTATTCCCGTATCTTGTGAGTGCACAGCATTGCTGTGAAATAGAGTGGTACCGCGAACGCCCCTTCGTCTCTATACAAGGAGACGAGGGGCTTTTTTCGTACAAGGAGGTACGCGGTATGAACAGCAGTAAGTATGAGGCTAACCCTACGGTTCCCATGCCTGACCGCAAGTGGCCGTCAAGAGTAATAACCAAAGCACCGGTCTGGTGTTCTGTCGATTTAAGGGACGGAAACCAGGCACTCGAAGTCCCTATGACACTCGACCAGAAGGTTGAGTTCTTCACGTTCCTGTGTGAGATCGGATTCAAGGAGATCGAGATAGGTTTTCCTGCTGCTTCCGAGACTGATTACAATTTCTGCCGCCACCTGATCGATAACGATCTGATCCCGGACGGCGTTGCAATCCAGGTACTGACACAGTCGAGACCTCACATCATTGAGAAGACGATGGAGGCGGTAAAAGGCTGCAAAAAGGCCATTATCCATCTGTATAACTCCACGAGTACTCTGCAAAGAGACGTAGTCTTCGGCTTTACTCCAGAGGACTGCATCGATCTGGCTGAAGTGGGCGCCAGACTGATCCTGGAGTATATCGCAAAGGATGAGAGCGGAACGGAGTTTATCCTCGAGTATTCGCCCGAGAGCTTTTCTTCGACGGAGCCCGAATTTGCAGTGCGTATCTGCGATGCGGTATTGGATATCTGGAAGCCTACAAGGGAACGCAAGGCCATAATCAATCTGCCTGAGACTGTTGAATATCAGACGGCGAATGTGTTTGCCGATCAGGTGGAGTATTTCTGCACGCATACAAGATGGAGAGACGAGATCATTGTGTCTTTGCATACCCATAATGACAGGGGAACAGCGGTTGCCACGTCTGAATTCGGCCTGATGGCCGGAGCCGACAGGGTAGAAGGTACTCTCTTTGGCAACGGTGAAAGGACCGGAAACGTTGATATCATTACGCTCGCGATCAATATGCTGATGTTAGGCGTAGATCCTAAGCTCGATTTTTCTGACATGAACAATGTTATCGATGTCTATGAGGACTGCACCGGAATGAAGGTCGAGCCCAGGCACCCATGGGCCGGAAAGCTCGTCTTTACTGCATTCTCCGGTTCACACCAGGATGCCATCAACAAGGGCAGAAAGAAGATGGAAGAGCGCCATTCGACTGTCTGGGCCGTTCCGTATCTGCCTATCGATCCGGCCGATGTCGGACGCCAGTACGAGCCTATCATAAGGATCAATTCCCAGTCGGGAAGAGGCGGAATATCCTATGTTCTGGAAAAGAATTACGGTGTTCATCTGCCGAGAAGCTTCCAGCGCAGCTTCCTGCCTGTGGTTAAGGCTGCCACCGAGGAGAACGGTTCTGAGAACGAGCTGACTCCGCAGCAGATATTCGATCTGTTCGACGACAAGTATATCAACGTTTTGGAGCCTTACGGCCTGAAGACATTCTCGGAGACGCAGGATTCGGAGCAGATATCCACAGTTGAAGCGGTTATTACGGACAACGGGGAAAACGTTACCATCAGAGGTACAGGTAACGGTCTTCTTGACGCTTTTGTAACTGCGTTTAAGACATATACCGGTGTGGATTTCGAGATCAAGGACTATTCCGAGCACGCAATGAAGAGCGGTTCTGATTCCGCGGCTATCACATACATCGAGATACTTAGCAAACAGGACGGAAAGACCTATATCGGCGCGGGTGTCTCAAGCTCTGTCACGAAGTCATCCGTCAGGGCTGTAGTTTGCGCATACAACAGAATGATAAAAGTGATAAGATAGACTGATTAATTCAGTACGGAGTCTTAAACTTTTATGTGGGATTATTTTGTAGCCTTTATTTTCGGAGTTGTTGAGGGTATAACCGAGTGGCTTCCCGTCAGCTCCACCGGACATATGATCATATTGAATCAGTTCCTGAAACTCAATGTTTCACCTGAATTCTATGACCTTTATCTTGTAGTCATCCAGCTTGGCGCGATACTGGCCGTTATGGTCGTGTTCTGGTGGGATATCTGGCCTTTCGGGATCAAGCGCAACAAGCATCCGCTTTCCGATTCGGGTATCGGCCGCTGGATAATGAAGGATAAGTTCATAATGTGGTTCAAGATAGCCGTTGCATGCATTCCTGCTGCCGTTGTAGGCGTTCTTTTCGACGACTGGCTCGACGAGCACCTTTATAACTACGTTGTGGTCGCAATAGCTCTTATCGTTTTCGGTATCGCTTTCATCGTTGTAGAGCACATCATGAAGGACAAGGAGTTCAAGATCAAGACCGTAAACCAGATCAACTGGGGACACGCTTTCATGATCGGTATGTTCCAGCTTTTGGCAGCAATATTCCCGGGCGCATCGAGATCAGGATCAACTATCGTTGGATCTCTTGGTATGGGCATCAAGCGTGAGGCTGCTGCCAAGTTCACGTTCTTCCTTGCGATCCCCGTCATGTTCGGCGCAAGCCTTCTTAAGATCGTTAAGTTCAAGGGCGATGTTCAGGGCAATGAGCTTGTGCTTCTTGGCATCGGCATGGTTACCGCGTTTGTAGTCAGCCTTTTTGTTATCAAGGGTCTGATGAACTTTATCAAAAAGCACGGTTTTACATGCTTCGGCTGGTACAGGATCGCTCTTGGTGTCCTTGTTCTCATCCTGGGTCTTGCCGGTGTGATCGGCTTTTAATCAAGTACACGGTTTTCTGAGAATTTTTTGCCCTAAAAATCAACCATTTATTACAAGTATAACGCGCGCGTTATGCTATAATTTTATACTGAAAAATAATGGGTTGAGGTTTTGAATCTTTGCACAAGTACATTTTCAACAGCCGCGATGTGGCTGCATATTTCAAATATTTCTCTGTCCCGAGCTATCTTGAAGTGTCGTACATGCAGTACATCTTCAATATCGGCAATAAGATACTGGCAGAGCCCCTTACCAGGGATTTCGAGCATTTTAAGAACGAGGTATTCAGAGAACTCTATTTTCTCTGGGCAAACGGTTTTGAAGGCGAGAGGTCCGATATTTCCGCAATGACCGCCGACGGTCAGCTCGCGCTTATCTGCGACCAGGAATGCCTGAATCTCGAGTCTTACATGAAGCTCATCTGCCTGCATCTCATTTTCTCGAGCAATCTGCCTTACATCAATCTCAATTTCACGGGCATGATGTATCAGCTCGGACTTAAATGTGAAGTCAGTCTCTATGAGGAGAATGTCAGAAAGGTTATGGAGTCTTTAAGGCTCGTAGCTTACGATACTTTCGGACATGCTTTTGATCTCGGCCTGGGCATACCTGATGAACTTCTCCGTATCTCTCTTAACGAAGAGTTCAAGGCAGGCCTTATCAACCGTGACTTCAGGGAGAGCCTTAAGAACGAACAGCTTAAGTGGCTTGCCGAACTCAAGGAGAAGTCTCTCAAGGTGTTCGGAAGCATTCCCGCAAGACGCAAGAGCTCTGCCGGAAGAAAATCTTCCGGTTCGGTAACCGGCGCAAAATACTCTGATACGGCAGCTCAGATGCCGTCGAATATAGTCCAGCCGAAGGGTGCACCTTCGTCCGGAAACAGGAAATAACCGTATTTGGAGGATGGAAGATGGACAAGTTCTACAGTTTAGGGCTTGATATTGGTTCTACAACGATCAAAGTCGTATTGCTTGACGGCGATAAGATCATTCACAGCGAGTATAAGAGACACCATTCCGATGTCTCGGGTCTTTTGAATGAGCTTTTTGCAGATCTCAACAAGAAGTTCCCGGGCATTATGGTAGATACCGTTATCACGGGTTCCGGCGGACTTTCGGTAGCTAACTGGCTTGGTCTTAAGTTCACTCAGGAAGTTATGGCTGAGACTGTTGCCATCAGGAAGTACCACCCTGAGACTGACGTAATAATCGAGCTCGGCGGTGAGGACGCCAAGATCACATATATGCACCCTGTCTTAGAGCAGCGTATGAACGGTACGTGCGCAGGCGGTACAGGTGCTTTCATCGACCAGATGGCATCGCTCCTTCAGACTGATGCCGACGGACTCAATAACTTCGCAAAGGATTACAGATCGCTTTACACGATCGCAAGCCGCTGCGGCGTTTTCGCAAAGAGCGATCTTCAGCCGCTGATCAACGAGGGCGCCGCAAAGGAAGACCTCGCAGCTTCCATCTACCAGTCGGTAGTCAACCAGACCATATCCGGTCTTGCATGCGGAAGACCCATCAAGGGCAATGTCGCATTCTTAGGCGGTCCTCTGTATTTCAACTCGGAGCTTAGAAGCGCTTTCGAAAGAACGCTCGCAGAGAAAGTCGATTCGTTCTGGATGCCTGAAGAGGCTCAGATCTACGTCGGACTTGGCGCGGCTCTTTCCGCTGACGGCAAGAATCCCGTGCTCCTTTCAGACCTTCTCGAAAAGCTCAAGAACCGCGAGGGCTTTGTTCCTGACATCATCAGGATCGATCCCATCTTTAAGGATGAAGCTGACAAGAAGGCTTTTGACGAGCGCCATAAGAAGGACATGATCCCTGTACTCGATTTTGCCGATCAGAAGGGTCCGCTTTTCCTCGGCTTGGATGCAGGTTCTACGACCACGAAGGCTGTCGTCATCAACGTAAGAGGCGAGCTCGTTTACACTTACTACGCAAGCAACAAGGGCAACCCCGTCATGAGCGCCGTTGCCATCATGAGAGACATCTATTCCAAGATGCCTGCTGACTGCCATATCGCTTATTCGTGCGTAACCGGATACGGCGAGAACATAATCAGGGCGGCGCTCAATATCGATATCGGCGAGATCGAGACTATGGCGCACTTCCAGTCTGCAAAATTCTTCTGCCCGGATGTCGATTTCATCATCGATATCGGCGGTCAGGACATGAAGTGCATGAAGATAAGGAACGGCGTTATCGATTCCATCATGCTCAATGAGGCATGTTCTTCCGGATGCGGATCTTTCATCCAGACATTTGCTGAGACTTTGGGTCTTACGACTCCGCAGTTTGCCGAGGCCGCTTTATCTTCAACAAAGCCTGTCGATCTCGGTACGAGATGTACGGTATTCATGAACTCGAAGGTTAAGCAGGCACAGAAGGAGGGCGCATCTGTCGGCGATATCTCCGCAGGCCTTTCATATTCTGTTGTCAGAAACGCTCTTTACAAGGTCATCAAGATCAGAGATACCGAGCAGCTCGGAAAGAACATTGTCGTTCAGGGCGGTACGTTCCTCAATGACGCCATCCTGCGCTGCTTTGAGCTCGTTTCCAAGAGAGACGTCATCAGACCTAACGTCGCCGGTCTCATGGGCGCTTTCGGCGCGGCTCTCATTGCTCAGAGGAGATATAAGGAAGGCACTGAAACAAAACTTTTGGGCAAGGATCAGCTTGATTCGTTCACCATGGAGACAGAGAATACCCAGTGCCCTGGCTGCACCAACCACTGCAGACTTACGATCGCGACATTCTCCAACGGCAGGAAGTTCGTTTCAGGCAACCGCTGCGAAAGAGGCGAGGACATTGCCCTCGATAAGGATCCCGGACTTCAGAAAGAGAAGATCCCGAATCTTTTCAGCTACAAGTACAACAGGACATTCCAGTATCAGCCGCTTAAGCTTGAAGAAGCTCCGAGAGGCGAGATCGGTATCCCGAGAGTACTTAACCAGTACGAGAACTATCCTTTCTGGTTCACGGTGCTGACCAAGCTCGGATTCAGAGTATTGATCTCCGCAAGGTCTTCTCATAAGCTCTATGAATCGGGAATGGAGACTATTCCTTCGGAGTCCGTCTGCTATCCCGCAAAGCTCGCTCACGGTCACATCGAGAACCTTATTTCGAGAGGCATCAAGACGATCTTCTATCCTGATGTCCCTTATGAGAATATCGAGAACAAGGGCTCAAACAACCACTACAACTGCCCGATCGTATGCTCTTATCCCGAGGTTATCCGCAACAACGTTGAGAACTTAAGGGAGAAGGAGATCCGCTACATCAATCCGTTCATGCCTTTGGACAATCTTGACTGCGTAGCCGAGCAGCTTGTCAAATGCTTCGACTATCTTGCGGTATCGCTTAACGAGGCAAAGGCGGCAGTAGCGGCAGGTGCCGAGGAATACTACAAGTTCAAGGAAGATATCCGCGCAAAGGGTGAACAGATCCTCAAGGAGATGGAAGAAAAGGGCATGAAGGGCGTTGTCCTTGCAGGCAGGCCTTATCACATCGATCCTGAGATCAACCACGGTATCCCCGAGATGATTAACTCATTAGGACTTGCCGTTCTCACGGAGGACTCCGTGGCTAAGGCCGGCAGACTTAAGAGGCCGATCAGAGTAATAGACCAGTGGATGTATCACACAAGACTTTATGAGGCTGCGGCATACGTAATTACAAGACCTGATCTTGAGCTTGTTCAGCTCACGAGCTTCGGCTGCGGACTTGATGCCGTAACTTCCGATCAGGTTCAGGAAATCCTTGAATCTTCAGGCAAGCTCTATACGCTGCTTAAGATCGACGAGGTAAGCAATCTGGGTGCCGCAAGGATCAGAATGAGGTCTCTGGTCGTTGCCATGAACGAGCGTGCTGAGCTCGAGAACGGCGGCGGCAGCATCGAGAAGCTCTATCCTTCGGAGAACAGCCAGCCCGACGACGCTCCCTACACGATGAGAAGAGTCGAGTTCACGAAGGAGAACAAGAAGAATCACACTATCCTAGCTCCTCAGATGGCTCCTATCCAGTTTGAGTTCGTTGAAGCCGTTTTCCATAAGCACGGATATAAGCTCAAGCTCCTCAAGCAGGCCACGAGAGAAGATATTGAGTGCGGCCTGAAGTTCGTTAATAACGACGCTTGCTTCCCTACGATAATCGTTATCGGTCAGATGATCAACGCAATCTTAAAGGGCGACATCGATCCGAATAACACAACGCTCGCAATTACACAGACGGGCGGAGGCTGCCGTGCGACAAACTACGTCGCATTTCTGAGAAAAGCGCTCAGGGAAGCAGGATATCCCCAGATCCCCGTCATCACGATCTCCGCACAGAGATTTGAGAAGAACGAAGGCTTTGAATACACAGCCGGATTCCTTCTTGACGCGGTCAAGGCGTTGAGCCTGGGCGATATGCTCACAACACTGCTCCTGCGCGTCAGACCTTACGAGAAGGTCGAGGGATCTGCCAATGCACTGTATTCCTACATCAACAAGATCGGACGCCATATGCTCAATCCCAAGGGCATCAGCGATGACCTTACGGAACGTTATGACAAGATAATGCCCAACAGCTATTATTCGAAGTCGCCCGAGCAGAAGAAAAAGATCCGCGACTGTCTTGCCGATATCGGCGTTGACATGGAGAACGTTCCCGTCATCAAGAAGTATAAGGCGTTCATCAAGTATGCGGTATCCAAGTTCGACGCTCTCCCGCTCAAGGATATTCCGAGAAAGCCCAGAGTAGGACTTGTAGGAGAGATCCTGGTCAAATTCCAGCCTGACGCAAACAACAACGCGATCGACGTTATTGAGCAGGAAGGCTGTGAAGGCGTATTGCCCGGCGTTCTGGACTTCTTCCTGTACTGCGCTTATAACCCGATCTGGCAGGCTGAGAACCTCGGCAAGAGCAAGAAGACCGGATATATCATGAAGCAGGGCATCAAGTTCCTTGAAGCGCTCAGAAAGCCTATCAACCGCGAGTTCAAGGCAACGGGCGGCAAGTTCATGCTGACCGAGAGGATCCAGGAACTCGCCGAGAAGTCTTCAAGCGTATTAAGCTGCGGTAACTCCTGCGGTGAGGGCTGGTTCCTTACTGCGGAAATGATCGAGCTTATCCAGGACGGCGTTCCGAACATCATATGTGCGCAGCCTTTTGCGTGCCTGCCTAACCACGTTACGGGCAAGGGCATGATCAAAGAGCTCCGCCGCCAGTATCCGAATTCGAACATTATCCCGATTGACTACGATCCGGGCGCTTCCGAAGCTAACCAGCTCAACAGGATCAAGCTCATGATCAGCACCGCTCACACGGTCAGGGATAAGGAGATCGAAGACGCGAAAAGATCCAACAATGCCTCGGTTATCACGGAGGACTGATAATGACCAGACTGCTCCTTGTAGACGGTAACTCGATAATCAACCGTGCGTACTATGCCGTTATAGGCAGGGCGCCGATGACCGCACCTGACGGTACTCCGACCGGAGCCGTAAACGGGTTCTTCAATTCGATCCTCGGTGTTATCGGGGAATATAAGCCTGACAATATCTGCGTTCTTTTCGACAGGAGAGAGCCAACTTTCAGGCACAAGATGAGCTCCGAATACAAGGCGAACCGCAAGGGGATGCCTGACGATCTCGCAGCACAGATGCCTGTCGTAAAAGAGATACTTGACCTGTGGGGCGTATCCAGGATGGAGCTTTCGGGCTATGAAGCCGATGACCTTATCGGAACGCTTTCCAGGATGGGAGAGCAGTCCGGCATGGATGTCTTCATATTCAGCGGCGACCACGACGATTTCCAGCTCATCTCCGACAGGGTATCTGTAGTTATGCCTCAGTCGGGCAAGGACAAGGATCCGAGAGTCCTTTTCAACAGGGCAAAATTCGAGGAGACTTACGGCGTTAAGCCTGAAGTGTTCGTTCAGGTAAAAGCTCTGATGGGCGATAACTCTGATAACATCAAAGGCGTTGAGAAGGTTGGCGAGAAGACGGCTTTTAAGCTCATTGCTGAGTATGGTGACTGCAAGGGCGTTATGGAAAATGCCGATAAGCTTTCTCCTGCTCTCGGTGCAAGGATCGCAAATGCAGGCGAGCTCCTTGACCTGAACATCAAGCTCTGCACGATCGACCGCGATGCGCCCGTTCCGTTCGGACTTGATGAGACAAAGTTTACAGGTGCTCCTTCAGATACTCAGGCACTCTACGACAGGCTTTCAGCGCTGTCTCTTAAGATGCTCATCAAGAAGCTCAGCCTTGACGGTATGCAAAGAAGCGAGGCTTCTGTTCCTGCAGCGCCGATGGATGAGATATCTTCCGGTATCATGGCTAAGCTCGAAAAGCTGTTAGGCGAAGGCTTCCGTACCGTTATGGGACCTTGTGATCTCCCCAAGGGCGATCTTGCCGCAGGCATTGATTTCGTAACAACATCTTCAGGCAAATTCGTATTGCTTTTGGACTACGATAATGCGGTCCTTTACTGCATGACGCCCGATGAGGCAAAGAGTGTTTTTGCAAAAGGCGATATCATTCCTGCCGCTTACGGATACAAGGACAGGTCCAAGCAGATAGATGAGCCTTTGGCATGTGTCAGATCTGTTTTCGATATCGAGATTGCAGGTTATGTAATGAACCTGATCGAAGGCAAGAGCGATCTTGAAAGGCTTTACGAATACGCTACGGGATCTTTGTATCCGGTTACAGAAGAGAAGACGGCGGCAGTCCAGCTCTCGCTTTTCGATGAGCCTTCATCGTCTGTCTCTTTGGAAGACGAGCTTAAGAAAGCGGGAAAGAAGCTCTGCTGCATTACCGCGGCTGCCAGGATGCTCTCGCATAAGCTCGAGAAAGAAGAACGCATCAGAAAGCTCCTTTACGATATCGAATTCCCGCTGGTCATCACTCTTGATAAGATCGAGCGCGCTGGAATGCATGTATCGCGCGAACGACTTGATGCGCTTCATGAAGAGTACACCAGAAGGCTCGAGGACATCGCTGCACGCATCTTCGACATGACGGGCGTTAACTTCAACATCAATTCGCCTAAGCAGCTGGGAGACGTTCTGTACGGTGAGAAAGGCCTCAATCTTCCTCATGGAAAGAAGGGCAAGAACGGCCTTTATTCGACAGGCATAGACGAGCTTAACCGCCTCAGGGAATACCATCCGGTCATTGAGGAGATAATCAAATACAGAGAGCTCTCCAAGCTCGATTCCACATATGCCGCGGGTCTCGTTCGTTCCATCAGGAGCGACGACAGGATCCATACCACGTTTACACAGGCCATGACCAACACGGGAAGGCTTTCTTCGACCGAGCCGAACCTTCAGAATATCCCTGTGCGTTCTGATGAGGGATCGAGGCTCAGAGAGGCGTTTACGGCTTCAGAAGGCTGTGTCCTTGTCGATGCCGACTATTCGCAGATCGAGCTTCGTCTTCTGGCTTCGCTGTCAGGCGATGAGATAATGTGCTCTGCGTTCAACGAGGGTGAGGATATCCACAGGAGAACTGCCGCAAAGGTCTTCGGTGTAAATGAAGACGCGGTTACCCATAAGATGCGTTCGATCGCAAAAACGGTCAACTTCAGTATCATATACGGCATTTCGGATTACGGCCTTGCCACTGATCTTGGCATCGGATACAAGGAGGCGGGAACTCTCATTAAGGAATACGAGAACCAGTTCCCGGGCATCATGAAGTATCTTAACGGCCTCAAGGAGAACGGCGAGAAGAACGGTTTTGTTGAGACTGAGTTCGGCAGAAAGAGGATCTTATCAGAGCTTAAGAGCCAGAACAGGAACGTCAGGAACTTCGGCTTCAGGGCTGCAATGAATACGCCTATTCAGGGAACCGCGGCCGACATCATCAAGATAGCGATGAACAAAGTCAACAGCGCGCTCGAAAAGGAACTTCCCGAAGCGAAGCTCGTGATGCAGGTCCATGACGAACTTATCGTGGAATGTCCCGAAAATGATGCGCAGAAGGCATCTGAGATTCTTAAAAGAGAGATGGAGGCAGCGGCAGTACTTGCAGTACCGCTCGTCGCCGAAGTCGGAACAGGAAAGGACTGGCTTAGCGCTAAATAATGTTTGTACTTGGAATAACAGGCGGAATCGGAAGCGGAAAGAGTACTGTAAGCGGTATCCTTCGTGATAAGGGCCTTCTGGTCCTCGATGCTGACGAGATATCCAAAAAGGTTACTGAACCCGGCGGCAAAGCAATTCCCGCGATCGCCGAGGAATTCGGTCCCAGGGCAGTGGGCGCGAACGGCGTAATGAACAGAAAAGCCGTCTCATCGATAGTGTTCTCGGACAAAAAGAAGCTCGATGAGTTAAGCTCGATCATCCACAGATTTGTTTTCGAAGAGATGGAAGAGCAGGTGGAAAAGGAAAAGGAGAAGGGCACCAAATGTGTTGTCCTTGATGTTCCGATCCCTGTCAGGAGATTTACCGATATGTGCGATCAGATATGGGTCGTTACATGTGATAAGGACGTAAGACTTGCAAGACTTGCCAAGCGCGGACTCGAAAAGGAAGAGGCGTTAAGAAGGATAGACATGCAGATGTCTGATGACGAGTACTGTTCTTTAGGCGATTTCTCGATCGATAATTCATGGGATATGGAAGGCCTGAATGATAAAGTCGAAAGGCTTATCAAAGATCAGCTCCATTCAAGAGGTATCAGGATATGAACCAGGGTCCCGTCATTGCAGCTTCATGTTTTACTGCTTTTGCGGTGCTTTGCCTTGTGTATCTTTTCGTGACCGGAAGACCGCTTTTCTCAGGTAACTTAAAGAACTTTTTCAGAGCCGGCGCGGGAGTATACCTGTCAGGAACTCTGCTGCTCCTGTTCTTAGCTTGCGTGCTGAAGGAAGTTCCGCTTGCGTTTATCCTCATTTCGGAGATAACGATAATGACAGTGTTTGTCGCTACGTTTATAATCATAATCAGATTGTCCAGAACACTTGCGAAAATGCAGGCTAAGAGCGTTTCGGAAGCTCCGGAGGAAGAGAAGACTGATGAGTAGACAGATCGCCAGGGTACCACAGTATATCAGCGGTTTCATGACCGCTCTGGCAGGCATCTTCTTTATCATTTTCCCTGAGACCGTATCAGGCATTTTAGGCGTGCTCTGGGGTATCGTTCTCGTCGTTGCGGGAATAGCGGGAGCCGTTGATTATATCCTTTCGATCAAGCAGTTCAAGGAAGAAGCGGGATATGAGAAAGCGGCGGGCGCAGAGATCGTTCTCGTTTATTCCGTGATAATCGCGGTGCTCGGTATCGTGTTCATCTTCAGACCGAACCTTGTAATGCAGCTGTTGTCATTTGTCATCGGAATCTATTTCCTCATCGACGGTATCGTCAAGTTAAGACACAGCACACTGGTCCCCGATACCAAAGACCCTTTGTGGTATGTCATGATCCTTTTGTCATTGACACTTGCCGTAGCGGGTATCGCATTATTAATAAACCCGTTCAACGGAACCGTGACAGTTATCCGTTTCGCGGGTGTTGCTTTTGTTATCAGCGGTATTGAGAGTATCGCCGAAGAATCCTGGAAGAAGAGATAATCTTCTTATACGTTGAATCTGAAGACTACGACGTCTCCGTCATGCATTACGTATTCCTTACCTTCGGATCTGACCAGACCCTTTTCCTTTGCGGCGTTATAAGAACCGCATGCCATAAGGTCATCGTAAGCGACGACTTCGGCACGGATGAATCCTCTTTCAAAATCCGAGTGGATCTTGCCTGCAGCCTGGGGAGCCTTTGTTCCTTCCTTGATAGTCCATGCGCGGACTTCTTTGGGTCCTGCGGTAAGGAATGAGATAAGACCGAGCAGTGTATAGGAAGCCTGGATCATCTTGTCTAATCCTGCGCTCTCGATTCCGAGGTCATCTAAGAATACCTGACGGTCTTCAGGATCCAACTGGCCTAATTCTTCTTCGATCTTGGCAGAGATAACGACTACACCGGAACCTTCCTTCTTTGCGATCTCCTCAACTGTACGGACATAAGGGATATCAGGGTTCTTGATGTCATCTTCCGCGATATTTGCGCAGTAGAGTACAGGCTTCATTGAAATAAGCTGGAGATCGCCCGTGAATTCGAGTTCGTCTTCGGTGAATTCGATGGTCCTTGCGCTCTTGCCTTCGGCGAGGACGGATACGATCTTCTCGTAGCACTCGAGTTCAGCCTGTATCTTCTTGTCGGCTCTGGCCATCTTTCTTGTTCTTTCGACTCTCTTCTCCATGATCTCGAGGTCTGAAAGGATAAGCTCGATGTCGATCGTCTCGATGTCTCTTGCAGGATCTGCGTTGCCGTTGACGTGTACGACATTGGCATCGTCAAAACATCTTACGACGTGTACGATGGCATCGCACTCTCTGATGTTGGAAAGGAACTTGTTGCCCAATCCTTCACCTTTGGAAGCTCCTGCAACAAGACCTGCGATGTCAACGAATTCGACAACGGCAGGAGTGTATTTCTCGGGATTATATATCTCAGCGAGCTTGTCTAATCTCTCGTCGGGAACGGTAACAACGCCGACGTTCGGTTCGATGGTGCAGAAGGGATAGTTGGCCGCTTCGGCGCCTGCTCTTGTGATCGCATTGAACAATGTGCTCTTTCCGACATTCGGAAGACCCACGATTCCTAATTTCATAAATAGGTACCTCTTTTATTATTATCCCGAGCATTATACCACACTTGCTTTGTCGGTTTTTGTCGGTTTTTGTCGGTAAATTCTACATGTTTTAGGGGTTATTCTGACCTGGTATCAGTTAAGGAGGTGCCAATATGTCAGGAAAACCGTCAGTAGCCAGGATCTACTCGGGCTTTGCAAGAGGAACGGACTGCGTTATCTCGGAGCTGGAAGTATCCGTAACACCAGGAATACCTACGTTCTCGGTCATAGGGCTTTGTGATTCATCGATAAGGGAATCGCACGGGCGTCTTGTGTCTGCTATAAGCTCGGCCGGCTTTAAGATGCCAAAAGGGCATGTGACCATAAACATAAGTCCCGCATATATGAAGAAATCAGGCTCCGGGTTTGACCTTGCCATGGCGATGGGGATACTTTTCGCTTCAGGGCAGATCAGGTTCGATCCTGAGCGCAAAGTCTATGCTGAGGGCGAGCTGAGCCTCGACGGAAACGTCAAAGGCACTCCGGGTGCGGCATTGAGACTTAACAAAGCAAGGAACAGCGGCTTTAGCTGCATCCTGATACCGGAAGAAGAAAGGATCAGCGCCCGGTGTACCGGATTTGAAGGGCAGTGCGTAAAAGATCTCGCAGAGGCATGTTCAGTATTCGGGTATAAGGGCTATACACCGGAGCATTTCGATCTCGGAAATATCGTGCAGTATCCTGCTGAAAGGATCGATATCTCAATGCTGAAAGGCCAGGAGAAGACCAGGAGAGCGCTGATACTTTCCGCCGCGGGTTTTCATAACATGCTGCTTTTAGGAAGCCCCGGATCGGGCAAGACGATGGCGGCAGGTATCCTTTCAGGTATTTTGCCTCCGTTAGACAGCGACGAGACCGGTGAAGTCTATGCCCTTTATGAAGCAGTTGACGGTACGTCTGCAAGGATCAGCGGTGAGCGACCCATAAGAAGCATAAGTCCCGACATTACTCCGGGTAAGCTTCTCGGAAACACTGTCAGCATGACACCGGGCGAGATGGCTCTGGCCAATCACGGAGTGCTTTTCGCGGACGAGATAATGGAATACCCGTCCAAGGTCTTAGATCTTATGCGCAAACCGTTGGAAGACAGGGAAGTCAGGCTGTTCAGAGACGGAATTAGTTACGTATATCCGGCGAACATTCTTTTCGTGGGCGCAGGCAATCCCTGCAAGTGTGGAATGTACTATGAACCGGGATCGAGATGCAGGTGTACCGCAGGCACGAGGAGAAGATATCTTAACAGGCTTTCAGGCCCGTTCCTTGAAAGGATAGACATCTTCAGCGAGATGCGTTCTATCGGCAAAGAGGATATGGCTCTTATGTATGCGGACGGCAAAAACGCGGAGAGTCCGCAGATAAGGGAGAGAATAGCTGAATGCTGGGCGATGCAGAAGGAGCGGTACCACGAAAAGACTTTTAATTCCTGCTTTACTTCGGCTAATCCTGCCGATTCGATGAGGATCTCCAAAGACATCCTGGAATACTGCTCGGAACTTGCTTCGAAGGGGTTGTTCTCGGCGCGTGGATACCAGAAGACATTAAGACTTGCGAGAACGATAGCCGACTATGAAGGGCACTCTGACGTATTAAAGAGTGACGTATCAGAAGCGGCGGTATTCAGAGCACATGAACTGTGAGGGCGTTATGGATTATTCGGAAGATGAGATGAAGGATTTCTACTATACAGCGGTCAGGATGACCACAAAGACGGATTACCGTGTGGTCAGAGAACTTTTCGATCTGGGTGTTATCAGATCCCACCGTGATATGTATGACCTCGCGGGCAGACCCGTGAATGAGATAGAAGATTACGGCCTCAGCAATATGAGCTTTCGAAGGGTCACGGAATGGATAGAAAGCAATGGCAAGGTGGAGCGTGCCTGCGAAGAATACATGAAGATCGCAAAAGAGAACGGCATCTCGGTAATATCATGTGAGAACAGTTCGTATCCAGTGAATTTCCGCGTACTGTCGGGAATGCCGAAAGTTATCTACTGCAGAGGGGACAAAGAGCTTCTGAAAAGGTGTTCCGCAAAAGGATCGGCAGCGATAGTCGGTTCAAGGAATGCAAGCAGATACGCGCTCTATGCGACAGACAGGTTTGCCTCTGACCTTTCCTCTCAGGGGATCACGATCGTCTCGGGAATGGCATTGGGAGTGGACAGGAAAGCTCATGAGGCTGCGCTTAAGGGGAACGGGAGCACGATTGCCATACTGGCGGGAGGACCGGATAACATATACCCGTCGGAGAACAGGGAACTATATAAGCAGATAGTTGGCAAAGGACTTATAATCTCTGAGATGCCTCCGGGCCAGCAGCCTCTGAGGCAGTATTTCCCGTCAAGGAACAGGCTTATAGCGGGGCTTTCGGACTGTACTCTGATAATGGAGGCGGGAGCGAATTCCGGAACGCTTCACACGGCATCTTTTGCAGCTTCTCAGGGCAAGGAAGTGTTTGTTCTGCCGAACAGTATCTATTTCGAGAATGCCGAAGGGGGACTTAAGCTCCTTGAGGACGGATGCTGTGTCCTGCTTTCTACAGACAGCGTGATAGATGCGGTCTCCCAGGCGATAATCAGAAGGAAAATGGAGAATCCCGGACTTGAAGATGAACCGGAAATGAAGCCTGCGGATAAAACTGCCAAAAAGGAGGAACTTGGAAAGATCAGGCTTAAGGCCGATAAGACGCCGGATGAGGTTACTGATGAAGAATGGAATACGCTGATAGAAGATGAACTGTCAGCCAAACCCCTGGATATAGATAACCTCTGCCGCGCTCTGGGCCTGCCTTTTTACAGGATAAGCGAGCTTCTTGTCGGGTTGCAGCTGTCAGGAAGGGTAGTCCTCGAAAACGGAAAATATGCGTTGACATTTTTATAGGTTTGTATAATGATGAATATCATTTATATATTATAAAGGAAACGTGAAATGGCCAAAAAATTAGTGATCGTCGAGTCTCCCGCTAAATCGAAGACTATCAGCAGGTACTTAGGAAGTGACTATCAGATTACCGCGTCTCTGGGACATATCAGAGATCTTCCGTCCAACAATCTCGGTGTAGATGTCAAGAACGGCTTCAAGCCTCTCTACATCACCATGAAGGGAAAGGAGAAGGTAGTCCGCGAACTTAAGGAACTGGCGGCCGGTTGCGATGAGATATATCTCGCAACGGACCCTGACCGCGAGGGAGAAGCAATTGCATGGCATCTTGCGAAGGTCTTAAAGATCGACCCGGATTCCAAGTGCAGGATCACATTTAACGAGATCACAAAGACTGCGGTTCAGGAAGCTATCCGGAACCCCAGAAAGATAGATATGAACCTTGCCAATGCCCAGCAGGCAAGAAGAGTTCTGGACAGACTCGTAGGTTACGAACTTTCCCCTCTCCTCTGGCAGAAGGTCAGGAAGGGCCTTTCCGCCGGACGTGTACAGTCTGTTGCAACTAAGATCGTTATGGACAGGGATGCCGAGATCGACAGCTTTGTTCCCGAAGAATACTGGCTCATCAAGGCGCTCGCCACACCCGGAAAGCAGCAGGACAAGTTCCTTCTCGGTTACTACGGATATATGGAGAACGGCAAACCCGTTAAGGATGACCTCAAGAATGAGGATGATGCCAAGCGCGTTCTGAAAGACGTAGGCAGCGGCCCGCTCGTCGTTGATTCCGTTAAGAAGGGCAAGAAGGAGAGGAATCCTTTCCCGCCTTTCACGACATCAACACTCCAGCAGGAAGCATCAAAGCGATTAGGCTTCTCATCCAAGAAGACGATGTCCATAGCTCAGCAGCTCTATGAAGGTGTTGAGATCGCAGGTGCAGGCCAGACGGCTCTCGTATCCTATATCAGAACAGACTCCGTAAGAATCTCTGAAGAAGCTGTTGCTGCTTGTAAGGATCTTATCAAGAAGAGATTCGGTGACGAGTACTGCTCTAAATATAAGCGTGAGTACAAGAACAAGAATTCCGCGCAGGATGCGCACGAAGCCATCAGACCTACTCATTTCGATATGGATCCTGAGGCTATACGATCTTCTCTTTCCAATGACCAGTACAAGCTCTATTCGCTTATCTGGGACAGATTCCTTGCCACACAGATGGCTTCCGCAAAGCTTGATACGGTTAACGTTCAGGCTTCGTGCAACGGAAGGATATTCAGGGCAGCAGGCGAGACGGTCATCTTCAAGGGATACCTCGTTCTTTATGCTGATATCGCCGAAGATACCCCCAAGGGTGAAGAGAATGATGCAAAAGCCAAGATACCTCCGCTTGAGGACGGCATGAAGCTTGAAGTTCTTGATTTCAACGCATCACAGAAGTTTACTACTCCGCCTCCGCACTATACAGAAGCCACGCTCATCAAGGCGATGGAGGACAACGGTATCGGAAGACCTTCAACATATGCTCCTACGATCACCACGATCCTTGACAGGAACTATATCGAGAAGAACGGAAGAATGCTTCTTATAACCGACCTTGGCAAGATCGTTACAAATCTCCTGAGCGACAACTTCTCCGAGATCGTTGACGTATCTTTCACGGCAGGAATGGAAGACCGTCTGGACAAGGTTGAAGAGGGAACCGAGGAATGGGATAAGGTCTTATCTGGTTTCTATCCCGAGTTCAATGCTCAGGTCAAGGCTGCAAATGACTCTATCGAGAAGGTTACGTTTGAGCCTGAGAAAACAGGTGAGACATGCCCTCTGTGCGGCGGCGACCTTCTTTTCAAGGAAGGAAGATACGGCAAGTTCATCGCTTGCGAGAATTTCCCTGAGTGCAAATACACCAAGAACATCGAAGTCGCTGCAAAGGGCAAGTGCCCGGTATGCGGTTCCGGACTTCTCTCACACAGATCCAAGAAATATAAGGGCAAGGTCTTCTATACCTGCGACAAGAAGGGAAGCGATCCCAACTGCAGCTTTATCTCATGGGATCTCCCGATCGAAGGCAAGGTATGCTCTGAATGCGGATCTTATATGGTCCTGAAGCACTACGGCAAGAAGGTATATCCTAAGTGCTCCAACAAGGACTGCCCCACAAATGCAAAGAGGGGTAAGAGCGGCGGAGGAAGCGGCAATGACGGAAACGTCGAATAATATACCGTCGGTAACCGTTATCGGAGCGGGTCTCGCAGGCTGCGAGGCTGCAAATCTCCTGGCTTCTATGGGCATTAAAGTCAGGCTTTGCGAAATGAAGCCTATGAAGATGACGCCTGCCCATCACAGCGATAACTTTGCAGAGCTCGTATGCAGCAACTCTTTAAGGGCTGCTTCTACTGAGAATGCCATCGGCCTTCTAAAGGAAGAGTTAAGGCAGCTGGGTTCGCTGATAATGGAAGCGGCAGATAAAGCCCAGGTCCCAGCGGGCGGAGCTTTGGCCGTTGACAGGAACGAGTTCTCCGAATACATAACCCAAAAGATAAGGAGCAATCCCGGTATAGAGATAATTGACGGTGAGATCACGAAGATACCCGAAGACGGAATCGTTATCGTTGCCACCGGTCCTCTTACGTCAGGCGCTCTTTATGAGGATATCGTAAAGAAGACGGGTGACGGCGGCATGCATTTCTTTGATGCGGCTGCTCCGATCGTTTCTGCCGATTCCATCGATATGAACAAAGCATTCAGAGCTTCAAGATACGGCAAGGGCGGCGACGATTACATCAACTGTCCCATGACCAAGGAAGAGTATATTGCTTTCAGGAACGAGCTTGTAACGGCTGAAAGAGCAGACGTAAAGGATTTCGATAAAGAGATAGTCTTTGAAGGCTGCATGCCTATCGAGACTATGGCTTCAAGGGGAGAAGATACCATGAGGTACGGGCCTTTAAAGCCGGTCGGCCTTATCGATCCGAAGACAGGACGTGAGCCTTATGCCTGCCTTCAGCTGCGCCAGGATGACCGTGAGAGCACGATGTACAATCTCGTAGGATTCCAGACGAGGCTCAAGTGGCCTGAACAGAAGCGTGTTTTCGGCATGATCCCCGGACTTGAGAACGCTGAATACATGAGATACGGAGTAATGCACCGCAATTCCTATCTCAATTCGCCCAAGTGCCTTACAAAGCACTATTCCTTAAGGGATTATCCCAATGTTTTCTTCGCCGGACAGATAACCGGTGTAGAGGGTTATATAGAATCGACGGCTTCGGGGTTCCTGGCCGGATACTATGCGGGACTTATGGCTCTCGGTATGGAAGAATATTTCGAACCGACAGCTGATACCGCCATCGGATCCATGGCACTTTATGTCTCGGATCCTTCGATCAAACATTTTACGCCGATGAACGCCAATCACGGCATTATGTCGCCGATTGCCGGAAGATTTAAGGGCAAGACGGGAAAGAAGGATAAAAACCGCGCGATCGCGGAAAGAGCGCTCGAGCAGATCGGGCAAATGAGAGGATTTGTCGAAACGGTTCGTAATCGGTAAAGGGGAGTTGAAGGATGCCTGATTTTACGCTTCTGCCTGATCAGACCGTGCTGCTTATCGAGATAGCGGCAGCTCTTTTCGTTACGGCATTCCTTTCGTTCATTTACGTCTCTCTTACCACGATCCTAAGCCTCGTAAGACTCAAGAAGATCGCAGGAAACGATACTGATGATCTGCTCGTCTGCGATGTCGCTTATTTTCACTGCAAAGGCAAAAGGGAGAACCAGGAGGACGCTGTTTATATCTCGCCTCTTGAGGATTCATTCACCAACGGCGTGGTAGCTGCCTGCTCGGACGGTATGGGCGGTCTTTTGTACGGCGAGGTCGTTTCCAGATATGTCGTGGAAAGGTTGAGCCATCTGTATCCGATGAACTTTGACGATCCCGACGGCATTTCCGAAGAGATAAAAAAGATCTCGAGCGAGGTCTATGAGCAGTACCGTCTCGGCGCGGGAGCGACACTTGTAATGACTCACATACTGAAGAACAAGATGAACTTCTTCAGCGTCGGTGACAGCAATATAATACTTGTCCGCAAAGGCAGAGTGACTCTTCTTAACCATAAACAGAACTATGTCTCTCTCCTTATCAGAAAGCTCTCTGAAAGCGGATCGAATACATCTGAAGCCTACAAGAACTCAAGGGCTAAGGCTCTGATCGATTTCGTAGGCAACATCGAGACAAACGTAATGCACACTTCAAAGCCCATCCAGCTCTATGAGGACGATATAATAATCATAAGCACGGACGGAGTTACCGATGCCGTATCGCTCAATAAGCTCAAAGGCATGCTGTTGCCGGAATTCAGTGCGCAGCATATGGCGAGGCTTATGAAGAGTGCCGTACGCAACAAGAGGCTTCCCAAGCAGGATAACTTCTCCGCGATCGTTATCAAGATGGACAGGAGCATTATATGATCGAATACTTTACGTTCAAACATAACGGTGAGAGTGAGACGTATAAGGACGAAGTCTATCTGACGGTAGTGCCTTCGGTTACTGTCGCGGTCTTTTATGGCAGCAGCAAGAAAAGCACCTCGCAGGTCTCGCCTGAAGTATTCTCAGCTCTCCTTGCCGAGGTCAGCCGTGATCTCGATTTCGCGCGCATGTGTACGATAATGGACGAAAGGCTCCCGAGGAGCGAGTTCCTTGTCCTTCGAATAGAAGGTCATCACATTGCATGCTTCAGAAAAGGCGGCGTAAAGGCAAAGATAGTCATCAACGGAGACTTGAAGCTGCTTCCTAACGGTATCTTCGGCCTTAACGACGGAGACCGCATACTTGTTGCAACTGATAATTTCTATTCGCATCTGACAAATGAGGGCATCCTTGCCGATGCCCTTGTAACCGATTCTTGTTCAGAATGGATGAATCTGCTCGTAAGAAGGATATCCGATGCCAATCAGCTTAAATGCGGAAATCTTTCGGCCGTTACGCTTCTTGTGAGATAGTCCTGTAGTATTCGTCCCTGAAATCACCCAAGCAGTCGTTCATGATGGCTTCTCTGACACGTTCCATCAGCTTGAGAAGATAATGGATGTTGTGGTATGTACAAAGTCTTAAGCCGAACATCTCGTTGGCCTTGATAAGGTGCCTTACGTAAGCTGCGGAATAGTTCCTGCACGCGTAGCAGTCGCAGCCGGGGTCCATGGGACCATAATCTCTTGCGTATTTCTTGTCTCTGATTATCTTTCTTCCGTGGTCGGTGAGGATGGTTCCGTGACGGCCCATTCTCGTGGGAAGGACACAGTCGAACATATCAACGCCTCTGCATGAGCCTTCGATAAGGTAATCAGGAGTACCTACACCCATGAGATATCTTGGTTTCTCCTCGGGCATGAGAGGGACGGTGCAGTCTATCATCTTGAGGAAGAGCTCCTTGGGCTCGCCGACGGAGATTCCGCCGATGGCATAGCCTGCAAGATTGCGGGATGTTATCTGTTCGGCGCTGATCTTTCTGAGATCTTCATACATGGAACCCTGGATGATCCCGAAAAGAGCCTGCTCGTCAGGCCTTTTGTTAGCCGCGATACAGCGGTCGAGCCATCTTGTCGTGCGCTCTAATGATCTCTTTGCATAAGCATGGTCGCAAGGGTAGGGGCAGCACTCGTCGAAAGCCATCATTATATCGGAGCCAAGGTCGTTCTGGACCCTGATCGATTCTTCAGGTGTCAGGAAAAGCTTTCTGCCGTCTATATGAGAAGAGAACTTAACTCCTTCTTCAACGATGTCCTTGGGCTTTGCCAGAGAGAAGACCTGGAATCCGCCGCTGTCCGTTAAGACTGCGCCTTTCCAGTTCATGAACTTCTGTATTCCGCCTGCGCCGGCGACGATATCGCTTCCGGGACGGAGCCAGAGATGATATGTGTTTGAAAGGATAATTCCTGCGCCCATCTCAGAGACTTCCTCAGGGCTCATGCCCTTAACGGAAGCCTGTGTTCCTACGGGCATGAAAGCAGGCGTCATGAAAGAACCGTGGGGAGTGTGGACTCTTCCGACTCTTGCACCGGTCTGCTTGCATGTGTGGATGTGCTCGTACCAAACGGGGAACTCAGGCATTCTTTTCCTCCAGATCTGTGATGAACATGGCATCTCCGAAAGAGAAGAACCTGTATTCTTCTTCAACGGCGTGCTTATAAGCTTCAAGTACGTGCTCTCTTCCTGCAAGAGCAGAAACGAGCATAATGAGCGTGGATTCCGGCAGATGGAAATTCGTGATCAGCGAATTGACGCATTTGAATTCATAGCCGGGGTAGATGAAGATGTTCGTATAGCCGGATGACGGCATCATCTCGGGATCTTTTGAAGCGACAGCTTCGAGCGTCCTGGTGGAAGTGGTTCCGACAGAGATAATGCGCCTGCCTTCTTTTCTTGCCTTGCGGATTATATCTGATGCTTCCTTGGGGAAATCGTACCATTCGGAATGCATCTCGTGATCCTTGATATCCTCAGCCTTAACGGGTCTGAACGTACCGAGTCCGACGTGAAGAGTGAGCTCTGCAATCTCAATGCCTGATGCTTTGAGTTTTTCCAACAGTTCTTTGGTGAAATGAAGACCTGCTGTAGGAGCTGCGGCAGAACCGGGATCTTTGGAATAGACGGTCTGATATCTCTCGGGATCGTCAAGTTTCTCGTGGATATACGGCGGAAGGGGAACCTGACCGGCTTTGTCCAGGACTTCTTCCCAAATGCCGTTAAAGTCAAATCTGATAATGCGGTTGCCGTTCTCAAGGACCTTTTCACACTCGGCTTCGAGTTCGTTCTCTATGAATGTGAATCTTCTGCCTTCGTGTACCTTTTTGCCGGGTCTTGCAAGAGTCTCCCAGTGATTATCGTCGATCCTCTTGAGAAGAAGGAGCTCGACGGGACTTTTGGTGTCACTCCTGACGCCTAAGAGTCTTGCGGGAATTACTCTTGTGTTGTTGATGACAAGGACGTCGCCTTTGCGCAGGAAATCGGGAAGATCGTAGAAATGACGGTCAAGAGTCTTGCCGGTATTCTTGTCTAACACCAGCATTCTGGACGCAGTACGGTCAAGGATCGGTGTCTGCGCAATAAGACGCTCGGGGAGGTCATAGTAAAAATCGTGGGTCTTCATGTGATCAAAGCCTTCGAAAATAGATTAATTACCGCAAGATTTTATCACAAGGTAAATAGTTATGCTAATAAATCAAAATAAGCTTATTTGGAGCGTTCACCGTGATTGGTGGAGTTCCTCAGGTTGTTGATCTTGGTCAGCTGATCGCGCTTTCTGACAAGCGGGATGGTTATCTCAAAGCAGGCACCGCCGTCAACCTTGTTATAGGCGTTGATGTCGCCGCCATGCTCGTTGGCGATGGACCTTGCGAGAGCAAGACCGATACCGTGCTTTCCGTCCTTGCCTTTTGAGAAACGCTCGAAAAGGTGCTCTAAGACTTCAGGTGAGATACCCGGACCGTCATCTGCTATGGTAAACGTAACTTTTTTCCTGAAGTTATCGGGCCTGCAGTCGAAATAAACAGCCTTTGTGCAGTAGCGCAGGCAGTTGGAGAAGATGTTCTCAAGGCATCTTATCATGTCGTTCTCGTTGGCATAGATATAAAGGTTATTGGCATTGATCCTGTTGACGATGGCTTTGTCCGCGTGTATGAAATTGCCGCGTACTCTGTCGATAACGGTCTCGCAGAGGACTTTGACGTTGATGTTCTGCTTCTTGACCTCATAGTTGCCGCTCTTGCTCATGTCCATTTTCGAGATGGAAAGGAGATTCTCAACGAGGCCTGAAAGTCTTTCGGTCTCGGCAATGATGACATCGATCGCGTTGTCCCTTGATTCGTTATCGGAAAAGACCCCGAACTTAAGGCCTTCCGCGTAACCCTGGATCGACATGAGAGGCGTACGCAGTTCGTGTGACGCATTCTGGAAGAATGTCTTCTGCTCGACATCGGCTTCCTCGAGCTTGTAAGCCATCTGGTTCATCCTGTCACCGAGCTCGGAAAGCTCTTTGCTTCGGATATTACCCTTTATCGGTTCGAAGTTTCCTTTTGCGACCTGACCCGCGAAACGAGAAAGCTTTCTGGTCGAGGAGATAAGCGGGTAGGAGAGGATAAAGCTTAAGACACCGGCGATGATGATGGCCAGGAGCGCTGCCTGAACGAGGGCGAGCGTGATCTGCGCCATGAATGAATAGTATGAACCGGAATTGACGTAGACCAGGAGGTAATAGCCTTCGAGATCCATTTCCTTGTTGTCGGGCGAGTTGTAGGTGAAGCCTACGGACCTGTAATAGATGAGATTGCCGCTGATATTTGTCGTCTGGATCTCTTTGAGGTTGCTGTAGCCGTGTTCGGCAACGACCTGGTTAACTACGGCAGAAGCGCTCTTTGCGTAGTTTGTGTTGTATTCGGATGTAGGCCACATCAGGTTGCATTTGTTGGTCTTGGCATCGTAGGTGTAAAGAGCGATGCTCGCCTGGTTGGAAAGGTCGGCTGTGCGGATGGATTTCATAAGGAAGTCTTCGATGACTTCCTCGCTCTTTTCCTTGTATTTGTCGTACTCTGTCCTGAACGCGATCGTGAAGTTCTGTGTCGAGCTGACGGCCGTCTTGATCCTGGCAGAACACTCCTGTGCGATGTAGTTCTTTACGATCGACTGGACATAGAAATTCATTATGAAGATAACAAGGAGGATGGCAACGATCTGAAGCGCATAGAAGTGCAGCGCAATAGGGACCCGGATCGTTGATTTGCTCCGGATCTGTTTGCGTATGTTCTCCTTGTTATTGGTCTCTGCCATTAGTCTTCGTTATCGTCACCCTCGGCTGAATCGTCATCTGACCTCATTACGAGACGGAAGCCGTAGCCCCAGATAGTGGCTATCTTTGCGCCTGAATGGGAGATCTTCTTACGGAGTCTCTTGACCGTATCGTCAGCAACTCTCGTCTCGACCTGAGTCTCATATCCCCAGATCTTATCCAGGAGTTCGGTCCTTGAGATGGCTCTGTCCCTGTTCGAAATGAGGTAAGTAAGCAGAGCGTATTCGTTAGGTGTAAGAGGGAAGGGCTCGCCCGCAAGCGTAGCTTCCTTCGTTTTCCTGTTGATAACGATATCTGCAAAAGAGATAAGTCCGTCATCGGTCTCTTTCGCGGCGGATTTGCCGGTAAGCTCTTCCTGTCTCTTAAGAACGGATTTTACTTTGGTTACGAGCTTAACGGGTGAGAAAGGCTTGGTGAAATAATCGTCGCTTCCCAGGTCAAGACCCTGGATATAGTCCGCGTCGCTGTCCTTTGCGGTGAGCATGATTATCGGGACATTAGAAGTCTTTCTTATCTGCTTGAGGATGTAGAAACCGTCGTGTCCGGGCATCATGACATCGAGGATCACGAGGTCACAGGGTGAGTCCGAATATGCTTCGAAAAGCGCGTCGCCTGTGGGGAACCCTATGCATCTGAAGCTTTCTCTTTCAAGGAAAGACTTCAGAAGATTTCTTATGTTGTCGTCGTCGTCTGCAATGTAGATTAACTTATCCATTTAATTCCTGATTCTCCAATTAGATTTGAAGTTATTTTAACCTAATGACGTTTGTTTAATATATATTTATTTGGTGCAAATATGCGGAATTAGTTTATAGATGAATCTATTTCAAAGCAAATGTGATTTAATAGAGATACAAAACATCTGTGAGGTGAATGATCATGTCAACAATTCTGGTTACCGGCGGAAACGGCTATATCGGCTCACATACGGTGATTTCGCTCTTTAACAGCGGCTATGACGTTGTTATTGCGGATAATCTTTCCAACAGTAAGATGGAAGTTCAGAACCGTCTGAAGACCATTACGGGAAAAGAATTCAAATTCTATAACGTTGATTGCTGCGATGAAGCGGCTCTCGATAAGGTGTTCGATGAGAATAAGATCGACAGCGTCATTCATTTCGCCGGACTCAAAGCAGTAGGCGAATCCGTAAGGATCCCTCTTGAGTATTATTCAAATAACCTGGGCAGCATGATCACCGTGCTCAAGTGCATGAAAAAGCACGGCGTGAAGAACCTCGTTTTCAGCTCGTCAGCTACTGTTTACGGAATGAGCGAGGATGTTCCCTTTACAGAAGAGAGTCCACTGGGTACATGCACGAACCCTTACGGATGGACAAAGTGGATGATCGAGCAGATCCTGCGCGATTACGCGGTTGCCAATCCCGATATGAGGATCTGCCTGCTCAGATACTTCAATCCCGTCGGTGCCCACGAGAGCGGACTTATCGGTGAAGACCCCAGAGGCATCCCCAATAATCTTTTCCCTTATATTTCCAAGGTTGCGGGCGGCACGCTTGAGTGCCTGACTGTTTTCGGCGACGATTACGATACACCTGACGGAACATGCCTGCGTGACTACATCCATGTGTGTGACCTGGCTGACGGCCATGTAAAGGCGATCGAGTATCTGGACAAGACCGATGATGCCGTAAGCGTATTTAACCTCGGTACAGGAAAAGGCACCTCGGTCAAGGAAGCGGTAGCCGCTTTCGAGAAGGCATGCGGTCATCCGATCAACCATGTTTTCGGTGCAAGACGTCCCGGCGACATCGCCGTCTGCTATGCTTCCACGGAGAAGGCGGAGAAGGTGTTAGGCTTCAAGGCAAAGTACGGAATAGACGACATGTGCTCTTCATGCTGGAAGTGGCAGACGCTTAATCCTGAAGGCTTAAAAGACTGATATTTTGATTTTTGACTTTTTTTGATATTCGTATTGACATCTAACAATTTGAGAATTATATTTAGTTGTGGTTTAGCACTCGGAAGCTGTGAGTGCTAAACCACAAATCATTGTATTGGAGGTCTTTAATATGACAATTAAACCCCTGGCAGATAAGGTGGTAGTTAAAAAACTTCAGGCCGAAGAGACAACGAAGAGCGGTATTATCCTTTCTTCCGGAGCTCAGCAGAAGCCTCAGATCGCTGAGATCATTGCGGTAGGTCCCGGTGGAATGGTTGACGGCAACGAGATAAAGATGGAAGTCCAGGTCGGACAGAAGGTCATCATCCGTGATTACGCAGGCACAAATGTAAAGCTTGACGGTGAGGAATACATTATCGTCCGTCAGGATGACATCGCTGCAATCGTAGAAGATTAATAGAATAAGAGGAGGATCATTCCTATGGCTAAAGATATCAAGTATGCTGAGGATGCCAGAAAGGCACTCGAGGCAGGCGTTAACAAGGTTGCTAATACAGTAAAGGTAACACTTGGACCTAAGGGCAGAAACGTTGTTCTCGATAAGAAGTACGGCGCTCCGCTCATCACAAACGACGGTGTTACGATCGCAAAGGAGATCGAGCTTGAGGACCGTTACGAGAACGCAGGCGCCCAGCTCGTTAAGGAAGTCGCTTCCAAGACAAACGATGTCGCCGGCGACGGTACTACAACAGCTACGCTTCTTGCACAGGCTATCATCAGAGAGGGCATGAAGAACGTTGCTGCAGGCGCTAACCCGATCATCCTCCGTAAGGGTATCGCACAGGCAGTCGATACTGCTGTTAAGGAGATCTTAGGTTCTGCCAAGAAGGTTGACGGTTCCAAGGATATCGCAAAGGTTGCAGCCATCTCCGCAGGTGACGAGGAAGTCGGCAAGATGATCGCCGAGGCAATGGAGAAGGTATCTTCCGACGGTGTTATCACTGTTGAGGAGAGCAAGTCCATGCTCACAGAGCTTTCAGTTGTTGAAGGTATGCAGTTCGACAGAGGATATATCTCTCCTTACATGGCTACAGATACCGATAAGATGGAGACTGTTTTCGATGAGCCTTACATCCTTATCACAGATAAGAAGATCAGCAACATCCAGGATCTCCTTCCTGTAATCGAGCCTCTCGCTCAGTCCGGCAAGCAGCTCGTTATCATCGCTGATGACATCGAGGGTGACGCACTTGCAACACTCATCGTAAACAAGCTCAGAGGCATCTTCACATGCGTTGGCGTTAAGGCTCCCGGCTTTGGCGACAGAAGAAAGGCTATGCTCGAGGATATCGCTATTCTTACAGGCGGTCAGGTCATCACATCCGATCTCGGCTTAGAGCTCAAGGATACGACTCTTGAACAGCTCGGTAAGGCTCATCAGGTCAAGGTCAACAAGGACAGCACCATCATCGTTGACGGTGAAGGCGAGCAGGATGCTATCAAGTCACGTGTCGGCCAGATCAGAACACAGCTCGAAGAGACAAAGTCCGATTATGACAAAGAGAAGCTCCAGGAGAGACTTGCAAAGCTTTCCGGCGGCGTAGCAGTAATCAAGGTCGGTGCTGCAACCGAGACCGAGATGAAAGAGAAGAAGCTCCGTATCGAGGATGCTCTTGCTGCTACAAAGGCTGCAGTTGAAGAGGGTATCGTCGCAGGCGGCGGTACGGCTTTCATCAACGCTATCCCTGCTGTCGCTAAGCTCCTTGACGAGACAGAGGGCGACGTCAGAACAGGCGTTAAGATCGTTCTTAGAGCTCTTGAGGAACCTATCCGCCAGATCGCTGACAACGCAGGTCTTGACGGCAGCGTAATCTGCGAGAACGTTAAGAAGGCTCCCGCAGGCAACGGCTATGATGCACTCCATGACGAGTACACAGACATGTTTGCTGCCGGAATCGTTGATCCTGCAAAGGTTACACGTTCCGCACTCCAGAACGCTGCATCTGTTTCTTCTACACTCCTTACCACTGAAGCAGTTGTTACGGACATTCCCGAGAAGGAAGCTCCCGCTATGCCTCAGCAGCCGATGTACTGATACACAGGCAAATAGAATAAGAACTACTGCGCCGCGGGCTATCTGCGGCGCAGTTTTATTATTTTTGCGGTGTGATATCATAGTATGGTATTTATCGGGAAGGTGAATCTTTTATGATAGAAGACAGCTTTATTGAAACCCATGTAACCAGGAACGGCGGCAAGAAAGTAGCTGCCCGTATGTTTTCCATAGTCGCGCTCTGCACGGTCATTGTTGCGATCAACATTTTCGGCGTTGCCATGTTCGGTACATACGCGCTTTATATAACTCTGATGCTCTCCGTTACGTTAGCTTTCGGATTCGTTTTCTTCTTTAAGAGATCTTATACCGAATACGAAATGGAGATCTCAAATGACAACGTCAACGTCGCTAAGATCCTGGGACAGAGCAGCAGGGTGGATCTGATGGACTTTTCCATCAAGGACTGCATCTATATCGGACCTGTAACGGACGACCGTTACAAAGAGGATGCCGGTAATACCGATATCAAGCTTGTCATCACTGAAAAGAAGGATTATCCGATCGAAGAGGATATCTGGTACATGATCTACAAGGAAGAGAACTATCAGTGCATGCTCATTTTCGATTTCAAGCCCGAGATGTACAAGGTCTTCAGAAGATTTAACCCCAGAAACGTTGCGTTTTATAAGGCTCCGGTAAAGACTGAAAAGCCCGAAGAGTCCGAAAATAATGAAGAGGCATAAGCATGGCTGACAATAAGTCGCTTACTGAACTTGAAGTCTACTGCAAAGCAACAGAATGCGGTATAGGTGATAAGCTCTATGCCTCAGTTCTTATAGGTGACCTTCAGGAAGCTGCCGAGCGCAGCTCGCATGCCGTTGGCTACGGAACGGATTTCCTTAAAGAGAACAGCATGTGCTGGATAATCTTAAGGATGCACATAGAGATAGACAGACTTCCCGAATGGCATGAGACCTTTAAGATCAGGACCTGGTCAACGGGTCTTGAAAAGCTCTACTACGGAAGAGAGTTCGAGGTCTACGATTCCAAGGGCAACTGCATCGGAAAGGCCACGTCCACATGGATCCTCGCTGACTGGAATACCCACAGGCCCGTTATCGCAAGCAAAAGACCCGAACTTCCGCCGTGCGTGGCAGAGTCTGACAAAAAGGTCTTCGGTACAAATTGTCCCAAGATAGAATTCCCGGATAAGAGCGATGTGGCCGGCGCGGCAGACAAACCCGTGATAATCAAATATGCCGATTACACCGAACTCGACCGCAACAGGCACGTCAACAATTCAAGATATACAGCATGGGCTTACGATGCGCTTTTCAAGTCCGGATATGATGTTTCAGCCGTTAAAGAGATCTCGATCAACTATAACAGCGAGGTCAAGCAGGGCGAGAAAGTCGAACTTTATATTGCCGATTCTGGTGAAAAACTTGCTGTTTACGGCTACAAAGACGTTGATACCAAGGTCTTTGCGGCAGAATTGAAGCTCGGTTAACAAGAAATCTTTATATTTCTCTTTTTGTTTTGGCCTCTTTGTTATAAAATAATAAAATATGTAAAATTGACGGAGGTCTGCCATGATAGAGATCAAGAATCTTGTTAAGCATTATGGTGACATAAAAGCTCTCAACGGTATCAGTTTTACCGTTAAGGACAATGAGATATTAGGCTTCCTCGGCCCGAACGGCGCCGGCAAGTCCACAACGATGAACATCATCACGGGATATCTCTCATCCACATCGGGCATTGTCAAGATCAACGGCCACGACATTCTTACTGAGCCTGATCTTGCAAAGAAGGATATAGGTTATCTGCCCGAGCAGCCACCCCTTTATCTCGACATGACGGTCACTGAGTACCTGAAGTTCATCTGTGAGCTCAAGGGTGTTCCCAAGAAAGATCACAAAGAGCACATGGAACAGATAATGAACATGGTCGGCATCAATCTTGTGGCCGGAAGACTTATCGGCAACCTCTCCAAAGGTTATAAGCAGAGAGTCGGCATAGCGCAGGCACTGGTCGGAGATCCGCCGATCCTGATCCTTGATGAGCCTACGGTTGGTCTTGATCCTAACCAGATCATCGGTATCCGCAAGCTTATCAAGGCGCTTTCCAAGAATCACTCGATAATCGTAAGCTCGCATATCCTTTCTGAGATCCAGGAGATCGCGGACAGGGTAGTCATCATCCACAGAGGCAAGATCGCCGCTGTCGATACCATCAAGGACCTTTCACAGAGGCTTTCCGGCTCCAATAAGCTGAAGCTTTCATTCAAGGGTCCCGCAAAAGAAGCTGCCGCAAGGCTTAAGATGGTACCCGGGGTTAAGGATGTTGTGATAAAGACGGCATCGGGTATCAGCGAGGTCGACATCGAACTCGTTGAGAATGCCACCAATGAGGTCAGGGCTAATATCACAATGACGATGGCTAAGAGCGGATGGCCTGTTCTTGAGTTCCGCTCACTCGATCCTTCGCTCGAGGAAGTATTCATGAGCGTTACATCGGGTTAAGGAGGCATGATATGTACGCGATCTTCAAGAGAGAATTCCTTTCGTACTTCAGAACACCGGTAGGGTATGTCGCAATGGCGATCTTTACCTTTATTTCCGGATTCATATTCTATTCACTGTTTTCCACCGGCATTGTAAACATAAGCGAAGAGATCATCTCGCTCAGGGCGCTGTTTATCGTCATAATTCCCATCATCACCATGGGAATGTTTGCCGAGGACAGGAAAAGGGGAACCGAAGTTCTTTATTATGCGAATCCGGTCGATCTTTTCTCGGTCGTTTTCAGCAAGTTCCTTGCAGCTATATTGCTTTGTTTTGTAATGTTCATCAATGTGTTCATTCACATCATCGTTGTTGCTGCCTGCGGCGGAGAGATCGGAATCGGCGTATTCGGTTCAGTGCTCGTCTTTTTCTTCATGGCGGCACTCTTCATCGCTATCGGAATCTTCGCATCTGTCATTACGGATAACCAGATCATATCGGCTATCCTTACGTTCATCTTCATTCTTGTAATTCAGCTGATGTCAATGATCGGTTCTTATATCGGTACTTTCGTCAGCACGATCATGGCTTACATGGGACTGAGCAATGTTACGCGTCAGAGTGCTCAATCTGCCGTCAGCGGTGCGATCTCATGGTTTGACCCGTTCGCAAAGACTTATGAATTCAGAAACGGAACCTTCTCCGTGTCAGCACTGGTATTCTGTCTTTCATTCGCGATCTTCTTCCTGTATCTGTCTTTCAGGATCCTTGAGAAGAAGCGCTGGAGCCAGAAGTAAGGGGGATCCGAAAATGAGTATTATCAATAAATCTTCTAATAATGCAAAGAAAAAGCACGTTAATGAGAGAGCTCACCAGATGAAGATCTATTCGATCGGATCCGTTGTGCTCTTAGGTCTTATCATTTTGCTCATCAATGTTATCCTTGATGTGTTCCTTGGCAAGAACCTTACGTTTGACTTCTCTATCGAGCATTCAAATTCTATCACCGAAGCTTCCGAACAGTTCCTGGACAGTATTCCCGATGGTACGAAGATCCGTATAGTCGGACTCTTTTTAAGACCCTCATCAACTGATGAGACCCAGTATCAGCAATATCAGTACATCATTCCGCTGCTTGACGATTATGCCAAAAAGGGCAAGGGCAAGGTTACTGTCGAATATACTGATATAACCATGAACCCCGGTATAATCAGCGAGCTCGATCCTACAGGTTCTTATGATCTTTCGAGCAAGGCCGGACAGTTTGTCGTATCCTGCAACGGAAAGCTCAATGTCATCAATCCCATCAACTGCTATACCATCGATACCGATTATCTTGCTAAATACGATGTTTATATGGCAACCGCCAACAACACCGAATACACCTTCACGAACGCCATGATGTCGCTTGTAAAGGGTTATTCGAGCAAGGCATACGTCATTGCAGGCAACAAGGAAGTCGGTACTACTCAGCTTAAGAGAATGCTTAACGGTCTCGGAATGGAGACAAATGACCTTGATGTTGTCTCAGGCTTCAAGGTTCCGGATGACTGCTCGCTTCTCGTTCTTAACTGCCCTGATACGGATATCACGGAAACAATGTATGTTGAGATGAAGGCTTATGTCGCAAGAGGCGGCAAGGTCATTGTTGCCGTCGGCTACAATAACGACAACGTAAATGAGCCTTACACGAATCTCAACAGATTCCTCGGTGAAATGAACATAAATATCGAAAGATGCATGGTATCCGAGAATGATCCGACATACCAGCTCAACACTCAGATCAATGATTCGCTTGCCGATATTGCTCAGGGCTTTGCCGATTTCTCTGAAGAGAAGAAGATGCATATTACTCTGGCAAGACCTCTGTCTCCCGCAAGTACCGTAAATGCTGAATTTACGACAGTACCTGTTCTTATGACCAGCAAGAAGGCTACCAGAAGCGTTGCGGGCGAAAACAACACCGCCAAGCAGATCGAAGGCGAGGCAGGTGTCATCAATGTCGCAATGTATGCCGCAAATATCGAGACAAGAGGAGAGGTATTCGTTTTCGGTACAGAGAACTTTACTTCGGATCTTTACTACTCTGAGTTCACTTTAAGCGATAAGGATGCAGGCTTCTTCAGAGCATGCGTCAGAAGCATGGTTCCCACAACGGCAAGCTACAACATCGATATTCCGGTCAAGAAGATCGACAGCTATATGCTTGCTGAAGATAAGGCAACGACATCAATGTCCACGGTGATGATGATCGTTTTCATGATCGTTCTGCCCATTATCTGCAGTACGGCTGCAGTAATCGTTTACAACAAGAGAAAGAACCTGTGATATGAAGTCTGCCAAGCACCTGGTTATCCCGTTTATCATACTTGTACTCCTCGGCGTAGCAGCCCTGGTGTTCTATGTCGTTGACAAACGTATGAAAGAACCGGAAGTTACTTCAACAGGCGCACCTGTCGACATCCTGTATATCAGCCCGGTCGATATTGCATCGGTGAATGTTTTCCACAGGGACGGCAATCTTAACGTTAAAGTCGTGAAAACGACCTCAACAAACGGTTCAAGCGTTTATTCCTATCTTGGCGATGATAAGACCGGAGACAGCTATTCCCAGGTGGTAATGGATGAGTTTGTAGCTTCGCTTACTTCGTTTGTCGGTTGTGTTCCCGTAAAAGAGAACGCAAATCTTGCCGAATACGGTCTTGATAATCCGGCGTTCAAGGTAACGGTAACCAAGACAGACGGTACTGCAGGCACCGTGTGCATAGGTAATCTTTCTGCCGATTCCACAAAATGCTATGTCTGCGCACAGGGGTCTTCTGCGGTCTATCTGGTGTCTGAAAGCAAACACCGTTTTGCTTCAAAGACTGCCAAGGATATGATCGATGCAAGGGTCTTGAATGTCTCTCTGTCTGACATATCTTCTGTCAGATTTGTCAGGAAGAGCGACAACACAGAACTCTTGGCGAACTGCATTTATGATAAGGAAAATGATTCCTTCTCATTTAAGTTCACCGAGCCTTTTGAGACAGGATCAAGCGCGTATTTTGACAGGCTTATCGAATACATCTGCAGACTTGAGGCCAATGAATATGAGGATGTCTCTTTTGATAACCTCTCGAAATTCGGCCTTTCCAGCCCGGAGATCACCATCACGCTGAAGACAAAGGATTACCGCGATCTCACGCTTTCATTCTCTTCTGTTATGAACGGATTCTATTACGGACGCCTGAACAGCTCCGGCAAGATTTTCAAGGTCATCGCCGAGAAACTCGAAAGTATTGAATCTCCGGTTCTTGTCCTGATAAACGAGTATGTTTTCTACGATACATGCGATAATATCGATTCTATCGATTGCGTAAGCCCTGACCGCAGGTTTACCATGAAGTTCGATGTTGCGAAAGGGAAGACCATTTCTGACGATGGAAGCTCCGTAACTCTTGACGGCAGAAACGCGAAAGTGTCCAGCAATATGGGGCGTTCATATGCCGCGATGCTCTACGAGTCGATCTTCTGTATCAATATCGGCGGCATCGATGCGGGAGCGACGATCGGTTCTTCAGCAGTACCGGTAACTACGATCACGATATATGACCGTAACCATTCTTCTGTTGTTTACGCATTCTACAAGAGGAATGATGATTCATATTATGTGTGCAGGAACGGTCAGTATACCAAGTTCTATGTATACGGCAGAGAATTGTATAATGACGGAGGGACAAATACATACGATTATGGATTATGGCCCGCTTATGAGATACTTACAAAGGCGATCACGGAGCAGATCAACGGCGTCTACGACATACCGGAAAAGCAGTGAAGACCGATCATGATATAAAGACAGGCACAAGGCTCAGATATAATGACGACAAGCAGACCTAATAAGGATACAGGCAGAAAGACTGCCGTTAAAACAACAAAGAAACACAGTACGGGGAAAGGGCTCCTGATAGCCGTCCTCGTTTTCGCTGCGTTTCTTATCGTAAGCCTCGTTCTGATAATCTTGTTGTCCAAGAAGATCAATTCCATGGAAGGCGCTGACTCGCAGATCAAGCTTGCGGCCCAGGGCGGTTTCAACTGCGAATACTCGGAAGCGCAGAAGCTCTATCCTTACGGCGAAGGCGTAGTAAAGGTCACTAATGACCGTATCGCATATCTCACGCTCTCGGGCACTGAGATCTATACTGTCGCCGTTTCATACTCCAATCCTCAGTGCGTTGTTTTCGGTGACTATGTCGCGGTATTCGATCTCAACGGTTATTCATATACGCTGATGAACCGCGACAAGGCTCTTTACACTGCGCATACGACCAACCAGATCAAGGCAATATCTGTCTCCAAGAAGGGATATGTGGCCATCATTACCGGAAGCGATGAGTCCAACGGTGATGTCGTTCTTTACGATGAAGCCGGAAAAGCCCAGTATCAGTGGTCTTCTTATAATTCAGGATTCCCTGTAAGCTGCTGTTTTGACAGCGAGTCCACAAAGCTCGCAGTATCCACGGTCAACACTAACGGTGCGGTCGTAGTTCCCTATGTCAGAGTATTCTCAATAAGCAGGGGATCAAGCAGCCTTGAAATGGCTGACAGCGCCATGTACACGGTCGAAGGCAATGTCCTTTTCATGAGCATGTGCTACAGCGGGGACAAGCTCTATTGCTTTACCGGCAACTCGATGTATGAGGTAGCAGACGGCAAACTCGTACAGATCAATTACGATTTCTCTGCGATCGGTTACGTTAATCTCGTTGATAACAAGCTGTTCGTCACATATTCCGACGGCGTAAGCCAGCTCAGCAAGCTCGCGGTGCTGAACGGTTCGGAATCCGTTATCTATAACTCCGATATCGGCACGAAGATAAGTGCTGTTGCCGTTTCAGGCAAGCTCTATGCAATAAGCGTAGACAGAAGGATCTTCGTTTTCGATTCAACCGGCTCTATCCTCAATGATTTCGCGGTCGATGAGGATGTCATCAGGATCAATTTCCTCGCAGGCAACAAGCTCTGCGTTGTTTCCGCAAGCGGAGTCCATACCATCACTTAAGGAGCGGTCGATATGGAAACCGAAGTCAAGCTGGCATTTAAAGACAGGGAAAGCCTGTGCGAAGCAGCTGCTTCTGACTGGTTTGCCGTCAATTGCACCGGCAGTTCTTCTCCCATGACTCTCGAAAACATCTATCTCGATACGAAGAACTGTGTTTTAGGCTCACGCGGCGCCGTGTTCAGAAAAAGGCACTACACCGGCAAAGATGTTGATTGCTTTGAGTTTACTGTCAAGTGCGAGCTCAGTGTCAGTGACGGTATTGCCAAGCGCTACGAGTGGAACGTAAAAAGTCCTGACGGACATATCACTGCAGAAGAATTTAAGCGTGAAGGCGCAAAAGACGGTGACGATCCGAAGATCCTTGAAGATGTATTGAAAGGCATAGAGATATCAGACCTTGTACCGCTCTGCTCCAACAGTTTTGAGCGTACTTTGTACGATTTCTCGTATGGAGACAGCAGTATGGAAGCCTGCACGGATTACGGTGAGATAAAGGACAGTGAAGGCAAGACCTGCGACATTATCTGCGAGATGGAGCTTGAGCTTAAATCCGGCACCATAGAAGATCTTGAGGCTGCCAAGGCGTTCATCATGTCCAAAACTGACGCAAAGCCTTTCAACATAGGCAAGTTCCAAAGGACTCTCAGGGCAAGCAGATCAGGAGGCAGCGTATGACTGGCTACGACTGCATAATCTTAGGCGGCGGCGCTTCAGGGCTTTTCGCTGCATCGATGATAATAAAACTGACTTCAGGCAAAGCATCTGTCCTTGTAATCGACGGCAATGACAGATGCGGCAAAAAGCTTGCACTGACGGGAAGCGGAAGATGCAACCTTTCCAATAAGAATGCCACAGCAGATAAGTATCACACCGACGATCCCGCGGCCCTCGAAAAGTGCCTCGGATCCTTTGGCAGCAGTGATGCAGTCGCCTTTTTCGAGGATACTCTGGGCGTAGCCGTTGTATCTGATGACGGGCTTTTCTATCCTGCGACATATAAGGCTTCCACCGTGATCGATTCGTTCAGGTTCTATCTCGAGGAGTCCGGATGCATATTCAAGCTCGGATCCAAGTGCGCGAAGATATTTGATAAGGGCGGATCCTACGAAGTCATCCTCGAAGACGGAAGCTCCTATAAGACTCGTCACCTTATCTGCGCGACCGGAGGATGCACATATCCTTCGACGGGTTCAACGGGCGCCATAAAGACTCTCTTAAAGGGCATCGTTGCCCAGGACGATCTTGTTGGCTTTAAGCCTGCTCTGACTTCGCTTAACAGCAAGATGGCCGGTATCAAAGCTCTTGCGGGAATTAGATGCCGCGGCAAGGTTGAGCTTACTGACGGAAAGACTGTCACGGATTCGTCAGAAGGTGAGGTTATCTTCTCCAAGGAAGGCGGAATCTCAGGCATCTGCGTGATGGATATATCCGGCAAGGCCGCCGCAATGCTCGATAAAGGCATAAAGCCTTATGTTATTGTTGATCTTTTGGGTGCTTCCAGTGCGAAGCTTTATAAGATGATTGAAGACAGACGCCTTAAGTTCGGCACAAGAAATGTGCCGGGTGCCCTCACAGGCCTGATGCCGCGCGTTCTTTGCGAATTTGTCTGCAGATATAAAGGTATCGATCCAGAGACTAAAATGTCTGAGCTGGGCGATAAAGAACTTAAGTCACTCACGGATTCTGTCTGTGCGCTCAAGATCCCGGTTGACGGTTACGGCGGAGCTGACAAGGCGCAGGTATCTTCCGGCGGAGTCAAGCTTTCAGCCGTAAACGGATCCAT
Source organism: Oscillospiraceae bacterium (assembly GCA_902775565.1). Classification (GTDB taxonomy): domain Bacteria; phylum Bacillota; class Clostridia; order Saccharofermentanales; family Saccharofermentanaceae; genus Saccharofermentans. The sequence goes on from CACYMP010000001.1 coordinate 251,418, forward strand.
GCAGTACAGGTCTCATAAAGGTCTTTACATTATCGGCGAGGCCTTGAATGTCGACGGCAGATGCGGAGGCTATAACCTCCAGTGGGCATGGTCGTCTGCTGCCGCTGCCGCGAAAGGGGTTGCTTCTGATGTTTGAACTTGCATTTGAACCTAGAATAGGCGGTCAGGCAATCCCCGATTCCGTAAGGATAATGGAAGCAGGGCTCAAGTCATCTGACAAAAAGCTCTTAAAGGCCTGCAAGGCATGCAGGAACGGCGATCTCAGGCTCGTCATAGAAAAGCGTTTCATAGACGCGAGAAGAAACAGGCTGAAGATCGTTTACAGATTTGATTTCAAAGCCGAAGCTGAGATAGAAAAGAAGCAGGAAGAGCTTAAAAAGCTTGCTTTCCCGCATAAGGAGTTCTTTTCGGAGCATGAGGGGCAATTTGCAAGACCAGTCGTGGTAGGAACAGGTCCTGCAGGGCTTTTTGCAGCCCTTATACTTGCAAAATACGGACTTCGCCCGATCGTTATCGAGCGCGGCCCTGAAATGAGCAAAAGGATCGAAGACTGCGACAACTACATGAACGGAAAGGCAAAGCTCATGCCGAATTCGAATATCCAGTTCGGCGAGGGCGGCGCAGGAACATTTTCTGACGGAAAGCTCTATTCAGGTGTCACCTCAGGCCTCAAATCATTTGTTAACCAGATGCTGGCCCTTCACGGAGCGCCTGCAGACATCATCTACGATGCTCATCCGCACGTCGGAACGGATAAGATAAGGGATATCGTCGTAAACGTAAGGAAGGACATAATCTCGCTCGGCGGTGAAGTGCTTTTCGAGACTCTTTTCCAGGGCTACCGCAAAGGAAAGGACGGACTTGAATCAATAACCGTTCAGGACAAGAACGGCTCACGCGAGATAAAGTGTTCTTCGCTTATCCTTGCTATAGGCCACGCAGGAAGGGACACATTCAGGGCTTTGGAACGCTTAGGCATCGCTATGGAACCCAAGCCGTTCTCAGTCGGAGTCAGGATCGAGCACCTTAGAGAAGACATCGATATCGCCCAGTACGGTATAGACACAACTACCACGCCCGATCTTATGGCTGCAAATTATAAGCTTGCTTGCGATACGAAGACGGGAAGACGGCTCTACACCTTCTGCATGTGCCCCGGCGGCACGGTCGTACCTTCACAGACTCAGGAAGGAATGGTCTGCACTAACGGCATGAGCGTCAGATCAAGAGATGCGGCCAATTCCAACAGCGCGATACTCGTGCCCGTTGACAGCAGCGATTACGGTCCAGGCACCTTAGACGGCATGTACTATCAGGAAGAACTTGAGAAGAAAGCCTATGTGGCAGGCGGAAGCAACGGATTTGCGCCAGCGGTCAGATATGGTGACCTGGTGAACGGCAAAGTAACTGACAAGTTCGGCAAAGTTGTTCCTTCCTATAAACCCGGAGTCAGACCCGCTGATTTTAGTACGATCTTCCCGGAAGCTGTCTTAGACACGCTCAAAGACGGTGTCGCTGAGATGGGCAGGAAGATCAAAGGGTTTGACAGTCCGGATGCTGTCCTTACGGCGGTTGAGACGAGGAGTTCTTCGCCTGTAAGGATCCTGAGGGACAGGGAGACATATCAGAGCATTAACGTTCCCGGCATTTTCCCTTGCGGAGAGGGAGCAGGATATGCAGGAGGCATAATGTCCTCGGCTATCGACGGGATCAACTGCGCAAACGCTTTGGCGCTCGCTTTGATAAACGGAGCTAAATGATTATAATTAAAGCCTTAATGAAATAAATATCTTCCCGGAGGATCACAGATATGGAAAGCGAAAAGAATACAGCAGTCGTAACCGTTTTAGGTAAGGACAGGGTCGGTATCATTGCCGGCATCTCAAACCTTCTGCTCGAATACGGCATCAACATCAACGATATCTCTCAGACAATCCTTGACGATATCTTCACAATGGTAATGCTTGTTGACTTAAAGGACCTTCAGATCGAGAATTCCGACATTTCCGAAAAGCTCGCAAAGCTCGGCGAAGACCTTGGCGTACAGATAACGATCCAGCACACGGGTCTTTTCAATGCCATGCATAAAATCTGATTTCGAAAGCGGTATTTCTTATGATCAACGAATACGAGATTATTGAAACGATGCAGATGTTCAATCAGGAGCATCTGGACATCAGGACCATCACCATGGGAATCTCTCTCATGGACTGCGCGGCAGCAACCGTTGAGGAGTCCTGCAACAGGATCTACGACAAGATCTGCCGTTATGCAGGCAATCTGGTGGCTACGGGCGAACAGATAAGCAAGAAGTACGGCATTCCGATCATTCACAAGAGGATCTCCGTAACCCCGATCTCCATCGTGGCTGCAGCATGCGGCGCAAAGGACTACACACCGTTTGCCCGTACTCTGGACAAGGCCGCCAAGACCTGCGGAGTTAACTTTGTCGGCGGTTTCTCGGCTCTTGTTCAGAAGGGATACACCAACTCCGACAAGATCCTTATCGATTCGATCCCCGAGGCACTCGCAACCACGGAGTTTGTCTGCTCGAGCATCAACCTTGCTTCAACAAGGACAGGCATCAACATGGATGCTGTCCGTGATATGGGCGTCATCATCAAGAAAACTGCTGAAGCGACCGCTGACAGAAACGCCATCGGCTGCGCAAAGCTCGTTGTTTTCGCGAACGCTCCTGAGGACAACCCGTTCATGGCAGGAGCTTTCTTAGGCCCCGGCGAACCTGAGTGCGTTATCAATGTAGGTATTTCCGGCCCCGGTGTAGTCAAGCACGCGCTGGAGAGCGTCAAGGGAAGAGACCTTGGCGTTGTCGCGGAGACTATCAAGAAGGCGGCTTTCAAGATCACCAGAGTAGGCGAGCTCGTTGCACGCGAAGCATCCGAGCGTTTGGGCGTTCCTTTCGGCATTATCGACCTTTCGCTTGCTCCGACTCCGGCTGTTGGTGACTCTGTCGCAAGACTTCTCGAAGAATTCGGCCTTGAGACCTGCGGCACATGGGGCACGACAGCGGCACTTGCAATGCTCAACGACGCCGTCAAGAAGGGCGGAGTCATGGCATCTTCCTATGTCGGCGGACTTTCGGGCGCTTTCATCCCTGTATCTGAGGACGAGGGCATGATCGCTGCCGCAAGGAGCGGCGCATTAAAGCTCGAAAAGCTTGAGGCCATGACATGTGTCTGCTCGGTAGGCCTCGACATGATCGCCATCCCCGGTGACACAACGGCTGAGACTATCTCCGGCATTATTGCCGACGAAATGGCATTGGGTACTTTCAATAACAAGACCACCGCGGTCAGACTCATTCCGGTTCCCGGAAAGGGCGTAGGCGACAGCGTCGAGTTCGGCGGCCTTCTCGGTACGGCACCCATCATGCCTGTAGTAAATACATCATGCGCGGAATTCATTCACAGAGGCGGAAGGATACCCGCTCCTATACATTCCATGCGCAACTAAGGAATCTTATGTGGTACGAAGAATCAGTTTTTTATCAGATATATCCTTTGGGCTTTTGCGGCGCCCCGTTTGAGAACGACGGCATCCTGACCCACAGGATACTTAAAGTAATGGACTGGATCCCGCACATGAAAAAGCTCGGGATCAACGCGATCTACTTCTCGCCGGTCTTTGAATCGGACACACACGGCTATAACACAAGAGACTACGGCCTTATCGATACAAGGCTCGGAACGAACGAAGATTTCAAAAAGGTCGTTGATTCGCTCCATAAAGAAGGCATCAAGGTCGTGTTAGACGGTGTTTTCAACCACGTCGGAAGAGGCTTTTGGGCTTTTAAAGATGTACAGGAGAAAAGATGGGACTCTCCTTACAAGGATTGGTTCCATCTGTCATTTGACGGCAACTCCAATTACAACGACGGCTTCTGGTATGAAGGCTGGGAGGGCAATTACGACCTCGTTAAGCTCAACTTAAGAAACCCCGCTGTCATCGATCACATCCTTGATAAGGTCGGATACTGGATAGACTTTTTCGATATCGACGGATTGCGCCTTGATGTCGCATATTGTCTGGATCGTGACTTTTTAGGAAGGCTCAGGGGCTTTACTGATTCAAAAAAGCAGGATTTCTTCCTTTTGGGCGAAGTGCTCCACGGCGAGTACGGCAGGATGCTGAATGAGATGCATATCCATTCGCTTACGAACTACCAGTGCTATAAGGGGCTTTATTCTGCGTTCAACTCATGCAACATGTTCGAGATCATGCACTCGCTCATGAGACTGTTCGGACCTGAGAACTGGACGGTCGCCAGGGGAGCGCACCTGCTGTCTTTTGCGGATAACCACGATGTTACCAGGATCGCTTCTATCTTAAATGACCCGAATAAGCTGCCGCTTGTCTATACTCTCGTGTTTACGATGCCAGGTATCCCTTGCGTTTATTACGGTTCCGAGTGGGGGACCAAGGCCAGGAAGGAAGAAGGAGACCCGGCTCTGCGGGTTAGCTTTGATAAGCCCGAATGGAATGAGCTGACAGATCACATCGCAAAGCTCACCGAGGTCAAGAAAAACTCTCGTGCTCTCAATTACGGCGGCCTTCGTTCGGTAGTCCTTACCAACCAGCAGTGTATTTTCGAGCGTAACTGCGGTGATCAGAGAGTAATGGTGGCTATAAACATGGATTCCAATCCGTATACCGCGCATTTCGATGCCGGATGCGGCCAGGCGGTCAATCTGCTTACCGGAAAGATCCACGATTTCGGCGGAGGCTCTGTTCTGGCGCCTTATTCGTCCGAGATCTGGCTTATGGAACATTAATATAAATCATATATTTGATATTTCTGCAAATTTATTGCTTTTATGTACTATGAATTGTATAATCCATTTTACAATTTGGTAACTATGGACTAATTTGTAGTTATCAACTTGTGTTATGATTTTGTTAATAAATTAATGGAGGTACGATATGAAACTAAAGCGTTTATTGGTTTCATGTGTTGCAGTTGCTATGACTGTCAGCCTTGTTCCCGCTGTCGTTTTCGCTAGCGAATCCGACGAGTCCGGCAACACTACTGTTATAGAAGCTGCAGAACCTGAGACTAAACAGGCTGAAGCTGTTGCCAAGCTTGGATCTGAATCACCTGTTTCCGGACCATGCGGCAAGAATATTAAGTATAACATCGACGTAAGCACCGGTGTTATTACTTTTACCGGTTCCGGTACTATGTATAACTTCAAGGGTAATACAGCTCCCTGGGCAAAATTAAAGGATAAGATTACCGGTGTTACTTTCAGAGGAAGTATCACATCCATAGGTAATTATGCATTCTATGGATGCACAAATCTTAAAGCAATCTGGATCCCCAGTTCTGTTGCAACAGTCGGTGAAGGCGCATTCTACGGTTGCAAGGGCCTCAAGAGCGTTACCGGCGGTGCTGGTCTGACAATGATCAAGACTGCTGCTTTCAAGGGCTGCTCTGCTCTTACTACTTGCAAGATTACTTCCACGAAGCTCAAGAAGATCGGTTCTTATGCATTCAAGAGCTCCGGCCTTAAGACTCTTTATATCCAGAAGACATCCAAGCTCACAAAGGCTGGCGTTAAGAAGTCTCTCAAAGGATCTAATATTAAGACAGTAAAGGTTAAGAAGGGTAAGAAGCTTACTTACACATTCTATTTCCTGAAGAGCAATTCCGGCAAGGGCGTTTACGTTAAGGGCTAACAGGTAAACAATTCAGATTATAAAACCCCCATGCAAATGGGGGTTTTTAATTGCTTTTTGTATGGATTAAGCGGCAGCGGTCAGCTTGAACTGAGGTCAGATGCCGGGAATGACGGCGGTCAAATGCTGTCCAGGTAGCGTTTTACTGTCTCGGGAGCAGGTCCGCCGATCAGCGAACGGCCTTCTACGCAGGTCTTAAGCGAGATCGCGTCATAGACGTCTTCCTCGAAAGCAGGTGAGAACTCTTTTAATGTCTCAAGAGGAAGCTTTTCGAGCGATGTGTTGTTCTCAATGCAGTAATGAACGAGCTTGCCGGAGATCGCGTGAGTTTCTCTGAAGGGAAGGCCCTTCTTAACGAGATAGTCAGCCAGGTCGGTAGCATTTGTGAAGCCTTCGAGGGCAGCTGCTTCCATCCTGTCTTTTCTGATGGTCATGGTCTTCATCATGCCGGTGAAAGGCGGGAGGACGGCTTTTATCGTCTCGATGCAGTCAAACATTGCCTCCTGAACTTCCTGCATATCCTTGTTGTATGTAAGAGGGAGGCCCTTCATGATGACAAGCAGGGAGATAAGATCTCCGTAAACGCGTCCGGTCTTGCCTCTTGTGAGCTCGGCAACATCAGGATTCTTTTTCTGGGGCATCATGGAAGAGCCGGTGGAATAAGCGTCATCAAGCTCGTAGAACTTGAATTCCTGAGAAGCATAGAGGATTATTTCTTCGCTCAGTCTTGAAAGATGCATCATGAGGATCGAGCAGGCTGAAGCAAACTCGATGGCAAAATCCCTGTCGGCAACACCGTCAAGCGAGCAGAGTGTAACTCCGTTCATGCCGAGATCTTCGGCAACGGCCTCGCGGTCCAAAGGATATGTCGTTCCGGCAAGAGCTCCGGAGCCGAGAGGCGAGACGTTTGCACGGTCCTTAGCGGCATTGAGCCTGTCAACGTCACGTCTGAACATCTCGATATAAGCTGTCAGATAGTGAGCATAAGTAATAGGCTGCGCCCTCTGAAGGTGCGTATAGCCCGGCATATATGTTGTAAGGTTGTCTTTTGCGATATCTATAAGGGTATCAACGAGTGTATCGAGCAGTTCGACGATCTCGTCAGCCTCATCAACCATGAAAAGACGCTGGTCCAAAGCGACCTGGTCGTTTCTCGATCGTCCCGTGTGAAGGCGCTTTCCTGCATCTCCGATGCGGTTGGTAAGCTCTTCTTCGATAAACATATGGATATCTTCCGCATCGGAGTCAAAAGTAAGCTTTCCCGACTCGATGTCATCCTTGATGGACAGAAGTCCTGTCTTGATCGCTTCAGCGTCTTCGCTGCTTATAACGCCCTGCTTGGCGAGCATCTGTGAATGAGCGATGGAACCTTCGATATCCTGACTGTACATCTTGCAGTCAAAGGGGAGAGAAGAGTTGTAATCATTAACTTCCTTATCGGTAGCCTTCTCAAATCTTCCTGCCCACATTTTCTTAGCCATGGTATGTTCTCCTTACCCTGAGATAAAACACGCTTATTATAGCAAAAAATGTGCTAATATGGGCTTACATGAATAATTTGAAGGAGTTGTCTCATGCGAAGGTTTAAAGGGATTACGGCTGCTTTATCGCTGATAATGATATCGGCAGTTCTTGGTGCCTGCCATGATCCCAAGACGCCCACTGTCGTTACGTCTTCAACTTCGGCAACAACTGCACAGACAACCCCGTCCGAATCTTCCGTGACCTCAACGTCAGCTTTGACCGAGACAACTGCGACTGCTCCATCCGATAGTTCGGAAACTGAGACTACGGCCCTGACCACTCCTTCAGGCACAGCGAATACGACCGCCGAGATAATCCACAAGGCAAACGGCAAGTTCAACTATGTTCTCAAGAACAAGGATTGGAAGTTCGACGGCGAAATGTACTACCACAAATACAAGGACGGCGTTGTAGCCTATTACGACAAAGAGACCAAGGCTTATTTCCTGATCGACAGCAAGGGCCAGGGCTGGTATTATGACGCAGATCTCAATGACTTCGTCAAGGACGAATAGTTCTCGTATTTTGTACCGTAGACACTTAACACTGCATTATTAATAAAATAGGCAATCGTACGCATTACTTCTTCTTGTGACGGCATCCAGTTTTCGGTTCCGGTTATAAGTATAAGATCACGCATGGGCAGGATACCGTTGCGCATGTATTCTTCGAGTTTTCCATGGTTGTAATCAATATAGCCTTCGTCATCTGCTTTGCCCATGAATTCTACGAAAAAGCAGCGGTCAATGATCCTGACAGGGAACGAATAGTCAGGGGTCTTTTTCCGTCCGCCTTTTAGTATCAGCTTCGGTTCGTACTTGGCCTCCAGACCAAGGCTCTTGAGTGCGCTGCCGACGATCATCTCGCCCCTGGACTTAACGTTGTAGCCGTAATCATCGCGGTAATTGTTTTTGTTCTCGTAAGAGTTTGAACAGGACTCGAGCAGTTCCCATGCTGAAGTATCGTATACTGAACCGGAGTTTTTGAGCCTGAAGTCTGCAGGAATCGTCAGATTGCGCTTCTTGAGCTCGTATTCGTACTCATTCAGGGTTTTGCTTAACTGTTCGTAGAGTTCAAGATTTTTCCGTGCCTGCTCAAAGTCCTTGCTATTGGATTGGATCTCTTTTTCAATCCTGTTTTTACCGGTACCTGAATACTCACGTATTACTTGAATTCCTCTGTGCTGACCTGTTCTGTATCTGGGCATGCTGTTCAGAATGCTCTTTAAAAGCACGCATTCAGCAATGATATAGGTGTTGCAAAAAGTTGTCAGTACCATATTAAAAGCATACACACTTTTGAGGCGAATATTACCGACAAAAAACTACAAAAACCGACAAAAGAGTCTCACTTGGTCACATTGTTCTCATTGTGCTCAGTCGGTAAAGTTGTCTGTGTTTTGCAAGAAACACAGACAAGAACACGTACTGGAAGGCAAAAAACAGCATCAGTCGGTAAAGTTGTCTGTGTTTTGCAAAAAACACAGACAGGAATACGTACTGGAGGGCAAAACACAAAAAAACCGCGCCCGGAAGCGCGGTTTTTTTAATCAGAACTGATACTGATCAGCGAATGTTGCTTGCAATGCCTGCAAGGATAGCGATGAGGTAGATCGCGAAGTAAACGGTCATGAAGATGCCCATTGCGAGACCGCCGATAGAGAGATACTTACCGATTCTGACCTTTACGGGATATGTGCCGTATGTGTTGAGGTAGTTCTTAGCCTTGCTGAGACCCATAGGTCCGAAAACAATGCCGAGGAAGCTGAGGAAGAAGGTGCAGGAGAATGCTGCAGCGAGGATACCTGTGATAAGGCAGCTCTTTTCTTCTTCGGGGTTGCCGGTAGCAGCACCGGGAGCAGCTGAATAAACTGCCTGGGGCTGAGGTGCGTAGTTATACTGAGGGGCAGCCTGAGGAGCAGGTGCGGGTGCCGGTGCAGGTGCAGCAGCGGGAGTTCCGCAGTTGGGGCAGAAAGCACCGTCTTCAAACTGTGTGCCACAATTAGTGCAAATCATATTCTTTCCTCCATGTAAGACAGCCGTAAAGGCTGTAAATTCGTGGTCGCATAAATCGACAAAAACATTTTATCATTGAAATATTTAAATTAAAATATAAAATTGTGTAGTGTGCTATATTATTAAAAATATAATGTTTGAGGCGTTTAGATGAAGACAGCCGTCCTGCTGCCAGTATACAATCCTGATGTTAAATTTCCGGCTCTGGTCAGGGAGCTGAAGGAGAGAGGATATGTCATTGTTGTTTGCAATGACGGCAGCGCGCCTGAGTTTGATTCCATATTCGATCAGGTAAAGGACGACGTACACTATGTTTCCTATCAGCACAACAAGGGCAAAGGCTATGCGTTAAAGCGCGGCTTTGAGTATATCGGCAACAATCTGACCGAGACCGTAAGCCATGTAGTTACCGCAGACGCTGACGGACAGCACGCGATCGACGATATCGAGAGAGTCGCAAGGCTCGCCAGGAAGACAGACGGCATCGTTCTCGGTATGAGAGACCTTTCCGAGCACATTCCGATCAAGTCCCGGATAGGCAATGACCTTTCAAAGACCGTTTATACCATCATCACGGGCGTTTACTTAAGAGACAACCAGTCCGGACTGAGAGGTTTCCCGATAAGGCTTATGGACTGGCTCTGCGATATTCCCGGCAACAAGTACGAGTACGAGCTTAATGTTCTTGTTACTGCGCATAAGGAAGGACTTCCGGTTGCGGGCATCGACATTAAAACGATCTACGAGAATAACAACAAGAATACTCACTTTAAGCCGATCAAGGACACGGTGAGGATCCAGGGTTCGCTCCTGTCTTACGGCCTTATATCAACGCTTGTGTATTCCATTTACATTATCGCCGTTGCCATTATTTCGTGGTTTAACATCCCGCATTTTTATATCTGGACGGGTATCATGTTTGTCTGGGTCACGGGAATGCACGCGGTACTCAATGTTTTTTCGGCGGGCATAAGGCACCGTCAGAAGATCAGCGTAATCTATTACATCACGGGCGCGATCAAGTACTGTATCGCGACTTTGATAATGCTTTTGTTTGATTTCCAGGGTTGGTTCATCGCTCTGGGCGCGATCTGTGCACTTATAGTCGTAGTAGTGTTATCATATCTTTTCGGCAGATCAGGAATAATGGGGAAGGTTTAACAAATGAACAGATGTGACAAGGAACTGGTCGACAGGATCGTCGCCGAAAACACGCATATTGACGTCAACGGTCTTGATATCGAGATCAAGAGCATTCCGGATGACGACAGGGAGGGCGTGCTCGACAAGCGCGAGTTCTTTATCAGGAGCGCAATCTTTGCGTTCCAGAAAATGGCTCCCTCCACCGGTTTTTCCGTTGAGGGCATGAGGGCTGCTACAAAAACACAGTGCCTCGATGCATGCACTGACGAGGTGGTAAACAGCAGTTTCGAGATAGATTCGGACGGCCGCAAGGTCAAAGTCTTCAGATACGAAAGATCAGACGGTACAGGTAAGGTAAGACCTGTCCTCATCTATATCCACGGCGGTTCTTTCATGGCCAGCGCTGCTTCTTACTATGAGCAGCCCTGCAGATTTGCGGCGGAGCAGTCCGGATGCGTCGTCCTCAACATCGAGTACGGCCTTGCGCCCGAGCACCGCTATCCTGCGGCGATCAACGACTGCCTGAGGCTCATTGAGTATGTTTATGCAAACGCTGATGCGCTCGGTATCGATAAGAGCAGGATCGGTCTTTTCGGTGACAGCGCAGGCGCTAATCTTGCGCTGGCGTCAGTGATCGACAACAAGAGCGAAGCGAAGATCTCTTATCTTGGACTGTTCTATCCCTGCGTTGATCTTTTCTCGGGCGAACGCCTCTACGATTGGAATATTTCCGATTACTCGATCAACGATGAGGAGAAAGAACTCATTCTTTCGAGGCTCCAGCTTGGACGCTGCGACGGACAGGGCAACAGCCAGCTCATGGCGGGCATCCTTTTGAACTACACGGGCGAAAGATACGAAGAGGTCAAGAAGGCCCCTGATGTCAGCCCTATATATGCCGATCTGTCCGTTATGCCTTTTACGGGCATTTTCTGCGCCGAGTACGACGGATTGAGGATCCAGATGGAATACTACGCGAGGCTCCTCAAGAAAGCGGGCGTCCCTTGCAGAATCACACGCTACAGAGGCGTAACTCATGCGTTCCTGGACTATTTCGGCATCGTTCCGCAGGGTGAGGCCGCATGGGCTTTCTCTGCCAATCCCGCCAACGTAATCATTACCCAGTCGCTCGACGACAACAAACTGACATCGTTCTCATCGGCCAAGGTGTCGTTTGCGGCAAAGAAAGGCAGAGAAAGTGCAACCATTACAAGCATAGCCATTCCAACGGGTCAGCAAGCCTTGTCAAACGAGTTCAATGCTACAATAGGTACTGGTGATGATGCAAAGAAAGTCATTGTCAGCAGTCCGAAGACATACGGCACTCCAGCAGAGTATTACACCGAGGGCTCTTTCAAGGTTGTTGTCAATGCACAGGCTCCAGATGGCAGCACGTCATCGCAGGAGGTCACGGTATTGTGCTATGCCAACCTGCTTGGTACATGGAAACGTGAGGTGGAGGCAGGCGTGGAAACCGTTACCGCACAGCTCACGCAGTATCTGAAGGATGATGACGGCAATATTATTACAAGCAAATCGCTCCGTAATGACATAAACGATGCCACGCAAGATTTGAGCGAACTGTCTCAAACCGTCACTACGCAAGGACAGGTCATACAAAACCAAAACACACGTCTGAGCACCGCCGAGCAGAATAGCGCAAAGATAGAGCGTGACACGACAGAGCTTGTTAAGAATATCGACAATACTGCTTTTGAGGACATAGATGGTACGCAGGTTGCTCTGAGTGCTGGCGAGTACATCGTGCAGTTAAAGGTTGACACGGAAGATTTGCCGACTGGCAACTATGTCTTTGATTTTGCTGGTTTCCACTACGAGGGTGGCGAACAGTTCATAGAGCATCGCATAACCGTAGACAATAGCGGAACGTACACCATTACGTTGCATGATGACATACAATCGGGCACTGGCGTGGCTACTATGCTGTATATCGGCAGGGTGTTCAATGTGTCATCTGAAATCAAGCAGACGGCAAATAATATCATGCTGCAGGTCAACGACAAGGTTAGCCAAAGCGATTTTAATA
>CACYMP010000002.1 GCA_902775565.1 Oscillospiraceae bacterium
GTCAAAACAAAATGGATGCCTCCTGTTGTTTACAGGAAAGCATCCATCTGCTAAAACTTATTCAATTATCTATGTGTCCAGTTTCCTGGGTACATATCACAGCGTGCCCCTTTGTTGTTCTTTTAACTTAAGTAAAGATTACTTCTTTACTTCGTTGAAGCCCTCTCTTGCAGCATATGTTGTGTGCAGGAGCTCGTGAGCCTTGTGAGAGTTAGGCTCGCCCAGATACTTCTCGTAGAGTTCGATGATCTGGGGATTCTTGTGAGACTGACGGAGTGTCTGACGCTCATCCTCGGAATAGAGTGCCTGCGCTCTCTTCTCCTTGTATGTGTCGAGGATATCGTCTGCCTCGTTAGGCATGAAGCAGGGACGTACATAAGGCTGACCGCCGCCGTTGATGCATCCGCCCGGGCATCCCATGATCTCGATGAACTGATACTTTGACTTGCCTTCACGGATCTCGTCAAGAAGAACCTTAGCGCTCTTCATGCCGGAAGCGATAGCAACGTTGACTGTTGTGCCGTTGATGTCGAGGGAAGCCTCACGGATTCCTGCATCGTGTCCACGTACAGCCTTGATCTCGATAGGCTCGCACTCTTTGCCTGTGAGCTTGAAGTAAACAGTTCTGAGGGCTGCTTCCATAACGCCGCCCGTAACACCGAAGATTACGCCTGCGCCTGTGTAGTCGCCCATGATGTCCTGATCCCACTCCTCATCAGGGAGACGGTTGAACATGATACCTGCACGGCGGATCATTCTTGCGAGCTCACGTGTTGTGAGAACTGCATCAACGTCAGGAATACCGTTAACCTTGAGCTGCTCTCTTTCCTTCTCGAACTTCTTGGCAACGCAAGGCATGATGGATACAACGAAGATATCCTTAGGATCGATGCCCTTCTCCTGTGCCCAGTAAGACTTGATGATGGCACCCTGCATCTCGTGAGGAGACTTGCAGGAAGAAAGGTGAGGAAGGAGATCACCGTAGTTGTACTCAGCGTAGTTGATCCATCCCGGTGAGCAGGAAGTGATCATAGGCAGAACGCCGCCGTTCTGGAGACGTCCGAGGAGCTCTGTGCCCTCTTCCATGATCGTAAGGTCTGCACCGAAGTTAACGTCGTAAACTCTCTCGAAACCGAGTCTTCTGAGAGCTGCGATCATCTTGCCTGTGCAAGGAGTGCCGACAGGATTGTCGAACTCTTCGCCGATAGCTGCACGGACAGCAGGAGCTGCCTGAACGATAACGTGCTTGCCTGCCTTGAAAGCAGCGTCAACCTTATCGATCTCGGAGTGTTCCATAAGAGCGCCTGTAGGGCAGACGTTTACGCACTGACCGCACTGGATGCAGGGAGAATCAGCAAAGCTTCTGTTCTCTGCAGGTGAAACGAATGTGTTGAAACCACGGTTCTCAAAACCGAGGATGCCCATGCCGTGAGCGTTGGAGCAGCGTGCGATACAACGTCCGCAGAGGATGCACTTTGATGTGTCACGGATGAGTCCCGGAGCGAGCTCATCGTAGTGTGTCTCGGAATGAACGCCTGCGAAAGCATCTTCTCTTGCGCCTGTGATCTGGGCAACGTGGAGAAGCTCGCACTGGCCGTTCTTGTCGCACTGCTGGCAGTTCTTATTGTGATTGGAGAGCATAAGCTCTACAGATCTTCTACGAGCCTGAACAGCTGCGGGTGAGGAGATCTTGATCTCCATGCCCTCTGCTACAGGGTAAACGCAGGATGCAACGAGTCCTCTTGCGCCTGTTGCCTCTACGAGACAAACACGGCATGAACCCTGGTTGCACTCTCCGTGATTGAATGCACAAAGTGAAGGAATCTCATAGCCACAAGCTTTAGCAGCTTCAAGAATGGTGAGGCCGGCTTCAACCTGATAGGGCTGACCTTCAATTTTAATGTTAACTAAACTCATTCTCTTGCCTCCTGATTAAACCTTCGAAATTGCGTTGAACTTACATGTGCTGATGCACGCACCGCACTTAACGCACTTATCGGCATCGATAGCCATAGATGCGAGCTTGTGTCCGGGTGCAACGTACTCAGTACGTGTGATGCAGCTTGCAGGGCATCCCTTAGCGCACATACCGCAGCCGATACACTTCTCGGCGTCGATCTTGTACTGCATGAGGTTCTTGCAAACGTGTGCAGGGCACTTCTTGTCAACGATGTGAGCGATATACTCGTCACGGAAGTGAGCAAGTGTGGAGTTAACAGGGTTGGATGCTGTCTGGCCGAGAGCGCAGAGGGAGTTAGCCTTGATCGTCTGGCTGAGTTCCTCGAGCTCGTCGAGATCATGCATTGTGCCCTTGCCCTCTGTGATCCTTGTGAGGATCTCGAGCATTCTCTTTGTACCGATACGGCAAGGTGTGCACTTACCGCAGGACTCGTCGCAGATGAATTCGAGGTAGAACTTAGCAACGTCAACCATGCAGTTGTCTTCGTCCATGACGATAGCACCGCCGGAACCCATCATGGATCCCTTAGCAACGAGGTTATCGAAATCGATAGGCTCGTCGAGGTACTCTGCTGTGAGGCATCCGCCGGAAGGACCACCTGTCTGGATAGCCTTGAACTGCTTGCCGTCAGGGATTCCGCCGCCGATGTCATAGATGAGCTCTCTGAGTGTAGTACCCATAGGAACTTCTACGAGACCAACGTTGTTTACTTTTCCGCCGAGAGCGAAAACCTTTGTACCCTTGGACTTCTCAGTACCAACGGAAGCGAACTTCTCAGCACCCTCTCTGAGGATGTAAGGAACGCATGCAAGTGTCTCTACGTTGTTAACGCAGGTCGGCTTGCCCCAGAGACCCTTGATAGCAGGGAACGGAGGCCTCGGACGAGGCATACCGCGCTTACCTTCGATGGAGTTAAGGAGAGCTGTCTCCTCACCGCAAACGAATGCGCCTGCACCGAGTCTGATCTGGCAGTCGAAGCTGAAGTTGGAACCGAGGATGTTCTTTCCAAGGAGACCTTCTGCTCTAGCCTGCTCGATAGCGATCCTGAGTCTCTTAACAGCGATAGGATACTCGGCACGAACATAGAAGTAACCTTCGGAAGCGCCGAAAGCGTAACCTGCGATCATCATTCCTTCGATAACTGCAAGAGGGTTACCTTCGAGGATGGAACGGTCCATGAATGCACCCGGGTCACCCTCGTCGCCGTTACAAACAACGTACTTCTGATCAGATTCAACGTTGAGAGCGAACTGCCACTTTCTGCCTGTGGGGAATCCGCCGCCGCCACGTCCTCTGAGACCGGAAGCGAGAACTTCATCAACTACTTCCTGCTGTGTCATTGTGAGTGCTCTCTTGATACCCTGGAAAGCGCCCATGCCGATAGCTTCGTTGATGTCTTCAGGATTGATAACGCCGCAGCCGTTGAGAGCTACACGTCTCTGCTTCTTATAGAAGAGAATATCATCCTGCTTTGTAACCTTCTCCTGTGTCTTAGGATCAACATAAAGAAGACGCTCAACGATCTCGCCACCAATAAGGTCTTTCTCGACGATCTCGTCAACGTCTTCAATTTTTACCATTTTATAAAGAGTATCCTCAGGATAGATCTTAACGAAAGGTCCCTGAGAACAGAAACCGAAACAACCTACCTGGTTAACGGTAGCCTTGTCCTCGATTCCCTTTTCCTTAAGGAGCTCGTTAAATCTTTCCATGATCTCTGTGGAGTGTGCGGAAAGGCATCCTGTACCACCGCAGAGAACGATGTGACGCTTGCCGTCACCGCCCTTGATCTTGTCGTCAAGGCTCTTGGAGAGAGCTTCAAATCTCTCATTAAGGTCAGTAACAGTACTTATCATGCCTTAGCTGCCTCCTCTTTGAGTTCGTTAATGATCGCGGGAACCTGGTCAACCTTAACCTTAGGGTAAACCTTGCCGTTGATGCTTACTGCAGGTGCGATACCGCAGGCACCGATGCAGCGGAGAGCGTCCAGAGTGAAAAGTCCGTCTTCCGTGGTCTCACCGGGCTTGATGCCTAAGAGCTCCTGGAACTTGTCGATAACGTTCTGGGCACCCTTTACGTAGCAAGCTGTACCAAGGCAGCAGCCTACAACGTACTTTCCCTTCGGAGTCAGAGAGAAGAATGAGTAGAATGTAACAACTCCGTAGATCTCTGCTACCGAAATACCTGTCTTCTGGGAAACCAGTTCCTGAACCTCGAGCGGAATGTATCCGTACTCATTCTGGATGTCACTCAGGATCATCATCAAAGGAGTCTTATCGTTCTTGTGACGATCACAGATCTCCGTAATCTGAGCGACAGCAGCTTCTTGTAATTTTGCCATAAAAACCTCCTGCCTCTTTGGGAATATTCCAACCTACAAATTATACTTTGGAAAAGGTCAGTTAGTCCATGCTAACCCAACCCCCTGAGACTGTTTTTCTGTTTCAAAAGTGTAAAAAAATGAACGCATTTGAACGACTGTTGCCGGACCTCCTCATGAAGCCCTTCTCCCGCCGATGTATAATACCGGTAAAGATTCTTTTAGGAGTTTGCATGAAGGTTATCGTTGCCGCGGATTCGTTCAAAGGAAGCCTGTCTTCACTTGAGGCAGGTCATGCAGTCAGGGACGGCGTCATCGCCGCCTGCCCGGATGCATCCGTCACCGTCCTCCCTCTGGCTGACGGCGGCGAAGGTACGATCGACGCGATAGCTCCTTATGTCGGCGGTTCAGTCAGGTGCCTTAACGTCACGGGCCCCCTCTGCTCACCGGTGGAAGCTTCATATATTTACGATCCTTCTACCGCGACTGCCTACATCGAAATGGCGAAAGCCTCAGGTCTGACTCTGGTCTCCTCTGCTTCACTTGATCCTCTGCACGCCACCTCTTACGGAACCGGCGAACTCATGGCAGATGCGATCAAAGCAGGCGCCCGCTCGCTCGTCATCTGCATCGGCGGCAGTGCGACCAACGATGCCGGCGCAGGTATGCTCCAAGCCCTCGGTGCAAAGCTGACCTCCGAAAACGGCTCTGACATCCCTTTCGGAGCGGCAGGTCTCAGCTATCTTTCATCTGTCGATCTCTCCGCCCTGCCCCGCGGCATCTCGGTCACTGTTGCTTCTGACGTGACCAACCCGCTTTGCGGTCCTGACGGGGCAAGCCATGTCTACGGTCCCCAGAAAGGAGCAGACCCGAAGACCGCCGAAATGATGGATCAGCTCCTAATGCGTTTCGCCAAACTTACAGGTTTCGACCCGTTTGAATCCGGCACCGGCGCGGCCGGCGGCATGAGCTTCGCCCTCAAGAATTTCCTCGGGGCTTCTATAAAGTCAGGTGCCGACATCGTCAACGAACTCACCGGTGCGGAATCGCTCATCAGGGATTGTGATATCGTGATAACCGGCGAAGGCAGGATGGACAGCCAGACCGTCAACGGCAAGGCACCATACAAGATACTTCAGCTTGCGCAAAAATACGGCAAACCCGTCATCGGCATCACGGGTGTGTTGGGCGACGGGTATGAGAAATGCTTGGAGGCGGGCTTTTCGCGTATTGTCCCGCTCGTTAATCCGACTATGGAACGAGAGGCGGCCCGTGCGAGTGTCAAGGAGACGGTCAGACGTCTTTTCGAGTCAGAGAGTTTCGTTTAAAAGTTCAATTACCTGAAAAGTGTAGTATTTTTGCCTTTTTACTGCACTTTTTAGTGCACTTTCGGCTTTTTTGCACTATTTCTTACACAAAACCTGCTTTTTAATACACTTTTCAGTGCACTTTTCAGGAACTTCAGCCGGCGAAAGCACGAATCACGATTTCCGACACGAAAACAGCCGGTTTCGTTAAGATTTCGTGAATCAGCGCGCTTCTGATGACGACGAATGTACCGGGATGTCCCCGTCGTGCAGCGAAAGCATTCTGCGGATCTTGTTCTTATAATCCATTGCAAGGAGCGGGCCGTCGCCTCCGTGGCCCATCAGGTCCTCGGGTATGTAGCTCGAGATGGGATTCTGCCAGATACAGATGTCTATCTTGCTGCTGTCGATCCTATATGTGGAAAGGATTATCTTCATCTGTTCGGCGCTTACGGGCTTGAGCTCAGCCAGTTCTTCATCGAGCCAGTCACGCTTTTCTTCCGAGTGAGGCAGGAGACCAAAGCTGTACGAATTCTGCGACATCTGCCACACGACAACGTCGAGTCCGCCCGAAGCGTCAAGGCCAAAGTACTGGGGGTACTGCTTCTTCAGCTCGGCTGCTTCTTTGGACATGCAGGAAGTAAGAGACAATACCGCCGCCAAAACGAGTATGAATGTGATCAGTTTTCTCATGCCATGCCTCCAGACTATTGTTATAGTCCATACTACTACGATAGTCTGTACGCGTCAATACAAAAAGCAAAAGCTCCTTTCTGAAAATTCAACCACCGGTTGAATAGCTGTGCTAAACTCAATCTGTCAGTTATTGTTGGCCCGCCGCGGCTGAGGGTATCCTTAAGAAAAACGGAGGTGCTCCCCATGATAGACAGCAGCAGAATGGGACGTTTCATCGTCGAAAAGAGAAAGGCATTAGGACTTACGCAGCAGCAGCTGGCAGCCAAGCTCAACGTGTCCTTTCAGGCGGTTTCCAAGTGGGAGAACGGCACGGCATTTCCGAACATCGAGATACTGAAAGAACTCGCGACCGTCCTCGAGGTAACGGCTGACGAGATCCTCACCGGCAGCGAAAAGGAAGAGAACGGGCTGTCCTACAGCAAGGCCGGGATCGACATCGCATACACCGATTCCATCAAGAAAGAGATGGAAAAGAGCCTTGAGACAACGGACCGTAGAGTCCTCAACGGCCTGGGGCCCTTTGCTTCGCTTTACGACATTAAGTTCCCTGAGATAAAAGACCCTGTTCTCGTCTTAAAAGCAGAGGAGCCGGGCTCGAAACAGAAGCTCGCGATCGAATACGGCTACACCGAATCGATCTGTCATGACATGATCAACCATCTGGTAAACGACGTCATCGTGATGGGCGCAAAGCCCCTTGCAGTTCTCGATACCATCGTCTGCGGGAATGCGGAGAAAGACACTATCAAGACTCTGGTCAAGGGTGTTTCCGATGCATGCCGGGACAATGACTGCTCGCTCGTCGGCGGCGAGACTTCCATCCAGCCGCTCGTGGTGGATCACGGCGTTTATGTCCTCACCTCGAGCATCGCCGGCATCGTTGAAAGATCCAAGGTCATCGACGGATCAGCGATCAAAGAAGGCGATGCGGTGTTGGCTGTAGCATCCAACGGACTGCACACGAACGGCTATTCGCTGGTCCGTCTTCTCATGGACAAGAAGCCCCAGATAAAGATGGATAAGATAGACGGCCTGACATTCATAGAGCAGATAATGAAGCCTCACACACCGTACTACAAAGCGGTGAGAGATCTTTTCGACGGCAATGCCGTACACGGGATGGCGCATATCACGGGCGGCGGTATCGAAGGCAATCTCTGCCGCGTGATCCCCGACGGACTATGCGCGAAGATAGACCTGTCAAAGATAAAGATACTGAACCTTTTCAAATACATCAGGGATAACGGCAGCATAAGCGACGACGAAATGCTGCGCACATTCAACTGCGGCGTCGGATTCATAATAGTAACTCCGCAGAAAGACAAGAAGGCCGTTATGAAGCACGTCTGTAAGACATACGGCTGCTATGAGATCGGCACCATTGAGAAGGGTGATTCTAAGATCGTTTTCGACAAGCGTCTGAACTGGATCTGATCCGGACCCGGCAACACTTTTGCATTTCACGCGGCCCCATTTGCAACAAGCGGGGCCGTTTATTGTATGCCCGTGGACCGCAGGCTAAGATGGGCTCATGAAAACGGAAAGGTATACTGTAATGCTTAAAAATATCCTTCTGGCCGCTGCCCTTTTCGGAGCATCTTTCGCCGGGTCCGTAATAAACGGCATGCTGGTCTCCGCCATAGCTTCAGCCATCCTGTCGGTCATGCTCCTTGTCTATCTGATCGTTTATATCACCAAACGCAAGAGTCATTCAGGAACCTGAACCGGCCGCCGTCTGCTTTTTGTCCAGATACTTCTCCTGATAGGTTGTGCATTCCTTGGCACATTCGTCCAGCAGGTCTGAGAACTGTTTTGTATAGTCGTCTTCGCACAAAGAATACAGATCATGGAAATAGCTGTTGAACCTGTCTCCGCCTTTAAGCTCGTATCCGCCTATCTCAAGTGCTTTTTCTTCTGAATCATAAAGGATGATGTATCTCGAGGTCCCGTCAGTCCTTTCGTCTTCCTTGCCCACATTCATCCTGTATACTTTAGCGGGCGAAAAGAGCTTCTTAATCTTATTTATCCTCTCTTCGGACAGCTGCTCGCGGCCGATCTCATTGCCACGGTAAAGCACGATCAGGGTGCCGTCGGTCTTCAGTGTGTACCCAAGAGATTCATAGAACCACGGCTGGCTTACCTTTAACGTGAACATCGTATCTTCGCTGAATTGAGGCACTTCTTTTGCCTTGCATCCGCACATGCAAAAAGCCGCGGCCATAGAAAAGACCAGAACGGAAATGATCAGCCTGATCCTTAAAATACCCCGGTCCTGCATTTTGGTTCTGAAAAAAAAAGCCCATAATTTCCCCCTGGTATTGGTTTTGTCATCCTATATACAGGCGGGGGCTCAAAAATGTTGCAGTATAAAATAATAAAAAGGGATGCCCTTGAGCATCCCTTCAGTTTATTTCTTATAAGATTCGGAGTGTCCTAGCAACGAGTTCGCTCCGTTCCTCCAGAAGTTTTTGTCATTCTGGCCCGTCCTGTTACTGACAACGAAATACTGGATCCTTATGTTTGTTCCCTCGGGCTTAACTATGGTGTTTTTGATACTGTCGTTGGTACCCGTCTTTTTAACATAAACCGGATCCTCGGTAGGATATGTATAGATATATTCACCGTTTACATAGAATACTGCGGGCGCTTTCTTGTCCCTAACATAACCTACATAGTAAACACCGTATTTCTGGGCTTCGGACAAACCGGACTCAGTCGGATATCCTACACCGATAACAAGGATGTAAGGCTCGCCGTTCTTCTCACCTCTGCTGTAGCCCATCAGATTGAGAACTTTCTCTCCCCACTTACCGTTATCATCGTTCTTGTCCCAGAAGATGTCTCTGTAATCGATTCGTTCGCCGTTATGTCCGTACCACTCTGCCATTACGGCCTGAGCTGCGGTCCTGTAGCAGTCGACTTCCTGAATGTACTTAACCTTTCTGCCCTGCTTGATATATCCGGTCAGTGCAGGTACGAGTATGCCGGCCAATATTGCCAAGACAACGAGGACAACGATAAGCTCGACAAGCGTGAATGCCTGCCTGCATTTATGTTGGGTCTTTCTAATCCTCTTCATCATCTTTATGCACCTGATTTCACAATTTTGTACTGAGAGTGTCCCTCATGTTAATTAATTATATCACACTGCTGGGGTATAATGTTTTAAGCATACATTTATTATCTTTTACGGGAGTGTAACATGACAATTACAGGGATAGAGCTGAATTTGATGTTTTGCACAGGTTCCGGATATAACAACACCATTGAAGCAAATATCCCGTTTACAGGGGAATCTCTTGTGCTGACCGGGGTCAAAAGGTCAGAAAAAGAGAACGAGATCAAAAAGTATAAGCTCACCGGCAAGACTATAGACGGTTTTCTGGCTCTTATAGAAAAGTACGGCATCACAGACTGGATCGGCAAAGAACCTTCCGTCCCTAAAGCTGCAGCCGGCGGCGATATGATGTCCGCAGTCTTTCTCACGTTGAATTTCGAGGACGGGAACAAAAGCCGCATAACCTTCAGGGAAGTTCCCGAAGAGACGGGGCGCGAAGCTGCCTTTGCATTCCGCAGGCTCTTCTTTGATTCCACCAAAGACGATATCCTGATCTCTGAAGAGTTTTTCTATCCGACTCTGAACGAATGCCGTGAGATCAAAGAAGAACACGGACCGGTCATAGCCGTTGAGACCGGAAGCTTCACCATGGGAATGATGTACGGCAGCAACGAGACATACACCCAGCTGATCGAGAAGACCGGCGAAGGGACAGTACGTGTCACTATAAAGAGGCAGCGCGGCAATGACCCGGAAGAGACTAACAGCAAAGAGATCAGTTCAGATATCTTTTCCAAAGTTCAGGAAATATCAGATAAAGAGAATCTCCCCTGCTGGTTTTACGCTGCAAAAGATCCTTCCATTCCCGTTGATTATTCGATGAGGCCCACGGATTACTCGGCAAGCGGATGGCTCAATATCTACTACGATGACAGCCTTATCACCGGATTCCCGAAGGTCAAGCGCACTATCGGCGAGACTGCCTGTGATCTGGGCGGCAAAGAAGTTGACAGAGCCATAACAGCTCTGATCAATGAATGCGTTGCAGCTTCCGGTGCAAAAGTCGATATGACTCCTCTGCCCTTCCCCGGGAAAATAGCGATGGCAGATCCGAACGCAATGCCCGCGGGCTCACTCGGCATTATGCAGACGATGCAGATGGGCATGATGGCAGGCGTTCAGACCGGAATGGTAACGCCCTCCGAAACAAAAGAACCGCCGGCAGGTGACGGCGGTCCGTGGGATTGTTCTTGCGGGGCAAAAGGCCTTACAGGAATATTCTGCAGCGAGTGCGGGTCCCCGAGACCTTAATCGTTATCTTCAAATACAACTATGTTCTTGCCATGCTGTTTGCCGTAGTACATACGCTCATCGGCTTTCTTGATGACAGCTTCGGGTTCTGAATATTTATCGCTGTATTCCTCAAGACCGATAGTGATCGTAACGAAGATCTGCTTTCCGAAAAAGACCGTCGGATTGGATTCGATCGTCTTCCTCAGTCTTTCAAGCTGGCCTTTTGAGTTGACCAGACTGCCGTGCCTCATAAGGATGACAAACTCCTCACCGCCCCATCTGCAGATATCGCATCCGGGCAGCTCCATCCTGATTATCTGTGTCGTGTGCTTCAGGACTTCGTCGCCTGCTTCGTGACCGTAGGAGTCATTGACGCGCTTAAAGTCATCAAGGTCGCAGAACGCGATGCAGAACGGATCTGTGCTGTCTGAATTCATCAGTGATTTGACCATGGGCAGGAATCCTCTGCGGTTCAAAAGGCTCGTAAGCTCGTCTTCATGAGCGTCAGCCGACAGCTGCCTGTTCTTCTGCTCAAGGATCGTGACTTTGTTTTCGCTCGAGAAAATATACATCGCGTTATAGAACAGTGTCGCGAAGACCATTGCGAATGCAGAGAAGATCACCAATACCAGCATTATCGGCGGAGATACGTTATAGACTGGCGGCAGATTGAAGAAACTGACATAAAGGACAATGAACGATATGAAGTTCAGCACGAGCATCAGCACAATGCCCCATCTCTGTCTGCCTTTGAAAAGGCTGCTTCCGAAATAGATAACAATCGGGATTATCGAGAACAGGAAACAGTACGTTCCGCATCGCAGTCCCACATAATAGGTCGATACGACTGAATATATGGTGACTTCCAATATGATGCTGGCATAAACCGGCATGATGTAGTTGATGCGGCAGAGGATATAGCAGAAGGTGTAGATGATAACGCTGAAGATGTTGAATATCACCAGCGGCATTACTCCTGCTATCCAGAAGATGACAAGAAGCACTGCATGGACAGCTCCCATTACACCGACCGTGAACGAGAAGGCATTGTTCACAAGGAATCTTAGGACCCTGATGACCAGGCCCGTTGTTCCTTTGCCAAGCTGTGCTTTGTCCGTTTTATTCATAAAGAACGTTTTCCTTGAATAATTATTCATCTTCATTTTGGCATGCAAAAATGAATAATCCTATGTTTAAAGTATGAATAAATTGTGAGTTATACGTCTGAACCCTGCTTATCCTGAAGTTGCTTTATCAGTTTGGCTTTCGCCATCAGCTCCCTGTTGAGGCTCATGTTGTAGCGCTCGATATCTTCCAGATGTCCCTGCCTCTCGGTATCGTCGGTAATGACCAGGAGATATCCTCTGATGTCCTGCCCGTCATAGAGGTCGCCGACATGAATGACATAATATGCCTTGTCCTTGTGGTAGACATGCTTGATCGAAAGATTGTCTATGCTGAACTCGTCGATCCACTTTCCGAAAAGCTCGCGGAGCTCCTCGTTCTCCAGCTTTGTGTCTGTGCGGTTGTTTGCGATCTCAGGCAGGAACTTTTTCGCGGTATCGGTAGCGCTTAAGTAACGCTTGTTGAAATCAAAAGCTATATAACCTACCTTGCCTTCGTTCTGGATGGAACTGATGACCATGTCCTCAACCCTGTAAAGACCAATGTGGTTCATGATGATAAGGAAGCCGATCTCGTCGATCAGGTTGCCTAAGGCCATCCATTCGATCTCCTTTGTGATAAGCCTTCCGATGAAAAATGCGAAGATCGATGAGACCTGCATGATCGATGCGATGACGAGGATCTTTCTCGATACGTTCGGCTTTTTGAACCATCCGTAGATCGTGACGATTATCGTTGCAACAAGAAAGAATATTATCTGCACATAGAAAAGTGCATGAAGCGGGCCGTATTCTTTAACGAGAACAGTCACCCCGTTCCTCTGCGCGATATCCACGCTCTTGTAATACATATCCCAGTGCCCTATCGTCAGTGCCAGTCCGTAGATCGCCGACGGGAACAATATCATTATGAAGCGGACCGCTTTGGGGATCTTGATCTGGCAGATCGACAGGACGACAAACAGTCCTATGAGCGGGAGAAAGCTTCCGCCGAGATAGAGGAATTTGTTGATGGTGACCGCCTCGCCCACATCCTTTGCCAATGCAAGGAGAACGTAGCAGAACTGCGGGATTATCGATACTACGAATACCATTGCGTAAAGGATCGGATAGTAGCTTCGTTTGTTCCAGAAAAACACCATGCAGCTGATAAGAGACAATACGCAAACGATAATGTAATAAGCCAGTACCATTATTTATTTACCACCCTCAAATAATCTGCGAACTCTTTGCCCGGAACAGGCTTAGAGAAGAAATATCCCTGCAGGTAATCGCAGTTCAGTTCCTCCAAAAGCTTTTTCTGATCCGATGTCTCAACGCCCTCGACCAGAACAGCGTAGTTCATGTCCTTGAGCATGCGTACCGTGTTCTCAAGATAGATCCGCGCATTCCTTGCGCCCTCGCCCGTCTCGGGATGCAGTGCTTTCCAGAGTATGCTCTTATCTATCTTGATGATGGAAAACGGCATGTCATACATATACGTGATATTGGAATAACCCGTTCCGTAATCATCAAGCGAGAACGTAAAGCCCGAATCTTTTAAGACTTCTATTGTATCAAATAAAACCCTCTGGTTTTCGGCAGTTGCCGATTCGGTTATCTCAAGATTTATGCATGAAGCATCGAGCGAGTACCTGTCCAAGATGCCGTCGAACATTTCCTTCAGATGCTTGCCCATGCACTGTACAACGGAAAGGTTTACTTCCACATAGTCGATGCCGAGCGCCTTTAGGCCGCCCTCCGAATAGAATCTGCAGACCTCTTCAAATACGAACTGTCCGATATTGAGGATCGATCCGTTGCGCTCCGCTATGGGAATGAACTCGTCCGGAGAGATCAGTCCGTACTCGTCGTCGATCAGACGGCAGAGCGCTTCCGCTGAATTGACTTTGCCGGTCGCCGTGCTCCAGATCGGCTGGTAATAGACCTTGAAGCTCCTGTTGTGGAGAGCCTTGTCGATCAGTCTTTCTATCAGGACTCCGCGCTCGTAATCGTGGACTGCCTTGTCGACATTCAGTTCGGAAGACATCTTGCCTTCGAACGGTCTGTCGATCAGCATGAATGCGTTTTCGACAGTCTTAACGTCTTCGCCGATATGAATGACGCCGAACTGCACCGGGAAAACAAGCGAGAACTCGCCCTTGCCCCATGCTCGCTCGAACCTCTCCATCGTCTTGCTCCTTATCACCTGTATATCCGCTCTGGCTATCTGATCGCAAAGGACCGCGAAATGGCCTCTGCCGCAGTCGTAGCAGATATGCGGTTCATAAGTCTCGTCCATCCATTTTGAGATGCGGCGCAGGATGCCGTTCATGTTCTCGAATCCGATCATCTTGTTGTAGTAGTTCAGGTTCGGTATCTTAACGAGCAGCAGGACATAACCCTTGCCTGCCACCGCGCGGTCAAGCGCCGCCTGAAGCGCATAACGGTTCAGTATTCCGGTCGTCGGACTGACGGTATCGTCCTTGCTCTCGATCGTGAAAAGAATGCCCATGAGACCTAAAGTCTCAAAGAACAGTGTGAGCAGATACTCAGGGAATATTATCTGAATGACTATAGGCACAAACGTGATGCACAGGAAGAATATCAGCGCCGACGCCCTTCTCTCCGTTATCGCCCTTCTGTGCCTGACCGTCATGTAGATCGCAAAGATCATGTATGCGAGGGCAACGACATAGATAACGAAGAACAGTTTGCCGTGATTGTAATGCTCGGCAGCATCGTAATAGAAAATCTGTCTGTGGAACGGATTCGTGAACAGCAATGCAAGGACGGTACCGATCGGGATCACAAGCAGCGTCATCGCCTTGCGCTGCGTCTTCTCGTAACCTATCAGATAGAACACATACATTACGATGATATAGCCGATGACATTATGTGATGACAGATAAAGATAGTTCCAGAAATCCTTGATATAGACCGTTGTATATTCCGGGTGATTATTTGCGTAGGATCCGAAGATGTCTGCTATCTCAGCGATGAAATTAAAAACCAGCATACTCAAATATACGCGATTGGCGTGCTTTCTGACGCCTTTCTTGAATATTATGAAGTATGCCATGAACAGCGTAACAAAGACCGCCGCTATGTCGAATTCGATATGGTAGATCATACCAACCTCCAAAAGGCCATATGCACCCTTGAGCTACCATTTTTCCGTATCCTTATTATATAGGCGGACGCGCGGGATTGCTATTGTTCAAGGCTTGGAAAGAGCCTGCTGCACACAAAATTTACAAATCGAAAATACTTATCTGCTTATCGGGAAGATCGTTCATGTACTTAAAGCACTCATCATCGATCAGCATGCCGTTTGCCCTGCAAGTATCACGCAGTACCTTCCAAAGCTTTGAAGCATTGGGACTCGGCACTTCATAAGCATCGCCGTATGTCTTGATGTATCTGTCTTTGAGGCCCGGAAAATGTTTGTCTAAGGCGGCATAGAAATACTCCCTGTCGCCTTCCCTTAAAGTGACTCCCATGCCCATGTTTATGATGCCTTTCACGCCGCACCTGACGCACTCATCAAGTATCTTCCTGATGTTCTCTTCCGTGTCGTTTATGAAGGGAAGTATCGGCGTCATCCACACGATCGTGGGTATTCCCCTTTTCTGCATTTCCTCCAAAACTTCGATGCGTCTTCTGGTGTTGCAGACGTTGGGTTCTATTATGCTGCAGAGTTCATCATCATATGTGGTGAGGGTGATCTCCACTACGCACTTTGCTTTCTTGTTTATCTCATCCAACAGATCGATGTCTTCAAGAATACGGTCGGACTTTGTCTGTATCGCAAGACCGAATCCATATTTGTTAATTATCTCCAGACACTTTCTCGTCATGCGCAGTTCCGTCTCGCAGTGCATGTAAGGATCTGACATGGAGCCCGTTCCGATCATGCACTTGCTGCGCTTTGACTTGAGTTCCTTTTCGAGAAGTTCGGGTGCATTCTGCTTGACTTCGATGTCTTCAAAAGCGTGCGTGAACTGATAACATGTACTCCTGCTGTCACAGTAGATGCAGCCGTGCGTACAGCCGCGGTAAATGTTCATGCCGTGGTATCCGCCTTTGTTATGTACGAGTCCTTTCGCTTCTACAAAATGCATATCAGTACTTCGCGGCGTATTCTTTCAGCGCGTGGTATTCACGTCTGTATAGACCGTAATCAGGAAGATTCCAAGAATGGTATTTCTCGTAGTCTGCGAACTCTTTAAGGGCTTCATCAAAGGGCATCCAGACGTTTGTGTATTCCGCCTTCGCCTCCGCTTCCGTCAGATGAACATGCCCTGTATCTTCGATAAGTTCGCAGATGAAGAAATGAGAGAAATGCTGCCAAGTATCGAAAAACTCTTCGATCTCCATGTATTCCTCAATGGGCCTTACAAGCATTCCTGTCTCTTCAAGGAGCTCGCGCACGCAGCATTCCTCAAGAGTCTCTCCTTCTTCAAGGCCTCCGCCCGGAGTGATGTATCTCTTGTTTTTGACCTCGTGGCTCAGAAGCACCTTGCCGTCTTTAACGATTATGCCTCTGGCGTTATGGCGGACATGCTCGACATATCCTTTATAGTCATCATTTGTCAGCTGTATCTTTTTCACTTCTGATCACGCATTCCACTTGTAGAGTCCGGCATATATGCCGTTCTTTGCCATGAGCTCGTCGTGCGTTCCGCTTTCTTCGATCCCGTTCTCGGTAAGGACAAGGATACGCTCGGCATTCCTGACGGTTGAAAGACGGTGCGCGATGACCAGCGTCGTTCTGTTCTTCGCGAGCTTTTCCAAAGACTCTTTTACGATGTTCTCGCTCTCGTTATCGAGTGCGCTCGTCGCCTCATCGAAAATGAGTATCGGCGGGTTCTTAAGGAACACTCTCGCGATCGAGAGCCTCTGCTTCTGACCGCCCGAAAGCTTGATGCCGCGCTGTCCGATGTCGGTATCGTAGCCGTTCGGAAGCTCCATGATGAAGTCATGCGCATTCGCAAGCTTTGCCGCTTCGATTATCTCTTCCCTGGTCGATCCCGGCTTGCCGTAACTGATGTTCTCGATTACCGTGCCTGCGAAAAGATATACGTCCTGCTGCACGATACCGATGTGGTCGCGTAGGCTCTTGAGCTTGATGTCACGGATATCCTTGCCGTCGATCCTAATGGATCCTCCGGTAACGTCATAGAACCTCGGAATGAGGCTGCAGAGCGTCGTCTTACCGCCGCCTGAAGAACCTACGAGAGCGACATAAGAACCCGCTTCGATATCGAGATTGATGTGACGGAGGACTCTGTGCGCGCCTTCCTTGTATTTGAACGAGACGTCATCAAAGACTATGTCGCCTTTAACGTCGCCCATCTCAACAGCACCCTCTTTGTCCTTGATGTCAGGCTCTATGTTCATGATCTCCATGAATCTCTCAAAGCCCGTGTAGCCGTTCTGGAACTGCTCGGTGAAATCAACGATTACCCTTATCGGTTCGGTGAACGTGTTGATGTAAAGGATGAATGCGATGAAATCAGGGATCTGCACGAGACCGTCAGATATCAGTATCGCGCCCGCAATGATGACCGCGATGTTGATGAGAAGGATGAACGCCGTCATGCCGGACTGGAACAGACCGAGGTACAGATAACTGTTTTTCTTCGATCTCAGGAAAGCGTCATTGCCCTCCCTGAACTTTTCCATCTCGATGTCTTCATTAGCAAATGACTTTACGACCCTGATGCCTGAAAGATTATCCTCAGCTCTCGAATTGATCTCGGCAACTTTCTGTCTGTTGGTCTTGAACGCCTTTCTCATCTTCCTGTTGAGGAGGAAAACAAATACGAACATGAACGGCAGCAGTATAAATGCGGCGGCCGTCAGATACTTGCTGATGCCCATCAGGATGATGAACGCACCGACTATCTTAATAAGCGATATCACGATATTTTCCGGCCCGTGATGCAGGAGCTCAGTTATCTCAAACAGGTCGTTCGTGATCCTGCTCATGAGCTGGCCGGTCTTCTGGTCATCGTAGAACGAGAATGAAAGCTTCTGCAGATGCGAGAAGATCTCGGCGCGCATGTTGTATTCCATTTTCGCGCCCATGACATGACCTACGTTCGTGATGTAGTAATTCGAGAAAAACTGGATGATGACGAGTCCTATCAGGATCATTCCGAGATGGACGATCCTCTCCTTCGCTCCCGTCTCAAGATAGATGACCTCAGATGTGATGTAGCGCACGATCAGGGGAACTACGAGCGCGATCGCAGAAGCCACGACAGCAAAGAACATATCCAGAAGGAATGTCCCCAGGTAAGGCTTATAGTAGCTGATCAGCTTTCTAAGATTCTTTCCCATTTACTCGATGATCCCGCCGTGGAAATAGCACTCGTAGATCTGTTCTCCCTTATAGCTTATGGTCTCATAACCCTGAAACCATTCAAACTCTCCGGTCACCTTGCAGTTAAATTCATAGTCGCCGTTCTTATAATTCTCAGGTCCTCTGAAAGGTTTGTCAAAAGGCACTTCCAGCAGTGCTTCCTTCAGGAAATCGCCGCTGAAGTTATCGCCTGTCACGCGGCCAACATAGTTCATGCTCCAGTAAGGTTTGCCTGAGATCCACAGAGCTTCCTCACCTGCGAACTTGCCGCCGCCCAAGTATGTATCCAGATACATCAGGTCATCTTCGCGGTAGACAAGGTCATGAGACTGCGGTCTTGAGGAAGCTGTCTCTGCGCCCTTGCCCGCATATGTTGCCTTCTTGGCTCTTATGAGAAATTCGATTATTCTCTTATCCATATTTCACCCCTGTAAATATAAAAGCTATTCTATCACAAGGTTGTATGGTTTTAGGGACAGGATATTCATGCTGACATATCAGTTAAAGGGATCTGCAAAATGAATATCAAAAAGCCGGAGAAAAAGAATAAGAAAAAAGACGCGTAAACTTTTCCGTAAACAATCCGGCCCGAAAAGTTTACGTTTGAGTTTACGTTGTTATTTTGTTGTTTCCGGAAGGCTTAAGTGAGCGGTTTGCCACACCTGGGGCAGAACTTTCCGTTGCCTCTGGGTGCACCGCAGTTGGAGCAGAATTTCTTCACCATGGGCTGTGCGGGCTGTGCAGGCTTGAAAGCAGAAGTGGTTGTGGCTGCACCGGCTGCAGCCACACCGGCAGCGGCTGTGGTTCCGGCTGCGGCACCCTTCATCTGATTGATCTGTTCCATTATCTTCTGCATGTCGGCAGCCTGCTGTTCCATTATCTTTTTGGCCTGTTCTTCGGCCTGGCGGCGCTGCTCTGCAGACAGCTGGCTCAAGGACTCCTGGGCTTGTCTGTTGGCCTCTTCCATTATCTTCATCTGTTCCTGGGGAGTCATAGCTGCAAAGGATTGTGCCTTGCTGACGTCATTTATCCTCTGCATTGATTTCTCATCAGGAGCAATGTTTGCTATCGAGAAATCATTCAACACTATATTTCTCGCGCCGAGCTCGGCAGCAACAGCCTGGCCCATGACATTTGCCTTTGCAGGCAGATCTTTGTGCGAAACGAACTCGTTGCTGAACTTGGAAATCTGTTCCTGGATCGCGGCTACTATCATCGTCTGAACAAACTGAACATCCGACTCACTGCCTTCTCTGTCTGCGCATGACACGGACGCCTCGCCCGCGATGTCCAGATAGATCGAACGGTAATCCGGATCGATATAAGGTATCGTCTGACTGAAAACAACTTTAAAAGCTCCCATTTTGCTATCTCCCTTATTATTTTTCTTGTAAAATTCTATCACAACTCTTTATACATCAGTATCTCATCGTGAAGGGTTCCGTCATCGAATCTGAGGGCATGATGGCGCACTCCGGTCTCGATGAATCCGCACTTCTTATAGGCCGCAAGAGCCCTGTCGTTTCCTGAAACCACTTCGAGATCTATCTGTTTCCAGCCAACCTGTCTTGCAAGCTCGGTAAGGTATTCGAGCATGGCTGTTCCGATGCCCAAACCCCAGTATTCTTTGTAAAGCGCGATCGCAAGCGAACAGCGGTGCCAGAGCTTCCTCTGGTAGCCGATCCCGTTCACACCCGCGTTACCTGCAACCTTGCCGTCAACTACCGCGACCATCATGATCGCATAAGGATTTTCGAGAAAATCATCAAGGATCTTCTGTTCCTCCTCAAGCGTCCATTTGACTTCATCCGGGTATCTCAAAAGGAAATCCGTCTCGTCAGGCGTCTTCTTCAGATACTCGAGCATCTGCTCCGCATATTCTGATGAGTTCGGCTTAAGTATGCACTGTCTTCCGTCTTTGAGAGTGATCTCTCTTTCTTCAAATCTCATGGTTGTTAATTCTCCGGAACTAATATCGCTTTGTAGAAATATGCCTTCAGACGCACGAGATCACCGTCAAGGTTCTTTTCTTCCTCCGTCACGAGAAGGCCGTGACTGTCATAGGTATATGTCATAACATAGCCGGTATTTTTCTCTTCTCCCTTATAGGTCTTTCTCCAGGTCTTCACTGTCTTGGAAGTCATGTGCCCGTTGCTGTCATAGGTATATGCGGTCTCTTTCTTCTGCGTGATTTCACCTTTACTCTTAAAAGTTGAAAGGATCTCGTCGCCGTGCTCGTTATAGGTATATTCATCTATCGAGCCGGTGCTTTTTGATTCTCTCTTGAGCTTCTTGTTTTCGGCATCATAAGTGGTAATCGTATATCCGTTATCGACACTGTAGCCGGTCATCTTCCCGTCGCTGTATTCATATGTGGTGGTCGTGTTTCCGATGGTCTCAGTCTTAACCTCGCCGTTCTCACCGTACGTTATCTTAATGATCTCGGGTTCCGGGATATCGAAGGACTGATTTAGCTTCAGGCACGTTTTAGTGCCGGGCGGATCTGCCGGATACTTTGTCGTTTTGTCAGCCAAACTGTCGTAGCTTGAGACAAGGTGGCCTTCCTCATTGTATTCATAATCGTATTCGCGGACTTTTTCTTTCTGCTTTATCCTATAGCAAACGAGATACCCTTTACCGTTGTATTCGTATTCGCATTCGTATTCGAAAACCGGCTTGGCGGAACTGAAAAAACGGCCCGAACTTTTCTGCTTTTTGGCAATTAAAAACCCGCCGTCGTTATAAGTCTGCTCGCACCGGAGAGTCTCGCCGTCCAGAACTTTAACCAGAAGCATGGTCATATTTCCGTTGCTGTCATACTCATAAATATGCTCAGTCTTGTTGCGGCCCATGCCGGAGATCCATTCCCTGACGGGAACATACTTGACCTTCATGCCTTCCGGAATGTCACCGGCCCAATCTTCTACGAAATCATCTTTGGCGATCGCAGATTTAAGTTCGTTGAGATATACGCTCTTATTGAAAGTACCTTTAAGATGAATGCATCCGGTCATCGAAAACGCTATCACAGCAGCACTGACAGCGCAGAGCGCCTTCTTCAGACCTTTCTTCATCGTCAGCAGCCTTCCAGGACCTCAGTCAGGAGGAGCTCTTCGAGTCCGCTTAAGACATACCCGATCTGCTCATTCTTTACCGGTCCGCTGCAATAGTCGTCTGTTGAAACCACTGCAATGTAGTTGGTCTCATACGCATCGTAATCGTCTTCGCTCCAGTTCTCGTAATCGCTGACGTTAAGCGGGAAAACGCTTAAGAAAGGCTGCGTCATAACGTAAGAAGGCTTGCCTGCCTCTCTGCTCATTCCGCAGTTCTTAAGGTAATCTTCGATTTCGGCGGTGTTCCATTTCTCGGAAAGACTGTTTGTTTTGAGATGATAATAGACGTACTCCATGTTAACCTCCAAAGCACCGATCATCATTTCCACGCCGGATCAGATCCGGCCTTCTTTATCTTCAACCGTCAAAAAGCGGTCAGCTCCCATTTCATCGGAAGGTATTTGCCTTCACCTTCAATATGCAGGAACGAGTTGGATTTAGGCTGCCATCTCATATAGTCTGTGTAGTCTGCGGTAACGAACTCATTTTTCATGTAAATAACGTTGTCATTACAAAGATAGATGTAGTGTCCGTCGCTTCCGCCTAACAGGCAGTAAGGTCCGAGGTCGGAATGGCGCACGACAACGTTCGTGAACTTTGTCTCGCTGGCATTGTCCATGATACCGATGAGAAGCTCATCGACGCCGTCTCCGTCGAGGTCCTTCAAAAGATATCCGCATTTGATACTCTTATCCTCAAGCTCCTTGGGAACCTGGAGATTGCCGTGTTTCTCGGTAAAGCCGTTCTTTACGCCGTTGCTGTAGTACTCAAGAGCGCCTTTATACCACTCTTTGGTTATCGATTTTGAGCAGCCCGCACTGCATGCGAGCATAGCAACGATAAGCGCTGCGGTCATTGCCATCGCAATTACTTTCTTCATTTTTACTATCCCCTTTGTTCTTGTTTATTTATCCCCCGGTATTCCGGACCGCGGAACATATCACTATAACTATAAAATAAAACTTATTTTTTCGCCACTTTTATGTGTGCCGGTTCCGGAAAAGCAGATGTTATAATCACAAAAGAACGGAGGATCAGCCATGGACATAAAGATCGCATTATTGCAGCTCATTCCCGGAAAAGATCTATCTGAGAACCTTTCGGCAGGGCTTGCGGCATGCAGGGAAGCAAAAGAAAAGGGCGCGGACATAGCGCTCTTCCCCGAGATGTGGAGTGACGGATATTTCCTTCCGGAGGACGAGAACGAGGTTAGAAAACTCGCAACGGAAACGGACAGCGGTTTTGTAAACAGCTTCCGCGATCTCGCAAAAGAGCTTCAGATGGCGATCGGCATCACCCTGCTCGAATCACACGATCCCAAGCCGCTCAACTCGGTTATCTTTTTCGACAGAACAGGCAAAGAGATCCTTCACTATTCCAAGGTGCACACATGCGCATTCTCTGATGAAGCCGTACTGACGCCCGGAGAGGAATTCTATACCGCAGATCTGGACTTCGGAAGAGGCACCGTTAAGATCGGTTCCATGATCTGCTTCGACAGGGAATTTCCTGAAAGCGCAAGGATACTCATGCTCAAGGGAGCAGAGCTCATTCTTGCCCCGAATGCCTGCCCGATGGAGATCAACAGGCTCGCCGCACTGAGGACCAGAGCCTATGAGAACATGGTCGCCATAGCAACATGCAACTACCCGAAAGGACAGCCCGACTGCAACGGTCATTCAACGCTTTTCGACGGCGTGCCGTGGTGCCGCGACGAGGAAGGCGTAAGAGACATGTGCGCTTTTGAAGCACCGGAAGAGCCCGGTGTATATATCGCAACGCTCGATCTGGATAAGCTCAGGACTCACAGAAGCGAAGACATAATGGGCGACAAGTTCAGGCATCCCGAAAGATACGGAATACTTTCTGACCTTGAAGTAAAGGACATAATCGGCGGCGAATTCGTACCCTGGTGATCTTTACTCGGACGACGCCTTGCCTTTGGAAAGCTTGTAGAGCTCTTCAGCCGCAAGCCTTGTCTTGGCAACGATGTCGCCTTCTTTTGGGAAACAGAAATACAGGCAGTCGTTCGTTCCGATAGATACGATGTCTCCAATCTCATACCAGAAGTAATCCGAGTTGACGCTGTAGGATGCGCTTGGGGACTGCTCGTAGTGTAGCTTGCCGTCACATCCGTCAAGGACGAATCCGTCAACAGTGTGACGCAGCCTGCCCGTACCCACCATGTAAAGCGCCTTGGGATCCTTTAAGATCGCGATGTCGCAGGATACATCAAGAGAATAAGTCTTGTTCTCTATCTCTTCTTTTATCTGCTCTCTTTCCCACGCGAACCAGTCGGGAATATGAGTAAATTTCGGTGTGACATTAACGCCCTTTAAGTAACCGAAAGTATCCAGTTCGTAGGTCGATCCGCACTCGCCGCATACCAGGCTTATTCCCTTTCCGATCGTCTTTCCCTCGGTCATGCAGTGAGGGCATTTATACAAGATCCTGTTGAGTCCGTCGGCTCTGAAGGGCTCGTCGATCTCTATCCTGTTATCCTGCTGCCACTTGAAATAGTCCAGCGTGAATTCCTTATCAAGGACTTCGTCTATGTCCCTGACCTTTGTGTTTGCGAGCTCCTCGGGCGTGAAAAGGCATTTCATCCGGCAGCTGACCTTTACGTCTCTCTTCTGGAGATTGTTATACAGAGGGTCTCTTGCGAATGCGCCGAAAGTGGTGATCATGACGACGGGGTGTTTGAGTTTCTTGAGGAGTACTCCCAGTCTTCTCGGGATCCTCGTGCCTGTTCCGTCGAGCGAATATCCTGCTTCCGGATACATGAGAACGCTTGCTTTGTTTTCTCTTAAAGCGTGATCCATATCTGAGATCAAAGTCATGTCTGATACGAATTTACGCGTGGGAATGCAGCCTAAAGATCTCATCAGTCCTTCTTTTCCGACGAGCGCGTCAGACGTGCAGACGATGCTGAAAGGACGGCCTTTAAGAACTTCAAACGCAATGGCGAGATCGGTGAAGCTGCAGTGGTTCATCAGTATCATCCAGGGACCGTCACCGGCTTTTTCCATGTCGACCTTTTCGCATGTGAAAGAGGTCTTCTTAAGCTCTCCGCCAAGCGCGATACGGGCGATACCCGCAAGGAACTTAGAAGGCTTTTTTGGCTTCTTGTGTTCCCAGGAAGGCAGTGCCATTGCTTCTTCGTAACTGATGGTCTTGGTCTTGATCTTCATGTTCAGCAGTTCCCCTCGTAAACGTATTTCAGTTTCTCTCTTGCTATATTGGCCAGCTCATATATCTTAGCCACGTCGGTAGGCGGTCTGTCCATCATCTTGTGGCGCGGGAAAAATCTCGAAATGTGGAAAGGTATCTCATCACTCATTCCCGCTATCCAAGATGTCACTTCACGCATCTCTTCCGCGGTATCGTTCATGCCCGGTACGATAAGCATGGTAAGCTCGACATGGCAGTCTTTTACCGCCCTTTCGATAAAGGCTCTCGTCATGTTGAGATCGCCTCCGAGCACCTCACGGTAAGTGGTCTCAGAGAAACTCTTTATATCGACATTCATCGCATCGATATAAGGGATCAGCTTCTCGAGCACAGGGAGATCTGCCGTGCCGTTGGTAACGAGAACATTCTTCATGCCCATGCCCTTAACGAGCTTTGCGGTGTCTTCTAAAAATTCGGGACAGACCAGCGGTTCGTTATATGTAAACGCGATCCCGATGTTGCCCCTGACCTTGTATTTCCCGGCGAGTTCGGCGAGCTTTTCGGGCGTGATCACATCTTCGAACTCACTGCCGTCAGATCTCGAGATATCGCAGTTCTGACAGAACGGGCAGAAAAGATTGCAGCCGTAGCTTCCGTAAGAAAGGATATATGAGCCGGGGCAGAATCTCGACAAAGGCTTTTTCTCGATCGGATCCAAAGCAAGCGCGGTATACCGCCCGTAATTCAGCGGTACTACTTTGCCGTCAATACAGCCTCTTGCCTTGCAGGCGCCGGTCTTGCCTTCCGCGATATCGCAATGTCTGAAACAGACTTCACAAACAGCCATGTCACTTGTACCTGATAACTTCGAATCTCTGAAGCGTGTAATCGTCATCCGGGGAGATCCCGCCTTTTCTTCTTGCGATATCTATCTGATCTTCAACGGTGTCCACACCTTCAAGATCCGGGAGCAGGAGCCCGCGCTTATATCCGCACGTGACTATTACCCCGTAGCGTTTTACGTCAAGTTCGTCAGGTCCTTCTATATCCTCAGGCTCGCCTAAGATATCGACATTGATCTCAAGGAGATCCAGTTCGTCTTCCCTGACCTTGTCGAATCTCGGATCTCTTGATACTGCGCTGACCGCGTTATTTATTATCTCTTCGGCGATAGAGTCCTGCACGGGAGCTATCGTTCCGATGCATCCCCTTAACATGCCGTTCTTGTGTACCGAGACGAAGGCTCCGGCCCTTGAAGCTGTGGCTTCTTGAGGCAGATCCTTCCTCAGTTCCTCCGGTATGTCTTCAGGGAACCCCGGAATCTTTCCCGTTCTGATGTATCTTTCTATAGTCGCTCTCGCAAGTCTTACATATGCCGAAGAATCCGCTTTGCCGATCTTCTCCGCAAAAGACTTGAGAAAGCATCTTTGCTCATTCTTTCCGCCGGGCTCGAAAATACATATCCCGTAACCTACGCCCGTCACATCCTGATGTGATAAGACCTCGGACTTTACATCAAGTCCGTCAAAAGCGCCCGCCATTATCACGAATGATCTGTGACCGCATTCCGCCGCTTTGTCGAGGAACGCGGGATCGAATTCCAGCATGCCTCCGAAATCGCATTCTTCTGCAGCCTTCATTATCTTCTCATCGTAAACGGGACCCGCGGGATCAAAGCCGTACGGGCCGTAATCCTTGAGCTTGTGTG
Source organism: Oscillospiraceae bacterium (assembly GCA_902775565.1). Classification (GTDB taxonomy): domain Bacteria; phylum Bacillota; class Clostridia; order Saccharofermentanales; family Saccharofermentanaceae; genus Saccharofermentans. The sequence goes on from CACYMP010000002.1 coordinate 26,100, forward strand.
ACAGATCTCCGCTCGCGACTATGACCGTATTGCGGCCCAGATCTTCAGCGACCTGTCTTATATACATGCCGAGTCTGTAGTGGTCAGTAAGCGGCAGACCCGACAGGCCGATCCTTACGATCTGGCCGCCCTGATAGTATTTCCTGATGAAATACAAAGGCACCATCGTGCCGTGATCTAACTCTTTGTTCTTCTCTCCCAATGTTCCGACGGGGAATCTCTCCTGATTCCAGAATTCGCTCAGTTCGAAAACAAATTCCGCATCGTATGTCTCACTGAAAGATACCTTGGGAGCACCGAAATTTGCAAAGCTTCCGACTGCCCCCGCACCCGGCGAGACATGGAAATAATCACCGTACATGACTGAATGGGGACTTGTGATAACGATAGTATCGGGAGCGATCTCAGCGATCTTTTTTGCGACGCGCTCATAAGCATTTGTCGTATCAAGTATTTCTTTCTCGCCGCCTTTTCCGACTTCAGGTACTATAAGCGGCGGATGGGGCACCATGAATGCTGCTTTGATTCCCATTTGTCTTACCTCATTTCGAACGCATGGCCAAACTGTTCGGACAATGTAATTATACATCACTATATATGCACTCAAAAAAGCCCGCTCCAATCACTCATTTTTGCCCGAATTGAATTTAAGTTCATTAAAGGTTGGCGTTTTATCATCAGGCTATGGAAGACGAAAGGAGATAAGATCATGAAACGCATCAAGTTCACATACCTGATCGCAGCTGCCCTGTCAGCCTCAATGCTGTTTTCCGTTGCATCCTGCAGCGCGAATGCAGTCTCGGGAACAACGGTAAACGCGCAGGTATCTTCAGTATCAGATTCTTCATCAGATAAAGAGTTAAGCAACTACAACGACAGCGAGCACGTGATCGAGGTAAATGGCGAGACGGCCGAATACAGCGGCATCAGCGTTACCAAGACAGGCAGTTCATCAGCAGGAGACGAGGCAGATTTCTACGGCGACAACGCAGCTGTTTTCGCGACCGGAAAGGCAACTCTCACTCTCAAGAATGTCACCGTGGACACGGATGGAAAGCACGCCAACGCAGTGTTCTCTTACGGAGAAGGCACGACAGTCAGCATCAGTGATTCGACTATCACTACAAAAGGAGACTGCTCGGGCGGCCTCATGACAACCGGCGGCGGCACAATGAATGCCACAAACCTCAACATTCATACGACAGGCAATTCCTCAGCCGCGATAAGGTCAGACAGAGGCGGCGGAACCGTAAATGTCAACGGCGGATCTTATATCACCGACGGTCAGGGTTCTCCTGTCATCTACTCGACAGCCGACATCACGGTAAGCAACGCAACACTTGAATCCACTTCATCACAGGGTGTTGTAGTCGAAGGAAAGAACTCGGTTACGCTAAAGAACGCAAAGCTCACTGCGGACAACAACACGCAGAACAGCGACAAATCAAGCTGGTATCAGGCGGTCATGATATACCAGTCGATGTCAGGCGACGCATCGGTGGGACTTGCATCCTTCACCATGAACGGCGGCTCTCTCACTAACAAAAAGGGCGATGTTTTCTTCGTCAACAACACCGCCGCGAACATCACTCTCGAGAATGCTGAGATAGTAAATCAGGACTCTTCCGGTGTTTTCCTCAGAGCGTGCGCGGCAGGCTGGGGCACGGAAGGCTCCAACGGCGGAAAAGTAAATCTCTATCTGAGCAACCAGACATTAAACGGCGATATAGTCGTTGACAGCGTCTCTGTACTCAACATGTATATGGCGGCGAAAAGCACCTACACGGGAGCGGTAAACGCCGATAACAAAGGTCAGGTATATGTCGAGATCGCATCCGGCTCCAAGTGGGTCCTCACAGGCGACTCGTATGTCACATCACTCAAGTGCGACGCGGATTCCATCGATCTGAACGGACATAAACTCTATGTAAACGGAACCGAATACAAAGCAGGAACCGCATCCGACGGAACGGCGATAGAGATAAAGACCGAATCTTCTTCAAGCGGACAGCCCGACGGCAAGGCCCCTCAGGGCGAACCTCCGTCAGGCGGAAACGGCGGCGGAACTCCTCCCGAAAAGCCCGCAGGTGACCCGCCTTCAGGCGATCCTCCCACAGGCAACCCTCCGTCAGGCGGCCCCGGTGACGGCAACGGCAATGGCGGACAACCTCCCGAACAAAACAGCAATTAGTCTCATGTAATTACCCGAAAGACCCTCTCCGGACAACAGATCCTCACCCCCCTCCACACCCGGAGGGGGTCTTTATTAGTGAACAAAGATAATAAGTGTGTTATTCTTATTTGCGTTTAAGAAACCGCAGTAAACATACAGGAGAACGATATGTTATTTGTTTTAGCCATCATCCCCGTCATCGGACTTTTATGCTTTATCTATTTCAACGACAAGAAAGAGAAAGAACCGTTCGGTCTTCTTGTAGCTCTTTTCTTTGCGGGAATGGCAACGGTATTGACCGCCATGATAGCAGAGCTCGCGGGCGGGTTCATCATTGAGTCGGTAAGTCCCGAAAAGACTGTTCTCTCGCAGATCGTGGACGCGATGATCATCGTAGGTCCCGCGGAGGAATTGGGAAAGTTTTTCGTTCTCTGGATAATCACCTGGAAAAACAAGCACTTCAACTACAGCTATGACGCCATCGTTTACGCGGTATTCGTATCGCTCGGATTTGCCGCTTTCGAGAACGTCGGCTACGTATTCAGCAACGGTGTTGGTACCGCGATCGCGCGTATGATCACCGCTGTTCCCGGCCACGCATGCTTCGCGGTCTTCATGGGCTTTTTCTACAGCAAGGCAAAGTATGCGGCTATCACACAGAAGAAGGGCAAGTGCCTCTCAAATATTCTTCTTGCGATCTTTGTCCCTATCGTGATCCACGGTATCTATGACGCTATCCTGATGGGTGCCGGCGCTTCGGATCTCGAGGCTCTTGCAGGCATCAGCATCATCCTCTGGCTCGGATTCGTTATCGCAATGTTCGTCGTATCCTGCATCATCATCGTCAAGTCTTCGAAAAACGATTTCTGCATCGTAACCATGCCGGACAAGGTACAGACCATATACAGACCCGCCGTTGTCGGCAACTGGACCTGTGCCTGCGGCAGCGTAAACCGTCTCAATTTCTGCCCGAAGTGCGGCAGGCAGCGCGAATTTGTCAGCACATGGTACTGCTCAAAGTGCGGCGCTCCCTCTTCACTTAATTTCTGCGGAAACTGCGGAAGCCCGAAGCCTGTTTACCAGACTCCGGCGCAGAATAACAACGTATAAGGCGGAAAATATCAGGATTATTTCCTGCTCTTCATCTTGCGCTTGTTGTCGTACATGAACTTGTCGGCTCTTCTGGCGGTATCGCCCAGTTCGTCGTCAAGCTCGTGGTCATAGACCGCGATACCGTGCGCGATATGAACTCTTTCCCATGAGCTCTTGACTACCGAATTACGCTCTTCCTGCTTCTTGTCAAGCTGGGCTACAAGTTCATCTCTGTTGGTGAAATCACTGTTCATCAGTATTATCGCGAACTCATCGCCTCCGATACGGAAAACGGGGCTGTGTCCGAAAACTTTGCAGATCATAGAGCAGGCATTCTTGATGTATATGTCGCCTTTCTCATGACCGTACTGGTCGTTGATGCTCTTTAAGTCATTGCAGTCAAAGATGCCGATGGCAAGATCGATCACCTCATCCCTGTCGAGCTGATCCTGAAGCTTTTTAATATACTCGTTGTACGCGCTCTTGTTGCGGACCATCGTAAGCGGATCCACATAGGCTTTCCTGTTCAGGTCTTTCACCTGGTCTTCCTTTTCGAGGATCATCTTATTCGCGCGGATGTTGTGCAGCAGCAACAGCACGATGACGAACAGGATAACGGCGATGACAGTCAGGATGATAAAAAGGTTGTCCTTGATTATCTCGCCTAATGAAGTCTTAACGTCTTCTGTTGAATAATAGGTCAGCGCGGAATGTACGATGCCGTTCGGGACGACGCCTATTATCTTTGAGAGGATGGAATACAGCACCGAGTTGCCTTCGCTTACCGCAATACAGTAATCCATGTTGACGCCGGTATAGACCGTGGCAAGATGGAGCTTCTCGCACTGCTTGGAAATGTTGCTATAGCGGTAGCTGCTTATGATAACGCAGTCAGCCTTGCCTTCCGCGATCGCCTCAAGACCTGCCGGAGTGTCCTTGAAATATGCGCGTTCCCACTTCGGATAGTGATCGGCTAAGAACATATCGTAGTTGGTGTTGCCTTCGTTGACGGCCACTATGATCTTGTCCTTGCGCAGGAATTCCTTCTGTTCAGATGCTCTTACGACAGCATCCATCTCAGTCGTCATCAGCGCGGGAGACATCAGGATGCCCAGCTGCTCGGCATCGAAATCGGTCAGGTTCGCAGGGAAGACACAGTCGACCTCTCCCCTCTTCATCGCTTCGATAGCGTCAGACGCGGTCGGATAAGCGACGGGTTCAAACTCGAGGTGCGCATTCTCGAAAGCCAGCGCGGCATAATCGAGGTAGTCTTTCAGAGCGCCGGTCAGCTTGCCGGTCGCAGGGTCTTTCGCGCAGAAAGCAAGATAGTTATCCTGATATCCGACCCTTATCTTTCCGTGATTTGCAAGCCATTCCTTTTCTTCGCTGTTCAGGTACTTGTTGGTCTCGGAGCTCTTCAGATACTTGTCGTGAAGCTGCTGGTCATAGTATTTGTTCTCATCCTGGATCCTGTTGAGAGCGCTGTTAAGTTCTTCAAGAAGATCAGGCCTGCTCTTCGTAACGACGAAATAGAAAGAAGACGAACCGATCTTCCAGGCAGGAACGAGCTTCTCATTAGATCCGTAGATGTCCACCGTTACGAAAGCGTCGTAGTTCTTTCCCAGGAGCTTGAGCGAATCTGCTTCCGAGCAGGTCATCTCGACTATTTCGGCATTGATCCCGTGAGACTTTTCCCACTCAATGAACATTTCTTTCTGGATGCTGCCCTGGCCGACGCCGACTCTCTTGCCGTTGAGCGACGACAGATTCCTGGGAGATATATCCGTATTGTTGCTCGTAATGTAAACATAGTATGCTTCGGTACCCATCGGAAGCGACGAGAAGAGCATGTCCTTCTTGCGTTCTTCCGAATAAGACACGTCACTCATCAGGTCGATCTCGCCCTTTTTCAGCTTATCAAGGAGCTCTGACCACGAACCTTCGACATATTCATATGTCCAGCCCGTGTAAGCGGAGATCTTGCGCTGGTATTCATAGGAGTAGCCGGACTTTCTTCCGTATTTATCGGTAATGAAGAACGGCGCTTCGTGCACGCCGACGCGTACGGTCTTGCCTTTTTTCTCTTCCGCCGATACGCTTAACGGCACCGAAAAGCCCGCGATAAAGACCACAAGCATAAAGAGTGCTGCCGCTTTCAATAGTCCTTTATTTTTCCCCATCAGATAAGCCCTCTCCTTTAAACCTTAGGTTCCCACTTAAGGATGTCATCGAGACCGAGAGGCTTTGCATAGTAGTATCCCTGGAAGCTCTCTACCGCGAACCTCTGGAGGATATCTCTCATACCCGCCGTCTCAACACCCTCAACGCAGACCTTCGCACCGAAGAGCGATGCGACGCCCGCGAAATATCTCATAAGTTCCCTCTCGGCATCCTCTTCCTCGATCTTCGTGACAAAGCCGCGGTCGATCTTGATGATGTCGAAAGGAAGTTCCTTAACAAGTCCCACGGATGAGAAACCCGTTCCGAAATCGTCTAACGCGATAAGGATCCCGCGTGATTTGAGCTGCGCGGTAACGTTTTTGAGAAGCTTGATATCAAGCAGTCTGCAGCGCTCCGTAACCTCGAAACAGACGTGGTCGGCCGGGTAATCGAGGTCATCCAATATACGGAAGACCATATCGACGAAGTCATGCTTTTCAAGCTGCGTATAAGACAGATTGATGTTGATGACGAATTCCGGAACCTTCTTGATTATCTTCTTGGCAGCGAAGATAGCTTCCCTTATTATCCACTCGCCGATCTCCGGGAACAGAGGGTCTGATTCGAGCAGCGGGATAAACTGATCCGGCGGGACCATGCCGTACTTGTCGTTTTTCCAGCGCAGCAATGCCTCGGCAGAGATCAGGTTCTCGTTTCTGGCGTCAACGACCGGCTGATAGAGCAGATAGAAGCCTTTGTAACCGTGCATTATCGAAGCGCGTATGTCGTGGAGCTTCTCGAGCCTGAACCTGTTGTTCTCATTAAGGTCGTTGTGGAAGACGACCATATCTCCCTGATGGCGTGTCTTGGACTCCCCATAGGCGAAGTTCAGGCAGGCATATACCGTCTGCGAATCAACGGTAAAGTTATCAACCCTCAGCGCGCCGCCGTTAACCTCGAGCATTATGCGCTTGTCATCGACCTGGAAGGATTCGCGGAAGTAATTGCGGAACCTCTGGTATCTTTCAAGGATATCATCGAAATTAAGCGAATTGCTGATAACTGCAAACTTCGTACCGTCGATCCTGTAGCAGGTGCCGGTATTGCCCGTAGTCTCGAACACTTTTCGCGCGAAGAGCTGAAGAACACGGTTGCCGAAATGATAGCCGTACACTTCATTGATCTCGGAGAATTTGCTTATGCCGACTATATGAACATAGCATTCAGCCTTTCTCTTTATCCAGCCGCTGAGATCGTCGAAGAATCCGTACTGGTTCCTGAAGCCCGTAAGAGTATCGATATGTCCCTGCGTGCTGTGATCGCGTATCGTTCCGACGAAATAGTCAGGCACACCCGTATTATCTCTGATAACAATGCCTTTGCAGGTGCAGACATCGAATATTCCGTCAGGCCTTCTTACACGGTACTGCATATCGTGTCCTGAAGCATTTCCTGCGAAAATGTCTTCAATACCTTTGCGGTATGCCTCGCGGTCATCCGGATGGATGTAGTTCTCCCATATGTCTCCGGCTCCGTACATGTATTCGGACGGCAGGCCGTATTTATCTACTGCATTCTTGGACCATCTCGAAAAATCGTATCTCATGTCGCACAGATAGACATAAGTGCCTTCAGATACCACTTCGTAAGAAGCAAAGAGTGTATCTACCTTTTTCTTTCTGTCTTCTGTGATGGCCGGCCGGTCTGAAGTATCGTTTGCGGAATAGCTTTCGCGGCGGAGCTTAAGTTCCTTAAGACGCGCCTTGTCTTCATACATACGGCTGTCTGCCCTCTTGAAGACTTCTTCCACGGAAGAATCGTTGCTGGGCATATAGTCTGCCAGGCCCAAAGCGACAACAGGTCCGCTGCCGATCCTGACATTATCCTCGATCTGTCTTCTGAACGCGGCGACAAGATCATTGCGGTCGTTATATTCCTTATCTCTGAGAATAACGGCAAATTCGTCTCCGCCGACCCTGAATACCGGGCAGTGAGCGAAAACACGGCAGATGAGCCTGCAGGCATCTTTGATGTACTCGTCGCCTGCTTTGTGTCCCTGCGTATCGTTAACGGTCTTGAGGTCGTTAAGGTCACAGACCGCGATGCCGAAGCTTTCGACATCCTTCTCTTCGACGTCCTTCTGAAGTCCCGCTTCGAACTCCTGGTAAGCCGTCATGTTCCTGATGCCGGTCAAGCTGTCGCGTCTAGCGGTCTCGTTCGCGATCGAAAGAGCCTGGAGCTGTTCCATCTCTTTCTTGACGAATTCCTCACGGTTCTCTATGCAGATAATGAAGTGCGTCTTGTCTGAAGACCAGCTTACATTCATCCTGGTGTACTGAGGTTCTCCGCCTCCGACTACCATGCGGTAATCCTGGGAAATCCGGCGGGATGTCTCAAGCTGTGTTATGAGATTGTCTTTTTTTAAGAAAAGCTTGATCCTCTGCTTGTCCTCGGGGAATATCAGCTTGTCCGCATTTTTCTCGGCTGTGCCGAAAAAGTCATCTCCCTCTTCCTGGATCTCAAGCTCGCCATATATCTTGTGCGTTGCAAATTCCTTATAGTATCCGGTCTCGGCATTAACGTAGTAGATAAGGTCATACTGGGCAGCCAGGCTCTCCGCGATCTGCGAGTAGGTTGCGCTCTTCTGCTTGGATTCCTTCAATTCGAGCTGAGCCTTGACCTCATCGTCTATGTTTTCGATACAGACGATAATGTGCTTCCCGTCGCTGGCCATGATCTCGGTGTGCCTGATGTGCTTGACCTGGCCGTTGATAACGAGACGCCATGTTTTCGAGAACGAATTCCTGTGCTTAAGATTCTTGAGCATCCTGTCTTTGAAGTGAAGCGCGATCACTTCATCCACGTCATCCGGATGAACATAGACCTTACTGGTCCTTCTGCTGTCCGCGAAGAAATCATTGCCCGTCGCGGGAACATTCAGCTTCTTATACTCGTCGGTAGAAGAGATCTCCGCATATCTGTTTGTCTCAAGATCGATGTAATAAAGCGTATCGTACTGCGCCGCAAGACTCGATGTGATCTGGTTATAGATCTCCTTCTGGCGCGCAGTCTCCTTCTCTTCCTCACGGCGGCGGTGTTCCGCATCGATATTGATGACGCCGAGGATGATGTAATCACCGGTATTTTCAAGTCCGCGGATAACGCGCAGCGCGTGCCATACCGGAGCTCCGTTGATCATCAGGCGGTATTCGATGCTGTGCATGGCGCCTTTTTCGACTTCGGCCAAAAGGGTCTCCTTCTTGAAGCCTTCGAGGAAAAGGTGCTGATCTTCTTCATAAACAGCCTTCTTGCAGTCTTCTTTAATATTCTCGAAAAAATCATCGCCTCCGGGTTCCAGGTTCAGCGAGTGAAATTCGGAATTGACAGCATACCAGCAGTATTCGTTGGTGACAGCATTGACATAATAAACACTGGTGTAATCAACCAGCAGTGATTCGGCTATCTTCTTAAAAACGTCATCCTGTTTAGTCATATGCACCCCCGAGGGAAGCGGTCGGAAAAGCGGGCGCAAAAGAGGACCCGCATCGGCGGTTATGACTTGATTATATATCAAGAAAAATTAAATTTCTTTAAATAAACCGTTTCCAAGCTTGGTCGCAAGGTAGTGCGCGTTGCTGTCCGGCTGCCGCGTGCTGCCTGCTGCTCGCCGCCACGCCTGCAGTCGTGTACATACGAAACTCGAAAAAAGGCCGTTTTTATACGTGCATTTTCATCGAAAATGGTCCCTGGAAGGCTTTGTGCACGTATATTTTTCAGAAAAAGCCTGTTTTCGTATGTACATTTTTCGCTGTCCGTGGCAAAAACGGCCGAAATGCACATATAAATTCGACGAAAAAGCCGTTTTCGTATGTACGCAACTGCACCTACTATAATTTTCGGCATCATGCCCGATTTTAATAGTAGGTTTGATCGCGAAAACGGCATTTTACGGCAAAACCTACTATTAGATTTAGCTTTTTCGCAAATTTAATAGTAGGTGCTTTTCGCCCACGTCCACGCCCCCGCGCCTGCCCGGCAAAAACGCACGAAAAAGGGCCGCCCGAAGGCAGCCCTTTGAATGTTCAAAACTGTTCCGAAAATTAAGGAAGGTAGTTGATAGAGATGCTTGTGATCTCGCCCTTCTTGAACTCGAACTCAAATGACTTGGAACCGAGATACTTCTTTGACTTCTGCTTGTATGTGTAAGTATCTGTATAGTAGCCGTTGTCGCCCTCATAGTGCTTCTTGTTGTCGCCCTCAGGCTCGCCTGCATTGGCAACAAGCTCTTCCATTGTGAGATCCATAGGGAAGTCAAATGCAAGATTTGCACCGTTGTTGTACTTGCTCTCGATGCTGGGAACTCTGATGCTGCAGATGACGCACTCGCTCATGGGCTTAGCGGAATCAGAAAGGTTCATGATGCCGACCTGTGCGGACCAGAACTTGTCGAGTGTGATCCTGAAGCCTGTGAGGGATCTTGCGTTCTTCTTCATGTCTTCGGAAGCGTGCTTGATATCGCTTGCTTCGAAAGGAACGCCGTCATCGATCATTTCCTGAAGTGTTGTCTTGCCGAGAGTGTAAGTCTTGCCGTTGATGGAGAAGTGCATGTCGTCGAAGTCAACGATCTTGCCTGTGAATGCTTCACGCTTAGCAGCTGCTGCGGTTGTCTCCTCAGAAGTAGCTTCTGTGGTAGCCTCAGTTGTTGTCTCCTCGGTTGTAGCTTCTGTAGTAGCCTCTGTTGTGGTTGTCTCTTCTTCAGTTGTTGTCTCTTCGCGCTTGTCATCGTCATCGCGCTTGCCTGCAGCGGGATTGCATGCTGTAAGAGAAAGAGCCATACAGCCGGCAAGAAGAAGTGCTGTGATCTTTGTCTTTTTCATTTTAATTCATCCTATCCTTATCTGTTTTTTTGGGGAGTTATGCTCCCAAACGAGCAAGATTATAGCACTTGGGCATGGGCGCATTGGTAACTAATTTTCGGGCGTTTCAGTCAATAAAGTTAGACACTTTTAACCATAAAATGCTGAAACCGGACCTTATCTATCTCTGAAAACGGCTACAGACAGCCTTCAAAGTGTGGCTTAACCGTCATAAGCAACTGCAATTGCTGATTGTCCGCATATAGCGGGCCTGACATAATGTGGCCAGAAAAGATGAATCACTCCAAAGGAGGATAAGCACAATGAACAGGGCATGCGCGATCGCACTCATGGTAGTTGCAGCTACCGCATTACTCTCATTTGCCTGTTTCTCAGGATGCTCCAAAAAAGCAGCGATCCGCCCCGCGGCAGTGAACGTCATCAGTGACCGGCTTGAGGTCAAACCTTTAGCCAAAACCTATAAATAAGCCAACCTATCCAGTCTTTCATAATTCCTCACTCCGCCGGCAGCGCATTCCAGATGCGCTGCTGACATTTTTGGAGTTATTTGTTTGCGAGGAATTCTTCTGCAGGGTGGGAATTGTTGTCACCCGGATACATAACAGAGCCGTAAGAGCCGTATTTCTTTGCTATTTCAACGGCCTCCTGCCTGGTCGATGCGACAGCAATGCCCTCTACCTTTTCGTTCCATTTGGGAGAACCCCAGCTCTCCGTGACCGCCCTGACGTTCTCTAGCCTGAACCTTCCGTCAGAAAGCTCATAAACGTAAGTCTTGTGCATGATCTCGCCGCCGCCGCGCAAAAACGTCGCTATCAGCCTGCCGGATCTTCCGGGATCGGTGTCTCCTGTATCAGATCCTGTCTTTTCGAGAACGGTATAAACGCAATCATATTCGGGGCCGCCCTCCTGAGTGACCTTAAAGCTCAAAGGAAGTCCGCTTATCTCGACGGCGCATACAGGATACGTGATAGCTTCCGTGACCATGCTGCCCGGGGCCGGAACAGTCTCCCTGACGGTGATCGTTATATTGGATCCGTCATACTGAATGTCCGTGATCGAAATATCGTATCCGCCGGTGCTTTTCTCGCCCATGGCGATAAGGATCTTGTATGGAAATGCGGCATCCTCCTTGGACTGGAAAACATAGTATCCGCGTTCCGCCTCCCCGCTTCCGGAAGTGTCAGACGTTATCAGGTTGTATTTCAATCCGTTGATGCTGCCCGACTTGGGAAAATCGCCTTTTGACGTCCCGGTCGCTGCAGTCGTATCTGAAGGTGCCGTCGTCTCTTCATACTTATCGCCGGCAGTGTCTTTGCCGGCATCGAAAACGGTTATCGTGGCCGTCTCTCCCGCACTATAATCAGTAGGCTCCGTATTTAACACTTTGGGCTTGGCGCATCCGGCCATGCCGAAAAGCACAGCTGCCGCCGCGGTTATACAGCAAACACTCTTGATCGGTGTATGTCTCATCCCTATATCCTCCCTTAAGGTTTATACCTTAAGTACAGATGAGACTTATAAAATGTTGCATCAGAGACCGGCCCTTCTCGGATCTTCTTCCTCCAGGGGCCTGAAAACGCCTTTGAGATCGCTCTTGGTGCCGTAATCTTTCTCCCACTGTTCAAATTCGTCGACAAAGCTGTTCTTTTTGCTGATGCCGTTCTTTTCGGAGACGGACTCGCCGGCAGACGCAGACTTTTTGATCTGTTCGCGCTCTTCGGGCGTCAGTCTTCTGACAAGATCGGTGCCCTTGTACAAAACAGCGGAAGGATCTGAAGACGGCTTTTTGGACATGCGTTCCGAATAAAGGTAAATGAACGACTGGATCTCTCCCTTGTCCATCTTATCCCTTTTGGTGGTGAATTTGGCATAAGCGTTGTAGTCGCCGCTGTCACCCTTGTAGTCACCGATATTGTTGGATTTGTCGAGCATAGTGCCGAAGATCCAGCATGAGACACCGAAGCCGACGCCCAGGGCAAACACAAATGAAAGAAAATCAATCATAACGACCCCTGCCTCTTCTTCATGAAATTGAAAATGTTCTTATCCTGCGTCAGCTGGATGTTCCTGACGACCTTGACGACCTTTCTTATGCCGGTGGTAAACAGCGCGATGATTCCGGCGATAAGAAATGCGATCAGCTGACCGCGGTTTTTGCTTGAGCTCGACGTTCTGCGGCCTGCGAAAATTGCCGGCAGAGTCGCCCTGAAAACGTAAAAAGCTCCGATCGTGATAACGATTCCCAGCAGGATCAGAAGTGTAAAGAACAGCACCTTTTTCCATGGCAGCGCGCATACGACTTTACCCGTCTCGCCGTTAACCAGAATGGTGTTGTGCTTGCCCTTGTACTTGAACGAGATGAACCATGCCGGCAGCATCGCATATACCATGTCAGGATCAAGTCTTATGGACGGCTGCGATGCTACGACTTCTTTCGAAGATGCATCGATATCATCCATGGCCTGAGCCTTGAAAAACTCTTCTGCCCTTGTGATCGCGGACTTCTTGATGTCACTGTATGTGACGTCCGATACGTTGGAATAGAAGCCCAGAAGATAGTCCTCGTCGAAGCGCTTCAGGTCTTTGAGAACGAACGGCTCGAGCTTTGATGAGCTCTCATCGGAAAGCGCGCGCGATGCATCGAGCGGAAGATTCTTCAGCTTCATCGTGCCTGCACGCCCGAAATAACGGGTGACAGAACTCTTGCCCTGCTTCACGTTTCCCTTTACAACAACGGCGTCCTGGAAGTCCGCATTGACTATCCAGTAAGGCAGATAGATGCCCCTGCAGCAGTCGACGGAGAAATTCTTGATCTGCTTCGGGATGAAAAATCCCTGGCTGATCCTGTCTCTTGCGATCTGCAGAGCCATTTCCTTCGTTACTTTGAACGGAAGGACATACTCCGGGCACTTCTGCTTCGCGATCCTGCTGAAAACAACGTTCGGATTGCCGCAGAAGACGCAGGTCGTTGATGCCTCGGTTCCGTTTACGATTATCTCGCCGCCGCACTCGCTGCACGTATAGACGTAGCAGTCCATGAGGTCCTTGTCATCAGTGCCGTTGATCTTGTTTATGGATTCTGCTTCAAGATCTTCCCTGTATGTCTTTGCCTCCGATTCGACCTCTTCCGGGCGGAAAGCACTTCCGCACGCGGAGCATACCAGTCTTTGTTTTGCAGGATCGAAAACCAGCGCGAAGCCGCAGTTCTTACAAAGTGTTGCCATGATCTACCCCTTTCGAGAAAAACCCGATAATTCCATGAATATATTAAATACTTTAATGAAGAAAATCAATTATCCGTGATTTCTGTGCTATTCTTTTCAATAGTAGGGGTATTTTGGAAATGAACATCACCATGATCTGCAGGGCTGAAAATGGCTAAGCGCACTATCTATTATTCCGATCCCGTCAATGACGATTTCGCGGAAAACAACATCAAAACGGTAATACTCCCGCCTGACTACCGGTATTTCCCGAAGACTGCAATAAGACGCGGCGTTGCGTTCTTTCTCTATCACTTCATCGCTACTCCTCTCGTAACCGTCATGCAGGAGATCGTTTATGCCGAGAAGATCGTCGGACGAAAGAAACTCAAGGGTTACCGCAAGGACGGATTCTATCTCTACGGCAATCACACCAGAGCGATGGGAGATGCCTACACACCTGCGCTGCTGGCTTTTCCAAAGAAGGCATATATCGTCGCGGGAGCCGACGCTTTCTCGATAAAGGGCATCAGAAGGATCGTGGAAGACCTCGGCGGCATCGCCCTTCCGCTGACAAAGAAAGGCTACAAGAACTTCTTTACGGCAATGCGCCGCCATGACTTTCTGGGTCACATAATAGCGCTCTATCCGGAGGCTCATATATGGCCTCATTACACAGGGATCAGACCTTTCGGCGCGGAATCTTTCCACTACCCGGCCGAGTCCGGAAAACCCGTCTTCACCTTCACCGTGACATGGCAGAAAAGAAAGATCCTTCCGGGTTCGAGGACCGTCGTCTATGTTGACGGGCCTTTCCTTCCCGACATGAACCTTCCGCTTTGCGAGCGCAAGGAAGCTTTGCGGAACGCGGCATACGAAGCCATGACCGTCCGGAGCAGAAACTCCAACTACGAGAAATACGATTACGTGTACCTTCCCAAGGATGTAACAAAATAAAAGAGTGCCTCTGCTCGAGGCACTCCTTTTGTGTAAGCGTCGAAATAACGTAATTTACTGATAGAAAGCCATTGATGTTCCCAATATCTTCTCAAGATCCTGAGGATCGTATGCTGCATCCATTGCGGTCCTTCTTGTGATGAGGCCGAGCTGGTGAAGTCTTGCGAGGTCTTCGTTCAATGTGTGCATTCCGAGCTGGTGTGAAGACTGGATGGAACCCGGGATCAGCTGGATCTTATCCTCGTTGATGAGGTTCCTGATAGCGCTCGAACCTGTCATGATCTCTGTCGTAAGAACACGTCCGTTGCCGTCAGCCGTAGGCAGGAGCTGCTGGGAGATAACGCCCTGGATGCTCTGTGCGAACTGGGTGCGGATGGTCATCTTCATCTCGGCAGGAGCGCCGTCGATGATTCTGTTGATGGTCTGTGCGGCACTCTGTGTGTGGAGTGTGGAAAGGACCAGGTGTCCTGTCTCGGCAGCCGTGATAGCGGCGGCGATCGTCTCGAAATCACGCATTTCGCCGACGAGGATGATATCCGGGTCTTCACGGAGTGCGGAGTGCAGAGCGTAAGAAAAGGACTTAACATCACGGCCGAGCTCACGCTGGTGGATCATGGCGCGGTTGTGAGGATAGATATACTCGATAGGATCCTCGATCGTGATAACGTGCTTTGCCTCGTTCTTGTTGATGAAGTCTACGATAGCTGAAAGAGTTGTCGTCTTGCCTGAACCCGTAGGACCTGTGACGAGGATGATACCGTTATTCTTCTGCGCGAGCTCCTTGATAACGTCAGGAAGTCCCAAAGCCTCAAACTCGGGGATCTCCGCCATGAGGAGACGGATGCTGCACGCAAGGTTGTTACGCTGATGATAAACGTTGGCTCTGATCCTTATGCCGTTGTCGGTCATACGGCCTACGTCAACGTCCTCGCCTGCTTCAACACGCTCTATCTCGTCTCTGGAAAGGATCTCATAGATCATATCCTGTGCCTCTTCGGCAGTCGGACGCTCGTCAAGAATATGGAGAACACCATATCTTCTTACTGCAAGATTTGTACCCTGGGTAATATGGACATCGGAACAGTCATGATTTACTGCATAATCCATCAATTCTTCAAAAGTCATGCAAATCACCTCCGGTGAAAAAGTAAAGATGGTTAGATTATAAAGTAAAACATTTTTCTTTGACATATTTATTTATATTTTTATTTGGATTTTGTTATCAAACTGCCTCAAAATCCGCATTGACAATAAAGGCGCTCTAAATTACTATTGTTGCTTGTTAATCACTTTGCGGGAGATTTAGGAGGAATTAATTATGCGTAAAACCGTTGCAAGTGTTTTAGTTGTTTTCATGGCTCTCTTCATGTTTGCAGGATGCCGTCCCAAGACTATCGAGGCTGCTATCAAGCCTGCCGAGCTTCAGAAGATGGTTGACGAGATGAAAGAGAACAGCCTTTTCAAGAGCGTTTACAAGGATGCTTCCATCGAGGTAAAGGAAAACACTGTTACTTACAAGTACTACTACAAGCAGGACTACACACCCGAGCAGATCGCTCAGGTAAAGGAAAAGCTCGAGAACAGCGGCCTTGAGAAGCAGATCGAGAGCCTCAAGGACTCTTTCGAGAAGTCTTGCAAGATCCGTGCTGACAAGATCTCTTTCCAGTACTACACAGCAAGCGGCGAGCTTATCGCTAACATCGAGGGATAATAACCGCTTAGCGGAATAAACCAAAGCAAAACAAAGAAGCTGTCTTATCATAAGGCAGCTTCTTTTATTTTCTTATCACGTCACTGTTTTACGGATCCGGTTTTTCCGCGAGTGAAAATGCGGTCTTCTCCTTGTCGATCGTCCTTTTCAGCTCATCAAACTGCCCGCGCAGCTCCTTCATCTGCAACTTTATGTCCGCAATCTGTTTATCCGCTTCAAATGCTTTGGCTTCCGCAGCCTTGTCAGAACCCGAGCAGAAACTGATCCCGGAATTGCTGCGCGCATATTTTTTGGCCTTCCTGATACTGTCTGTCTTCTGAATGAGATATCTCCACCTGATGAAGTATGTAACTATCGTCTGCACGTTGCTGAAGAATTCCTTGTGTTTTTCGTCCGAATGCAGGACCGCTTCATCGGCTCTGTCCGCAAGGCGCTCTTCCATGAGCGGAAGCATTTTGTCCTCGAGTTCTATATCGGGGACATTCTTCCATTTGCCGGCGCAGAGGATCCTGCCGAACAGGGCCTCATAATCCTTGGGATCGACCATGAGCATGTGCGAGAACCTCTGGTCCGCCTCGGTATAATCGGCTGCGGCAAGAGCCTGTTTGGCCTTGCGAAGAGGGTGATCGAAAAACAGTGACGTGCCATATGCGACTCCGCAGAAGCTGCATGCATAAAGCTTCTTCTCCTTATCGAGCAACAGCTGGCCGCCGCACTTGGTGCAATTGACATTCTTTGTCACGTCTGCAAACGGATCGGGTCCTGCATCGACTTTTGAAGCATATGCGGGCTTATATCCGTTAACGGCAGGATCGAGATCTTTTAATTCCGCGTATGTTTCCGAATACTTCTTTTTGATCTCTTCTGCCTCTGAAGACATTTTTGCGGCTTGGCTGTGATCAGATGCCATGTTCTGTTTGTGTTTGGCTTCAAAGCTCTTCTTGTCGATCTCATCACTGACGAATCTGACGGCACTGTATATGGCAACGGGCAATGCTGCCGCAGGGTAATCCTTTACTATTCCACTGAGATTATCCTTTGATTCTTCCCTGGCTATATCGACCTCAAGCTCATGGTCGGCTATTGCCTGAAAAGATCTTCTTGCCATTTTGGTGCGCTCGTCCTCCCCGGCGCAGAGTTCTTTATACTTTTCGGCCAGAGCGAGCAGTTCGGAAAGCTTGTCAAAATACGCGCTCCCGGCATCGGCTTCTTTTTTTGCGTTATGCAGCGCACGCCTTGCAGGCTTGAATTCACAGTCTTTGATCCTGCCGATATCACTTAGGTTTTCAACAGATGCTATCCTGCCTTTTGCAAGTATCATTCCAAGGTGGCCTCCGAAATCACGGGGGTTCTTTGACAGCACCGTCTTGAATATTCCTTCGGCGGTATCAAATCTCAATCTCCTGAGAGCAGATGCTCCCTGTGCTGACAGCTCTTCACGGTGGAGCTCGACAACATTGAATTCATTTCCGCAGAAAGGACATGCGAACAGCTCATGATCCTCATCAAAATTCAGAACTCCTGCGCATTTTGTACATGAATAGCTCTTAAGTTTTGCCATTGCAAACCTCCTTATCCAATGTTTGCCTGTCCACTCTGTCAGACGATGGCTGCAACGCTTTATTTTCTCCCCGCATACTTCCAGTTTGCGGCAATATGCGGATCCTTACCTTCGAGTATATACCAATCCCCTTCAGGGAAAGTATTAATCATACCTCCCTTAGGATCCCATTCATTCGGATGATATATTGTTTGTGGACCTTTTTTCGCATCGGAGTTCATAGGCTTGCCGGTAAAAGGATTGACGGGATCTCTGATAATTCCCTTCATTGCGAGCATCGGCGTATCACCGTTGGTCATGAATTCTTCATCGACCGTAAAGCCCTTGGCATTAAAATCTTTTACCATGAGGAGCGGCATAAAGAATTCCATGTCACGCCCGTTGCATTTAATGTCAAACTGGTCAAGGTTATGTCCGTGATCAGCCACCAGGATTATCCTTGTATTGTCATATACACCCTTCTCACGCAGATAATCAAACCACTGACCGAGCGTCAGGAATACCGCCATATTCGAGTGATAGTGGGATGCCTGACGGTAAGTCTCCATCTTCATGGTTACGCCATCCACCGTATAGCGTCCGGCCATATCAACATCATATGTCGTGTTATCGATATCAGCTGAAGGTATATACTCCGGCTCCTGTAAGAGGCTGGGGGCATGCGGCATGTCATTATACGTCATAAGGAAAGTGTCTTCCGCGCTGTCTTTGATCACCGTCATATCGGAAAGATGATTTAATGCTGCATAAGCTTTAAGGAAATACATGCTGTATCCCTTGCTCCTCGAAGGGCCGTCACCGGTCTGGACAATCGAAAAGGCCGCAGACGAGCTGCCCTGATCACCGTTTAAGGAGACGGCTTCATTATATAATCCGCCGTCATAGATCGTTTCCTGCAATAAGACAGGCGATACCCTCATCAGCGAGAAGAAAAAGAAGTTGCGGTTACGAATATCATTTACCCGTGTCATTACGTTTTTCGATTTGTCATTGCTTTTATCCCAGTTGTAATATTTCAGGATGTTATTTGTCGTCATGCAGTGAATTTTAGGATAATCTTTATATACCGACGAATCGGAAACCTGACTGAAATTCGCAAACGCAGGGTCACTGACCGTTACCGAAAAACCGTTGTTGCTGAAAAGCACCGGCATTACTTTCAACGCTTCATTTTGTTTGTCCCTGAGCGTTTCCGTATTTCTTTCATTTATTCTTTCGGGAGTATACTCATATCCGCCATACAATGCGGGGGATCCGAGAATAGTAGTAGGCCCGTAAGCTATCGTATTTGGATAATAAGTAAAGCCGTCAAACTTCTCTTTAAGCCCGGGTTTCTCGTTCAAGATGTATGGGACCTGTGTTCCCATGGCGCGGTCAATAAAGAACACGATCACATTTTTTCCCTTGGTGCTGAGCGGTATCGAGAGCAATTCCGTAGGAGAATTCGAGTAAAGCCAGAAACCCGTATATGCACCGACGACATTTGCGGAATTCATGAATCCTATACAGAAAACGGCCATTATTCCGATTATCAGAATATATTTCACGTAATTGCCGATCTTTACATAAAGAACACCGAAAACAACAGCAATGACAGCTATCATAAGCAGATTGAGCAGATGTTCCGAAAGCTTAAAAGACGGTTGTAAATCGTACTGCAGCGTTGAAGACATATTACCGAGCTTTGTTCCGAAAAACATATAATCAGCTACGGATACACCGCAGATTATCCATATTACCTTGCTGAACAGTGCCTTGATCCCGTCGCTCATAAAGAAATAGAAGACACTGCCCCAAAGCACCCAGCTTCCAATGGACAGCAGCGATGCATTGATGATATAAGTGCCGGGGTTGGCTACCTGAACAAAATCAACGAATTCCAGAGTAGAAGCGTTTATAACGGCTGAAGGGATAAACAGACCTGTAAACAACGCCATCATGATGGTTCCGGTAACGAAAACGGCAGTGTTTTTTTGAACAGGTTTTTCTTTTTCTTTTTGCTTGCGGAAACCTGTTATCAGGGAAAGCATAAGTAAGATCCCGCCTGCCGAAAGAAGAACCTTCTGTCTTAAGTCAAGATCAGTTCTTAAGAGCGATGAGACAATGACAGCCAAGCCTCCAGCAGCAAGAACTATACTCAATGCCTTCTTCGGATCTCTGAGTTTGTAGAAAACGTTCTTTACGAGCGAGAAAACATTATTCAGGAGCCAATAGAAAACGAGCCCCGAAGGTGAACGGTAGAGCAGTATGAGAAAGACTGCTGCCAGGCCGTAGACCTGCACTTTTTCCTTTAAGGGATGACCTTTAGTGTAGATTATTCCCGATATCACATTGATGAGAGTCATCAGGATCGGAAGAACATTGATGGGAAAGGTTCCCGCCATGAACATGGCATCTTCCCTGCCGAGGTCGGCGATAAAGCCGAATCTCATTCCCTTAAGTCCCTGCATGCCTGACAGCAGATTATATGCTGCTATAAAAAAGGGTATCTGAAGCAATACTGAGACTGAACTCTTTAAAGCATAAACAGGCTTATAGTGGTTGATTCGGTAATACTCCTGGACCATGAAAAAACGTTCATCGCCCTTAAATGTTGCCTTTATCTGTTTGAGACGCGCTGCCATCTTTGTCTGGATGTCACGCTCTTCTGCCTGAAGCTCGTCAGCCCTTTTGTAAAGGGGAAGCACGAGGAAATTAACCGCGAGGCTTAGGAAAACTATCGACACTCCCGCATTGCCGATAAGCCTGTTTGCGATCGAGAAGATCACTTCAAAAAGAAGCTCGAGCGGCGAGATTATAATCGTGTAGAGTATAGACGTTATCAACACAAACTGAAAATCCGGAATTTCTTTTGCTTTACGGATCCCTATCCCTATCAATTTATTTTAATATCTATACATTTTAGCAATTCTATGCCTTTATACAAGTCATTGTTGGCCCCGGGTATCAAAACATAAAGCGGGCAAGACACTTATTTCGCCAGTCCGGACATCGGAACGATAACCTGCAGGACGAACTCTTCGCCCTGGTTAGCGCACATGATGACGTAGATCCTCTTGCCGTTTTTATCAAATACACCGTTAAAAGTCGAAAAGCCGGCCGTGCTTCCTCCGTGCAAGATCCACTGATCCATCTGCTGCCATCCGAAGCCGTAGCCGTCGACAAAATTCATTATCTCCTTCATCGATCCCTCACTCAGGAGATGACCTCCGAACAACGCCCTGTGATACTTAAGAAGATCGACTGCTGAGGAATGAACATCGCCGCACCCTTTGCTTGAATTAACAGGGTTATACCAGGCATTTTTCCTGATCGAAGCCTGGACATTTCCTTCTTTCATCGAAGTCGTATCGGTCATGCCGCAGGGCTTGAATACTGTCTGCTCCATGAATCCGGCGTATGACATTCCGCTCTTCTTTTCGATTATCCCGGCAAGAAGCGTGTAATTCGTGTTCGAATACTGAAATTTAATATCCTGTTCAAAACCGGGTTTTCTGCAAAATGCCTGTTGGACTATCTTATCGCCATATTTATCAAAGAAATTACAGAAATCCTCTCCGCTCGGATTGCCTGTTCCGACAAGCTCCGAACCTGTCTCCTCGCCCCAGAAACCTTCCGGGTCATTTACGAAATCACTGATTCCCGAACGCATGCGCAGAAGGTTCCTGACAGTCACCTTTGAAACCTCGCCGTAGAAAGGGCATGAACTGTATTCGGGGAAGAAATCGCCCAACGTGTCATCAAGCTTTATCTTGCCTTCTTCAACGAGCTTCATGATGCAGACGGCGGTCATTGACTTGGTTACCGAGCCGATCTCATATGTTGTATACGGAGTAACTTCACTGCCGTCCTTATCTTTAAGACGCATACCGGCAGCCACGATAACGTCATCGTCAGTCGCAATGATCAATGAACCCCTGATACTGACATTATCCTTTAACTGGCTCACAAGGTGCCCTAACAGATCCTTATACTTCGGATCCCCGTTGATCCAGATGTTGCCCTGTACATTGCTGAGCTTTTTGATCTGCTCATCAACATCGGGAAGTTCCTTCGTGGCCTCACTCCCAGTCTGCTGAGTTTTCCCGCTGACTGTTGTGGAAACAGGTGTCGTCTTTGCGCAGGACGGCAGACAGGATGCCATCATGATGCAGGCAAGCAAAGTGCAGATCGTTTTTCTGATATGTAAGGTCTTCATGGAGTCTCTCCCGATGGTTTTCTTGTTCTAAACTTATCAGTTCCTGCTCTGTCTGACAATCGACCATTGGTAGAACCCCTTATTTTCAAGGGTTTGCAGGTATCCATCTCATGATCAGGACGGCGCGACGCGTACAATAAACCGGCAGCTTCCGTCTTTGTATTCTTGGACGCTGTAATGCCACGTCCAATCTGTTCTCTGCGAATCAGGACCGACCAGCGAAATGTCGACTATTATCTTTGAAGAACCGCCATCACAAGGTCTTACAGACTCAAGCTCATATGTGGCCTCATTTTTGACCTTCTTGTCTGAACCTTTTGCTGCATTCAGCTCATCGATCGCTCTCCCAAGCCTGAGTTTTTCTGCCATTTCTTCCAAACTGCTGAATTTTACCGTTTCTATCTGCAGATCAGGATCCTGGAAACCTCTTGTTCCGTATCGCTCAACGTAATCAGCTATCCGCGGCATGAGAGCCTGTTCGGCAAGCGACACACGGTCTTCCGAAGACAGATTTCCATGCCATTGAAAAGTCGTCATTGGCGCGAAAGCGATTATGACCAAAAGAAAGAAGGCAGCAATGGCCGCAAGTACTATTAACACAGTGCGTACTGTCTTATTTTTCATGTTCACTCCTCCCAGGCTGTTCCTTATGATGCAATCGTAGCACACGTGTTGTTGAATTGCAATTAAATTTTATCGTTTTTCGATATAATTATTTCGAATTTCGCGAACAGCGATGAGCATTCACCAAGCAAGCGTTTGTTTTCGAGCGATTTCCGCACATACAAAGCGAGCAAAGTGTTGATTGCGGACTTCCGCACAAGCGGGCTTTGCCCGCGCGGAGGACCGTAGCAATCAACGCGTTGCGAGCTTAATAGTATTCCTTGACTGCTCTTGCGGTGAAGACCTCTTCGAAATGCTGATCTGCCCAGGATCCCTTTTTGACCCTTACCGTCAATTTCTGATCCGGCTGTACCCACTCTGTTTCCGGCTCGGCAAAAGCATTATCCCATTTCTCAAGCTGCATTTCTTCGGGCACGGTGATAGTCAGTTTGCCGCAGAATGCGAAAGCGTACTCACCGACACACTTAAGATTCTTCGGCAATGTAATCTCATTCAAAGATGTGCAGCCCTGAAACGCAACAGCTCCTATTGAAGTGATGCTGTCAGGGAGCTTTAAGTTCTTTAGTGAACTGCAGCAGTCAAACGCCATTGCATCGATCTCGGTCAGATTGCCTTTTATCTCAACTTTCTCAAGATTACTATCATTTTCGAAACAACTGAAAGGTATCTTTCTGACACCCTCCGGAATAACGATTTCACGGAGATTGGGTATATTTGAATGCACGCCGAGTTTTGTAAGCTTTGCAGGGAGTTTTATCTTTTCCAATGTTCGAGAACCGGCAACGAGATAACCGTAATCCACATCATCATCACTTTCAAAAGACACGCCCTTCAGGCTTTCACTCGAGAACCCGTCCACGACCCTTCCGAATATCTTCACGCCGGCCGGGATCACCAGTTCCTCCTGCTTTGTACCTTCTTTCGTAAGGCCGATCAGTTCAGTTTCCGAACCTGTTTTCCTGAAACGGAAATATCCGGATTCTGTTATGGTTTCTTCTGCATTTCCTGCACCGGAATTCATAGTATCAGTTCTGATCCATAACGCCGGACGCACTTCGCGGTTGAGATAGACCAGGCCGCCATACTCATCAATTCCGCCTTTTGTTACGGGTTCAGTGCCTATAAATGCGGCGTGATCAGAGTATATTCCTTTGTTTCTGAGCCAGTATCCCAGTTCATTATTAAGGGGAAGCGCACGGTCTTCGTTATCCTTGAAATACCTGTATGCCTCTTCAATACTCAACAGGAAGACTTTAATTCCTTCTTTTTCGACTATGATCTCTCTTTCATAATCAGTGAATGCGGCATTTATGTATTTTTCGTTCAGCCAGATCTTGATGTCACAGTCCTTGGCATCCCATCCGCTCCAGTTGCCGTCAAACGGATATCTGTCAACCGAGTCAACAGTAGTGATATACGCTTCTGACCCATTGACGGTAAGGACCCTCCAGTTTGTGTGTCCTTTATAATCACCGAATCTGATGATGTCACCGGCCTTCACTTTTCCGGTATTCAGCGACCTGGTATTTGCCTTTCTGCTCAGTTCAACGCTGTCTTTATATCCGTTCAAAGAGTCGAATTCGATTACTGCTTCAGCATACTTGCCAGAATTCATCAACTTGACCGCGTGCTCATATCTGTAGTCAGGCGAATTTTTATCAGCACACGAACAAACATGGCCGCAAATGATGACTATAACTAAAAGAAACGAAATAAGTCTTCGCATAATTTCCTCCTGTCTGACGTCCGGGAGTTCCTTTATACAAGTGATATTAATGCTCAATAATGGATTTAATGTGGATTTATAAATGCTTATCCCCGGCTGCCTGGT
Organism: Oscillospiraceae bacterium; assembly: GCA_902775565.1. Lineage (GTDB taxonomy): Bacteria > Bacillota > Clostridia > Saccharofermentanales > Saccharofermentanaceae > Saccharofermentans. The sequence continues at coordinate 50,487 of CACYMP010000002.1, forward strand.
CGAGCGCTTGTTTTCGAGCGATTTAATGCTGCGCCAATGCCATCATAGTGCCGAAATATAAAAGAACCATCAATACCAGACTAAGCGCACAACCGATCAATCCCGCAAGCCAAATTGCGTGGTGATAATCTCTTGAGTCTCTTGTAGTAAATGAGAAAATCAAACCGATAATCGAGAATATTGGAACAAAGTAGACAACACACATGATCACACTTCTGGTGCCAAACGCACTCAGCAGGTAAACCGCAAAACAAGCAAAGGAGAGTATGGCCATAACAAGAGGAACACGGTAGGAGTTTGAATCCCTTGACCTTCTGGATTCCTTGCTGTTGCCGAACTGATCAATGTAGTTGTCGTTCATAAAGTATCACCGTTCCATCATCACTTTGTATTCAGGAGTGCCTTCTTCGAGCTTCCTGTTACCGGTAATATGAAATCCGTGGGCCTCATAGAACCTGATCGCATCCGCATTCTTTTCCAATACCCACAAGAATTTTACGTCATGTTCCCTTTTCGCAAACTCTATCAATTCCGCGCCTATGCCCTGACCCTGAAAGAAATGCTCCACATACAGTTCGACCACTTCTTTTCCCGCTATCCGGATAAGACCCTTGACGATACCGTCAGCTTCATAAACCCAGATGTTTTCAAGGATCTCCGGATCAGAATACTTCTCAGCCACCGGGAGAACCTGGATCTCTCCAAATGAAACAGCGTCGTTCCTGAAGATAACGCGATAATTCATGCGCTTAACAAAGACCAGGATCTCGGCAATCCTGGAAATATCTTCAATTGCAGCTTTTCTTATCAAGAAGTTCTTGCCAGTTTGCTCCATACTATTCCTCAATCTAATGAAAGCCCCTGGTTTAGGGGCTTCCAAATGATTTGTGCAAATTCCAAGCGAACACCCGGTTTCGAGCGGACTTCCGCACAAGCGAGCTTTGCTCGCGCGGAGGACCTTAGCGAGGAAGCGGGTGCGAGCTTTTTATTCGTACTCCACCGTCGCTGTCGGCTTCGGTGTGTAATCGTAAAGGACTCTGTTAATTCCGGGAACTTCGTGAGTGATACGGTCAGTGATCCTGCACATGAGCTCGTAGCTGATGGGCTCAACGGTGCACTGAACAACGTCTCTTGTGTTGATCGCGCGGACGATGCAGAGCCATTCGAAAGCTCTCTTGCCGTCCTTGATGCCTGTGGACTTGAAGTCCGGAACGACTGTGAAATACTGCCAGACCTTGCCTGCGAGGCCCGCCTTTTCGAACTCTTCACGAAGGATGGCATCAGACTCTCTGACTGCTTCAAGTCTGTCTCTGGTGATTGCGCCGGGGCATCTTACACCCAAGCCCGGACCCGGGAAAGGCTGACGGTAGACCATCTTATCGGGAAGACCCAAAGCGGAACCGACTACGCGGACCTCGTCCTTGTAGAGATACTTGACGGGTTCTACGAGCTCGAAATCGAGTTCCGGAGGAAGACCGCCAACATTGTGGTGAGCCTTGATACCCTGCTCACTCTCGAGGATGTCAGGATAGATGGTGCCCTGTGCGAGGAATGCGATGCCGTCGAGCTTTGCCGCTTCTTCAGCAAAGACCTTGATGAACTCTTCGCCGATGATGTGGCGCTTCTGCTCGGGATCTGTAACTCCTGCAAGGAGATCTAAGAATCTGTCGACTGCGTCAACATAGATGAGGTTTGCGCCGAGCTCGTCTCTGAAGACTTTGCATACCATCTCGGGTTCGCCCTTACGGAGGAGGCCGTGGTTGACGTGAACACAAACGAGATTGTTGCCTATAGCCTTGATCAGGAGCGCTGCGACTACTGATGAATCTACGCCGCCGGAGAGTGCAAGAAGAACCTTCTTATCTCCAACCTGCTCTTTGATAGCCTTGATCTGATCGTCGATAAACGCATCAGCCAAAGCTTTTGTTGTAATCCTTTTGAGGGATGCGGGTCTTACGTCTGCCATATGTAAAGCCTCCGATGTAGAAAATATTGACTAAATCATTTTACAATATTGTGCAGAAGTTTAGGGTTACAAATGATAAAATCAGACAAACCTTTTTATTGTTTTCAAGGAGAGTAATATAAATGCGCAAGACTAAGATCATCTGCACCATCGGACCCGCTTCTGCAAACGATGAGACTCTGGCAGAGATGTGCAGAGCCGGCATGAACGTTGCAAGGCTCAATTTTTCGCATGGCACACATGAAGAACATCAGGAGAAGATCGATCTCATCAAGAGGGTGAGAGCCAAGCTCAATCTCCCCATAGCGATAATGCTCGATACCAAGGGCCCCGAGTACAGGATCAAGACCTTCAAGGATCACAAGGTCGAGCTCAAGGACGGCGGAACTTTCACCCTGACGACAGACGACATCGAGGGCGACGAGACAAAAGTCGCCGTCACATATAAGGATCTCCCTTCGCAGTTAAAGCCCGGTGACCGTGTTCTGGTCAACAACGGTCTTGTCATTCTCGAAGTGCGCGAGATCAGCGGAAATGACGTCATCTGCAACATCATCGTCGGCGGCATCCTTTCTGACCGCAAGAGCATGAACTTCCCCAACAAGGTCATGGAGGGCGATTTCTTAAGCGAGCAGGACAAGAAAGACCTTCTTTTCGGTATTCAGAACGACATCGATTTCGTTGCGGCTTCATTCGTTTCCCGCAAAGAGGACATGATCGAAATGCGCGAATTCCTTGATGCCAACGGCGGCGAAAATATCGAGGTAATCGCAAAGATCGAGAACCGCGCGGGCGTCAACAACATCGACGAGATCTCCGAACACTGCGCAGGCATCATGATCGCAAGAGGCGACCTCGGTGTTGAGATCCCGTTCGTTGAGGTTCCGAGCGTACAGAAGCAGCTCATCAAGCGCTGCAGGCTCCTTGGCCGCAGAGTTATAACCGCAACCGAGATGCTCGAGTCCATGATCACCAATCCCAGGCCGACGAGAGCTGAGATCTCCGACGTCGCAAACGCAGTCTATGACGGTTCTTCAGCCATCATGCTCTCAGGCGAATCCGCCGCAGGCAAATACCCTGTCGAGGCAGTCAAGACAATGGCCGAGGTGGCTGAATATACCGAAAAGCACATCAACTACAAGGACCGTTTCTCCAGACAGGAATTCAAGATCCGCAACAATCTCGACGCTATCTCACACGCAACATGCCAGATGGCTATCGATGTAGGCGCAAAGGCTATCGTAGTTCATTCCAGGAGCGGTGTCACCGCAAGAATGGTCTCACGTTTCAGATGCCCTATCGATATCGTCGGAATGACCACATCAGAGCGTATCTGGAGAAGGCTCAACTTAAGCTGGGGCGTCATCCCGATCCTCAACGAAGAGTTCAATTCCACGGACGTTATGTTCTATCACGGACTTAACGTAGCAAAGGATGTCCTTGATCTCAAGGATGGCGACAACGTCGTCATGACCGGCGGTCTTATCAACGGCACGGCCGGCAACACAAACACCATCAAGGTTGAAACTGTAAACTGACTTAACTATTCGGAACGGGGGGATAACGGGTGACGGGCAGGCAGAAAGCTCTGTTCATTCTGAGAAAAGCGGTCGAGCTTCTTTTGACGCTCCTTCTCGTATCCCTGTTTACTTTTCTGGCATTCTCGGTAATACCCGGTGATACCGCGCGTGTCATGCTGGGCGCCAATGCAACGGAAGCACAGGTGGAAGCGCTCAGGACCGAACTGGGATTAGACCGCCCTATGCCGGTGCGCTATCTTTCATGGCTCGGCGGCGCTTTTACGGGCAACCTCGGTAACTCCACACAGTTCAGGACAAGCGTCGCGGGACTGATCGTCAGCCGTCTTCCGGTCACGCTCGGCATGAGTATCCTCGCCTTTATCATGATAATCGCGATCTCATATCCGCTCGCGGTACTCTCGAGCAGAAAGCCCGGAAAGTTCACCGACCAGGTCTGTTCTGTCTTAGGACACGTCCTTTTCGCAATCCCGCCGTTCGTGCTGTCTTTGCTCCTTATCTATCTGTTCGGAAGTCTTTTCAGGAACTTCTCCGTAGGAAGCTATGTCGGCCCGAACGTCAATTTCAGTCTGTATCTTCAGAGCCTCCTGCTCCCCGCGTTCGCGATCGCGCTCCCGAAGATCGCCATGACCTTCAAGTTCTTAAGGTCATCCATCATCGAACAGAAGGCCTCCGATTATGTCGCCACGGCAAAAAGCCACGGCCTGTCTGACTTCAAGATACTTATGAGGCACATTCTCCCCAATTCGAACGTGTCCTCCATCACCGTTATCTCGATAGTTCTTTCCGACATTCTGGGCGGAAGCCTGATCGTTGAGCAGGTCTTCAACCTTCCCGGTCTGGGACGCCTTCTTCTGTCGGCAATCTCACAACGCGATTTTCCGCTCCTGTCGGGGATCGTGTTCTATCTGGCGCTCGTTACCGTTCTGCTGTATTTCGCGGCAGACATCTTCTCGAGCCTGGCAGATCCGAGGATCAGGATCAGGTAAGGAGGATCAGGCTTGAACAGTAACGTTGATACAGCACGTGCGAAAAGATTCTACACGGTAGGCCTGATCCTGCTGTCCGTGGTCCTGGCCGCATTCCTGGTGTCTTTGTTCTGGACGCCTTACGATCCGTATGCGACGGATGCCGCTTCCAAGCTCCTTGCACCGTCAGCGGCCCACCCCTTCGGAACGGATAACTTCGGAAGAGACGTTCTGTCGAGAGTCATGAGCGCCGCCAAGTTCACCGTATTCATCTCTGTCGCAGGCGTCGCGATCGCACTTGTATTAGGCACGGTCACGGGCCTTCCTGCAGGGTATTTCGGCGGATTTGCCGACAAGTCTATTATGCTCCTCAACAACAGCATCATGTGTTTCCCGGGAATACTGCTCGCACTCGTCGCGGTAGCGGTCTTCGGTGCTTCAATGTTCAACGTCGTATGGGCGCTGGGACTCGTTTTCGCGCCCACGTTCGCAAGGGTATACAGGGCAGGAACGCTTGAGATAAAAGAATACGACTACATCACGCATGCCCGTGTTATGGGCGTACGTCCGGTCAGGATAATGCTGTTGCATATCCTGCCTAACCTTGTTCCGCAGCTTCTGCCCGCGACCGTCATAGGTCTTGCGAACATGACTCTTTTCGAGTCCGGAATGAGCTACCTGGGCTTGGGTGTCCAGCCGCCTGACGCTTCATTCGGCAAGATGCTCGCCGAGAGCCAGGCATACATCAGGGTCGCACCCTGGCTGGTCATCTTCCCTTCACTGATGCTTGTTTTCTACATCCTCGGTCTGTATTTCGTATCCGAAGGCATGAGGGTATCGCTCACGAAAGGAGGCGGTTCCTGATGGCCAGACATATCCATGTTCTTAAGGTTCACCACCTGACGCTCTCCTTCCCTACGAGAAAAGATCCGAGTCCGAAGCCGATATTAGACGACGTCGATTTCGGCATAAGAGACGGCGAGATCTTAGGCCTTATCGGCAACTCCGGAAGCGGCAAGACAATGACTTCGCTTGCCATCGCAGGACTTCTGCCCGAAGGCGCCGCGATAACCGGAGGTTCTATAAAGTTCCGCGGAAACGATCTCCTGACGATGAATCCCAAGGAGCGCAGGAAAATGCTCGGAAGAGACATCGGCATGATCTTCCAGGAGCCTTCGACTGCCTTAGACCCGCTAATGAAGATCGGCAGGAATTTAGACGAGGTGCTCGTTGCACATGGCGTGACCGATTCCAAAGAGCGACGCGAAAAGATCCTCTCGATGCTTAAGACGGTAGGCTTTGAAGATCCTGCCGCCATATACGAACGCTATCCGCACCAGCTCTCCGGAGGCCAGCGCCAGCGAATCCTCATTGCCGGCGCAGCACTCCTTACGCCGAAGCTCCTGATCTGCGACGAACCGACTTCATCGCTTGATACCGTCACGACCGTGCAGATATTAGGTCTTCTCAAAGACCTGTGCGGCAAGCTCCACATGACCATCCTCTTCATTTCCCACGACCTCTCCGCGGTAAGCAATTTCTGCGACAGGGTCATGGTCATGAAAGACGGAAAGATAATCGACAAGGACACGACCTCCGATATCCTGACAAACCCCAAGAACGCATATACGGCCGAGCTCCTGACAAACGCAAAGCTCGATACCAGGATGCTCGGTATCGAACGCGCAAACGTCGACTATTCGTCGAGCCCCGTTCTGACGGTGCGCGGCATAGAAGCCGGCTACAGCGATTCGATGTTCGGGAAAGGTTCTGAAAACAAGGTTCTCAAGGGTGTTGATTTTGAGATCTATCCTCATGAGATCTTAGGCCTTATCGGAAGTTCGGGATGCGGCAAGACCACACTCATCAGATCTCTTCTGGGGCTGCTGCCTCATAAAGGAACCGCAACCGTCTCGGGAAGGCGCACCGGCGCGGTCTTCCAGGATCCCGTATCGTGCCTCAATCCGGCTCACACCGTCAAATGGCATCTTTACGAAGCTTTGAGAGTATACGAAAAGGAGCTCACAAAAGAAGAACGCATGGCGAAGATCATAGCAGCTCTTGAAGAGGCGGGCCTTGATGACGGGTTCCTTGCCAGAAAACCGCATCAGCTCTCCGGCGGCCAGCGCCAGAGGGTTGCGATAGCGATGTGTCTTATCATGAACCCGGGCCTGATAATCGCAGACGAGCCGTTCTCGTCGCTTGACGCAAGCTCCGCGGCAGAGATATTAAAGCTCCTTACGGACATCAACCGCGAGCGCGGAACATCCTTCCTGCTCGTCACGCACAACATTCATATAATCAGGCAGATCGCGCCCCGCGTAATAGTAATGGACAACGGAAAGATCTGTGAATCGGGCCTGACAAACGATGTGCTGAATAATCCGAAAGCGCCTGCGACCAAGCGTCTGCTCGATGCGGAGACTAAGCTTCACGGCAATTGATATCCCATAAAAATATACGGACAATTAAAAACGACTGCCTCAGGAGAAGCAGCCGTTTTTAAGGGTGATCTATATAAAGCATTCACTTTATATTGACTTCATTGTAAGCCTTTAAATTGTTAAGTTCTTCACCAAATTGAAGACAAATTTGTACAAAAGTATTAACTAAAAGTTAAGAAAGCAGCTTATCTGACAACAAAGCGGTTTTTCTGACAAACGGACAAAAAAGCCTCCGCGCGAAGCGGAGGCCTGGTATTGACTATTACATTGGCTTCAGATCATGCCTTCTCGTAAGAAACAATATACATAGGAGGCTGTCCTTCTGCCGTTAATCCACTCATGGTAAACGCGAAGTTGTTTACATTCCACTTAGGTGTAATCTTATATACTCCGTTTCCAAGGTTTTCGACGTTTTTAGTATTGCCATATGCATTAATATCCAGGTTGTTTTGTCCGGGAACACAGATTGTAAAAGATTTAACCTGACCAATCGAGAAATCAACCGTGACTTTCTGATTTCCAGACCATGTTTCATTGTATTTAAATGAACTTCCGGATGCATTCGATGGAGTACTGCCCTGCGCCTTAGTTGTCTCTACAGGAGCCTTTGTGGTCTCAGCAGGTGCCTTTGTCGTCTCTGCAGGTGCCTTTGTCGTCTCTGCGGGAGCCTTGGTTGTCTCTGCAGGTGCCTTGGTTGTCTCTGCAGGTGCCTTGGTTGTCTCTGCAGGAGTAGGAGTATCGACTTTCTCCTGGTTGACTACGTGTGAGGGCGCCGTGCCTTTAGCTGATTCAACTGCCACCATAGCCTCGGATTCGAAATTATCTCCGTTGTTCTCCTCGAGCTTGGCCGCATTCTCCCTTGTCTTGTTGATCGTTGAGACTACACCGATCATGGTAGCTCCGGACAGGATCACGATGATCGCAATAACCATGAGGAGCTCAGAAAGTGTAAAGCCCTTTTTGTTAATCATTTTAGTTTTCTTCATAATGATCACACCTTCTCTCTTTAGAAATTTATAAAACATCCACATTTGAGTTCATTATAAAAACCTCAGCTTCAATATTCAATCACATTTATTCACATTTGAAGAAGTATCGGATAACAAAGGATAAAAAAAGTGTTAACTAAATATATCCTTTGCGGATTTCAGCAGTATTTCCCGGCTGTTCACAATCTCGCCGGACACGTATTTTTCGAACAGGATATCAAGTATCCTCCCCACTTCAGGGCCCTTCGGACACCCCAGCGCGATAATGTCATCGCCTGATATCTCAAGGTCTTTTACGGCATAGACGGCACCGCTCTCAATAAGCTCATCAGCTATCTCTTTCATGTATTCGAGCTTGGTGAGCCTTGCACGCCCGGCTTCCGTATGGGCAAGAATGTCGGCTTCCTGTAGAACCGTGAGCTTTTTGTACAGATCAGGGCCGCATATGCAAAGGAGCTTATGGACCGCCGGTCTTTCGCAGGGCGTAAACACATCATGCAGTGCTACGAGCGTGCAGACATCGCGGGTAAAACGCTGAGGGTATCTAAGCTCCGTAAGGACCCGTTCCGCGATCTTTCTTCCAGCCTCAGGGTGACCTTTCATGTGGCCTATGCCATCTGCTCCCAGCCTGAAGCATTCGGGCTTGCCCAGATCGTGAAGGAGCGCAGCCATGGCCAGTACGGGATCTTTTGTAGGCATGGCACCGTCTTTTTTCTCGGCCGGGATTCCCTCCAGTACCGCAAGCGTATGTTCAAGAACGTCCATGTTGTGGTATCTGCTCTTCTGATCAAAGCCGTGGCACACGCCGATCTCGGGAATTATCACCGCCAATATCCTCCAGCAGCGCCTTATTACTGCAGGCGCGTACATGCCGCAGACGATCCCCGTAAGTTCTGACGCTATCCTTTCGGCTGAGATGTTCTTCAGCTCGAAAGCGCATTTCTCCATTGCCTCGAAAGTCTTATCCTCGATCGCAAAGCCGAAACGCGAGGAAAACCTCATGGCGCGAAGGATCCTCAGAGCATCCTCACCGAAACGTTCCTCCGGGTCGCCCACTGTCCTGATAAGGCCTTTTTCGAGATCAGCAATTCCGCCGGTAATGTCTTTTACATTACCTTCTTTATCCATATATAAGGAATTGACGGTGAAGTCGCGGCGCCTGACATCCTCTTCGATGCTCCCGGCAAACAAGACGGAATCGGGACGCCTCATGTCCGTATATTTTCCGTCAACGCGGAAGGTCGTTATCTCGATATTGCCTTCAGGCATGACCGCGGTCACGGTGCCGTGAACGCTTGCGTTATCAATGAATCTGATGCCCGCATCCGAAAGGACTTTGGCCGTTATCTCAGGTGAAGATGACGATGCTATGTCAAAATCGTGGGGCGTTAAGTCCAGGAGCATGTCCCTGACCGCTCCGCCTGCCACATAGGCCTCGTTGCCCGAAGCCTCCAAAAGGCCCAAAACCTTCAGCACATAACCGGGCAGGCTAAAGCCGCCTGATACTCTGTCCCTTGTCTTCGATTCCATGCTGAAATTATATCAAATCGTAATATTAGATGATTATGTGTTTATTTATAATTATTATGTATTTTTAACATTTAAGGGGGTCTGTATGTATCTTACCAAGGAACCTGCCGGCATTGACTCGGTCTTATTCGAAGAGAATATCCTCAAGATTAAATGCACCTTAAGGACAGTCGACCGTGGCGTTTTTTCCAATCAGAGAAAACAGGTATCCGTTCCCGGAAGGATGACGGTCGAGCTGTTTGCTCCTGCGCTCAATGTTGTTTCCGTAAGGATAAAGAATCACAACATTATCCCGAGAGCAAGGATCGCCACCCTGTACGATCACAGAGACCCCGCTTACGGCGAAGTCGAACAAAACGACAACGAGATAATATTCAAGTCTGGACGTCTTGAAGCAAGGATCCCCAAGACCGGAAATTTTGGCATCAGGTTCTTCTACTGCGGAGTCCTGCTCACGACATCAAATCCCGATGAAGGCTTTTTCTACAGATCTGAGACCGGTGCTGCGGGCAGCTTAAAGGTCGACGTATTCTCATCCGTGACCGGCGCATCGATCGCGATGTTCAATAACGAAAAGATCTACGGCCTGGGCGGAGCAGCCGGTTCTATAATCAGGAACGGCGACACGGTTAAGACCTATAAGCGCAAGTTCCATTCCGGAACCGAGGCGATCCCTTTCTATATCTCGACATCGGGCTACGGCCTTATGGTCAACTCCGCGGGCAGCACCGAATTCGGCATCGGGACCGACGGGCTTTCCGCGACATTCTGCACGAAAGGCGAGACTCTCGAATATGACCTGATCGCAGGCGATGACATGAGCGCTATTTTCGGAAGCTATGTTCAGCTCACAGGCATGTCCAATCCCGTTTCCGAGAACTGCGTCGCCGGAGCTCCCGTGATCCTTGACAGCAGCAGCCGCACCACAGCCGATTCGGTCCTGAACGTTGTTTTGAACGCAAAGGACTCAGGACTTCGCATCAGTGAAGTGTGGCTCGGAAATTCATGGCATCCGCAGAACGATCCGTTCGGCTTTGCATGGGACAAAACAAGATTCCCCGATCCGGTCCAGTTCGCGCGTTCGCTTCATGACCTCGGCACGAGTCTGTGCTTGTCGGTAAATCCCTATATTGCGGAGGCCTCGCCTGAATTCGGCGAAGCGCTCGATATGGGCTATCTCATCTCTGACAGCAAGGGATGCGCAGTCATCTGTGAGACACCCATGGGCGGCATCGGACTTGTAGATCTGCGCAAGCTCCCAGCGCGCAACTGGCTGACGAACCAGTTCGACGAGCTCTTCAAGATGGGCTGCGACAGATTCGAATCAGACTTTTCAGGCGCATACGGCGGCATTTTCGCAAGCGCTTTGGGAGATGACGGGGAAGCTTATATTGCTTCGTTCTCGGAGATACTCAACTCCGCCGCGTCGGACACCATGCTCAGGCAGAGAGGCAGATACGGAACCTTCATCATCGCCGATTCCGTCAGTGCGGGCGACAGAAGAACGGTATTCAGAAACATCTGTCCTGACAGCACTCCGGGATTCCCCGCACTTGCCGCCGCAATGCGCAACTCGGTCTCATACGGCATGTCAGGCCTCACTTCAGTCAACATCGACGTCCCGGATATCGCGGCGCAGGACCCTGTTCTTTTCGGGCGCTGGCTCCAGTTCGCGGCCTTCACTCCTCACTTCAGACTTAACTGCGGCGGAGCGGTCGCAGGCGGAAAGCAGGAAGCTTTCTCTCTTCTCAAGAACCTGACCGACCTGAGGACGGGCCTTGCTCCTTACCTTTATTCGACTATATGCGAAGGTGTCAAATACGGCCTTCCCGCGATGCGCGCGATGATAATGGAATTTCCTAACGACCTTGCGGCCATGCAGGCAGAGAACCAGTACATGTTAGGTTCCTCCCTCCTGGTCTGCCCCGTTCTCACAAGAAACGGACAGATCACGGCTTACATTCCCGCAGGCATCTGGACCGACTTCATGACAAGGGAGAAGATAAGAGGTCCCAAGTATCTCGTAAGAAACGTCGACAACGATACGATACCCGTTTTCGTGCGCCCCAATTCGATCCTTGTAACGAGGAGCAACGACTCGCATCATGAGACAGGCATCCTTGACGGACTCACCTTCACCTGCTTTGAGCTGGCACCCGGATCTGTGGCGGCATGCGAAGTCTTCGGCGAGGACGGCAACACGTCAGGCGTTATAAGGGTAACTTGCAGCGGCAGCAAGATCACGGTCAACACGACGGGTTTCGGAAAGAACAAGAGGATAGTCCTCGCTGACATCGTCAACGTCGTAAGCGTCTCGGAATCAATGCCCGAACAGACGCAGTTCGGCACCATGATCGAATTCTCCGGCAACGAACTGATAATCGGTCTCGGCTGATCTTACTGGTTCAGGAAGTCCGTGATATCGCGGAAATAGTCGTCGCGGACAGGTTCGTGCTGCAGTTCATGACGGAAAGATTCATAACGGCGTGCGCTTATGCGTGCGCCGTATCTTTTCATCATCGAGATTATCTTCTCAACGCCAATCCCGTAACTTCCGACAGGGTCTTCGCTTCCGTATGTAAAAAGGCACGGAGCTTCTGACATATTCTGAAAAGACTTATTGCTCTGGACAAATCCCGCGATCCTGAAAAGGACATTGTAGCCTTCATTCGTGAAATCAAATCCGCACATCGGATCGTTCAGATATATCTGTACTTCCGCCGGTTCAGTGGAAAGCCAGTCGAATGCGGATGCCGGATTTTCTATACGCTTCAGGTAAGGACCGAAGGCGATCTTGCCTATGAGCTTGCCCTTCTTTTCCGCCCTTCCGAAAAGGCAGAACAGCGCCGACAGGAACCTTCCGAAGCCCATCGCCGGATTAGGTCCGCCCGTCGACGAGAAAACAAACTTTTTAAATTCGCACGCGTATTCGGGCGTTGAGAAAATGTACCTCACGATAAAAGAACCCATCGAATGGCCAAACAGGTAATAAGGAACGTCTTCGCCGAACCTGACACGCGCAAGCCTGTGCATCTCCATGATGTCCCTGACGGTATCGGCCGCGGCGGTCCTGCCCTTGCCGAAATAACCCTTCGGATAATCCAATTCCTTATTGAGTTCCCAGGTATCCCCGTGACCCATCATGTCGATGCCGCAAACGTGGTACCCCTGATCGTTCAGGTGCGCGATAAATTCCTCATAGCGGCCCAGGTACTCTGCCATGCCGTGGCAGATCTGCACTACGCCCTTTATCTCTTCGGAATTCGAAGGATAGTAACGGCCGGCAACTTTTGCGCCGTTGCCGTTTGCCGCGTTGAATGTCACTTTTTCGAATACCGGTTCCGCCATTTGAGTTCCTCTCTTTTCGACTGTTATTCTAACATCTAAACTCATGCAATAATAATTGAAAATTTCTTATTTAATTCTGACTTAAAACTATATAATAAAGAACAATAAACACTGAGCTTACTTCCGGGAGGATTTGTCCGATGTTTGAGATCGTTGAAAAGAAGCATCTTGGCGCCAATGTCTGGAGCATGAAGGTAGTCGCACCGCTCGTTGCCGGAAAGGCAATGCCCGGACAGTTTCTCATCGTCCGCGTTGATGATGAGGGCGAGCGCATCCCTCTTACTGTTTGTGATTTCGACCGCGAAAAGGGTTATGTCACGATCGTTTTCGCCATCGTCGGCGCAGAGACCGAGCGTATGTCATATCTGAGGGAAGGTGACAGATTTGCCGATATCGTCGGTCCTCTGGGAAGGCCCTCAGATCTTACGGAGCTTCCCGTCGAAGAACTCAAAAAGAAAAAGATCCTTTTTATCGCGGGCGGCGTAGGTACCGCTCCCGTCTATAACCAGCTCAAGTGGCTGCACGACAACGGCGTTGACGTCGACTGCATCCAGGGCGCAAGGAACAAGGACCTCCTCATTCTCGAAGACGAGATGAAAGCAGTTACGAAGAATCTTTATTTCGCGACCGATGACGGTTCGCGAGGCATCCACGGCAACGTCTGTGTCGCTCTCCAGCAGCTCTGGGATGAAGGCATCCGCTATGACCACTGCGTTGTCATCGGACCCGTCGTCATGATGAAGTTCGCGTGCCAGCTGACCAAGAAGCTCGGCATCCCCACAGTTATTTCGATGAATACCATAATGGTCGACGGCACAGGAATGTGCGGTGCCTGCAGACTTCTTGTAGGCGGACAGGTCAAGTTCGCCTGCGTTGACGGACCTGAGTTCGACGGCTGGGAAGTCGATTTCGATCAGGCCATGCAGCGCTCGCGTCTCTACAAGACAGAAGAAGGCAGGCTCATGTTAAAGCTCCACGAAGGCGACACGCACCACGGCGGCTGCGGTGTCTGTTCCTGATTTTCGAGAAAGCGTTTAAGGAGACTTAAGATGGAAGTAGATGTTTTAAAGAAAGTTCCGGTTTCAGAACAGGATCCCAAGGTCCGCTCAACCAACTTCGACGAGGTCAACCTCGGTTATACAAAAGAAGAGGCAATGGCTGAGGCAACACGTTGCCTTAACTGCAAGAACGCACGCTGCATCAACGGCTGCCCCGTCAACATCAATATCCCCGCATTCATCGCGAAGGTAAAGGACGGCGACGTAGAAGGAGCTTACGACGTTATCTCGCAGTCATCCTCACTGCCCGCTGTCTGCGGCCGTGTCTGCCCTCAGGAAACACAGTGCGAGGCACAGTGCATCCGCGGCATCAAGGGCGAGGCAGTCTCGATCGGACGTCTCGAAAGGTTCGTTGCCGACACGGCTAAGGATATGGGCATTAAGCCCCAGCTTCCTGCCGGCATCGTAAAGAAAGGCAAGAAAGTAGCCGTCATCGGCGCAGGTCCTTCAGGACTTACATGTGCCGGCGATCTCGCAAAACTCGGCTATGATGTCACTATCTTTGAGGCCCTCCACAAGGCAGGCGGCGTTCTCGTTTACGGCATCCCCGAGTTCCGTCTCCCCAAGGAGAAGGTCGTTGCAAAAGAAGTCGAGAACATCAGATCTCTCGGCGTTAACATTGTTACAGATGCAGTAATCGGAAGGTCTCTGACCATTGACGACCTTTTCGAGAAGGAAGGCTTCTCGGCCGTATTCGTCGGATCGGGCGCAGGCCTCCCCCGCTTCATGAACATCCCCGGCGAGCAGTCGCTCGGCGTTTTCTCCGCTAACGAATATCTGACCAGATCCAACCTCATGGGCGCATTCTCCGAAGATTCAAGAACGCCCATCATGAGAGCCAAGAAGGCCGTTATCGTCGGTGGCGGCAATGTTGCCATGGATGCGGCGCGCACCGCAAGGAGACTCGGAGCCGAGGTCCACATCGTTTACCGCCGTTCGGAAGCAGAGCTCCCCGCTCGAGTTGAGGAAGTACACCACGCCAAGGAAGAGGGCATAATTTTCGATCTCCTCACCAACCCCGTTGAGATCCTTGCAAATGAGGAAGGCTGGGTAACCGGCTGCAGGTGCATCAAGATGGAGCTGGGTGAGCCCGATGCTTCAGGCAGAAGAAGCCCGGTCGAGATCCCCGGTTCCGAATTCACGATCGACTGTGACGCCGTCATCATGTCGCTCGGCACGTCGCCTAATCCTCTTATCAAAACAACTACCGCAGGCCTCGAAGTCAACAAGCGCGGCGGAATCATCGTCAACGAATCGGAGATGACCACCCGCGAAGGCGTTTTCGCAGGCGGCGACGCTGTTACCGGTGCCGCTACCGTAATCCTCGCCATGGGCGCGGGCAAGTCAGCCGCCAAGGGCATCGACGAGTACCTGTCCAAGCAGGGCTGATAGTTTTTGATTCTTATTCTGCTCACGGCCGGCCTTCATCAGGGCCGGCTTTTTGTTGGTTTTTCAGCGTTGATTCGGGCAAGTACCGTCAAAATCCTTTAAAAGGTTATTTTTGTCGGTAGTTTTTCGGGCTTAAAGAGGGTTTTGGAGCTCAGACTACCGCCAAAAACCATAGAATCCTAATTCTCGACGGTAGTTTGCTGCCTCATAAGGCTGTTTGGGAGCATAAACTACCGTCAAGATCAGCCGAAATCAAGTTTTTGTAGGTAGTCTGTTTGGCACCTACAGATAGAAATCGGGTTTTTGCCATTTTCATCTGTAGATTTTCCGTAAAAACGCCTCTTTTGAGCTCTCACCTACAGATTGAAATTGATTCTTTTTAATTCTCATCTGTAGGTTTGCCGTTTTACGTGCCAAAAAAACCAAAAACCTACAGATGAAAACACGCTTTTTCGAATTTCAGTCTGTAGGTCCTCTCTTAAATGAACTCAAAAACTCAAAATTACACTTCACAAACAACCACTTTATACACTTATTGCTATATCATCAAAATTTGCGGTTTTGGCCGCAGCTTTTTCTTTATTACGGTAGATTGTTAACAATTGTTAATATTCCGTTTAATTATCCGTTCACATTTTCGAAACAAATTACCTTTTTGGTAGCAGATTTCGGGTGTATTTTGCGATTTTAAGTGAAATTATGGCGGAAATGTGATATAAAAATCGAAAAGTTGTTAACATTTCGTTCACAAATGGTGTACTATAATGCCAGATTTGTTAAAACAAACCGAAGGAGGAAACAAGACATGGTTCGCAAGATTAGCAAGATTTATTCAGAAACTGACTTATCCAAAGCAGGATCATATCCTGTTTTCTACGCGCTCAGCATCGCAGGTCACAGATGCAAGACATCCATCCTCCTGCTGATCAACGAGCTCCAGCAGACTGATTACAACAGCCTTCTCCGTCTCCTTGGCGGCATCAACGGTGTTGTTCTCACCAAGATGCTCCGTGAGCTTGAGGCTGACTGCATGATCAAGAAGATTACTTTCGGAACATACGGAAGTAAGGACTATAAGGTCGGATATACTCTCACTCTCACCGGTGAGCAGATAATCCCCATTCTCAACTCGATGAATGACTGAGTAAGCGGAACTCAAACATTAACGAAGCACCCACATTAACTCCGATTACACAGCCAGACATAATTAACCTCTTTAAGTAATACGCGCCTGAATCACTGCTCGGTACAGGCGCGTATTGCTTTTGAAATGCTCTTTAAGATGCTATTCAGAAATGTCTAAGTGCCTGTCTATGTTAAAGGGCTTATCTTAGACGTTGAGTTAGAATTCAAGGGAAAAGCGGGAAAATCCTATGTATATGTCTAAGTAGAGATGCTTCACATAGACGTTGACTTGGAATTCCCGGACAGGACATATAGACAGCAAGGCAAACAAAAAGCCCCGCTTCGCATTGAAGCGGGGCAATTCGTTTAAATCATTAAGCAGCTATT
Organism: Oscillospiraceae bacterium; assembly: GCA_902775565.1. Taxonomy (GTDB): domain Bacteria; phylum Bacillota; class Clostridia; order Saccharofermentanales; family Saccharofermentanaceae; genus Saccharofermentans. The sequence goes on from CACYMP010000002.1 coordinate 67,229, forward strand.
AAGCGTTGCAGATAACGGAGAAATCCTCAGCCTTGAGGGAAGCGCCGCCTACGAGGCCGCCGTTGATGTCAGGCTGAGCGAAGAGACCAGCTGCGTTCTTAGCGTTGCAGGAACCACCGTACTGGATGGTGATAGCTTCAGCGCACTTCTCGCAGTAAAGCTCAGCGATGACGCCACGGATGAACTTGCAGACTTCCTCAGCCTGCTCATCTGTAGCTGTCTTGCCTGTGCCGATAGCCCAGATAGGCTCATAAGCGATTGTGATCTGGCAGAGCTTGTCAGCAGGGATATCCTTGAAAGCGCCAACGATCTGACCCTTGATCCAGTCGAATGTCTCGCCTGCTTCACGCTGTGCAAGAGACTCGCCGCAGCAGATGATAGGTCTTACGCCGTACTTGAGGAGAGCGAGAGCCTTCTTGTTGACTGTCTCGTCTGTCTCAGCGTTGTACTCACGTCTCTCGGAGTGGCCGATGATGCAGTAGTTAACGCCCATCTTAGCGAGCCAGAGAGGTGAGATCTCGCCTGTGAAAGCACCCTTCTCTTCGAAGTGGCAGTTCTGAGCAGCGATCTTGATGTTTGTGTAAGCAGCAGCTTCAACTGCAGCAGCGAGAGCTGTAGCAGGAACGCCGAGTGCGATCTTGGATGTTGCATCCTTAACGAGGGGCTTAAGCTCGTTGATGAGCTTAACAGCGTCTGCAGGGATACCGCAGTTCATCTTCCAGTTGCCTGCAGCAAAAATCCTGCCGACCTTCTTGTCGTTAAGGCAGTCGATACCGGGGAGAACCTTACCCTCGATGTACTCGAGAGAAGCGCCGCCGCCTGTGGAGATGTGAGAAACCTTATCAGCATAGCCGAGCTTCTCGATAGCAGCTGCGGAGTCACCGCCGCCGATGATGGATGTGCAGTCTGCGTCAGCGATTGCCTGAGCGATAGCCTTTGTACCAACTGCGAACTTCTCGAACTCGAAAACGCCTGCAGGGCCGTTCCAGATAACTGTCTTTGCGCCCTTGATAGCTTCGGAGAACTTAGCGATCGTCTCAGGTCCGATGTCGAGGCCCTGCCAGCCGTCAGGGATCTCCATTGTAGGAACTACCTTGCTGTTTGCGTTAGCGTCGAAAGCGTCAGCAACAACTGTGTCTGTAGGAAGAAGAAGCTTAACGCCCTTCTCTTCAGCCTTAGCGAGGATCTCCTTAGCGAGGTCAACCTTGTCAGCCTCAAAGAGGGAGTCGCCGATCTTGCCGCCCTGAGCACCGATGAATGTATAAGCCATACCACCGCCGATGATGATGGTGTCAGCCTTGTCGAGGAGGTTTGTGATTACGCCGATCTTGTCGGAAACCTTAGCGCCGCCGAGGATGGCAACGAACGGTCTTGCCGGATTGTCGAGCGCGCCGCCGATGAAGTCGATCTCTTTCTTGATGAGGTAACCGCAAGCGGAAGGCAGGAAGTTTGCAAGACCTGCTGTTGAAGCATGAGCACGGTGAGCTGTACCGAATGCATCGTTTACATAGAGGTCAGCCATGGAAGCGAGCTCTGCAGCGAACTTAGGATCGTTCTTTGTCTCTTCCTTGTGGAAACGGACGTTCTCGAGCATAAGGATCTCGCCGTCCTTGAGAGCAGCTGCCTTAGCCTTTGCGTCTTCGCCGATAACGTCAGCTGCGAGTGTAACGGGCTTGCCGATGAGCTCTGCAAGTCTGTCTGCAGCGGGCTTCATGGAGAACTTTGCCTCAGGACCGTTCTTCGGACGGCCGAGGTGTGATACGAGGATTACCTTTGCGTTGTTGTCAACGAGGTACTTGATCGTGGGGAGAGCACCCTTGATACGCTTGTCGTCTGTGATCTTTGTTCCTGTCTCTTTGTCGAGCGGTACGTTAAAGTCAACGCGGACGATAACTCTCTTGCCGGCTACGTTCAGATCTTCAACGCTTTTCTTGTCATACATTGCCATGGATCTTCACACTCCTGAATATATTATTTTGGTGTTAAACACTAACTGAAAAATTATACTATCTTAACGGACGATATTAAAGACTGAAAATGTTATATAAAATTAAATAAAAAGCGCTGATCACTCAGCGCTTCCCTTTTTCTTCTTACCCAGCAGGGTCACTATCTCGTGTACTTTGAAGACTTTCTGGCCGTCCACATAGAACCTGAACAGCTCTCCGTCCCTGTCGTAGATCTCAAAGTATTTTCCGTACGATGCGACCAGGCCCCTCATGGTATCGATCTCGAAAACCTTGCTCTCGACAGCGGCGTCCGGATCGAGCGTCCTGTTCCTGAAGCCCTTCATCGGCTTGCCCTTCTTATAAGGAATGCCGTTCTCGGCGGGGCAGTCCGTACCGGTGTAGGTTATCTCTTTGTCGGTGATCGTTATGGTTCCTTTTCCCGTCTTGGCAAAGGTAAATCTGTCATAGACCTTGAAAAGATCCGCATCCATCACCATTTTGAAGTCGCCGGCCTTTAGCTCCTCGGCGATTATGCCGCGCTCCCATTCAGCCCACTTGTGAAGGTCATCGAAAACGACACACTGCGGATCGGCCTTTTCGAGAAGTCCGGTAGGCAGGTATCTTACGGCGTTGCCGCACTCGCAGCACTGGATAAGGTCGCGCTTGCCTGAATCAAGGAACCTCATCGTGAACTCATGTCCGCATCTCGGGCATGCGTAAGCGACATTCTGAAGTCCCGCAGCAAGGCGTCTGCTCTTGAACTCGACCTTGTGCTCCCTGTTCCAATCGTTCTCATTGTAATTGACAGCGTCGAGGATCTTCTGCTGGAGCTCTTCGATCGAGGATGCCTTGACCTCGTCGGAATAGATCTTCTTTACGAATTCGGAAGTGATCCTTCCTTTGCGCATTCCGGACTGTGACCATCTCGGCCATGTCAGATAAGCTCCGTGGATGTGTTCGATATAGATGGAAGCTCCAGCCTTCTTTGCAAGCCTTGCGATACCGTCATCGAAAGTCACGGACTTGCCGTCAACGTGACGGGTAGCCTCAGGGTAAACGATAAGGACGCCGTTACGCTTCATGACCTTCATCATGGCCTTGACGGCAGCGGTATCAACGACGAACTGCTTCTTGGGGATCGCGCCTCCGAGCTTGAACCAGTGACCCCATGCAGGTGCCCTGAAAACAAACTCGCCCGTAACGAAGTTGGCCGGCCTAGCCTTGGTCAGCTTGTTGGTGATCATGGGATCGAGGTAAGACTCGTGGTTTGCGATAACGATGATCGGGCCCTCATGGTTTACGAACTCCATGTCGGGCTTTACCTTTATGTGTGTAAATGCGCAGACGATCGGGACGATTATGCGTGATCCGAGAAAGCTGAAATAGAACGGTCTCGGGAAACAGCCGATATCATAATCGCGCGGTGCTTTCGCCCTGTCTCTTGCGGTTGTTGCAGGCTTTTCGCCCGTAGCAGGTGCCGCAGTCGGCTTGGTATTTTCTGACATTTATATGTGACTCCGAAGTATTTTTATTAATTAGGCGCAGTTATTATACAGAGTTTGCGGTGAAAAATAAAGTGTCCCCGGCTTGCAAATGCAATAGCCGGGGGCATTTCAGGTCAAATTTATTTTACTGTTCGACTGTTTCTTCAGTCTTGGCTTCTGTCTTTTCGCCTGTCTTGGCGGAAATCTCGCCGCCGTCCTTGATAACGATGACCTTTCCGCCTTCTTCCGCAGCGCCTGAAGCCAGGAGCGCGTCAGGGTCGTTAGTCTCAACAGCGTCGATTATCGCAATGTGGCCGGGCTTTACGATGCCGTCGAGCATTGCTTCGGAGAATCTGTCCTCGACCATCGAGGTGATGACTCTCTTAAGCGGCCTTGCACCGTACTGGGGATCGTAGCCCTTGCGCGCAAGGAGTTCTTTCGCGCTGTCGGTAAGCTCGATCTCCATGCCGAGATCCTTGATCCTCTTGCCGACCTGGTTCATCAGGATATCGACGATCTTGATGAGTGCCGCCTTGCCGAGCATACGGAAGAAGATGATCTCATCGACACGGTTGACGAACTCGGGCGAGAACGATTTCTTGAGTTCATCGATGACGAGCTTCTTGGCTTCGTCGTAGGACTTGCCGCCGTAGAGGCCTTCTCTCGAGAGCTCGTCCGTATCCTTCTCGTCAGCCATCGAGAAACCGATCTTGCGGCCTTCACTGCCTGTCAGCATCCTCGCGCCGATGTTGGATGTCATGATGATTATCGTGTTCTTGAAGTCAACGACTCTTCCGTGACCGTCCGTCAGACGTCCGTCGTCAAGCACCTGGAGCATCGTGTTGAAGATCTCGGGGTGTGCCTTCTCGATCTCATCGAAAAGAACTACTGAATACGGATGTCTTCTGACAGCCTCGGTCAGCTGGCCGCCCTCATCGTATCCGACATATCCCGGAGGCGCGCCGATGAGTCTTGATACATCGTGCTTTTCCATATATTCGGACATATCGATCCTGATAAGAGCGTTCTCATTACCGAACATGACCTCGGCGAGAGCCTTTGCGAGCTCGGTCTTACCGACGCCCGTGGTGCCCAGGAAAATGAAGGTTCCCGAAGGCTTCTTGTCATCTTTGAGACCGAGCCTTCCGCGGCGGATAGCCTTGGAGATCGCGGTAACTGCTTCATCCTGGCCGATGACTCTCTTCTGGAGCTCGGATTCGAGGTTCTTTAACTTATCCGCATCGCTCTCGGTGATCTTCTTGACCGGGATTCCCGTCCACTTGGCAAGAACGTCTGCGATATCGTCGACAGTAAGGGTTCCGGTAAAACCGTTCTTGTCAGGCTCGGACTTCGACTTCAGCCTTGCAAGACGGGCTTTCTCGGCTTCCTCCTGCTCCTTGTACTGCTGTGCAGCCTCAAACTCCATCGCGTCGGATGCAGCTTTCTTGGCCTTTTCGAGCTCTGCGATCTTGTCCTCTATCTCCTTCTGTGCCTTTGAATCGGCATAGTTCAGACGCTTTGAAGCCGCAGCCTCGTCTACTAAGTCGATAGCCTTGTCCGGCAGGAACCTGTCTGATACATAGCGTGAAGACAGGAGCACGGACTGCTCGAGAACATCATCGGGAATGTGGACCTTGTGGTGGTCTTCATACTTCGGGCGCAGACCCTTCATGATGGCGATGGCGTCAGGGATCGAAGGCTCTTCGACCATGACCTTCTGGAATCTTCTCTCAAGAGCGTGGTCCTTTTCGATGAACTTCGTGTATTCATCTAAAGTCGTTGCGCCGATGACCTGGAGCTCGTTCTTTGTAAGCAGCGGCTTCATCAGGTTTGCAGCATCCATCGAACCGCCGCCTGAGCTTTCGCCCGCGCCGACGAGAGTATGGATCTCGTCGATGAACAGAATGACGTTAGGATCGGAAACCGCCTCATCGAGCATGTTCTTGATCCTCTCTTCGAAATCACCCCTGTACTTGGAGCCTGCGACCATGGAGCCGATCTCCATGCTGTAAACGACCTTGCCTTTTATGATGTCAGGCACGTCATCGTTTGCGATCTTGAGAGCCAGACCCTCAGCGATAGCGGTCTTACCTACACCCGGATCGCCTACGAGGCAGGGATTGTTCTTGGTGCGGCGGATAAGGATCTGCATGACGCGGTTGATCTCTTCCTCACGTCCGATGACCGGATCGATCTTGCCGTCCTTTGCAAGCTGCGTAAGGTTCTTGCCGAACTTCTCGAGCGTCTTGTGGCCGCCCTTGCCGCCCCTGTTCTTTCTCTCGGGAGCCGGCCTTCTTCTGTCGCGCTCCTCATCGGAGTCGCCCGCGCCGTCTAACGGCTCGTCGGAATCATCTGAATCGTCAGACGGACCCATGTTATCGTTGAAGGTGTTGACGAGAGAATTGCGCAGACCTTCAAAGTCTGCTCCCGCATATTCGAGCGCCTCGAAAATATCAACGTGGTTGCTGACCTTCCTCGAAAGAATGACGAACAGGATATGCTCGGGGCCGACAGCGCCTCTTCCGCCTGTCCTTCGTGACAGCTCGGCAGCGTTCGCGAAAACCCTTCTCACATCGATCCTCAGATTCGAGAAAGCCTTGTCTGCCAGAGCTTTCACCGACTCGTCGTCCAACTCGTAATCGCCGCTGATGCCGAGCTTTTCGAGGATCGCATTTACGTTGGAAACGTTCTCTTCGATAGTCTCTTTCGCAGGTGAATCGGTAATGCAGATCGCCGCGAAAATGATGGTGTCCCTGATCAGCGACGTATGCCTTTCATCTGCCAAAAGCTGTGAGTATGCGAGTACTTTAGCCGTATCTTCGGATATCCTCATATCAATCATCTCCCTTCAAAATCTTCTTGATCCTGTCAGCCCTGCGCTTCTGCGAAGTCTGCGTGTTGATCTCGTTCCTGCGCTGCTGCTCCCAGCAGACTTCCTGCGTGATCGTGTTGAGCATCTTCCATGTGCACTCGAATTCGTGGGAATCGTCGTAATCTCTGTAAAGTCTCAGCCAGCAGATCGATTCCATGACCTCCCTGCGTGACATGAGCGTCGCGAATCTCATCAGACCGTAAGCCCTTCCGTAAAGATCCTTCATCTGTGTCTTCTTCTTTGTTGCGAACTGCTCGCGGCATGCCCTCTCAGCCTTGATGATGTCCGAGATCAGCATCTCGCCTCTTTCAAGGAGTTCTTCTTCGGATACGCCGAGCGTGCTGACGCTCGCGATGATGTAAACGCTCGACTCATTGAGTTCGCCCTGCTCTGCAAAAGGATAGATGTTCCATTCGTACTGGCCGACTCTCTGTCTGAGCGCCGCGATACCGCCTTCAGTCTTTGCGATCGCCGGAATGGCAACCGTGTAGAGTATGCGCAGGCCCGTGCCCGTCATCTTGACGCTTGAGGTAAGGAATCCGTACTTCTCTGAGTATGCGATATCAAGCTTTTTCTCGAGGTCTACCGCCACGTTCTCGGCTTTCTTATAAACACCGATATCGTGACCGGGCGCCTGTGCCTTGATCGTCAGGTGCTCGGTGTTGCCGACCGCGACACTTAAGCTGTAATCCTCACTGTAGTAGATCGCCTTCTTGTCGGGCGCGTGAAGGAGTGAACCGTCGCGGCCGGAGATCTGCGCCAGCATAAGTGTTGCGGCATCTCCGCTCGTTACGATGTCAGTCGCTGCTCCGCCCGAGAAAACATTTTTGTCTATCGCGCCATCGACTGCGGCAAGCAGGCTCTTGCAGTCCTTGTCGTCCATTTTCGAAGGAAAATTGTATCCCTTGACGTTACGTACCAGGCAGGCCTTTGTTGACATGACGACATCTTCGTCGCGGCCTTCTGTCTCATACCACATCTTCATTTCAGTTTCCTCCGTTTCTTCCCTTAAGTTCATCCCTGAGCTTTGACGCAAGGACGTAGTCTTCGTTCTCCGCAGCAAGCTTTATACCGTTCTTGAGCTCCTCGTCACTGAGCATGCCGAGGTCTGCTTTTGCAAGCTTTTCGAGCATCTCGGCGCTGCTTACGCTCTCGCTCTCCGCTGCATTCGCGGGTTCTTTAACTTCGCTGCTCTCTTTGGTCTCGGGCTCAGCTTTGGCTTCGGATGTCTCTTCCTTTTTCGCTTCGGGAAGCGCGTCAGTCTTTATGTTCTTCATCTCCGCGCTCTGGCCGGGAAGCCTTCCGCCGTAGGTGCTCTCGCCCTGCTGCTTGAACATCTCCTTTACGATGTAATCGTTAAAAGTGTTGTAGCACTCGATGCAGCCGAGACGGCCTCTCTTCTCGAAATCCCTGAGCGTCATGCCGCACTTTGGGCAGGACAGCGCGCTGTTTCCGAAATCGAGTTCATTCATCTGCATGATGGTACTCGCGATCTCATCGAACGGCGAAAAAGCCGAACCCAGCATCTCCTCAGGGCTCCTCAAAAATTTGCCGTATCCCATGATCCTCGCGCAGTTCTCGCAGTACGGGACGTCATTGATCTTGATTATCTTGTTGGTGAGTTCAACTCCGCATCTCGCGCATCTCATACTTTTTCTCCTTTATATCTGAATTCTATTCCGCGATCATCAGTCCGAGCAGCGCGTTCCTGAAAATATCCGCTCTCAGGACTGCCCTTATATCCGAATCAACTTTTGCAAGGGCCCTGTCAGATACCGCCGCCATGATCGCCGTCCCCTCCTTAGGGGTGATCGCGCCGACGGATACCGCATTTGTCAGCAGCGTCCTTGCCTGCTGCTGTGAAAGATCGTCACCGACCGCATCCACGATTGCCTGCAGATAATGCTCGGGGCCCGCATGGCTGACCCTGGTGATCGTTATCTGTCCGCCACCGCCTCTTCTGCTCTCGACTATATAGCCGTTGCCGCTCGAAAACCTGGTCGACAGTACATACGTTATCTGCGAAGGCACACAGTTCGCCTGCTCGGCAAGCTGGCTACGGCTGATGACAGCCTGGCCGTCATTCTCTTCGATCATGTTCTTGATCATCTGCTCTATGACATCAACGAGTCTTGCCATGAAATGCCTCCTTCCGAACATTTTCCGCGCCCTTTGTGCGTTTGTTTGATGTTATTTGATTTTGACTTTGACTATCTTTGACCAATCAAATTATGATACTCCGCCGTCCGCTTGTCAACAGGTTTTTTGCCCCTTGTCCTGTTGTCTGACTTTGGCGTTTAAGGGTGCGCCGGCTCGGAAATGATGGCCTGCAGATGAGAAAAAGAAAAAACGGTTTTCATCTGTAGGTGCCAGACAGACTACCGCCAAAATCAAGTTTTCGCTGATTTTGACGGTAGTTTTCTGCCTACTATTAGAAATTTTAAAAGTCTGATTCTAATAGCAGGTCGGCGTCAAAAACAGCCTAAAAATGCAAAAACCTACTATTAGATTTCGCATTTTTGAAAATCTAATAGTAGGTGCTTTTTGGCGTACATACGAAACTCGAAAAAAGTCCGTTTTTATCCGTGCATTTTCATCGAAAACGGCCTCTGAAAGCCTTTGCGCACATATATTTTCTGGAAAAAGTCCGTTTTCGTATGTACATTTCGCGCTGGGCGGCGCAAAATCGGCCAAAATGCACGTATAAATTCAAAGAAAAAGCGATTTTCGTATGTACGCCCAACGCTGATCAGAATGCCGCGGTTATGAAGATGCAACCACCGCCCCACGCCCCAACGCCCACGCGCCCCCCAAAAAAAGAAAACCCCGGAGCCTTGAACGGCCCCGGGGCGCTGCAATATTGATCTAAAAGGAAATTACTTGTGATAGAGCTTCTTTGTCTGGTAAACGGGTTCGCATGTAACCTCAATGCCCAGCTTGTGGAGCATGTTGAGATCGACTGATGAGAGCATCGTCGTTGAGTGAAGGTCGCTGTGCTCGAGCTTGCCGATCTGCTGCATTGCGAGCTCTGCGACCGGGTTCGTGGTGGCGCTGATCGCGAGCGCGATAAGAACCTCATCGGTATGCAGACGCGGGTTGTGGTTGCCCATGTGGTTTACCTTAAGATCCGAGATAGGCTCGATAACGTTGGGTGAGATGAGCGGGATGCTGTGCGAGATCCCCGCAAGCGTCTTAAGCGCGTTGAGAAGTGCCGCAGAAGCAGGTCCGAGAAGATCGGTGGTCTTGCCTGTAACGATCTGTCCGTCAGGGAGCTCCAAGGCAACTGCCGGGCCGCCCGTGGATTCGGCTCTGACGAGCGCTGCGCCGATAACGCGGCGGTCTGAGATGTCGATGCCGCTCTTCTTCATAAGGAACTCGAGCTTGGTAACGTCGTCGCCTTCGGAAAGGCCCTGGCGCACTGCCGCCCTTGCCTCGTAATAACGTCTGATGATCTCCTGCTTTGAAGCTTCGCAGCATGCCTCGTCATCCGTGATGGCAAAGCCTGCCATGTTGACGCCCATGTCCGTAGGTGACTTGTAGGGGCTTGTTCCGTAGATCTTCTCGAAAATGGCATTAACTACCGGGAAGATCTCTACGTCACGGTTGTAGTTGACGGTGGTCTTGCCGTATGCCTCGAGGTGGAACGGGTCGATCATGTTGACGTCCGCGAGGTCAGCGGTTGCTGCCTCATAAGCGACGTTAACGGGATGCTGGAGCGGGATGCTCCAAATGGGGAATGTCTCAAACTTGGCGTAACCGGCCTTGATGCCGCGCTTGTTCTCGTGATAGAGCTGTGAAAGACATGTGGCCATCTTGCCGGAGCCCGGGCCCGGAGCCGTGACGACAACGAGTTTTCTTGAAGTCTCGATGTATTCGTTCTTGCCGTAGCCGTCCTCGCTGACGATCAGCGAGATGTCGGAAGGATAGCCTGCGATGGGATAGTGTCTGTATGTCTTGACGCCGAGGCTCTTGAGCCTTGACTCGAAATTCTCTGCGAGGTGCTGGCCTGCAAACTGGGTGATGACAACGCTGCCGACGAACAGGCCGAATTCAGTAAATGCATCGATGAGACGGAGGACTTCCTGGTCATAGGTGATGCCGAGGTCGCCGCGGCGCTTGTTCTTTTCGATGGCGTCAGCGTTGATGGCGATGACGATCTCGCAGTCGTCTGAGAGGGCCTTGAGCATCCTGATCTTGCTGTCGGGTTCAAATCCGGGGAGGACCCTCGATGCATGGTAGTCGTCGAAAAGCTTTCCGCCGAATTCAAGGTAAAGCTTGCCTCCGAACTGGTCGACGCGCTCTCTGATGCGCTCACTCTGTAACTCTACATACTTATCGTTGCTGAATCCGACCTTGAACATAATGACTGCCCCCAACACTTAATAGAAGTCATTATAAACTTAAAAACAGTTTTCTAATGTTACAAATTATTCGGCACTCTTTAGGGATTCCGCCATATCGATCTTTTCGATCTTGGCACGCATTATGAGATTTACTATTGCCGAGAAAGCGAGCACGAATCCGAGAGAATATACGTAGCTCACGAAAACTATCCTTATCTGGTACATGATCATGTCCATGGCGATCTGCGCCATGACGTACCTGTGCAGCAGGAACCCCAGAGGAATACCCGCGAGGAATCCGAGCAGGACAAGGATGACGTTCTCGCGCGTGACGTAGGCGCCGGTCTCCTTGCGGTTGAAGCCCATGACCTTGAGCGTCGCAATCTCTCTTATACGCTCGGTGATGTTGATGTTATTCAGGTTGAACAAGACGATGAATGCAAGGGCAGCCGCGCAGCTGACGACAAGAACTATGATGTAGTTCATGCGCTCCATCGTATTTGCAAAGCTCTCCCTTGAATCCGCCGTGGATGCCCAGGTCTTTACGTCGTGATTGTCGGACAGGTAGGACGCTATCTTGTAGGACTCCGCGGCTGTCTTGTGCTCGGTCGCGGCAAGGAGCGTGCCCGGATTATAGTTCTTGCCGAAGGCCTCCCTGTAGGTCGAAGGTGTCATGAGGATGTAGTGGAATGTGTAGTTCGTGAAAACGGAGCTTACCTTGAGCTTTACCTCGTGTTCGTCATCGCCGTACATGACGGTGATGTAATCGCCGGCCTTCACGTGATTCTTCTCAGCGAGCTTGCCCGAGACCGCGACCTCGCCGTCAGAAGGCCACGGCAGAGCCTCGCCTGTCTTGTAGTCATTGATGCCGAAGATCTTTTCGACATCGGGGTCGTCGGAAATGAACATCTCAACGTCTCTTACATAATTCGAGCCGTTGTTCTTTACTGTATCGCTCAGAACTAACGCATAGTCGAATGCGAAATCCATCTTGTCATGCGCTTCCTTCGCCGCGTCCTCGATCATCTGCTGCTTATAGGAATCGTCGAACGTGACCTTGAGGTCGTATTTCATGATGGTATCAAACTGGATGTTGACAACGTTGCAGACGGAGTCATACAGACCGAAAGCCGTGATAAGGAGCGCGGTGCATCCGGCGATGCCTACGATCATCATCCACATTCTCTTTTTGAAACGGAAAACGTTTCTTGCGGAGACCTTGTGAAGGAACTTCATTCTCTTCCAGATGAAGCCGATGTATTCGAGAAGGATGCGCTTGCCCGGGAGCGGCGCCTTGGGTCTTATGAGCTCGGCGGGCATTCCCGTAAGAGCGGACATCGCGGTTACGACCGACACGCCGACCGTGCAGACCAGTGCGACTCCGAGTGTCAGGACGAACAGCGGGACGCTTGTCGTGAAGGACAGATCGGTGAAGCCGTACATCATCTTATAGACTTCCCAGATGACCCACGGGAAGAGTTTTGTTCCGCCGAGGAAGCCCAGGACTGCGCCCAGAACGGAAGCAGAACCCGCGTAGATCGCGTATTTCATAACGATCGAAAAGTCGGTATAACCCAAGGCCCTCATCGTGCCGATAATGCCTCTTTCGTCGTTGACCATCCTGCTCATTGTGGTAGAGCAGACGAGCGCCGCGATCGCGAAAAAGAATATCGGGAAGACCGCCGCGACACCATCAACTATCTTGGCATCGTTATCAAAGCATACATAGCCGGTATTCTTGTCACGACCAAGAATATAAGTGTCGGGGTCGTCTGCAGATTCGATCTGCGTGCGGCCGTCTATGACATCCATATATGCCTTGTTTATCTCGGTTGCGAAATCGTAGTAGCCGTCCCAGAATTCGCGAAGGCCGTCCTCATATTCCTTGCGGCCATCGTCCAGTTCCTTCTGCGCATCGTTCAGTTTCTTAACGCCGTCGTTATACTTTTTGACTCCGTCGTTATACTTCTTCAAGCCGCTGCTGTACTGCGCCCTGGCGTTCTTGTATTTCTTATAGTTCTTGTCGTATGCGGCCTTGCCGTCCTTGTATGTCTTATAGCCCGCGTTATATTGCTGCAGATAAGTCTTGTACAGCACCTCGGTCTGGCCCAGCTGCTGCTCCATCTGGTCAATCCCTGCGGCCGCCTGCTGCTCGGGCGTCATTGTCTGTCTTGCGTATTCGATGTAAGCACGGCCGTCATCGATTCCCTTCTTCATGGCATCGAGCTGCTTTTTGGTGCCGGCAAGCGTTTTCTTCGCTTTATCAAGTTCCTTCTTGCCGTCCTTTAACTGCTTGCCTGCTGAGTCGAGCTGCTTTTTGGCATCCTCAAGTTTTTTCTTTGAGCTGTCCAGAGTCTTTTTCGCATCGGCAAGCTTCTTGCGGTTGTCGTTGATCTCCTTCTGGCCGTCCTCGATTTCTTTCTTCGCGTCGTCTAATTCTTTCCGCGCGTCGTTGATCTCTTTCCAGCCATCGTCGATATCAGTGTAGTGGTCTTCAACCTCGTCGGTCATCTTCTTGTATTCTTCCTTGAGGAGCTTGTCGAAACGCTCTTTTACGACGTCTTCGAGAATTGCCTTATACTTGTTTTCAGCGCCCGGCGCCCAATCCCTGTACTCATCGGAGAAGATGTAGAGTCCCGTGTTTGCGTAAAGATATGCTTCGGTAAAATACTCCGAATCGAAAGCCTCGGGAAGAGCGCATGCAAAGTAACTGACGCTTCCGGAGCCTTCGTCCGAAGTGCCTCTCTGGAAATTGAGATAAAGAGGTGACCTGACGGTTCCGACGATCGTGAATTCCCTGATCTTGAACATGTCCAAAGAATCCTCGCTCGTCTCCTTTGTTATGACAAGTTTCTGCCCGATGCGAGCCGTTGAAAGCTGGTAGCCGTCGATCACGATCTCGTCGGGCTTTTCGGGCATTCTTCCAGCCTCGAGCTTGAGCTTATTTACATTGTTTGTGATAGATAAAAACCTAACAGTATCGGAGCCCGTGTCATTGCCTAAGAGTGCCGAGCAGTCGACCGTGTAAGAACCTTCGACCGTGCAGCCTGTGCGCTTAGCAAGTTCGTCGATATCTTCGCTCTTAAATCCGATCGTCGAAAGAAGCTTGAAGTCGAACATCCTGTATTCGTTCGCATAGCCGTTTACCGTGTAGACAAACGAAGGCGTCGTGACCTTAAGGCCCGCGAAAAAACCGACTCCCAGAGCTATTATCGCGAAGATCGCGAGGAAGCGCGGGAGCGTCATTTTGATGGATCTTAAGATGGTCTTTACGTAAGGACTCATTACCATTCGATAGTATCTACGTTTACCGGATTTTCATTGACCACGTTGCTCGTGATCCTGCCGTTCTTTACCTTGATCACCCGGTCCGCCATAGCGGTAAGAGCAGAGTTATGCGTGATAATGACCACGGTCATGCCCTTAACATTACTCAAGGTCTGAAGGAGCTTGAGTATGGATTTGCCTGTCTGATAGTCGAGCGCTCCGGTGGGCTCGTCGCAAAGCAGGAGCTTGGGGTTTTTCGCGATCGCTCTTGCTATCGCGACCCTCTGCTGTTCGCCTCCGGAAAGCTGTGCCGGAAAATTGTTCTTACGCTCTGCAAGACCGACCTCGCCCATAAGGAGATCGCAGTCGATGGGGTCTTTTACGAGCTGTGCCGCCATCTCAACGTTCTCATAAGCCGTAAGGTTCGGAATGAGATTATAGAACTGGAAAACGAAGCCGACATTGTTTCTCCTGAATAAAGCAAGGTCGTTCGCTCCAAGCTTGGATATCTCTTTGCCGTCGAGGAAGACTTCTCCCGACGTAAGCTTGTCCATGCCTCCAAGGATGTTAAGAAGCGTTGTCTTGCCGGCTCCCGACTGTCCGACTATTACGCACAGCTCGCCTTTGTCTATGGTGAAACTGCACCCGTCCAATGCGGTGACGTTGACCGAACCGGTCTTGTAAACTTTCCTGACATCTCTGAATTCAATATAGGACATAACTTAAGTTTTAAGCTCTCAGTGGCTCGAGGAGCACCATGCACTTGTAGTCATCGTTATCCTCGAAAACAGAAGTGTGCCTTATCACCTTTCTGTCTCCTTTAGCCAGCACGAGCTGTTCAAATTCCTCTCTTGTTGCTATCTCTTTATATCCGAATGTCTTGCCCCTGTAGTGCATCGGAATGACAACTCTCGGGTCTATATCCTTCGTCATGGCAAATGCCTGTCTTGCGTTGATCGTGTAAAAGCCTCCGACCGGGATCAGGAGCACGTCGCACCCTCTGAGCTGGTCGAGTTGCGATGCTGTAAGCTCGCATCCGATATCACCCATGTGGACGACTTTTTTGCCGTCGATATTGATGATGCTGATGTTGTTTCTTCCTCTCGCGGCTCCCTGAACATCGTCATGGAATGTGCGGATTATCTTTACATCGAACTTGCCTGGCCATGTATTCTCAGGCGCGCCTACGCCGTCGAAATCGTCATGGTCGTGGTGGTTATGCGAGCATATGACTTCATCTGCAACGAGCCCGTGATCTTTGAGACCCGGAACTGATCCGTGCCTGTAAGGATCGGTGACTATGGTGTGCCCCGCGTTATCCTCGATAAGAAAACATGCATGTCCGATGAAAGTTATCTTCATAAAAACTCCGTCAGAATCCTGTTACGTCGTCACCTTTTGAAGTATCTGTGTCCTCTGTCTTCTCCTCGTCAGAACCCGTATCCTTGACAGGATCCAATCCTGCGGCCTTGATGACTTTTCTTGCGGCCTTCCTGGCCTGAACTGCAAGTATCGCATTGGCGATGCCGCCTATTGCTCCCACTATGAGCGTGATGCCGATAATGATCATCATGACCTTGGTGGCGAGGTTACAGAAGATAACCAGGAAACCGAGAATGAGTGCTACCAGACCGACGATCGCCGAGAAGCCCCAGTAGTTGGCTCCCGCGGGCCTTAAGAAACCGATTGCGGTGAAGATGACCACGATCGCGTAAACGATGATGATAAGGCCCATGATCCAGTTGAGGATGTTGATGACGGGCTCGGGTCTGATAACAACAACGATGCCGAAGATCCCTATTGCTGTTCCGAAGATGGCGATGACCCAGTCGAAAAGCTCTTTCTCCTTCTTGATGAAGAACGTGATGAGCGAGATCACGCCGACAGCGATGAGGATTCCTCCGATCACACGGACAAAGACAGCTGCAACCTGGTCACCCTTGCCTCCGATCGTATTGATCAGGAAAACCAGTCCGAGGATGAGCATTACGATATCCACTACAATGCTTCCGGCGTTGTACGATTCGATTCCGCTCTTGTTCTTCTTGTTCTTTGCCATGGAGATCCCCCCTGTCTTTTTGTAAGATCGCGGTCATTAAGACCTTAATATTATGAACTATGAAAGTCGGCTCTTCAATTAAGTATCGGTCTTTTTTATCAAGTGGCTTTCGGATATTCGTTGCAAAGGAGCCTGTAAGGCGGTTCGTCCTCTTCTATCGCGGGGAATCTTCCGACCGGCGGATTGAACCTGTTGTCGGTGTTGTCGTCATTGCACTGCGAGACCTCGCCGATCAGTATCGGGCCGGTTCCTTTTTCGACCTCAAAATCGTGATAGAGTCCCTGCTGGATGGCGATGCTCTCGCCCGGTGTAAGGCGTACCTGCGTGCCCGCCGGAACCGTGTATGTGCGGCCGTCGGAATGGACCGTGACATCGCTCTCCTTATCGATGGATTCGTCGGGGAGCGAGTTGTAGACGCGGATCAGGAGATTGCCGCCTCCGCGGTTTATGATGTCCTCCATCTTGTACCAGTGAAAATGATTCGGCGAGTACTGCCCCTCCTCGATGAAAAGGAGCTTTTCCGCGTATGGCTTCTTGTACTTTTCAGGCATCTTCTGATTGCCGTTTCTGAGCGTGATGAGCGAGAACCCGACCTTCTTGAAATCCCCGAGACCGTAGTCCGTGATATCCCAGCCGAGCATATTGTCTCTTATCTCATCGTACTCGTGACCCTTGGTCTTCCATTCTTCCGGCGTGAAGCTGCAGAACGGCGGAAGGCTCACTTTGAGTTCCTTCATGAACGCTTCCATGCGCTTGAGCGCGGCATTGATCTCCGATCTTTTCATGTTAAGCCTCCTTTTCAAGTTCCTTCATCAGGTCAGGGAAAACCTCGAGTGAACGCTTAAGTATCCCCTTCATGTACGCGATCGCGGTCCCGTAGTTGGTCATGGGGATTCCTGCGTCTTCCGCGCACTTTGTGCGGTATTTCATCTCGCGGTCATTTAACATGCACGCACCGCAGTGGATTATCATCTTGTACTTCGAAAGGTCATCTGCAAACGACAGTCCCGACGTTGTCTCAATGTTGATCTTTTTCCCTGTGTATTCGCCGAGCCACTTAGGGATCTTAAATGTGCCTATATCCTCGCACTGGCGGTGATGCGTGCAGCCTTCGGATATCAGCACGGTGTCGCCGTCTTCTAAAGTATCGATCGCCCTGACGCCTTTTACCGCGCCTTTGAGGAACCCTTTGTGTCTTGCCATCAGGATCGAAAAAGATGTGAGCGTGATGTCTTTCGGAACGACAGGCGCGACCTTGCCGAAGGCCTGACTGTCGGTAACGACGAGCTTCGGTTTCTCCTTAAGGTCGGCAATAGCGGAAGCAAGCTCGGTATCCTGCGTGATATAAGCCTTTGCGTTCTTATCGAGTATCTCTCTTAGCACTTGCTGCTGAGGAAGAATTATCCTTCCCTTCGGAGCGGAAGAATCGATCGGGATTACAAGGATCACGGTATCTCCCGGCTCTATCAGATCAGCGATCAGAGGCTCGCCTTCCTGCTTTGTGCTGCCCAGTTTTCCGATGAGTTCGCGCAGCTCGTTGACGTTCTTTCCCGTGGCCGCGCTGACGCATATCTCGTTGTCTTTGAGACCTTCAGGTTCCTCTTTCAGATCTGCTTTGTTGTATGCGGTGACGTAAGGAATTCCCTTCTCAGCAAAAAGCTTTATCAGCGCCTTCTCGGTATCACCGATTCCTTCTTCAAGGTCCACTACGAGCACCGCGACATCGACTTTGTTTAAGATAAGTCTGGTCTTTGAGATACGCTTTTCGCCAAGCTCGCCTTCGTCGTCAAAACCGGGCGTGTCAATGATCACGACGGGACCCAGAGGGAGCAGTTCCATCGCCTTCGTGACGGGATCCGTCGTCGTTCCCTTCGTGTCTGAGACGACTGCCAGATCCTGGTTTGTGACTTTGTTTACGAGACTCGATTTACCGGCGTTTCTCCTTCCGAAAAAACCGATGTGGATCCTCTCGCCCGATGGTGTGTCGTTAAGGCTCATTGTAGTAATCCTCCAATCTCATGAGGTCGGGTATCTCTTTGCGGTACAGTCTGCCGCTCATCGCGAAATGAGGCAGTCTGATAAACTTCGCGCTCTTCGGTGAGATGAGTTCAAACAGCGGATCGCCTATTATGACTTCCGCATCAGATAATGCATCTCTTATCTCATCTTCTCCGTGGCATTTTCTGTCGCAGTCAGACAGCAGCCCGTCAGTAATTTCTGTCGTCGCGATGACATTAAAATCAGTGCCGTATCTTTCTTTTATCTGCGCTGCTGTAAAGCCTGATATCACGGGCTCTCCGACGATGTAATTGCGCGATCTTTCACGCTTGACATTGAAATAATCTCCAAGCAGTTCATATGGGATATCGAACGCATCTTTCATGTATTCCGCAGCCGCTAATCCGGTTGAAGAAACAACGAGATTCAGCTCCGCAGAAGGCGCATTCAAAACTTCATCAAGCGAAGAATCATATGCCCAGTTTGATACGAGTGTCCTGCCTTCGGGAATAACAAACTTCGTGTTCGTGTGATCGAGCGGAGTCGAGCCCAAGATGTTGATGCCGCCTTTGGTCTTCTTGTCAGAATGGACGAGCATCTTTTTCGCAAACGCCAGAAAAGCCTTCGAAGCGCCCATCGTATAGTCGTGCATCGCGTTTGTCTGAACGTAAAAACACGGCAGTCCGGTCCTGTCTTCGATTATCTTCGAAATGCCTTTGAAATCGGTTCCGTTAAGATACGGCAAAGGCGAATTGGCAAGCGCAATGAACTTGGGCTTCATATCCTCCGCGGCGCGAACGATATCGCTTATGAACTTGTCGTCATTGCCTGTGATCGCGTCGATGTCATTAAGGCCCGAGATGTAGATGAGCGCTTCCTGCTTATACCAGCGCACCTCATCGTGCGTGTTGTATGTCGAATTGCAGCCGGACGGATCGTGGATGACCAGCATGCCGCCGAGCTCATAGAGCGCGGATGCAAAACCGGAGACATCACCTGTATATACCGGAAGGATCTTGTATGCTTTTTTCATAAGACGCACGCGCACCCCAAGCCCTTTCTCGGAATGATGTCTTCAGTGTCCTTGGGCACGATGAACGCATCTTCCATTAGCTTTAGAAAAGCCTTGATCCCGGCGTATCCGTAGAGTCCGCCGCCTTCTATCATGTTGACAAAATATTCCGTTCCTTCAAACCACGCTGCCTTCTGTCCGACGGCCAGTATCTTGCGGTCACTTTCAGAACGCACCGGGCGCCTTCCCTTCACATGCATGGTCGCGCAGAGCATTACGTCAGGCGCGTTGGAAACAAGCCAGTCAAAGTCTTCCTTCTCATCAGGATCGATCGCATCGAGGTATATCCTCTTAAGATTAAATCCGTGACTAATGAGAAATCTCGCGAGCGAAAGCGGTCGCGGAACTGCGGTGTAATCTATCGCGATCTCCGTATCTGCCAAAAGCGTCTTAAGGCCGGCTGCAGTTCTGTCGCAGGAAACTCTTCCGTTAAAGACCGGTACTGCTCCGATCTGTCCCAATGCTTCATCGATCTCATCGTAACCGAACGTGAAAGGCATATATACAAAAGGTCTTCCGATGCGGCTGCAGAAAGCCTTCGTTCCGAGGACTCCCGCAGGATAAGAGCAGATCACGCTGCTGCATTTTCCTAAGTCATAGTATTCTTCAAGTGTCTTGCAGTCGGCTTCATCCCTGATATTTACACCCTGTCTTTCAAGAAGGATCCTTATGTCGTTGTCTTTATTCTTTCCAAGCGGCATGTCGCATCCGATAACGGTGACAGAGCCGTCCTTTTCGCCTTCTGGGATGATGTCGAACATCGCTTTCCTGAGGCGCTGGTCGGGCGTCGTTCCGCGCTTCTGCATGACGGGGTCCATGAACCCCCTGACGAACTTTACGGAAGGAAAACGTTTGCCCAGTTCATCGTAGATAAAGTTAATGTCGCATCCCATGAACTTGTGGACGCAGACAGGGAAAACAATAACAACAGGCGGCACTTCCGGAAGCGAATTTAAAACGTCCGTAACGCCTTCTATCGTTGACTCTTCGAGGCGCCCTGCAAAGACCATGTCATCCTCTTCGAGAATGACGGACGAAAAGCGCGACAGCTCGCCCATTTCCGCAGCGGTCATGACTACGCCTCTCATGCAGTTGTCAGCGCAGATATAGATCTGGTGAGCTTTAGGGATCTTGAACCCGATATGCACTATGTTCCATGTGCCGTGCGCGGGTGCGTTGAACTCAAGACCGCCCGTAAACGGCTTTGGAAATGAAGCGTCAGCAATCCTTATCTTGTCGTTCTCAGTGGTTTGCATAAGTGGTCTTTACGGTAACTCCTTCGAGCCTTCCGATCTTGCCGGAGAGCTCGCTCGTAAGGTCCTGCGGCGCATCGATCGCGATGCTGATTATGCTGATCCCCTTCTCTCTGTAGGGAATGCCCATACGGCCGATTATGTACTGTGCGGCATCGTGAAGAAGCGCGTTCATCTTTTCGACGGACTCCGCGTTCTCAACGATGATGGTTATGCATGCAACTCTTGTTTCCATAACGGTCCTCCTTAGCAGATCCTCGGGAGCAGCTCGTTTCCGGGCTGCGGCAGATATGTCTTGCCTCCGATCGATGTCGTCATGACGACTCTTCCTTTATTCTCGGCTGTTACTTCTCCGATTACCGCAGCACCCTTTGCGTGCTCTGTCTGCTTCAGTGCTTCGACTACTTTGTCAGCGTACTCTGCCGGGCAGAACATTACCATCGTTCCCTCGCACGCAAGATACAAAGGCTCCAAGCCGAGCATTCCCGTAACGCCCCTTACTTCGGGCGCAACAGGGACCGCTTCGGAACTGATGTCTATTCCCACTCCCGACTGGTCGCAGATCTCGTAAAGGACAGTGCCTACGCCGCCTCTTGTCGCATCTCTTATAACGTGCATTTCAGGGCAAACCGCGAGCACTGCTTCGACAGCGTCCCACAGGGGTGCGCAGTCACTCTTAACGTCAGCTTCAATGCCGTATTCGTCACGCGCGAGAAGGATGCATGTTCCGTGTCTTCCGACGTCGCCTGTTACGATTATCTTATCGCCGGGCTTTGCATTCGCGCCCGAAAGATTAACACCGTCAGCAATGACACCTACTCCCGCGGTGGTAATGAACACCTTGTCCACCTGGCCTTTTCCCGCGACCTTGGTGTCGCCTGCGACGATCTTTACGCCGGCCTTCCTGCAGGTCTCGCCCATTGCCTGAGCGATCTTCTCGAGATCTTCAACCGGGAAGCCTTCCTCTACGATGTAGGAGCATGTAAGATACAGAGGCTTTGCGCCCATGCACGCAAGGTCGTTTACCGTTCCGCAGATCGAGAGCTTGCCGATGTTGCCGCCGTTGAATTCCCAGGGAGATACGATAAATCCGTCTGTGGACATCGCTATCCTTCCTTCGGGCTTTGGCATTACCGCAGCGTCATCTGCTGTGAAATATTCATTTCCCAGATTCTTTTTGAAAAGCTCCGCGATAAGCTCGGAAGTCTTCCTTCCGCCGCTTCCGTGAGCAAGCGTTATTACATCACTCATAAGTCACCTCCGTACATATAGAAAGCAGAGCATGCGCCTTCGTCAGAAACCATGCACGCTCCGACGGGATGGTCGGGATTGCATGCCTTTCCGAAAAGCGGGCACTGATTCGGCGTTATCTTGCCCTGCAGTACATCGCCGCATCTGCATGCGGTCTTGTATTCGGGCTTGAGATCGGGAACGCTGTATTTCTTTCTCGCATCAAATTCCGCGTATTCATCACGGAGCTGCATTCCGGACATGGGTATGACGCCTATTCCGCGCCACTCCGCATCACAGGGCTCCATAAACCTGTCGACCATAGCAACAGCTGCGGGACTTCCCTCATCCTTTACGACTCTGGGATAGCAGTTGACGAAGAAAGGTTTTCCTTCGCCGAATTTTTTCACGGCGACCGCGAGAGCCGTCAGGAGCTCGCTTCCCGTAAATCCCGCGATGACTCCCGATACGCCCTTGTCACACATGTCTTTGCATATCTGAGTTCCGGTTATCGCATGAACATGACCGGGATAAAGGAAAGCGTCGCAGCTCTTTCCCATCGCCTCGTACGCGCCGGGCATGGTCTTGTTCGCGGTAAGGATCGAAAAGTTCTTAAGGCCTGCAGTCATTGCTTTTTTGACCGCGATGACATCAGAAGGCGTTGTCGTCTCAAAGCCGACAGACAGGAAAACGACCTGCTCTTCAGGATTTTCCTGCGCGATCTTCACGGCATCGAAAGGAGCGTAAACCACCTTGATCTTGGCGCCTTTCGCGCGTGCTCCGGCAAGTGACATCTTCGATCCGGGAACTCTTACAAGGTCACCGAAAGTCGTGATCGTGCAGCCTTTTTCGAGCGCAAGGAATACCGCCTCGTCGATAAAGCTGACGGGCGTTACGCACACGGGGCATCCCGGACCTGAGATGAGATTGATCTTCGGCGAGAGGATCCTTCTGATGCCCTGCCTGAAGATCTCGTGCGTATGCGTGCCGCAGACTTCCATTATCCTGAAGTCAGGGCCGTCGTAATTCTCAAGAAAAGATCTTGCTTCTTCAATGGTGCTCATTTGAGATACTCCTCATTAAGCTTGTCGGTCTCGTTCTTATCGTCGTCAGTGATCTTTGCGATGGCCGCACCTGCGTGTACCATTACGTATTCGCCGGGCTCCAAGTCATCTAAGAGCTCTGCCGATACTTCGCGCTTTGCGCCTGAAGCGTCAACGATCGCGACGCCGTCTTTAACGCTTATTACCTTTGCTGATAAACCAACACACATCTTTATTTTCCTCCGTCCTTTAATTTATTCATTCCGTAAAACGCCTGACCGATGCTGATTCCGCCGTCGTTCGGCGGGATCAGGCTGTGGATCAGGACCTTGAATCCTCTGTTCTCCAATGCTTTCTTCGTGATATCCAGAAGCAGCGTATTTTGGTAGCATCCGCCGCTTAAGCAGGCGGTCCTGACCGTTCCCGCATTCGCCGATGCGAACTCAGCGGCAGCCTCGCCCAAAAGTCTGTGGAACCTGTATGCGAGCTCTCTGGGGTCTTCACCCGCAAGACGCCTTATCACGAGATCCCTGACTATCTTGCCGGTCTCTATGTATTCACCCGTGAGCTCGTAATCGCATGCGCAGACGTGGTTATCGCACCTCATCGCTTCGAACATCAGCGCGGTCGAAGCCTCGCCTTCAAATGTGTTCTCGTACTTGATCCCGAGTATCGCGGACACGGCATCGAAAAGCCTTCCGGCAGATGTCGATACGACCGAGTTGAGCTTTCCGTCGTGCATCGCTTTATATGTCTTAAATGTTCCGTTTCTGATAAGGCCGAGCCTGTCTGCCGCTTCCTCCGCCCTGCTTCCGAAAATGTCTATCAGCATCGACACGGCGATCCTCCAGCCCTCCTTCGAGGCAATATCTCCGCCCGTCTGCAGGAACGGCCTGATCGATCCGAGTCTCGTAAACCACGAAGGACTGCACTTGAGCACTTCGCCGCCCCAGATCGTGCCGTCCGTACCATATCCCGTTCCGTCGAAAGAGATGCCTATGCATTCGCCGTGGTAATCGTTTTCGGCCATGCACGAAAGGATGTGCGCATAGTGGTGCTGGACTCTTTCCAGAGGGAGTCCCGACTCTTCAGCTGCAAGAGAGGAATTGTATGAAGGATGCAGGTCGCAGACCGCAAGCTCAGGCTTGGTCTCCAGAAGAGTTTCCATCCTATCAACAGATTCGGTGAGCACATCCTTGCCTCTTAAGTCGGTGAGATCTCCGATGTAAGAAGACGGATAGAAAAGGTTATTCACACCGATGCAGAAGGTGTTCTTGAGCTCTCCGCCGTATGCGATGACAGAGCCCTTTAAGTCTTCGCTCATCATGTAAGGGAGCGGTGCGTAGCCTCTCGAGCGCCTGACCATATAGGGTTTTCCGTTGTAGAAATCCATGACCGAATCGTCCGCCCTGATCCTTATCTTTCTGTTGTGGGTAAGGATGCAGTCGCAGAAACCCGCGATCTCACGGAGCGCATCCTCATCGTCGCGGCAGATCGGAAGACCCGAGATATTGCCGCTCGTCATTACGAGAGTATCAGGCATTTCAATGCCGTCATCGTAATCGAAAAGAAGGCTCTGCAAAGGTGCATAAGGCAGCATGACGCCGAGCTTGGGATTGCCCGGAGCAACGCTTCTTGCAAGAGTCGAACCGTCTTTTCGGGGGAGCAGGATAATGGGCTTCTGATGGCCTTTTAAGATCTCTTCCTGAAGAGGTATCGTCTCGCACTGGGCTTTGACGGATTCGATGTTTCTCATCATGACGGCAAACGGTTTTGCCGGACGGTGCTTCAATTCACGCAGCCTTCTGACCGCATCCTCATCGTACGCGTTGCATGCGATATGGAAGCCTCCGATGCCCTTTATTGCGACAATGCCGCCCTCTGACAGGAGCTTTCTCGTATGGACTATCGCGTCACGTCCGCGGCGGTTTTCCGGGTCATTCAGGATGAATACTTCCGGTCCGCAGTCGTTGCAGCAGACGGGCTGCGCGTCATATCTTCTCGTTGCGGGATCTTCATATTCCGCGGCACACTTTTCGCACATCGGGAATTCCTTCATCGACGTTCTTTCGCGGTCATAGGGAAGGCTGTCCAGGATCGTCAGCCTCGGGCCGCAGCACGTGCAGTTGATGAACGGATGCAGGTATCTTCTGTTCTTCTTGTCGTAGAGTTCTTCCAGACACTCGTCGCAGACTGCAATGTCCGGCGAAATGAATATCTCGCCTGATGTTTTCCCGCTCTCGATGATCTCAAAACTGCCGTAAATAGGCGCGTCATCGAGCGTTCTGTTATCTATCTTCAAGATCGCCGCGCGCTTCGGAGGCTCTTCTTCTATGAGCCTTACAAACTCGTCGACCTTCTTCTCATCGCCCTGAGCAAAGATCTCTACGTAAGGTCCAAGATTCGCGACGGTTCCGGTGACTCCGCAGGCAGTCGCATGGCGCGCGACTACTGGGCGCATTCCTACGCCCTGGACTATGCCGTAAACCTTAAGCCTTACCGTCTTCATTTATCTTCTCCCGCTCAATGCAAAGAAAGGCGCATCGATCCATTTTCCGTTAAAGCCTTCAGCCAGAGGCTTGAGGCACTCGTCAGCGACGATCACGTCATAGCCGCCTTTTAAGACGAGCTCAGTAAACTCGTCTTCTTCGGTGATCTTCCTGTCGCCGGCTTCTTTTATCTCATCGTGGAGGGTAAAGAAAGCCACGATATCGCAATCAACGCCCTTGTCCCTTAATGTCTTTCCGAAAACCTCGTCGTGGCAGACTAAGACCTTTCCCGAAGGAATGCTGCCCGCCATATCTGCTGCGATACTGCTGAATATCTCATAAGGCCTGCCCAAAAGCTTCGCGGCCTCGATGCCCGATGCTGAAGCAGCGGTGATCTTTGTCTTTTCACCGATGTTCTTATAGTCATCCAAAGTGTTGTCTTCAAAGCCGTTTCCGAACGTCAGCGGGGTCTTGCCGAGGACTATCTTTTCGAGGCTGCCGCCTTCCATAGAGAACGTCTCGAAAAGAGCCTTATACGCGCGTGCCTCACCTTCGTCGTAAAGCTGCATTCCGTCAGTCGGAATGGCGAGCACCGGGATGGAAGTCTCCTTTTCGATCATGCGCTTTAGTGCCTTGTAATCGGTCGCGATCGTTGCGGGAACGGGCGTTCCGATCAGCGCCACGAAAGAAGCGTCTATCCGCTCGCACGCATTTGCTATCTTGGAGACCAGGAGCTTGTCGCGGCCCAATATCGCATCCATATCGCGAAGGCCGGCAGAGAAAACAGCCGAGCGCACATCATGCCATCTGGGCTCGTCAAAGCCGCAGATGTTGCCCGTGCAGCCGCCCGCGTCGATTATGACGGTCATGCCGCCGAGGCTGTAGAGGACGGATACCGCGCCTGACTGGTCAGGTGCAAACGGTGTTAATACTTTCCGCAAACCCTTCATGCGCGTACCTCCTTCATGGTCCTGTTAATCTCGTTCATCAGTGCCGTGATGCCCTGGAAACCGAACGGCTGGACATCGCTGTTCCATGCGATATTCGGTATTTCCGGGCAATAGAAAGCCGCGTCCTTGCCAAGGCTGATGTCCGCAGGCGAAGACGATACGTCGTAGTAGAGCATCGTCGGATCCATATTGCAGAACACCTTGGTGTCAGGCGAGATCTCTGCAAGCTTGCTTATGTATTTGAACTTTTCGGGCGAGAGTGTCGCATAGATCTCATCGACTCCGAAACCGTACCTTACGAGCGAGAGCGCCAGCTCGAACGGATCCGCGTTAAGGCACTCGCCGATATTGAATACCAGATCCGGGAAGGCATCTTTCAGCGAACCGACCGCTTCCTGAGCCTTAACTTCCTCAGCTGAAACGTCAGCCTTGATCCCGACCGCGTTCGCAAACGAACGGTACTGGAGTGCATTCCTGTCCACGTCGTGGACTCTCGTAAGTTCGATGTAAGGGATGCCCAGGCGGTTGCTCATATCGAGCGCTGCTGCCCTGGCTTCGGGGTTTGTAACAATGTTAAAGTTAGCGGATGCCATCTTGAGGAACTCTTCGTAAGTGCCGCATGTGGAGATCTGGCGTATGTTCTTCACGCCGGCATCGAAAAGCATTTTCTGCAGCTCGCCTTCCTCAAGCGGAGCGAAATTACCGATGATGTTTACGCTCCTGGGATCCTTTTCCATGGGTTCGAGCAGAGAATACAGTGTCTGTCTGACATGGACCATAGGAGGTCTTCTGCCTTCTCTCGTGAGCGCGTACATGTAGCAGGGGCGCACTCTCGTCCCGTCATCCAGAGCCCTCTCGCACGCAGAGCAAACCCTCTCCATATCGGTCCCCAGAAGGGCGTCAACGCATGTGATGCATATCATGACAACCTTGGGCTTTTTGCCGTTCTTATCAAGGAATGACACTACTTCGCTGACAGCATCGGGGATCCTCTTAAGGTGCCTTCCGGTCACGAGGTCCGTCTCGTCCATCATGAGGTAGAAAAATCTGTCCTTATATTGGGGCATCGAGCTTACGATCGATGTGTTCCTGCCACAGCAGCCGGGTGAGACAATGAGCATGACCGACTCGGGAACGGCAAGACCTGCCCTCTTTACGCCGAATCCTTCAGCACCCGGAGAGTTATACGCAAGCGTCGCGGGCGAACTGTAGACCAAGCCCTGTCCGCTTAGGAGTTCAGCCGGAATGTTGTCCTTTCCGAGCTTTGCTATCTCCGATACCGTGTATCTGACTGCTTTCTTCTGCATCTTTTAACCCTCGCCGAGCAGCTTTCGGGCAAGCTCAATGAACCTCTTGGAAGCCTCGCAGTCAGGCCTTCCCTCGACCGCGGTGTGTCCCATATCCTCGCACTCGTTGATATCATCTGATCTGGGGATCTCGGCTATGACGTCAATGCCGTGTTCCTTGGCAAACGCATAGACCTTCTCTGTCTCGCCGGGCACGTTCCTGTGATTTAAGATCACACCTCCGACATGCGCATAACCCCTGTCCTCGAAATTCTTTACCGCCTGGCAGATATTGTTTGCCGCGTAGAGTGCCATCTTTTCGCCCGAGGTGACGATAAGGACCTGCTCTGCATATCCTTCCCTGATGGGCGCGGCAAAGCCTCCGCATACAACGTCTCCTAATACGTCATACAGAACCACGTCAGGCTTTCTCTTCTCGAAAAGCTCGAGCTCGTCGAGCAGATTAAATGTAGCGATGATGCCTCTTCCCGCGCACCCCAGGCCGGGTGTGGGGCCGCCCGTCTCGATGCAGAGTATCCCGCCAAAGCCTTCAGCGGAGATCTCTTCGGAAGAAGCCGGTTCGCCGCCTTCCCTCAATATCTCGATAACGGGTTTTAAGGGCTTTCCGCCCAGAAGATTTATCGTTGAATCAGCCTTGGGATCGCAGCCGATCTGGATAACGCTCTTGCCGAGCGTCGCGAAAGCGGCTGCAAGGTTTGAAGTCACGGTGGATTTGCCTATTCCGCCTTTGCCGTAAACTGCGATCTTAAGCATAAAAATTCTCCTTTGCCCATGACGGACGCAGGAGTGCCTAAAGAACCTCTTATCGAAAGTTATTTACGACTATTCCCGCTCGGAAAACACCTTGCCGTCAGAGTCTTCTTTTATCTGTTCTCATTCTAATGTGCGCGCGTATTAGTGTCAAACGGTTCCCGGCATTTGTCGGAAATGAGCTCAAAAACATCACGAAACCGTATCACGGATAGAGCCCCACCATGTCAAAACAGTGATTTTTTTATGCTTTTCGTTGCAAAACTAAAATTTATTGATAAAATCATTTCGGTTGGAGACATAATTCCAACCTGCATTTTAAGGAGGATTTATATATGCCAGGAAAAACACAGGGAATCGTAAGTATGGTATGCGGACTTGTTTCCATCTTCGGAAGCTATTCTTTCGGTGTTACCATCGCTGTTGCTATCGTTGGTCTCGTTATGAGCAAGAAGGCTACAGAAGCTGGTTATCAGGGAACACCCGTTAAGGTTGGTAAGATCACATCCATCATCGGTCTGATCCTTTCGATCATCATGCTCGTTGTTGGTATCGCTCTCGCAGTAGCCGGTGCAGCTCTTCAGAGCAGATAATCTGAAAGAAGATAAAAATCCAACAAAGTACCCCGAAAGTCACGCACTTTCGGGGTGCTTTTTTATTATATTTTTTTATGCGATTGTTAAACTATTTGCAGTAACTAACTGTATAATTACTTTGTTAGTGACATATAAGGGGTTTTTTACTGATGAGACGTTTTGAATTCATTTTCTATGTTTTCTTTTACGAGGTAGTGTTCGGTTTCTCTGTTTACGGCTTCGGCTATTTCTCGGCTATGCCTTTCACTCTGCTCTGGTCGATAATACTCGGTGCTCCGGCAGTAGTCCTTATGATGAACCTGAAAGGGAAGCTCCTTCCCATCGTCGACGGACTTCTCCGCTGCCTTTATGCAATCCCGTTTCTTGTCGAATACTTCATCTACATGCAGTTCAAGGAACTCTATGACCTCAACACCATCATGAACGGTGCGGGCGGTGCGCTCACAGGCTTTACCACCACGATCCTGGGCCTCATCTTCAGCCCTCTGGGTCTTTTCCACCTGTTCCTTTATTCCATCCCTCTTTCCATCCTCATCATGGATCTTAAGAGAAAGACTTACGATTACACCCAGCCCGAAAAGCAGGTCAAGACAGCTACCGCAGTCCTTATCCCCGTTTGTCTGGTATTCAACATAATCATCATCGCATGCATTCCTTCCGCAAGGACCATCGTAGGAGCCGAGTACAACTATCCGAAAGCAGTCCAGGCATTCGGTTACATGGAAGGTACGGCATTAGACATTAAGTCGCTCCTTTTCGGTTCAGGCGGAGATTTCCAGAATGTAAAGAACCCCGTCAATCTCCAGACATCCAAGCCTGGCGAATCAGTTCCCGACGAGTCCGGTCCTGACGCTTCATTAGCTCCCGGCGAGTCGGTTCCCGTTCCCACACCCACGCCTGCACGTGAGCCTCAGGTAATGGATATCAACTTCACCGCTCTTTCACAGAAAGGCGGCAAGATCGGCACGCTGGCCACATACTGCGCAAACGTTGAGCCTACATACACCAATGCCATGACAGGCAAATTCAAGGGCAAGAACCTCATCATGATCACCGCCGAGGCTTTCACCGCTGAAGCTATCGATCCTGAGCTCACTCCTACCCTTTACAGACTTGCCACAAAGGGCATCCAGTTCACAGACTCATATGTACCCGCTACCGCAGGTACGACAGGCGGCGAGTTCTCACACATTTTCGGCCTCCTCCCCACAACAGGCGGTAAGTCCGTCACCAACATGATCGACAACGGCTGCACCTATTTCACGATGGGTCAGCGCCTCAATGCGGAAGGTTACTACGGTCAGGCATTCCACAACAACGACTACAAGTACTACAGCCGTAACAAGACCCATAACAAGCTCGGCTACAGCCAGGGCTTCATGGGTATCTACAACGGCATGGAGAAGTGGGTCAACTACCATCAGTGGCCTGAGAGCGACTACGACATGTTCGTAGGTACCTGCCCGCTCTATCTCACTCAGGAACACTTTAATATCTACTACATGTCCGTTTCCGGACACAGCGGATATACCAGAGCCGGCAACGCAATGTCCAAGAAACACTGGGATGAGACCGCTTCTCTTGACGGCAAGTATTCCGAGCCGGTACGTGCATACAAGGCTTGCAACATGGACTTAGACCAGGGCCTCAAATATCTCGTCGACAGACTTGAGGAGTGCGGCAAGGCTGATGATACAGTTATCTGCATCGTCGCCGACCACTTCCCTTACGGACTCGATCCGGATGCTTCACTCGGAAATATGCCCAAGCTCTCCGAGCTCTACGGATATGAGGTCAAGAACTACGTTCAGCGTGACCACAACCGCATCATCATCTGGAGCGGCTGCCTTGAGAAGGAAGATCCGATCGTTGTAGATACACCTACATCCAGCATTGATATCCTTCCTACCCTGATGAACCTTTTCGGCATCAAGTACGATTCAAGACTTCTTCCCGGTCGCGACGTTTTCTCCGATTCAATGCCTCTGGCATTCAACCTCAACTATGACTGGAAGACAGATCTCGGAACGTACTACAGCTCCAAAGGCGAATTCGTACCTAAGGATGCGAACACTCAGATCCCCGAAGGTTATGTCCAGCAGGTAAAGGCCATCGTCAGCAACAAGATCAAATACTGCAAGAACATGCTCGGCACGGATTTCATCAAGCAGTGCGTAGGCGACCCGAATAAATAACCCTGTTCAGCCAAACAAGTTAACAAAAGGGTGCCTTTTGAAGTGACCTGTTTACTTCAGAAGGCGCCCCTTGTTTTAAAATATAATGGGAAGGTACGGTTGCCGACTTCCCCCGGTTGAAATATTCAATGAATTTTCTCCTTATTCAGGTCTCTTGTTCTGTGCCATTACTCCTGCGAGTTCGTGCGGCACGTACGGTTCTTCGAGGTAAGTTATCTCTTCTTTTGTAAGAACGAGCTCAACTGCTTTTGCTGCGCCTTCTATGTGATGCATCTTCGTTGCTCCGACAACGGGCGATGTAACCTTTGTAAGGAGCCACGCGAGCGATACTTCGGTCATTGATACGCCGCGCTTTTCCGCGATCTCCGCGACTCGGCTGATTATCACGTTGTCCTGCTGCTCCGTCTTTTCGTATTTGAACTTTGCGTATTTATCCTCTTCGGCACGCTTTGTTCCGCCTTCTCCGGGAAGCCTTGAGAGCCTGCCGCTTGCTAAAGCGCTGTACGGCGTGAGCGCGATGTTTTCTTCTTTGCAGTAAGGCACCATCTCACGCTCCTCTTCACGGAAGATCAGGTTGTAATGTCCCTGGATCGATACGAACTTAGCAAAGCATTCCTTCTCAGCAAGCGCATTTGCCTTGGCGATCTGCCAGGCGAAGCAGTTGGAGATACCGATATATCTTGTCTTGCCCGCTTTGACCGCGTTGTTCAGGCCTTCGAGGATCTCATAGACCGGGGTGTTCCAGTCCCACATGTGATAGATATAAAGATCGACGTGATCCATGCCGAGATTTTTAAGGCTCATGTTGATCATGTTCTCGATATGCTGCTGGCCGCTGATGCCCTTTTCGATCTCTTCGGGTGTCCTCGGCAGGAATTTTGTCGCAACAACCACATCTTCGCGCTTTGCAAGTTCTTTCAGCGCGCGGCCCAGGTACTGCTCGCTCGTGCCGCTCTGGTAAGCAATCGCGGTATCAAAGAAATTGACGCCTAATTCCAAGCCTCTCCTGATTATCGACTTCGACTGCTCTTCATCGAGAGTCCAGCTGTGCTGTCCTTTTCCTGCGTCACCGAAGCCCATGCAGCCCATGCAGATGCGCGATACGTTAAGATCCGAATTTCCGAGTTTTGTGTATTTCATTTCAGGTCCCTCTCTTTCATGCATTGCAGAGCAGGCTTGTCGGGCAGTTATATGTGAGTTCGTAATATTGTTACACAGAAGTTTTGGACAAGAGTACGACCGTCTCTATGCTCGAAGTCCAGGGGAACATGTCCACGGGTTCTGCCACGCGCGCTCTGTATCCGCAGGCGGCAAACACCTTAAGATCGCGGGCCAGCGTATCGGGATTGCATGATATATAGACTATCTTTTCGGGAGCGAGCTTCTCGCAGGCTTTTATGAATCGCTCGTCGGTTCCGAGCCTCGTCGGATCCAAGATGACACAGTCGGCCGTCTCACCTGCCTGCGCTAATTCTTCCATATATTCCACGGCATCTGCACAGATGAACTGCGCATTCTTCACGTCGTTCGCCCTGGCGTTCTTTACCGCGTCGCCAACGGCTTCCGGGTTGATCTCAACACCCGTGATGCTTTCGACAAAACCCGCGAAAGTCAGGGTAGTCGTTCCCGTACCGCAATACGCATCTATCACGCGTTCCCTGCCGGTAAAATCCGCAAGGCGCACCGCAGTGCTGTATAAGATCTCGGCCTGGTCACGGTTGACCTGATAGAAAGATGTCGGGGATATCCTGAACTTCTTTCCCAGAAGGATATCGGTTATATATCCTTTCCCCGTTACTTTCCTCGTCTCGCTGCCGAGGATCATGGAATCGTGGCGCTGATTGATGTTTACGAGCACCGTCGTTATCTCGGAATGACGCTTTGTAAGCTCTTTAACGAATGCGGTCTTCTGTCTGAAAAACTTTGTTCCGGTTACGATGACCACCATAACTTCGCCGGTCTTTTCCGCAACTCTTACAAGGACGCGTCTTAACTCACCTGTACGCGTGACCTCGTTATAGATGCTGACCTTCATCTTAGCAGCGATATCCGCGCAGTCTCTTATTATCGCTGAGGCGGTCTTATTCTCGATCAGACAGTGATCGACTTTGACGATGCGGTGCGAACCTTCTTCATAAGGACCGCATATTATCCTGCCGTTCCTGAGCTTTTTGAATGCTGAATGGACTTTGTTCCTGTAATGGAAAGGATCGCTGCATACGTTGATGTCATTGACTTTGCAGCCTTTCGGCATCAGCTTCCTGACATATTCGTACTTGTCCGCGCAGCTGTACATATACGTCGTGCCCGCATACTTGCAGCCTCCGCAATCTTTGATGGCGGGGCATGTGTTCACGGGTGCCGGCTGTTCAATCTTTCCGGCGCGGTCCTTTCCTTCTTTCACTTGTCAGGCTCTCTCGCAGCTTTCCACTACGTGCTTGAGCAAAACGGATGTCGTGACCGATCCTACTCCTCCCGGTACGGGCGTTACGGCTTCTGCGATCTCATAAGCCTTGTCGTAATCGACGTCACCGCAGAGCTTGCCTTCCTCATCGACATTCATTCCGACGTCGATGACGATCTGTCCTTCTCTTAAGTAATCGGGACCGATGGTCTTCGCGACACCACAGCATGCGACTATTATGTCCGCATTTCTGCACTCTCCGGGAAGATCAACAGTCTTGGTATGGCATACGGTGACAGTCGCGTCTCTCGCAATGAGCATGAGCGCGACGGGACGTCCGATTACAAGGCTTCTTCCGACCACGACAGCCTTCTTGCCCTTTGTCTCGATCCCGTAATGCTCGATAAGACGCACTACTGCTTCCGCCGTGCACGGACCTGCGGCGTTTTTGTCACCCGAAAGGATACCCGCCATGTTGCGTATATCCATGCAGTCCGCATCCTTGGAAGGCTTGATGGCACTTCTCATATAGCTGTCGGAAAGGCCCTTGGGAAGAGGTCTGAACACTAGGATGCCGTGAATGTCATCAGCATCGTTGAGGCTGTCGAATCCTTTGTCCAGATCGGCCTGTGTTACATCAGCCGGAAGCTCTACGACCCTGACGCCGCATCCTGCGGATTCGAATTTCTTTTTCAGTCCGCGTTCATAAGCAAGGTCATCTTCCCTTGCGCCGACGCGCAATACTCCCAATGTAGGGACAACGCCCTTTTTGCCGAGTTCTTCTATCTTCGGTGCAAGTGATGCAAGGATAGCGTCACCTACTTCTTTTCCGCCTAATCTTCTCATTAGTTGTCTCCTCCCGTAAGGCTTTTCTTCACGCCCTCGTAAACTGCAGCACACTTGCTGTCGACTTCAGCGACTGCCTCAAATGTCGCGGCATTGAGTTCTTCTGCGCGGCTCCTGTTCTTCATGAGCTTGGTGTTGATATAAACATTCATCGCAGCGCCCTTTGCCGCTGTCTGGAGCATCGTGGCGGCAACGCCAACATCGCTCAACGCGAGCCTTGAACCGATCGTCTCAAGGCGTACGATTATGTCGCAGGCTTCCTTTGTCTTCATTACGATCTCGTAAGGAGCCGAGCATGCGGTATTGAGTGCGTCCTCGAGCGCCTCGTCTCTTCCGGGTTCGTCCTTGGGGATCGAATATGCTTTTGCCAGAGGCTCGAAAACCTCCGCATCCTTTTCGATAAGGCTCTCGAAATCCTTTACCAGAGCCGCCGTTTTCTCAAGGATAACATCGATCTCGCCCTGATATTCGGCGTACTTCTTCTTGCCTGTGGTAAGATTTGCGACCATTGAAGCAAGCGCTGAAGCTGCTGCTCCCGCCAGTGCGGATGCTCCTCCGCCTCCGGGTACCGGTGCTCCCGAAGAGAGCTCGCTTAAAAACAGATCAATGCTTTTCTCAGTCATAACAATGGCCTCCTTATTTTCCTGCCCTACTATTTTACAAAATAATAAGCGGACCCGCATCAGTAAATGCGGGTCCGTTAACAAAAATCAGTATTATTGATGGGTGTTATCTGATGAGTCTCTTGTATCCCTTGATCTTCATCATGTCGATCGGACCGTAGCATACCTTGCCCTTCGAATCCGACGCGTGGATAACCTGGCTTCCTCCGACATAGATCGCTACGTGAGGACAGATGCTTCCCTTTGAGTAGCATACGACATCGCCCGGCTTGAGTTCCGATCTCGGAACGGATACACCGGAACGCCTCCAGATCTGCGTAGCGCCGTGCGGCACCCTGATACCGATCTGTGCATAGCAGTACATTACCAGACCCGAGCAGTCAATTCCGTTTCTTGAAGCTCCTGCGTATTTGTACTTAACGCCGAGCATGGACTGAGCGATCGCAACGATAGTCGATCCGTTCTTGCCGGTGATCCTCGGAAGCTTATTTACGTTACCGTATTTGGGCTTCGATGCCGTCTTATTTGATTTGGAAGTCGGCTTGGCAACGGGCTTTTTTGTAGGACGCGGTGTCGGCGAAGGCGTAGGTGTGGGCGGAGCTTTTCTCGTCGTATAGGACTTCGGAACATAGCCGGTCTTGCCGTTTGCCGTCGTGATCTTGTACCACTTGTCGCCTACGATCTGGGTAACATAAAGCCTTGCGTGCTTATATACCATCGTGACCTTGGCTGCGTTCGATTCAGGCTCTTTCCTTACGGTAAGGCTTCCCGTGTCGCACCAGACGACGAACTTGGAGTTGACCTTGACCATGGTGTCCTGGATGTAGGACGTAAGGATGAATCCTTCCTTGCCGCTCTCCGTGCGGACCTTTGACCATGTATCGCCCAATGCCGTTCTTATGACAGGCTGGCCTTTGTGTATCGTAGTTACGGTCGGAGCGCTGTTGTCCGGCTTTGTCTTGAGCGCGGCTGCCACCTTTGCGTAGAACTGTGTATTGTCAGGCGCGAAAAACTCCGGCGCAATGAGTTCGTTCGGATGGTTGAAATTGTCGTAGGACTGGTAGACGTAAAATTTGGGAATATCGTCGTAGTCAGTGGAGACCTCAGCCTTGCCGGAAGACTTTCCGTCGTCATCGCCGTCTGCATCCTGCATCTCGTCTTCACTTCCGATGAGAGCCCAATCCTCGATTATCAAGCCATCATCTTCGTCATCTTCGCCGAAAACATTTGCATAGGCCTTGGACACGGTGAGCGCAGGACTTGCGCCTGCCCTGACGCCTAACGGGAGGCATATTGCGGGAGCAGCAGCAAAGAACGCTACCGCGATCGCCAGAATATGCTGTTTCCTGTTATGCCTAAATACCATAGATATTACGATTATAACACCGCAAAAATACGGGGGTTACTGTTTGGACCCGCTAATCTGTGGCAGTTTTGAATAAAAACGCCGGAGAATACTACTCTCCGGCGTAATTATATAATGAATTGTTACCTTAAGGCTTTACATTTACGGGACAAAGGTATTACTTGTTCTCGTATCTGTCAGAATAATCTGTGCCTTCCTGCTCATCGAGGAGCTCGTTGTGAGCTTCGACCTGATCAAGGTACTCGTTCTCGAAAAGTGCAGCATCACCTGCGTCCTCACCGTATTCGTGGCCGGTGATGACCTTGCTGTTAGCCTTGATAACAGGAACAGCTGTGATGTCGTTATGCGACTTGACGCCTGTACCTGCAGGGATGAGAGCACCGATGATAACGTTCTCCTTGATACCGACGAGCGGATCGACCTTGCCCTTGATGACTGCATCTGTGAGGACCTTTGCGGTCTCCTGGAAGGATGCGGCGGACATGAAGGAGTCGGATGCGCTTGCGGCCTTTGCGATACCAAGAAGGATCGTGTTGCCCTTTGCAGGCTGCAGACCCTGCTCCTCACAGTCTCTGTTCCTGGAGATGTAGTTATACCAGTCAACAGTTGTACCTGTCATGAAGCCTGTATCACCCGGATCGTCGATCTGGACACGGCGCATCATCTGCTTAGCGATGATCTCGATGTGCTTATCGTTGATGTTAACACCACCACCTGAGTAGTAAACCTTTGTGATCTCGCTGATGATGTACTTCTGTACGGCACGGATATCCTTAACCTTGAGGATCTCCTTAGGATCGATCTTACCGTCGATGATCTGATCGCCGGCTTCAATGATCTGTCCGTCCTTAACTGTAAGGGTAGCGTGTGAAGGTACCTTGTACTCCATCTTCTCGATAGGTGCACCCTTAGCGTCCTTGATAGGCTCAGCGCCGTCAGCAAGAACAGGTGTAACGATGATGGTCTTCTGCTTTGTCTTCTCGTTCTCAGCGATCTTGACGGATCCGGGTACGGAAGAAATGATACCGTGACCCTTAGGATCTCTTGCTTCGAAGATCTCTGTAACTCGAGGGAGACCCTGCGTGATATCTTCGCCTGAACCAGCGATACCACCGGAGTGGAACGTTCTCATCGTGAGCTGTGTACCAGGCTCACCGATGGACTGGGCAGCGATGATACCGACAGCCTCACCGACTGCAACAGGACGGCCTGTAGCAAGGTTGATACCGTAGCACTTTGTGCAGACGCCTCTTCTGGAACGGCAGTCGAATACCGATCTGATCTTGAGCTTGCCCAGATCTTCGATCTGCTGTCTGGTAAGGATCTTACCTGCAGCTTCTGCGTCAGCGAGCTTAGCATCGATCTTCTTCTGCTGCTCTGCAAGCTTCTCAGGTGTAACCTCACCCTTGATCTTGACGGAATCAGCGATCTTAGCGCGCTCTTCGTTAGCCTTTTCCTTGGCTGCGTCAACGGAATCGCAGATCTCTTCAGCCTTGAGGGCATCGATGAGCTCGTTCTTCTTAACGATGACTTCGCCTGTCTGATAGTTGACGATATCCTCAGCTGCATAACGGCCATAGAGACGGTCGTTAAGAGACTTGATAACGTTTGTCTTGTTGTTGGAAACCTCTGTGATCTCCTTGACCCATGTGAAGTCGTCGGTTCCGCAGTCTTCCTCAGCAACAACGACAGCCTGTGCAACGTCTACGAGACGTCTTGTAAGGTATCCGGATTCAGCCGTCTTGAGAGCCGTATCGGAGAGAGCCTTACGCGCACCGTGTGAAGAAATGAAGAACTCGAGAACGTTCATACCTTCACGGAGGTTGGACTTGATCGGGATCTCGATGGTGTTACCTGTCGTATCCTGCATAAGTCCACGCATACCTGCGAGCTGCTTGATCTGGTTGTTGGAACCACGCGCGCCGGAGTCAGCCATCATACGGATAGGATTGTAGATGTTGAGGTTATCCATGAGGGCCTTGGTGATGTCGTTAGTCGTATCTTCCCAGATCTTCGTAACTTCCTTATGACGCTCAGCCTCGCTGTAGAAGCCCATCTCTGCCTCGATATTGATCTGCTCTACCTTCTCATCACCTTCAGCGATCATCTTATCCTTGATGTCAGGGATGATCATGTCTTCGATACCGATGGAGATACCGCTGATAGTGGAGTACTTGTAACCCATAGCCTTAACGTCATCGAGGAACTGTGTTGTTCTCTCAAGGCCGTGAACGGCAATGCACTTAGCGATGATCTTTTCGAGCTTCTTCTTGCCCATGGCGAACTCGAACTTGATCTCCTTATCGGGATTCTCAGCCTTAGCCTTTGCAGCGCGCTCCTTCTGTATAGCGAGCTTCTCGAAATCGATCTCGAGCCTGAGGAGATTCTCGGGGTTCTTTCTGTCAACGAAACCAAGATCCTGAGGAACGATCTCGTTGAAGATGAATCTTCCGAGTGTGGACTCGACAAGACCTGTAACTTCCTCACCGTTGATCTCTCTGGTTACACGAACCTTGATCATGCTGTGGAGCGTGATCTGGTGCTCGTTATAAGCCATCATAGCTTCGTCGAGGGAAGCAAATGCCATGCCTTCGCCCTTGTCGCCTTCTACTTCCATTGTGAGGTAGTAGCAGCCGAGGATCATATCCTGTGTAGGAACTGTGACCGGCTTACCGTCCTGAGGCTTCAGGAGGTTGTTTGTGGAAAGCATGAGGAATCTTGCCTCAGCCTGTGCCTCTGCGGAGAGAGGTACGTGAACAGCCATCTGGTCACCGTCGAAGTCAGCGTTGAAGCCTGTGCAGACGAGCGGGTGGAGCTTGATGGCACGGCCTTCTACGAGCACAGGCTCGAATGCCTGGATAGAAAGTCTGTGGAGCGTAGGAGCACGGTTGAGGAGTACGGGATGATCCTCGATGATCTCCTCTAAGATGTCCCAAACCTCAGGAACTCTTTCATCAACCTGCTTTCTTGCAGTCTTGATGTTGAGCTTTTCGTTGATCTCAACAAGCTTCTTGATAACGAAGGGCTTGAAAAGCTCCAATGCCATCTCCTTAGGGAGACCGCACTGATGCATCTTAAGCTCAGGTCCTACGATGATAACGGAACGGCCGGAGTAGTCAACACGCTTACCGAGCAGGTTCTGTCTGAAACGTCCCTGCTTACCCTTGAGCATGTCGGACAGTGACTTGAGCTGTCTGTTGCTCGTAGCGGAAGTGGAACCCTTGACAGGTGTGCCGTGACGGCCGTTGTCGATGAGGGCATCAACAGCTTCCTGAAGCATTCTCTTCTCGTTTCTTACGATGATCTCGGGAGCGCCGAGGTCAAGAAGCTTCTTAAGACGGTTGTTTCTGCCGATAACTCTTCTGTAAAGGTCGTTGAGATCGGATGTTGCGTAACGTCCGCCGTCGAGAGGTACCATAGGACGAAGTTCCGGAGGAAGTACCGGAATAACGTCAAGTACCATCCACTCAGGCTTGTTACCGGAAGCCTTGAAAGCTTCTGCGATCTCAAGTCTCTTGTTGATCTTAAGTCTCTTCTGAGTGCTTACGGAACCTGCCTTCTCAGCGTTGAGTTCCTCGATGATGCCATCGATATCGATCTCCTGGAGAAGGATCTTGATAGCCTCAGCACCCATTCTTGCATCGAATGAGTTCTTTCCGCACTTAGCCTTGATAGCCTTGTACTGATCTTCCGTGATGATATCCATCTTGGTAAGACCTGTCTCTTCGAAGTTACCCGGATCGAGAACTATGAACTTGGAGTAGTAAAGAACGCTCTCAAGCTGCTTAACCGTGAGGTTGAGCAGAGTACCGATCTTGGAAGGCTGGGTCTTGAAGTACCAGATGTGTGATACGGGAGCTGCGAGCTGGATGTGACCGAGTCTCTCACGGCGGACCGTGTTCTTTGTGACTTCAACTCCGCACTTGTCGCAGATCATGCCCTTGAATCTGATCTTCTTGTACTTACCGCAGCGGCATTCCCATGACTTTGTGGGTCCGAAGATCTTCTCGCAGAAGAGACCGTCTACTTCAGGTCTCTGGGTACGGTAGTTGATCGTCTCGGGCTTCTTGACTTCACCGTGCGACCAGCTCTTGATAACTTCGGGAGAAGCGAGCTGGATGCTTATTTTTGTAAGATGATTAGTTTCGTTCATGTATCGAGCTCTCCTTTACATGTCATCGTCGTCGCCGGAGTCGTCACCGAAATCATCGATGTCCTCTTCCTTGATGTTTCCGAGCTCATCTGCTTCAACGAAGCCGGAGCTGAAAATATCTGCGGGCGACTCTGCATCCTCGCCGTCGAGTGAGAGGCGGGTGTGCTCGTCCATTTCGCTGTAGGTATCGAGCGATGTCTTATCCTCAGCGATGTATTCCTTACCATCCGTGTATGTTCTTACGTCGAGTGCAAGAGCCTTGAGCTCGTTAACAAGGACGTTGAACGATTCAGGAATACCCGGCTCAGGGATATTCTTGCCGCGGATGATCGCGTCATATGTCTTTGAACGGCCTTCGATATCGTCGGACTTGACCGTGAGGATCTCCTGGAGGGTATGAGCAGCACCGTAAGCCTCGAGTGCCCAAACTTCCATTTCTCCGAATCTCTGTCCGCCGAACTGTGCCTTACCGCCCAGAGGCTGCTGTGTAACGAGT
Organism: Oscillospiraceae bacterium; assembly: GCA_902775565.1. Lineage (GTDB taxonomy): Bacteria > Bacillota > Clostridia > Saccharofermentanales > Saccharofermentanaceae > Saccharofermentans. Next base: position 107,974 of record CACYMP010000002.1, read on the forward strand.
GAGTAAGGTCCTGTGGATCTTGCGTGCATCTTGTCATCGACAAGGTGGTGCAGCTTCATGTAGTACATGACGCCTACTGTTACACGGTTCTCGAAAGGCTCACCGGTACGTCCGTCGTAAAGGATCGTCTTACCGTCTGAATCGATGCCTGCGAGTTCGAATGCATCAGCGATGTCGTTCTCGTTAGCGCCGTCGAAAACAGGTGTAGCGATCTTCCAGTTGAGAGCCTTGGCTGCTCTACCGAGGTGAACCTCGAGGAGCTGACCGATGTTCATACGGGAAGGAACGCCGAGCGGGTTGAGGCAGATATCGAGTGTGGTACCGTCAGGGAGGAAAGGCATATCCTCTTCAGGAAGGATCCTGGAGACGACACCCTTGTTTCCGTGACGTCCTGCCATCTTATCGCCGACAGAGAGCTTACGCTTCTGGGCAACATATACACGTACACGCTTGTCAACGCCGTTCTTGAGGTTGCCGTTGGTCTCCTTTGTGGAAACAACGACATCGACAACTACGCCGGAACCGCCGTGAGGAACTCTCTTGGAGGTATCCTTAACGTCTCTTGCCTTCTCACCGAAGATCGCCTTGTAGAGACGCTCTTCAGCTGTCTGGTCTGTCTCACCCTTAGGTGAAACCTTACCTACGAGGATGTCTCCGTCCTTGACCTCGGCACCGATCATAACGATACCGTTCTCGTCGAGGTTGGAAAGAGCGTCGTCACCGACGTTCGGAACTTCTCTTGTGATCTGCTCAGGTCCGAGCTTTGTCTCTCTGGCCTCGCACTCATGCTCTTCGATATGGATCGAAGTATAAACGTCGTCTCTTACGATCCTCTCGTTAACGAGAACAGCGTCCTCGTAGTTGTAACCTTCCCATGTGGTGAAGCCGATGAGAACGTTTCTTCCGAGAGCGAGCTCGCCTTCGTCCGTAGCAGGACCGTCAGCGATCGTGTCGCCTGCCTTGACCTTCTCACCGAGGGTGATGATAGGTCTCTGGTTGATGCATGTGCTCTGGTTGGATCTCTGATACTTGGCGAGCATGTAGGTATCTACGCTGCCGTCCTTAGCGGTAACTTCGATCCTGTCAGCGGATACGTAGCTTACGACACCGTCGTGTGCTGCAACAACGCAGACACCGGAGTCCTTAGCCGCACGGTATTCCATACCTGTACCGATGATAGGTGCTTCAGGCTTGATAAGAGGTACTGCCTGACGCTGCATGTTCGAGCCCATGAGAGCACGGTTAGCGTCGTCGTTGCCGAGGAACGGGATAAGGCTCGTGGAAACGGAAACGAGCTGCTTAGGCGAGATGTCCATGTAGTCGATCTCTTCGGGATCGAGCTGCAGGAACTGGTCTAAGTGACGGCAAACGATCTTCTTGTTCTCGAATCTGCCGTTCTCGTCGATAGGCTCGTTAGCCTGAGCGATATTGTAATCGTCCTCTTCATCAGCAGCCATGTATCTGACTTCGTCAGTGATGACCTTGTTAACCTTATCGTACTTGCGGTAAGGAGTCTCGATGAAGCCGTACTTGTTGATACGTGCATAGATAGCGAGTGAGGTCATGAGACCGATGTTCTGACCTTCCGGTGTCTCGATCGTACACATACGTCCGTAGTGTGTAGGGTTGATGTCTCGGACTTCCATTGAAGCGCGCTCTCTGGAAATACCGCCCGGACCCAGTGCGGAAAGTCTTCTCTTGTTCGTAAGCTCAGCCAACGGGTTGTTCTGGTCTGCGAAAGCAGAGAGCTGGGATGAACCGAAGAACTCACGGAAGGAAGCTGAAAGAGGTCTTGTGTTAACAAGGCTTGTAGCCGTAACAACTTCGCCTTCCTTTGAAGAGATCTGGGAGATCCTGTCTCTTGTGTTCTTCTCAACACGTGCGATACCTGTGCGGAGCTGGCTCTGGAGGAGCTCACCTACGCTTCTTACACGACGGTTGCCCAAGTGGTCGATATTGTCGATCTTACCTACGCCGCGGTGGAGACCGAGGAAGTAGGAAACGAATGCATAGATATCGTCAACTGTAAGGTTCCTGGGCATGAGATCAGCCTTACGCTCAGTGAGCTCAGCCTCGAGCCTTGAAGCGATGTCTGTCTTGCCGCCTTCTCTTACGTTCTCGATGATCTCGCGGAGAACGCTGACTCTGACATCCTCATTGATAGGAGTATTGTTGATGTCGAAGCCCTTGAGATCCTTCTTCGCGAAGCTGTTCTTGATGTATGTGTCAGCGTCGACTCTGCCGTTGCCGATGACCTTGAGAGGTGTCTCATCGTACTCGTCCTCATCAGCAGCCCTTACGAGCTTCTTAGGGAAGATGAGGCAGCTGATAACGCCGGAATCATCGATCTTCTTAGCGATCTCTGCAGTGATGACAGTGTTCTTCTTGACGATGACTTCGCCGTCGTCAGAAGTGATGTCCTCAGCGGTCTTCTGACCGATGATCCTGCTTGAGAGGCGGAACTTCTTGTTAACCTTGAAGATACCTACGCGCTCGAGGTCATATCTGAGAGAATCGAAATATGTCTTATTAAGGATGTTCTTTGCGTTCTCGACTGTGAAAGGCTCGTTGTTGCGGACCTTCTTGAAGAACTCGGCATATGCTGCGGTCTGGGGATCTTCAGCATCCTTTGTCTCGTCCTTCTCAAGAGTCATCCTGAGGCACTCCTCGTTACCGAACATGCCGGTAATGTCCTCGTTCGTTACGAGACCGAGGCATCTGAGGAATACAGGGAGCGGGATCTTGTGGGACTTGTCGACAACGATATAGATAAGGTTATACTCGTCAGGCTCGCTGCCGGCATCCTTCTTATCCTTTACTGCAGTCTTGCTCTCCTTCTCGTCTTCCTCGATGAGGATCCAGGATCCCCTGTAAGGAATGAGCTCTGCGGAAAGCAGTCTGTTGCCCATCTTACTTCTGGTCTCGCCATAGTAAGCTCCGGGTGATCTTACGATCTGGTTGATAACGACACGCTCAGCGCCGTTGATGATGAATGTTCCCTGATCGGTCATGATAGGGAAATTGCCGACGAAAGCCTGCTCATCCGTAACCGTGCCGTCTACCTTGTTGCGGAGACGCAGATTAATGTAGAGCGGAGCAGCATAGTTGCTGTCGTTCTTCTTGCAGCTGTCGATAATGAAGGACTTTGAATACTTGGGCTGGACCTTCTCCTTCCTGCGGGACGAGCTCTTGCTCTCGTTCTCTTTGCCGGTAGGATCGCACGGGTTGTCCTGATCGAAGACCTTGTCTACGAAGTAAACTTCATACTTGCCCTGCTCGTCAGTAATCGGCGAAATCTCGTCGAAAATCTGCTGCATTCCCTCTTCGATAAACCACTGGTACGATTGCCTCTGGTTATCGATGAGGTTCGGCACTTCGATTACTTCGTTGATCTTGGAATACGACTGCCTCTCTGTCTTGCCTTGTTTTACGGAATGGACCATGACTAACGAATCACCTCACACAAAGCTTAAAAAACCTAAGTTTAAGCAGTTATTACGTTGAAAAAGCCTATTTATTTAACACAAAAGGCTCTTTCCGTCAAGTTAAAAGGGCATAATGCCCCTAACCCAATATGACGCAGTAAAGAATTATATAGTGAAACGCAAATCTTGTCAACGGGAAATTTTCCCGCCAACAAGATTTTCAGTCGTATAAAACTCGTTAAGGCCTTTATTTATTAGCCGTTAACATGGTAAATAAAATTTTTGATGAGATCGGAATTGATAACGTACTGAGGTTTGGTCGACTTGAGGGACTCCTTCAGCTTGTTGATGTTCTCAGTGGTCTGATCGTTCTTTGCGTCAACGATCCAGGAAGCTGTTGTCTTCTCGAAGTAGTAAACAGTAACGGTTCTGTTGTCTTCGGAAGTTACGATGCGGATATCACCCTGCTTGCGGGAAGCGTCAAAGAGCCATTCAGCGAGAGCCTTCTGCTCTGCTGTAGCTTCCTTGCCGTTATCGCCCTCGAGCATATCTGCCTTTGTCTCGCCGGCAGTATAACCGCCGCTGAGCATCTCGTCCTGATCAGCTGTGTTCTCTTTAGCTACCTTATAGAAAGAGAGCGGGTCAAGTCCCTGAGGGCAGAGCTGTGCAGCCTTATCGGCAAGTGCCTTGGCATCAGCTGCGATCTCCTCGTTTGTACGTGTCTTGCCGTTCTTTGCGTCGTTCTGGAGAGTAAGTGTTCTGTATGTGACAGCCTGCTCTTCGTCGAGCTTTCTTTCGCCGAACATTACGACATATGCGCCTGTGTTTGTCTCGATGACTGTCTTGTCACCGGCCTTGCGGTCAGCAGCAAAAAGGTACTCGGCAAGGTTCTTGTCGTAGTAGGACTCGACATTTGTCTTTGTGAGATCTTCGATCAGCGTAGGATCAGCATCGTTCTCATATTTTGCAAGGGACTCTGTGTCGTTCTTGCCCTTGAGGTATGTCATGACAGTGCTCCTGAAAGTCTTGGCATCAGTAGCCTTGTCGGAGATCCACTGTGCATCCTTCTTTGCAGCAGCGATGTCGAGCTTGCCGTCCTTGTCGTTCTGGGCAACGATGAGGTAGTAATTGAATGTAACCTTCTCAAACTTGGAAGGATCTGCCTTGTACTGTTCTTTTACAGCCTCGTCGGAAGGTGCGATCGTATTGTCGAACTGTGAGAGGTATGCCTGGTACTCTTCTGTGAAAAGGCCTCTCTCGATGCACTTTCTGTAGATCCTGGAAGTCATGCCTGTGCCGTACTGAGCGGCAATGTATCTGTCAACAGTGTTGTAGCCGTAAAGCTTTGCCATGCCGCGGAGGCTCTCGAGCTCCATCTTTGCGCATCTGGAAGCCTGTGAAAGCTGACGGAAGCCCTTGGACTCAGCTTCGCGCTCCATCAGGATAAGGTTCACAGCCTCATCTGCGCCCTGGGAAAGGAGCAGCTCACGGTATGTCTGGCCTGTGCTCTCGTTTACTACTTTATCGAGATTGTCAGAGTTGATCATGCCGTACTGAGCGTACATGCTGTAGATGCTCATGTAGTAGTAGTTGGTCTCAAGGACGGAAAGGTCGGCTACCTTTGCAGTTGTGCCGTCTGCCTTGGTCTCTGTAATAGTCATTCCGGGCAGGAGCTGCGGAACGATACCGGAGAAATAAACGAAATAGCCGACTGCGAATAATGCCATGATGGCAACTGTGATGCCCAGTGCCAGCTTGGCCTTGGACTTGCCGGTTTTAGACTTCTTGGTTGTTTTAGCCATACAGATTCCCGCCTTATATAATGAAATATATTATTAGTTCGCAAAAAAATGCAAAGATAATTATAATTCGGTGCCTCCGATAATGCAAGGAATCTCATCCAAAGAGGAGATCACGTGATCGGGGCCCAGTTTGCCTATCTCGTCTTTCGGCATCATGGTCCAGTCGACCAGAGCAAAGGATGCGCCGCAGTCTTTTGCCGAGAGCAGGTCGGATTTGGCATCTCCGACATAAAGCACGCGGCTCATGTCCGTTATACCAAGGCGCTTTGCTCCCTCAACTATCGGATCGCCGTAAGGCTTGGATCTCACGGTATCTTCTCCGAAGACCATCGTGTCAAAGTATTTCGCGATGTCCAGAAGCTCGATGGTCACCATCGCGGACGAACGGCGCTTGGCCGTGACAATACCCTGGCGGTAGCCGAGAGACTTTATTTTCGCCAGTCCTTCAGTGATGCCGGGGAAAAGAGAGATCGCACCCTCTTTCATTCTTTTCATGTTGTATTCGAGATAAGCTTCAGTGAGCCTGTCCGCAGTCTCCCTGTCATGCCTTTCGAAAGAATCGCGCAGGGGCCTGCCGATATAGCTCTTAAGGTCTGCCTCGCTCCTGGTGCATTCGCCCAGTACGATCTCATATGCTTTCTGAAAAGACTCGACTATGAGAGGTACGGAATCCTGGATCGTACCGTCCAAGTCATACAAAATGACATCAATCTTCTTTTCCGGAATCATTATCTTCACGCGCGCCGGAACCTGATTCGGAATCTGAATCGACCGCTGCCGGCTTATTGATATGTATCATGACTTTGGAGATGGCTCTCTCCTCCATCTTAAGCACCTTGATGTCTAAATTCTCGTAATGGACGACGGGCTTCTCCTTCTCTTCGGGAACCCTGTCGAGAAGCTGGATGACAAGTCCCGCGATAGTATCGTATTCCTCATCGGAAAGCTCGATATCGAGAACGTCTTCAAGGTCGCTCAGCGTCATGTCGCCCGCGACGATATAATCGCCGTTCGAGAGCTTGACCAGAGGCTGCTCCTCATCGTCGAACTCGTCGGTAATATTGCCTACGAGCTCTTCTAACATATCCTCGATCGTGCAGATACCCATCGTTCCGCCGTATTCGTCAACGATAACGGCCATCTGCATTCCGGAGGTCTTCATCTCGCCGAACAATGAAGAGATCTTCCTTGTCTCATGGACGAACAAAGGCTCTCTGATGTACTTTTCGAGCACGAAAGGATGCTCGTCATCAGGAGGCATGATACCGATAAGATCCTTGATGTGAAGGATTCCGCGGATGTCGTCGATCGTGTCCTCGTAAACGGGGATCCTCGTGTATTTCTCTTCCCTTGCGACTCTCATTACCTCGTCGTACTCAGCATCGATCGGCAGGGAAACGATCTTCTTTCTGTGCGTCATGATCGCGGCAACTTCCTTGTCGTTGAACTCGAAAACGTTGTCGATCATTTCCTTCTCGGTATCTTCGATGTTGCCCGATTCCGAACCGACATCGACCATCATGCGGATCTCTTCTTCCGTTACGCTCTTGTCGGTATGGACGGGCGAGATCTTAAAAGCCTTGAGGATAAGGTTCGTGGATGCCGTAAGCAGGGCTACGAACGGCTTTAAGATAACGCCGAAGAAACGGACGACGCCTGTTACGGCAAATGCCCATTTCTCAGGATTGTTCTGTGCAATGCGCTTGGGAACGAGCTCGCCTAAGACGAGCGAGAAATAAGATAAGACGACCGTTATGATGACCGTCCAGAATGACTCGAGCCACTTGTGCGCGCCTGCGGAATCAACGAGCAGAGCCAGCTTTGAAGCAAAATTATTCGCAGCAAAAGCGGATGACAGGAATCCTGCGAGCGTAACGCCTACCTGGATCGTTGCCAGGAAGTTGCCCGGATTGTCGATGAACTTTACGATCCTTTTCGCCTTCTTGTGGCCATCCTCGGCCATCTTGCGCATCTTGGCGTCATTAAGGGAAATGACCGCCATCTCCGTGCCGGAGAAGAATGCGTTCACTAATACGAAAAAGAAGACAAGCAGTATTTCAGCTACTGTTTTTCCCATTATTTCATCTCACCCAAAAGCTTTTCGAGCGTTGCCCTGACTGCCTGAGGATCTGCCTTGCCCTTGAGAGCCCTCATGGACTGGCCGACCAGGAACTGGAAGTTCTTCTCCTTACCCGCGAGATACTCGGATACGGGACCCGGATTGGCATCCAGGATCTCCTTGATCACAGGCTCGATAGCGGATGCATCGGATACCTGCGCAAGGCCGTTCTCCTTAACGTAGCTTTCCGGATCGACACCGTTCATGAATACTTCCTCGAGGACCTTTTTGCCTGACTTGCGGTTGATCTGTCCGCCCTGGACCATCTTGATGATGACACCGAGAGCTTTGCCGTCGAACTTCATATCATCGACCGCGACAGCAGCATCCTTGCACAGCTTGAGGAGGTCGGTCATTATCCAGTTGGAGACTTCCTTGGGCGAACCCGTAAAGTCTGCGGCGGTCTCGAAAACCTTAACCAGCGCGGGGCTTGCGGTAATGATGCCGGCATCGTATTCGGGCAGGCCCATCTGCTCGACATAGCGGGCCTTCTTCTGATCGGCGAACTCGGGGAGCTGTGCCTTGATGCCGGAAAGATACTCGTCTGAGATCTCAATGGGCATGAGATCGGGATCAGGATAGTACTTGTAATCCTGTGCGTTCTCCTTGGATCTCATCGCGTAGGTGTATTCCTTCTCGTCGTCCCAGCGTCTTGTCTCCTGAACGACTTCGTTGCCTTCCTCGATAAGATCGATCTGGCGCTCCCTCTCATATTCGATCGCGCGTTCGATCGCCTTGAATGAAGCGATATTCTTCATCTCGGTCCTTGTTCCGAATTCCTTCTGGCCTCTGGGCCTTACGGAAAGGTTAACGTCTGCACGCATGGATCCTTCCTGCATCTTGCAGTCGGAGACTCCGAGATACTGCATGGTGTCGCGGAGCTTGGCAAGATAAGCGGTGACTTCCTCTGCGCTCCTGAAATCAGGCTCTGATACGATCTCGAGAAGCGGGACTCCGCAGCGGTTGAAATCGACCATCGTCATTCCCGTAACGGGATCGTGGACGAGCTTGCCGGCATCCTCTTCCATGTGGATCTCATGGATACCGATAGACTTTGTGCCTTCGCTCGTGGTGATATCGACATGACCGTTTCTGCAGATCGGGAAATATAACTGCGATATCTGGTATGCCTTGGGAAGATCCGGATAGAAGTAGTTCTTACGGTCGAACTTGTTCTTTCTCGTTATCTCGCAGTTAAGCGCAAGTCCTGCCTTAACGGCGAACTCAACAACTTTCTTATTCAGCTGCGGGAGCGTTCCGGGCATTCCGGAGCAGACCTCGCAGACGTGGGTGTTGGGAGCTCCTCCGAACTTGGTCGAGCATCCGCAGAAGATCTTCGATTCGGTCGACAACTCGCAGTGTACCTCGAGTCCTATAACCATTTCATAATCTCTCATATGTAATTCCTTACCCTGTAACCCTTACTGATTCTTTTCCAACGCCGAAGCAAAACCAAGTACAGTTGCTTCTTCGAACGGCTTTCCGATAAGCTGGAGACCGACAGGAAGCTGTTCGTCTCCGACCTGACCGCACGGAACGGATATTGCGGGAAGTCCCGCGATATTGATGAGTACCGTGCAGATATCTCCGAGATACATCTTGAGCGGATCGCTTAAACTCTCTCCCGCCTTGAGCGCCGGCGTCGGAGCAACAGGACCCGCTATGACGTCATACTTTTCGAAAGCCTTGTCGAAAGACTGCTTGATGAGGTTCTTCGCCTGAAGAGCCTTGTTGTAGTATGCATCGTAGTATCCGGATGAAAGCACGAAGTTTCCGAGCATTATCCTTCTCTTGACCTCAAGTCCGAAGCCCTCGCTCCTTGACTTGATGTAAAGCCTTGTAAGATCGATGTCGCCCTCGGGACGGTAGCCGTACTTGATTCCGTCGTAACGTGACAGGTTCGAGCACGCTTCCGCGCAGGCGATGATGTAATAAGTCGGGATCGCATATTCCGCGATAGGGAAAGAGAACGTCTCAACTTCAGCGCCCAAGCCCTCTAAGACCTTGATCGCAGCTGTAACCTTCTCCCTTACTCCTGCATCGATACCTTCACCGAAGTATTCCTCGGGAAGACCGATCTTCTTGCCCTTGAGCGAGAAGCCAGCGAGCACGTCCATATCCACTGTGGCAGCCTGCTCCGAAGAGGACTGGTCCCTGGGATCGGCACCGCAGATGACGTTGTAAAGAGCTGCCGCGTCTTCGGCGTTCCTTGCGATCGGTCCGATCTGGTCAAGGGATGAAGCGAATGCGACGAGACCGTAACGTGATACGCTGCCGTATGTGGGCTTGAGTCCGGTTACTCCGCAGAAAGACGACGGCTGTCTGATCGATCCGCCGGTATCCGAACCGAGCGCTACAGGCGCCATGTCTGCTGCAACTGCAGCGGCAGATCCGCCCGACGAACCGCCCGGAACCCTTCCTGTTCCGTGAGGGTTTACCGTAGGTCCGAAATAGCTGGTCTCAGTGGTGGAACCCATTGCGAATTCGTCCATGTTGACCTTGCCGATTATAACGAGTCCTGCATCGTTCAACTTATCAACGACTGTAGCGTTATAAGGCGGAACGAAGTTGGAAAGCATTTTCGAGCCGCAGGTCGTAAGAACGCCCTTGGTACAGATGTTGTCCTTGACCGCAATGGGCACGCCTGCCAGGGGACCTGTCAGCTTGCCTGCGGAAATTGCAGCATCAACTTCAGCTGCCCTGATGAGTGCCTCTTCCCTGAGGACAGTGATGAACGCGTTGTAATCGCCGTCCCTCTCATCGATCCTTGTAAGATATGCATGGGTCGCCTCAACCGAGGAGGTCTTGCCGTCTTTAATTGCTTTGCCGAGTTCCAGTGCGGAAAGGCTGATTATCTCTTCTGTAGTCATGTCATTCCGCCCCTTTAATCAAATGTCCTCGGCACAAGGATCGTGCCGTCTTTCGTCTCCGGAGCGTTCGAAAGGACCGTGTCCCTCATGTCTCCGTTGCTGACTTCATCCTCACGCATAACGTTGCTCCTGCCGAGCGCGTGGCTCAGCGGTTCAACGCCTGTCGTGTCGAGTTCGTTAAGTTTATCAAAGTAACCAAGAATATCCGAAAGGCCCTTCTGCATGCCGGCTTCATCCTCAGGTGAAAGCTCGATCCTGCCGAGAGCTTCAAGATATCTTACCAGGTCGGTCGTGATCTCCATTTGCCAAATGCCTCTTTCGATTAACGTCTCTTCTTGTTGTTCTTGTCTTTATCTTTGCCGCCTTTGTCATCAGCAGGCTCTTCTTCGGACTCTTCTTCCTCAGCGTCTTCATCTTCGGAAAGACCGGAATAAGGATCTTCTTCCTCTTCCTCTTCCTCTTCCTCACCGTCCTCGTATTCTTCTTCGTCGTCTTCCTCGTACTCGTCTTCTTCGTCTTCGTCATCATCTTCAACTACGGGCTTCTTTGAGCTCTTCTTGGAAGAAGATGATTTCTTGGAGGATGACTTCTTTGAATCCTCTTTCTTGCCGGAATCCATGTAGTTCATTACAAGAAGAACGATGACCGCGATGATTGCGATACCGCCGATAACCAGGAATATTACGAGGAGGACCTTGGACATTCCGTTAGCGGTAGCTGTGTCGCCATTATCCGTAGGAAGCGCGGAAGGTGCCGTCTCCATAGTAGGTCCGCCGTTCTCTCCTGTCTCCTGGGGAACTGCGGTAGGTGCGGGCTTAGCTGTAGGGAAAGCCTTATCTGTCTTGAAGCCGTGCTTGTTCTCTTTCATCTCGGCTTCGATCTCTTTGTTGAGAGCCTCGTTGGCAACATCCTGAAGTTCTGCCTGCTCAAGCTTGACCTTTCCGAGATAACCGACGCAGAAATATCCGTACTCCTCAGCGAAGATAACGCCTACATCGCCTTCTTTGCGCTCTGCCTTGTATGCCCATTCCTCGAAAGAGGAGACTGTCTCGCCCTTGCGTACGGAAATGGTCGACTGGTCGTAAACAGTGCCGGCCTTCTGTGCTTCTTCCGCGAGCTTGGGGAGATCAGAAGCTGTCTTGCACTTTGCGAGCATCTCGTTAGCGCCTGTCTCAGCCTTTTTCTTGTCCTCTGCGGATGCGGATGCGCCCGGAGCATAGAAAAGAGCATATGCGATGTTGGGTACCATCATCTGATCTTCAGGGATCTTGTAATCTGCGGCATACTTCTCCTGATACTTGCCTGCGAGAGATGCGTTCTCAAGGATCGCGCGGTAAGCCTTCTCGTCACAGTCAGGTCCGAAATACAGCTTCAGGATCGTGTCGAGGGGAACTCCTGCGGGGTTTGCCTGCTGCTCGATCCTCTCATTGATCTCGTCATCGATAGCTTTCTTATCCTCATCGCCAAGCTTGATGCCCGCAGCCTTTGCGCGGTTTGCGAGGATATATGTGCTGTGGAGGTAATCCTCAGCCTGCTTGATGAAATACTGTGCATATGTCTCGCCCTTATCACCGTAAGCTGCGGCAAGATCGAGGTAGCCTTCACCCGTTGCCGGGAAATAGCCGTATGCCGCATACTGGCTGAGCTGCAGGAAAGTCAGAAGGAAATAGTAGTTTGATTCCGTAACGGGGATCTTCTCTCCTTCGTAAACATATTCGTGATTTAAGAAATCACCGATCTGATTTCCGTACATCGTGTCAAAGCTCAGCTTTGAAATGTCAAACGTAGCCTTTGTCTCTGAAGCGGTTTCAGAAGGCTGTGATGCTGCGGTTGTCTCGTCTGCGAGGGCTGTTGCCGCGGAAGACATCATGAATGCCGCGCAAACGATCGCGATTACCAGTTTCTTGAGTACTTTCATTCTTTCACTCCGTTATCTTTTTGTAGTCGGCTGCGGCATCGGCGATAGTATCGTCCATGTCGTAGTACTTGTATTTTCCGAGTCTTCCGCCGAACCAGACCTTCTCGTCAGCAGATGCCAGTTCCTGATACTTGCGGTAAAGATCGTTATTTCTGTCGTTGTTGAGCGGGTAGTAAGGCTCGTCGCCCTTCTTCCACTCTGCCGGATACTCGCGTGTGACCGCGGTTCCCTTTCCTGTTCCGAACTCAAAATGCTTGTGCTCGATGATCCTCGTGAAAGGTGTCTCGGCATCAGTGTAGTTGATGACCGCGTTGCCCTGGTAATCGTCGACATCAGGGAGATACTCGGTCTCAAATCTCAAGCTTCTGTATTCAAGTGTTCCGAGCTTGTAGCCGTAGAACTCGTCGATCATGCCGGAATAGATGATCTTATCGGCAAGGGCAGAAAGCTCCTCCCTGTTCTCGAGGAAATCAACGCCTGTCCTGACTTCGATACCTTCGAGCATGTTCTCGATCCACTTTGTATAGCCTCCGACGGGGATACCCTGGAAGCTGTCGTTGAAATAGTTGTTGTTGTAGGTAAGTCTGACCGGAAGTCTCTTGATGATGAAAGAAGGAAGCTCTGTTGCCTTCCTGCCCCACTGCTTCTCGGTGTAGCCCTTGATGAGCTTGTTGTAGATGTCCGGGCCGATAAGGGAGAGAGCCTGCTCTTCGAGGTTCTTCGGCTCATCGATCTTAACGGATGCGATCTGCTCGTCAAGCTTAGCCCTAGCCTCTTCGGGAGTGATGACGCCCCACATCTTGTTGAACGTGTACATATTGAAGGGCATCGAATAGATCTCACCCTTGAAGTTAGCCACAACGGTATTTGTGTAACGGTTGAACTCCGCAAACCTGCACGCGAAATCCCAGACTTCACGGTCACTCGTGTGGAAGATATGCGCACCGTACTTGTGTACGTTGATACCGCCGACGTTCTCCGTATATACGTTGCCTGCTACCTGATCGCGCCTGTCGATCACCAGACACTTATAGCCGCCGTCTGTCGCAAGGCGTGCAAAAGTAGCGCCATACAATCCTGCGCCAACGATAAGAAAATCATATTTGCTCATCAAGAATCGGATCCTTTCGAGAATTTTGCAATAATAAATATACACTAAACGGGCGGTTTTCGCATTAATAATATAAATATTTTAAATTTGGACGGGTTTTCGGGGGTGATTCGTCTGCCCGCGCCGCGCGCATAGCTTCACCCGGCCCGCCGGGGTATTTTTTGTTGGCTTTGGTAATCAGTGCAGTAAAATTGCACTTTTTGGCCTGATTTATGCAAGAAAAAGTGCAAATTGGATCAAATTGCAGAAATCCGTGCACTTTTCGGGAGATATTCGACAAAAAAGTGCAAATGAAAAATGCACGGGTTATGCGCACGATGACGATCCACGTATCTTTCGCGAAATAACCTCCCGCCGTGAATCCTTCGCGAATCGATTTTCGGATTCCTTAAAATCTACACTGAAACGGCTGTTTTACTGTAGATTTTTGTGTAAATCCGGCTAATCTACACTTTTTTCTACACTGAACCGATCGTTTCACTGTAGAGATTTGGGAATCGAGTTCGAAAGTTCATGAAAAGTGTTCTGCTGTCAGATTTCAAATAACCCCGGATATAATACGTGTAGTCTTTCAGACCGTTATTCGTGGACAAAACCGCTGCATGCGGCGATGAAATTCTCAAATGATGAAGCGTCCGGATATGTCTCCGAGACCGGCATGAACGGCATATAGATGCAGTTGCTGAGGTAGAGCCCGAAATCTTCTCCGCGGGCTTCGACATCCGCCTTGAGGGCTGATTCGAGCTCCGGGTACTGCGCGATCTTGCCGCAGGGCCATGAAATGCCGCATTTGAGCTCTTCCGAGCCCTCGTCGATCCTGATAACGGATGAGACCCTGATATCCTCGCAGTCAAACCCGCACTTTATCTCATATGCGCCTTCCTCGAGCAGGAAAGCCTTGCGGTCGGCATCGTAATACTTAAGTTCGTCAATATCAAAAACTACGTCAAAAGTCCTGATCTCCCCTGCTTCAAGGAGGAATTTGCCGAAGCCGCAAAGGGCGTTCTCGGCACGCGGAACATCGGCTGAGACCTTGTGCGAATATATCTGGAGCGTGACCTTTCCGGATCTTCCGCTCGTGTTCTTAACTGTAACGGAGCAGTTCACTTTGCCTTCAGCAACGGCAGTTTCCATGCCTTCGATCTCAAAATCAGAATACGACAGGCCGTATCCGAACGGGAACATGGGCCTGATCTTTCTCTTCTGATAGCCCCTGTATCCTGCGTAGATGCCCTCGCCGTAAACGCAGCTGAAGCTGTCGGGGTAGCAAAGAAACGACGGGATATCCTCGAGCCTTTCGGGGAACGTGACCGGCAGATGCCCTGAAGGATTGGCTTTTCCGCACATGATATCAGCCATTGCGTGCCCGCCTTCCATGCCCGGATAGAACACCGCGAAAAGGCCGTCGAGCTCGTCTTTGTATGACCCCAGTTCAACGGGGCCGGGCGTGTTGAGGATGAGACAGATCCGTCCCATACCGCGCTCTTTTATCAGTTTGTCCAGGATGGTGCGTGTGTCTTTGGAAAGCTTGAGATCCGCTCTGTCTGCGCCCTCGCTCGATTCGAGCGTCTCGATAACTACAGCCGTCGCGCCGGTCTTATATGCTTCGATATCGTCAAAAGCGACGTCTTCAAAACCCGGTATCTTCCTGAGTTCTTCAGCCATGTTGGAAGATCTGTCCGTAAACACCTGCGCGCTTCCGGTCCCGAAGTCCCTGAACGCGCCGCGTGAAACACCGAAAAATACCGTTTTCGAGCCCTGGGCAAGCGGGAAAAGACCGTCTTTGTTTATCAGCATAACGATGCCTTCCGAAGCGGCATCGTAAGCGGCCTTGCGGCCTTTGGCAACGTATTCTTCGTCCGTAAAGTCTTCAGGAAGCTTAACGTCCGCGAACTTTTCGATAAGTGTCAGTATCCTTCTGCATGCCTCATCCAGGCGCTCTTCGGATACGCGGCCGTCCCTGACCGCATCGATTATGTCTTTGTGATCCCACGGGCCCGGCATGAACAGGTCGTTGCCCGCTGCCAGCGAATCTCCGGCCTTTCCGATGCATGCACCCCAGTCGGTAACCACCATTCCGTCAAAGCCCCAGCGGTCTCTTAAAATGTCTGTCAGGAATTCTTTGTTCTCGGTGCACCTGGTTCCGTTTATTGAGACATATGCCGACATGAAGGTCGACGTCACCTTCGCGCACTCTTCAAACGCAGGCAGATAAAGCTCTTCGAGCGCTCTTGCGGGAATCTTCTCATCGATTCCGACGCGGTTGATCTCTAAGTTATTGCAGGCGAAATGCTTGGCATTCGAGGCAACACCTTCATCCTCAACTCCCCTGCACATCTGAGGGGCGAGCGTCTTGGTAAGAACGGGATCTTCGGAATACCCTTCAAAGAACCTTCCGTTTCTCGGATCCCTTAAGAGATTGCAGTTCGGGGTACCCAGCAAAACACCGGTATTGTAGGCTTTTGCCTCCATGCCGAGTGCTTTCGAGACTTCGTAAACAACCCCGGGATCCCATGTCGCGCCGAGCAAGATACCAGGCGGATAACAGCCGGGTGCCGACTTGATGTGACCCTTTAGTTCATTGAGTTTAAGAGAGATCTTCTCCCTGAGGATCTTTTCGTGAGCGGTGAGTTCATCCGTACGGTAGAAGAGCCTTACCACGCGGAAACACTCCGCAGGCGTAAAGCCGTCGGTCTCGTCGCCTCTCCTGTCCTGGAAAAACTGCTCGTAATTGATCCCGGTACCGCCGTCCTGCATGTACAGAACGGGGATCTCATATTCACCCGCCTTAATGCCTCCGACCGAAAAAGGCGACCGTCCGCAGATCAGTCTTGCCTTATCTTCGAGTGGCATTTGGGTGAGAATGAGATCTATGTTCATCAGTACCTTCGGTATCTTTCGTACCGCTTCTTAGCGAGTTCCTCTCCGTCAAAGCCCTCGTTGCTTCCGATGAATCCGGAAATGCCCTCTTTGAGCTGAGCAACAACGGCGTCTATATTATTTTCGCAGAGGTTCTCCGGCTCTGCAATGATCTTGTCGATTATCCTGTTGTCCATCATGTCTTTGGCGGTGAGCTTCATCTCGGATGCCGCTTCGGACGCTCTCTTGGAATCCTTCCAGAGAATGCTCGCATAGCCCTCAGGCGAAAGGATCGCATAGATCGCGTTCTCGAACATCCAGACCTCGTCAGAGACCGCGAGAGCCAGTGCTCCGCCCGAACCTGCCTCGCTTATGATGATCGAGAGCACGGGCACCTTCAAAGATGACATCTCATAGAGGTTTCTGGCGATGGCTTCACCCTGTCCACGCTCCTCGGCCTCTAATCCGCAGTATGCTCCCGGAGTATCGACAAAGCAGATGACCGGTCTTCCGAACTTCTCCGCCTGTCTCATAAGTCTTAACGCCTTGCGGTATCCGTCAGGTGACGGCATGCCGAAATTGCGTTCGATGTTCTCTTTTGTATCGTGTCCCTTGGACTCGGCGATAACAGTGACGGCCTTGCCCGCAAACGTAGCGATTCCGCCCATTATGGCCTTGTCGTCCTTGACGAATCTGTCGCCATGGAATTCCATGAAATCAGGGAAAAGCTGTCTTATATAATCCTCCGCAACGGGTCTGTCCTTGCCGCGGGAGATCATGACCTTATCCCACGGAGTGAGCTTTCCGCTGCTCTTGGGAAGCTTTATCTTCGCATTCTTTCCGGGCTTGAAATCTTTCTTGTCCTCATGGAACGCCAGGATGTCGGTCAGGTAATCCTTCATGTCGGTCCTGGTTACGATGTCGTCCACAAAGCCGTGATCACGCAGGAATTCCGCGCGCTGGAAGCCTTCAGGGAGCTTCTGGCCTATCGTCTGCTCAATGACTCTCGGACCCGCGAAACCGATGAGGGCACCGGGTTCCGCAAGGATAATGTCACCCAGCATCGCAAAGCTTGCGGTAACGCCTCCTGTTGTCGGATCAGTAAGTACGGTCACGTAAAGAAGACCAGCATCAGAATGCCTCTTAATGGCCGCAGACGTCTTCGCCATCTGCATGAGGGAGATTATGCCCTCCTGCATTCTCGCGCCGCCTGAGGCGGTGTATATGATGACAGGAAGCCTGTCTTCGGTCGCACGTTCGAACATCCTCGTTATCTTTTCGCCCACGACGCTTCCCATCGAAGCCATCATAAAACGGCAGTCCATCACGCCGAGGCATGCCGGATGTCCGTTGATGAGGCCTTTTCCCGTTACTACCGCCTCATCAAGAGAAGTCTTGTCGCGGAGCTTCGCGAGCTTGTCCTCATAGCCCGGAGTCCCGAGCGGATTGGATTCCACGATGTCCGGATCCCATTCCTCGAATGTGCCGTCGTCCAAGATACTGTCGATCCTCGTAGCCGCAAACATGCGGAAATAGTTGCCGCATTTCGGGCATACGAAAAGATTTCTCTTGAGCTCCTCAGAGAAGATAGTTTCTCCGCACTTGGTGCATTTATGGAAAAGTCCCTGCGGGGTCTGGGGCCCGTTATCCTCGTTTTTCGGGGTGTCGGAGCCGCCTTGCGCAGACTGGGTCTTCTTGAATAAATAACGTAGTTCCATTACCTGATTCCGGTCCTTACTTTCTGGAGAACTTATCGATAAAATCGATGTCCGTGTTACCGCTTATAAATTCAGGGCTCGTGATGATGCCGTACTGATAGTCGATGTTTGTCTTGATGCCCGTGATTATCACTTCGCCGAGAGCCGACTGTGCCTTCTTGATGGCCTCTTCCCTCGTGGGTGCCCATACGGAAAGCTTTGCGAGCATCGAATCGTAGTAGGGCGGGATCTCAAGACCGCTATAGACAGCCGAATCGATCCTGACTCCCTGGCCGCCCGGAAGGTAAGCAAGCTCGATCTTGCCGGGACACGGTCTGAACTTGTGCTCGGCGTCCTCGGCGTTGATCCTGACCTCGATGGAGTGGCCTTTGATCTTAATGTCATCCTGTGTGAAACCGAGCTTCTCGCCTGACGCGATCTTTATCTGCTCCTTGATGAGATCGATGCCCGTGACCCATTCGGTTATCGGGTGCTCGACCTGGATCCTCGTGTTCATTTCCATGAAATAGAAATTGCCGGACGGTTCGAGCAGGAACTCCACGGTGCCCGCGTTCTCGTAATTTACAGCCTTTGCGGCTTTTACGGCAGCCTCGCAGATAGCCCTTCTCTTCTCTTCTGAAAGAGTCTCGCAGGGGGTCTCTTCGATAAGCTTCTGGTGGTTTCTCTGGATCGAGCAGTCACGCTCGCCTAAAGATACGACATTACCGAACTTGTCGGCCAGTATCTGTACCTCGATGTGCTTCGGATGCTCTACATAGTGCTCTATGTACATCGATCCGTCTCCGAAAGCGTTTACCGCTTCCTGCTGCGCAGTTTGGAATGCCTGCGTGAAAACGTCTTTCGACCTGGCAACTCTCATGCCTTTTCCGCCGCCGCCCAACGCCGCCTTGATCATGACGGGATATGTGGCGATTTCGGCAAGCCTCAGTCCGTCCTCGACGGTCCTTGCAGCCTCAGCACTTCCGGGTATCGTAGGAACGCCTGCATCCATCATGGTCTTCTTTGCCTGGGCCTTGTTGCCCGAAGCGGCGATCATCTCTGAAGAAGGACCGATGAACGTGATGTTGCAGCGCTCGCAGATCCTTGCAAACCTCGAATCCTCAGATAAGAATCCGAAGCCCGGATGGATCGCGTCCGCACCCGATGTCATCGTAGCGCTGATGATGCGGTTGATATTCAGATAGCTCTCTGATGAGGGGGCGGGACCTATACATATCGTCTGGTCCGCAAGCATTGCGTGGAGGGCATTTCTGTCAGCCTCGGAGCATACCGCGACCGTCTCGATGCCCATCTCACGGCACGCTCTTATGATGCGGACCGCAATCTCGCCTCTGTTTGCTATCAGGACTTTCTTTATCATAATCTTGCCTTATCAGACTTCTGCGCCCTTGGGAAGGATCGCGAATTTGAGAGTAGCCTTGACTACGACGTTGCCGTTTACGGTTGCTACTGCCTCGCCGATACCGAATGTGTTCTTCATTGCGGTGATCCTTGTCTCAAGTCTTACCTGGTCACCCGGAACGACTGAGCCCTTGAACTTACACTTGTCAACGCCTGCGAAAAGAGCGATCCTGCCCTTGAACTCCTCCTTGGAAAGGATGCTGACAGCACCGGTCTGTGCAAGAGCTTCAACTGTGATGACGCCCGGAACAATCGGGTATTCAGGGAAGTGTCCTCTGAAGAAATATTCGTCATATGTGAAATTCTTATAAGCGATGGCATATTCGCCGGGTACGAAATCCTCAACCCTGTCGATAAGAAGGAAGGGATGTCTGTGCGGAATGATCTTCATGATGCCTGTTGTGTCGAGTGAATTAGCCATGGGGTCTTCTCCTTTGTATTAGCTTAATCTGAAAAGCGGCTGACCGTATTCAACGGGCGAACCGTTAGTTGCCATTATCTCAGTGATCGTGCCGTCACAATCCGACTCGATCTCGTTCATCATCTTCATTGCCTCAACGATGGCAAGTACCTGTCCCTTCTTGACGCGGTCGCCGATCTTTACGAAAGGCTTTGCGTCAGCTGCGGGAGCCGCATAGAAAGTGCCTACGAGAGGTGACTTGATGATGAATGCGTCTTCATCTTCATCTTCCTCGGAATCGCCGCTGGAAGCGTCTGCTGCCAGTGACATAGCCTTGTTGAGATCAGCCATGGAGACTCCGGAGAAAGCTCCGGCTCCCGCTGCGTTTGCGGCAGAAGTCAGTATCCCGCTCCTTCCTGTGTGAAGGGTGATCGAGAACTCGCCTTCCTTGTAATCGAAGCTGTCGATGTTCGATTCGGATACCGCTTTGATAAGGGCGGTCATCTCCTCGAGTGAAAGACCCGTGCGTGAATTCTTGTCTGCCATTTGGTCCGTCCTCCCTTACTTAAACAAATTTTTTAACGATGATGGAAGCGTTGTGTCCGCCGAATCCGAGATTGTTCGTCATTGCATATGTGATGTTGCGGTTCTTGGGTTCATTGAATGTGTAATCGAGATCCATCTCGCCCTCTGTTTCCTTGGAGCCCGCGGTAACGTGAACGTATCCGTCCTGAATGGCCTTTACGCATGTGATGAGCTCAACGCCGCCTGCACCGCCCAGCACGTGTCCGATCATGGACTTTGTGGAGTTGATGGAGATGTTCCTGATATCTTCCTTGAACGCATACTTCATAGCGCGCGTCTCGAAAAGGTCATTGTGGTGTGTTGATGTTCCGTGAGCATTGATGTAGTCGATGTCGGAAGGCTTGATGCCTGCTTCCTTCATAGCGATGATCATTGCTTCACCTGCACCTGAACCGTCCTCAGCAGGTGATGTGATGTGGAAAGCGTCGCATGTTGCGCCGTAGCCTACGATCTCGGCAAGGATGTTTGCGCCTCTTGCCTGAGCATGCTCAAGGCTTTCAAGAACGAGAACACCTGATCCTTCACCGATAACAAAGCCGTCTCTGTCCTTGTCGAACGGTCTTGATGCCGTCTCGGGATCTTCGTTTGTCGAAAGGGCTGTAAGAGCCGCAAATCCCTGAACGCCTGTCTTGCAGACAGCTGCTTCGCACCCGCCCGTGACCATGACGTCCGCATCACCATACTTAACTGCCTTGAAAGCATCGCCTATTGAGTGAGCGCCTGTCGCGCATGCTGTGATGACGCATGTGTTGATGCCCTTCATTCCGTACATGATGGCGATGTTGGCGGATGCCATGTTCGCAATCATCATCGGGATGTACATCGGAGCGATCTTGCCCGACTTCTCATATCTTACCTGCTCTCTCTCGTGAGCCTGCATCGATCCGATGCCGGAGCTGACGATAACGCCTACCCTGTAGGGATCCTCGTTCTCCATCTTGAGACCGGACTGCTCGATAGCTTCCTTAGCGGCAGCGACAGCGAAATGTGCAAAAGGCTCCATACGCTTCATCGTCTTGAAGTCCATGTAGTTCTGAGGATCGAAATCCTTGACTTCGCATGCGAGCTTGACCTTTGAGTTGCTCGTATCGAACTTGGTAATCGGGGCGGTTGCTGCCTTACCCTTTTTGAGACCTTCCCAGAAAGCCTCAACTGTGTTTCCGAGGGGTGTGATCGCACCCATTCCGGTTACTACGACTCTGTTTGCCATTTGCTTATTCTCCCTTTATTACATGTGCATTCCGCCGTCGACGGAGAGGACCTGTCCTGTGATGTATGAAGCATCCTCGGAGCACAGGAAATTAACTGCGTTAGCGATATCCTCAGGCTGTCCGTATCTCTTGAGCGGGATCAGCTCGAAAATAGCTTCCTTCTGCTTGTCGGTAAGAACTGCAGTCATGGGTGTCTCGACATATCCCGGAGCGATAGCATTGAAAGTGATGTTCCTTGAAGCGAACTCCCTTGCGCAGGACTTCGTGATACCGATGACGCCTGCCTTTGATGCGGAGTAATTTACCTGACCTGCCTGTCCCTCGATGCCTACGATGGAGGAAATGCTTACGACTCTTCCCTCCCTCTTCTTCATCATGATGGGAGAAACGTGCTTGATAAAGTTAAATGTACCCTTGAGGTTTACGTTGATGACAGCATCAAAGTTCTCCTCGGGCATCTTGATGAGGAGACCGTCTCTTGTGATTCCTGCGTTGTTGACGAGGATGTAGATGCCTCCGAAATCGTCGTTGATCTGCTTGACGGTTGCTTCTACCGCTGCGAAATCAGCAACGTTGCACTGATATGCCTTAGCGTCAACGCCGAGTGCCTTAACCTCATCTTCTGCAGCCTTGCTGTTTTCGAGAGGGCATGCATCAACGATAGCGATGTTGTATCCGCTCTTTGCAAGCTTAAGTGCGATGGCCTTTCCGATGCCTCTGGAAGCGCCTGTTACGATTGCTGTTTTTCTTGTATTCTCTGACATAATTCTCCTCCTGATATCAGCCGATTTTCTCGAGCAATTTATCTATGTCTTCAGGTGTTGATACACCGATTACTTTTATCTGCGGAACGGTCTTTCTGACAAAGCCCGCGATCGTTCTTCCGGGACCGACCTCAACTATCGTATCGACTCCCATCTTCTCGAGCTCACGGAGTGTCTGCTCCCACATAACGGGGCTTGATACCTGTGATTCGAGAAGGCCTTTGATCTGCGTTTTGTCAGTAATGACAGAAGCATTTACGTTTGCGATGTAAGGGATCTTGAGATCGCCCAATTCAACGCTCTCGAGTTCCTTGCCGAGCTTTTCGCCGGCGCCCTTAAGGAGCGGCGAATGGAAAGGTCCGGATACGTTGAGTTCTACGACCTTGAGCGCGCCTGCCTCGGTGCACTTGGGCATTGCCTCTGCGACGGATTCCTTCTTTCCCGTGATGACGATCTGGCCGGGGCAGTTGAAGTTCGCGGGCCATACGCCGTCGATCTTGCTTGTGATGCCTTCGACCGTCTCTTTATCGAGACCGATGACTGCCGCCATCGAGCCTTCGCCTGCGGGAACCGCGGAAGACATGAGCCTTCCCCTGATCCTCGTGAGCCTGACCGCGTCCTCAAAGCTGAGAGCGCCTGCAGCATAAAGGCTGCAGTATTCGCCCAGTGAAAGACCTGCGGTGACTTCAGGCTTAACGCCTGCCTTAAGAAGAGCATTCGTGATGATGCAGCATGCGGTAACCAGTGCAGGCTGCGTGAATTCCGTGATGTTGATATCGTCATTCTCCTCGAAAAGGAGTTTCGCCATATCGATATCAGCGGCTTCGGATGCCTTTACGAGCATAGCGGCAGCATCGGGGCTTGCCTCTACAAAGCCCTGTGCCATACCTATCTGCTGAACACCCTGACCCGGGTAACAAAAAGCTATCTTCATTATGCTTCCAGCTTTCTTCCGAGGAGCTTGTCAGCTTCTTCGAACATTGATTCGATGATGACCTTTGCAGGTCTGACTTCCTTGATGAGGCCGGCAATCTGTCCGGCCATGAAAGTGCCCTGCTTTGTATCGCCTTCGACAACAGCCTTGCGCAGACTTCCGACTGTAAGTCCCTCAAGCTCTTCGAAGGTTACGCCGCTCTGCTCCATCTCAAGATACTTGTTGGAAAGAGCGTTTCTGATCTGTCTTACGGGGTGGCCGTAGGATCTTCCGGTAACTCTTGTGGAGTTGTCCTTTGCCTTGATGACCATATCCTTGTAGTTCTGGTGAACGTTGACCTCGTCGCAAGCGCAGAAAACGGTTCCGCACTGAACACCTTCAGCTCCGAGCATGAAAGCCGCTGCAACGCCTCTGCCGTCTGCGATACCGCCTGCAGCGATAACGGGGATGGATACCGCGTCGACTACCTGGGGAACGAGCGTCATTGTCGTAGCTTCACCGATGTGTCCGCCGGACTCGGTGCCCTCAGCGATGACAGCGTCAGCACCGCACTGCTCCATTCTCTTTGCAAGAGCAACGCCTGCGGTAACAGGGATAACGATGATTCCTGCTTCCTTCCACATTTCCATATATTTTTCGGGTGAACCTGCACCTGTGGTAACTACCTTTACCTTCTCCTCGGCGATGACCTTTGCGATCTCGGGTGCCCTGGGATTCATGAGCATGAGGTTTACACCGAACGGCTTGTCAGTAGCCTCACGGCAGAGCTTGATCTGCTCTCTGAGCCAGTTCTCGTCTGCGCCGCCGACACCGATGATGCCGAGTCCGCCTGCGTTGCTTACAGCTGCAGCGATGTGCCAGTCAGCGACCCAGGCCATACCGCCCTGGAAGATAGGATATTTGATTCCGATAAGATCTGTGATTCTGGTCATTGTTATTCTCCTTTTCAAGATCAATATTCAATGTAGTTGGCATCCCAGGTGAGGCCGCCTCCGAAGCTTGCCAAAACAAGCTTCATGCCCTTCTTGAGCTGCCCGTTATCCTTCATCTCTTTGAGGAGCACCGGAATGCTCGCAGAAGATGTGTTTCCTGTTCTCATTATGTTCATCGGGAACTTTTCGAGGCCCACCTTGAGCTTCTTTGAAGTCGCCTCAATGATCCTTGCGTTTGCCTGATGGAGCACGAACCAGTCGATGTCCTCAAGCTCGAAATCATATTTCGCGGCAAGATCCCTTATGATCTTCGGAACCTCGGTTACCGCAAACTTAAAGACTTCCCTGCCGTCCATGTTGAACTTGGTAAGTTCCTTAAAGCCTTCCTCGTTCACGCGTGCGGGCTGCATTGCGTTATCGCAGTGCAGGCAGGCCTTCCTGCGGCCCGAAGACCTCATGATGAACTGGTTGGGCTTGCCTTCCTCGGCTCTGAGGATCGCAGCACCCGCGCCGTCACCGAAAAGGATGCACTGACCTCTGTCTTCCCAGTTAACGAAGTTGGATGTGCACTCAACGCCTGCAACAAGCGCAAGCTTTGAGCTGCCGGACTCGATGAATCCCTGTGCCGCATTAAATGCAGCGATCCAGCCGGGGCATGCGGAGTTAACGTCGAACGTTCCGCATTCCTCGCTGCAGCCGAGCGCTTCATGAATAACGCAGGAAAGCGTCGGAAACATAAGATCCGACGTCGTTGATGCTGTTATTATGAGGTCTATTTCCTTAGGGTCGATCCCCGCATCCTCAACAGCCTGAAGCGCTGCCTTGACTACCATCTGGGAGGGCTTGTCGGTCAGGGGATCAGAGATCCTTCTTTCCTTGATACCCGTTCTCTCGGTTATCCACTCGTCATTTGTCTCCACCATCTTGGAGAGGTCGTCGTTGGTCAGGACCTTCTCAGGCAGATATGCACCTAAACCGATTATTTTTCCGGTCATTTGGATTTCCTTCCATACAAATACTTTGACAAACCAATAGTTTGATTATCAAAGTATATATGTGGTGACCGCCCTTGTCAAATTTATAAAGGAAATATGATTATTTGACCTTGGTTTTGCCGCCGTTTTTCAGGCTGCGGCGGCCTAAGATCCGTTTTTCGACACATTGCGCGGTTTTTCTTGCCGCCTGACCCCGGCGGCATTAAAGTCCGGGATAGGCGTACATACGAAAAACGGTTTTTTGATGAATTTATACGTGCATTTTGCCCGTTTTCTTGCCCGTCAACCAAAAATGTACATACGAAAACAGCTTTTTTCGAGAAAATATACGTGCATTACGGCTTTCAGAGGCATTTTTCAAAGAAAATGCACGTATAAAAATGAGGTTTTTTCGTTTTTCGTATGTACAAACAAAAAACAAACAGGAGACAAATTATAAATTTGCACAGTAATCAGGACTTGACCGAATCAGCCAGGCAGCACGGCATAGAACCTGATGCCCGCCGTCGCCTTGTCGAGATCCTCAAGCACTATGTGATACCTGCCACCCCAGGACGAGACTTCCAGATTCCTGTCATCGATCCCGGTCACGGTCACCCAGTGGTTCCCTACATTAAAGGGAACGCCGTTGCCGTTGACCAGCTTAACATTGTTAAAAGGCGCGGCTATGAGCGCGACCAGCGGCACTCCCATGCCAAGATAGTGCCTTGCCCGGTTCTCGTATTTGAAGATGAAGCCTTTTGGCCTGATCCGGATGCCACGAGAGTCCGCAAGCCTCTTGATCCCGCTCTTGAACCGCCGGGTGCTGACACCGAAGCTGCCCGAGAACTCCCTGCCGAAGATCTTCACGGGCTTGTCGTGCTTTCCCGGAAGGTTGGCCGGCCTGATAAAGCGGGCTGCCTCTTCAAGGCGCTTAAGATATTCATCCATGGTGAGT
Organism: Oscillospiraceae bacterium; assembly: GCA_902775565.1. Lineage (GTDB taxonomy): Bacteria > Bacillota > Clostridia > Saccharofermentanales > Saccharofermentanaceae > Saccharofermentans. The sequence goes on from CACYMP010000002.1 coordinate 133,955, forward strand.
TCTGATATGCCTTCGTACCGCAGCACCGCGTCGAGGCCCGCGATTATGCCGCAGCTGTTGCGCTGCATCAGCGGGGTCGGCGCCCACATCTGGCTTCCGCCAAAGCTCCCCTCGATCGAAGGCGGCGAGGTCAGTGGCGTAGTCAGCGGCGAGGTCAGAGGGCCTGTCATGTAATGAGTGCCTCCGCCCATGCGCCTTCCGGGGGCATTCCCGGAAGTGCTTTGCAGCCGGCCTGTTCGAGCATTGCGCGGCTCTCGTATATATTTGAATTTCTGGGGACGGGCGCCATGAAGCACCTGATGCCCTTTGCAGTCCATTTGCGGACCTTCGGAACGAGCTTTACGTCGGCCGTTCCCGAATGGTGGCACATGATGAGCACCGTATCAAAGCCGTCATCGAGGATTCCGGGTGTCGGCGCGGCAGCGATAACCTGTATCCTGTGGAGCTTTTCGGCGGCGAAAAAGGCCGCAGCCGCTTTGCGGTATCTTTCGGAAGAAAAGTCGATGTCCGCGCTGTCGGGCCAGGTTCCGTAATCTCCGTAGATATCGGGAGACGTGACCTTGCCGGCGGGTATTATGGCAGGGGCGCCTTCGTGAGTGGTGAAAACGACTCCGCTGTTGCCGGCCGTTACCTGCCCGACCGCGAAATCGATGTTCTTGAAAGCGTCAGTGTCCTCGCTGTCCGGCGGGATCTTGGAGCCCGTGATCACGAAAGGGATGCCCAGATGACTGAGCGATCTTGCTGCGAGCTGCGCGAAATACGCCATCGTATCCGTTCCGTGAAGGATGATGATGCCGTCGGGGCGGTTCTTGGAGCAGGCCTCCGATACGGCCTTCAGCACGTCTCTGTAATCTTCGGGACGCGCGTTCTCGGACGAATAGTTGGCGGGCGAAATGAATTCAGTCTCCGCGGCTTTCTGCATCAGGTATGATGCAATGGGGGACTGCTTTTCGAGCTTGACCAGACCGTCTTTGACAGACGATGAGACTGTTCCTCCGGATACTGTCACAAGCAGTTTTGCCACTGTTGGTACACCGCTCCTTTTAAGGTAAAATACTTCTGAAATTATAATTCACGAGGCATCATATGAGAATAGTCAGCTGGAACGTCAACGGCATCAGGGCAGTAGCGGGAAAAGGTTTTGCGGACGCCGTTAAGGCAATGGACGCCGATATCATAGGCATACAGGAGACCAAGGCACAGCCGGACCAGTTAGGCCCGGAGATTACAAACCTCGAAGGCTACAAGAGCTGGTTCTATTCGGCCGAGCGCAAGGGTTATTCCGGCACGGCTCTCTATTCCAGGATCGAACCGGAGAACGTCACTTTCGGCCTCGGAACGGATGAGTTCGATCACGAGGGTCGCACGATCTGCGCTGATTTCGGCAAATTCGTGCTCTTCAACATCTACTTCCCGAACGGCGGAAGAGGCGACGATTACGTCAAGTTCAAGCTCAGATTCTATGACTGTTTCTTAGACCGCGTAAGAGACCTTGAGTCCAAAGGGCGCGAGGTCATCTGCTGCGGAGACGTCAACACCGCGCACAAGGAGATCGACTTGTCCAACCCCAAGGCGAATTCAAAGATCTCGGGATTCCTTCCCGAAGAGCGCGTTTACATGGACAAGTTCGCCGAAGCGGGTCTTACCGATACTTTCAGGATGCTCTATCCCGACAAGCCCGAGTGCTACACCTGGTGGTCTTACAAGACCGCGGCAAGAGAGCGGAACGTCGGCTGGAGGATAGACTATTTTTTCACGACAAAAGGCCTTAACCCTGACGTTAAGGAATCAAACATGATGAGTGACGTGATGGGTTCAGACCACTGCCCGATCTATCTCGATCTGAATATCTGATCAGTATGTTCCGTCGTACAGCGGTTCGCCATTGACTAAGATCTTCGCACCGGTCTTGCTGATAGTAAAATCCATATCATCAAGCTTGCAGGGCACATCCATACCCGAGACCATCTTGCCGTCCAAATGGCTGTTGGTGAGCGTGAGCTTGGAATTCTTATCGGTTCCCCTGAAGAACGATACCTGCTTGCCTTCGCACTCGAGCCTGATGGTGGCGTAATCCAGATTGACGACTGAAGGCGCGACATTGAGCGCACCGAACATCAGGCCTCTCGAGGAGTTGAACCTGCTCTGGAGGCTCGCGCTGTACAGATTGATGTCAGATCTTTCGCCCCCAACCGTTCCGATGACGGCGATGTCATTGCCGTTGAACGCGGAAATGTATGAAATATGCTCTATCCTGATATCCGGACTGCCGTATACGGATCCGATACCGACGGCCGTCATGACGTTGGCGCTGAGATCTATCGCGCAGTTGACGACGGACATCTTCACGTCGCCGGTAAGCGTTCCGAACGCGGTTCCTTCGGTTCCCTGCATGCGGATGAAATATCTTCCTCTCCTGATGTCGATCGAGACACCCTTGCCCGCACCGATGGCAACGCCCCTTGTGACGCCGAAGATTATCTCTATCGTTCCGTCCTGATCGAAAATAAGTTTTCCGGCCGTTGAATCGTTGTCGTTTCCGATGCCGAAGCCTTCGGTTCCGGTTATGTTGATGTTGAGATTGCCTTCGCCCTCAAACGTAAGAGTCGAGCTCTCAGGCACAACGATACCGCCGTTTTCCAGCGTGTTCTCGCCTTTAAGCATGAGCGTGACATCGCATCCTTCGCCGATGATGATGGCGGCTTTCTTTTTCCTGCCCGAAAAACATGCATTCTCAAGAGTGATCTGGCCGGAGTAGCCGTCTTCTATGGTCAGACCGATATCGGAAGATACCCCGGGAACACCTGTGACGGTGACATCTCTGTAAGTAACCTTGCCGTTTGTGATCCTGACACCTTTACAGCCGCTGCCGATGAGATTCTGGAGCTGGATGCGCGATTCCCTGCCCGCAACATAGATGTTCTTGTTGCGCTCCTCTTCCTCAAGACGCGCGTATCTTAGGATAACACCCTTGATCTCGGGGTCGATCTCCTTGACGATCTTTTCGGAAGGTCTCGCGGTATAGTAGCCCTGGATCAGGTCGATGCCGAGGAATACCAGTGTGGCAAGTTCTTCCTGTGTCTCAACGCCTTCGGCAAGTGCCATGATGTCGTTTTCGTGCGCGAAACCGATGATGTCCTTGACGAAATGCTGCTTGTGAGGCGACATATGGATCTCCGAAATGAGCGAACGGTCGATCTTTATATAGTGGGGCATGTACCTTAAGAGATTGCTGACATTGGAATAGCCCGTGCCGTAGTCGTCGATCGCAAGCTCGACTCCCAACGAGCCGAAGAACTGCTTCAGATCGGAGTAGTCATCATCGCTCAATTCGGTCTCTTCGGTGAATTCGACTACGACCATGTTCTTGTGACGTCCGGTAACATCGATGAGATTATCAATGTCTTTCCCGTAGAGACGCTGCCCCGGAATACTGTTGATAAAGACTTTCGCGCCCTCGCGGAACTCGTCCGTCCTTGTGTCGATGATATTGAGAACGTTATTAAACGTCGCCGCTTCCACGTCGTAGAGCCTTCCGAAAACCTCTGCATACTTGAGGACTACAGGCGGCTGGATGTAAGGAACAGAATCCGGTCTCATCAGCGCCTCGTATGCATAGATCTCGCCTGTATGGGCATCGACGATCGGCTGGAAGTGGTACTTGATCCTGTTATGGTCAAGGATGTCATTGACCTGATCAGCCTGGCGCTCGCTGTCATCTCCGTCCTCTTCGCCTGAAAGACTGTGGATGCGGAGCTTATATGCATTCTTGTTTGTAAGCGCGACGCTCGTGATCCTCTCGAGACCGTTGCGGCCTTCAGCTTTGCCTTCGGCAAATCCGTAATAGATATCCACAGGAAGCGAATACTTGTGTTTGCCGGAATATTCGCTGAGCTTCTGTCTGATCTCGGCGACGGCTTCCTCGAATCTCTTCCTGCCGTCAGATGTCAGAGCATCGATCACGACGATCTCACCGTTGCCGAATGAGTAAACGTTGCCTTCGGGGAAACTCTCCTGGACAAGACTGCCGAGCTTGACGATCGCCTTGTCACCCGCAGTTCTGCCGTCCTTGTCGTTGATCTCGGACAGATTCCTTATGTCCGCGGCAAGCACGCCGATCTCCGGATCGCCGATACCTTTGAACTTGAAGAGCAGTCCATCGATCTGCTGCGTGAATCCTCTGAAATTGAAAAGTCCCGTGACCGGATCTCTTATCAGGCTGGATTCAAGAGTCTCGTTCTTCTTTTCGAGCTCTTCTAATCTTCTCGTCGTCTCAAGACCGCGCATAAGACTTCTGAGCCAGAGCCTGTAACTGTCGCCATAAGATGAGGGGTGCACATAAGAGACCACCGCATAGCCGTAACACATGTTATCGAAATGCAGGGGCGTGAAAATAAACGCTTCGGGATCCGGCCTGTCCTCATCGAGTCTGGGAACGAGCTTATCCCTGTCGAAATAGTGATCCAAACCGATCCTGTCCTTGTTGAGCTTTTCGGGCCTGCATGTCATGACGTTCGCTATCCTCGGTGAGAAGAACCTTGCCGGATCTGACAGGAAAGCGTAATTGATCTGGGACTCGGACGGATCGATGGACGGCCTTATGGAATCGCCGTTCTCCGTTTTGTTCTCTGCGGACATGCCGTAGTGATTCCAGTCGTCATTGATACAGATGTTGAAGCTCTCGAATTCCCTGAGCTGATAGACATATGTAAAGAGAGTACTGATTATGCCGTACAGATTCTTCTGGGCAAGCAGGTCATCATCTAAATGGTTGAAGTTCGAGAAAACACTGTTGCTCGAAGTGTTGGTGTCCCAGACCGGCCTTAACGCGAGCTGGGTGTCTTCGATCTTTAACTCGCAGCCGCAGCTGCTTCCGTGGAACATATCCACCGGACCTGCGAACGGTTCGGGCTTTTCGCCTTCGCTCATCCTTAAGAGCATTTCGGCCGCGTATTTGCCGAAAGCCAGAGCCGGAAGCCTTACCGATGTGATCGGGACCGGCGACAGGCGTCCTTCCTCATTGGAATCGTAACCTGTAACCGCAATGTCTTCAGGGACTCTGATGCCGTTCTCCGCGAGTGCCTTGCAGACGCCTATTGCCATACAGTCGTTGGCGCATGCGATCGCATCCGGCAGATTGTCAGGATTTTTGGCAAGACGGTCACCCACGCTCTCGCCGCTCGTATACCAGAAATCGCCGTAGAACATGCGGTCGCTCTTTATCTCGAGGCCGTGCTCCTCCATGGCGTCCTTATAAGCCTGCATTCTCTCCTTTGAATAAGGGTGCCAGGCTTTTCCCGTCAGGAACGCGATATCCTTATAGCCGTGTTCCTCAATGAGATGGTTCACCAGGAACTTAACGCCTTCATAGTGGTTAGGGAACGCAGAGAAAAAGTACTTGCTCTTCTTGTCGATGACGATGACAGGGCATTTTGCCCTCTTATGCGCGGCTTCCTCAACAGCATCGGCAAGGCCGGGAGTCTGGAGGGTATCGAGCATCAGTACCAGACCGTCAAGGTCCTCATACGGAACGAGAGAATAGATTGAGGTCTCGCCCTGCTCGCGGTGGGCGCTGCTCTGGTATTTCTGATACGTGGAAAAGATCAGGACATCCCAGTCATAAGCGAATGCCTGTTTTTCAAAACCGCAAATGAATTCGGCCTGATAGTATTCGTCGGCCTGGCCGACAAGTATCGCGATCCTTTTGCGTCTTCCCATCAGTACCCCTTTGTATGAACTGTTTACACTGTAGCCGCAATAATACCGTTTTAGCTATTTTATTATGCGGCCATTTCAATAACAATCGAAATGGCCGCATATATCAAAAATTTTGCAACTTGTTAATACCGCGTTAACCGGTGGTATCAGTAAGGAAGCAGTCTGTCTACAGGGGCAAAACCTGCTGTCTTCTTGAATTTCTCGTTGATCTCAAAGCCTGCGAGGCAGTCGGAAGGATCGATCCTTTCGAAGTTGATGGTCATGAGAGCATCGCGCTTGATCATGACGGAAACGATGGTGATCTCATCCTCGTTGCCCGTTGCCGTATTGAGCTGGCTGTCGACTGCGTGGATAAGGACCTTCTGGATAGGAAGGAGCGCGAAGGAGTCACGCGCTACACGCAGGATCGTGCTTGCGACGTAGTCCTGTACGAGCTCGTAGTACTCGCTCTTTGTGAAAGGCTTCTCGACAAGATCGCCGTTCGCCTTGAGCGAGAGCTTGTTCTGCGGGATAACCTCACTGCTCATTACCTTGAACTCGATCTCGAGGATGGAAGGATCGTCTGTGCCGACCTCGAATCCGCTTCCGAATTCGAGAAGGTCGTCAAACGGGCCTGCCTCTGCGATAACCTTGAAATATGAGTCTATGTTGCCTGCAAGAACGCTCTCGGCGAAAGGAACGAGTTCCTTGTTATTGCCTGCGCCCTTCTTGATGACTTCCCAGTCGATATATCCGTCGCTCTGCTTATGAACGGACTTGACCGCTTCGATCCTCTCCTCGAATTCGGCAACGAGCTGCTGGTTCTGCTCGAGCTCGGGATTGACTGCGGGTGCTGCGGGAGCTGCCTTGGCGGCGGCTGCCTTCGTTGTCTTGGTGCCCTTTGCTGCTGCAGCTGCGGGAAGTGCTGCTGCGGCTTCAGCCTTGCCCTTCTTCTTGTCGGAGAGCTCCTGGATCTTTTCCTTTCCCTGCTTTACGAGCTTTTTAACGTTCGTGTTCTTTGTGTAGTAGACGCCCGTGCCGGGAATACCGATGGTCGTACGGCCCTGTCCCTTGAGGTTGATGGACTGGCGAAGGCCTGACCTGCCGAATGAAAGTGACGGGCCGCCTTTGCTGAGATTGAGCTTGACGCCCTTGAAAAGTGTGATCGATTTGCGGAAATTAAGTCCCATGATAACTCTCCCGATGTGTCAAAAATGCCTTAGGGTTATATCAACAATGTTATCACAAATGGGACGAAAAAGATTAACCCTCAAGAAATTTCCGCAGCTGAGGAAGAGTCTGGACATAGTCCCTTCTTCCGAGCTCATACATCTCAAGGGCGGTGTTCTTGTTGATGTTGTAAGTTGAGGATTTTATCGGGCGGCTCATGCAGTAGAGGAACGCGGTCCCTCTTGCCTCGTACCCGAACATCTTCCTCTGGCATTCACGGTAGGAAAGGTGCCTGTTGTCGACCGCTTTTACCGTCTCCGGCCAGTCTTTGAGCACCCTGGTGTACGCGGCTTTGAAGCTCTCCGGCTCCTTGACGAAGTCCCTCGGCTTCGATGTGATGACCACGATCTTGTCGCAGCCCTTTTCGAAAGCCCTGTCGCACGGGATCGAATCGGCTACGCCGCCGTCGAAATAGTATCTGCCCCTGAAATGAACGGGCTTTGTCACCGCGGGCAGACATGCGGAACACATGATGACCCTGTAGTCATCTTTCTGAATGTCAGACTTCTGGAAATAAACGGCTTTGCCCGTCTCAGCGTCAGTCGCAACAACCTCGAAATCGCAGGGGTTCGCGGCGAACGTTTCATAATCCAAAGGGTCTTTTCCGGTTGATTTCGAGAGCTCGTTGTAGATGAATTCGATCCCGAAGATCCCGCCCTCTTCGATGAGAGGCTTTAGTCCAAAGTATCTGGGATCGCTCGTGTGCTCGGTGTAGAACCTCAGGTTCCTTCCGTGCTGGCGCGCGAGGAAACTCATGCCGTTGCCTGAGCCTGCGGAAACTCCGATGCAGTAATCAAACTCGATGCCCGCTTCCTGAAAGCAGTCAAGAATGCCCGCTCCGTACGCGCATTTCATTCCGCCGCCTTCAAGTACCAGACCGATCTTCGGTTTCTTTCCGGGCATTTATCTGAGGAATCCTTCGATGATCTTCTGCTCAGCCTGCTGCTCCGTAAGACCCAGTGTCATGAGCTTGGTGATCTGCTCGCCGGCGATCTTGCCGATCGCTGCCTCGTGGATCAGCGAAGCGTCAACATTGGTTGCCGCAAGCTTAGGTGTGGCAATGATGATGCCGTGGTCCATGATGATGGAGTCGCACTCGGCGTGGCCGCTGCACTTCGCGTTGCCTGAGATGTCGATGATGACGTCCTGCCTGGATTCATCCTTTGCGACGCCGCGGCTGACGATGTCGCACTTGGAGTCGTCGCCGTCGAGAGAGATTATCATCTCGGCAGAAGCCGTCTGATCAAAGTTTGTAAGTATCTTATCGTGCAGAAGCAGTGTCGCGCCGGGACCTACGGTCGCCTTCGTGACTCTGTGCGTGTCGTTGATGCCCGCGATCTGCGAAGTGTCCATCTCCATTGTCGAACCTTCAAGGAGCTCGACTTCGGTAGTCGGATTCATGAATCTCTTGCCGGTTCCGGTGCCTTCGCCGTAATGCTTTTCGACATATTTAACGTGCGAATTCTTTCCGACATGGAAAGAGTGAACGCCGTCGTGCTGGCTGTCATGTCCGCCGCAGTTGCTGATGCCGCATCCTGCAACGATCGTGACGTCGCAGTCCTCGCCGATGAAGAACTCGTTGAAGACCGTCTCTTTGTGGCCGGATTTGCTGATGATGACCGGGATGTGGCAGGACTCGTTCTTTGTGCCGTCCTTGATGTGGATGTTGATGCCCTGGCCGTCCTCACGCGACTCGATCTCGATGTTCGCGGTCGAGTTCCTTGCCTCGCTCGCTCCGTTGTTCCTTATGTTGAAAGCGCCTACGGGGAGCGAATCGAGTTCGGCGATTTCCTTTAATATCCTTTTCTCAAGATCATCCATTGCAGTTTACCCCCTCAGCTCCCGCGATCAGGCAGCCCTTGCGGTTCCTGTGATGCGTCATGTTAAGCTCTTCCATTATCTTCGCGCCGTCATCGTATCTGTCGACCTCGCCGTCCTTTAAGTAAACGATCTTGTCGGCTATCTCGAGTATGCGCTCCTGGTGGGAGATGATCATGATATTGCCGTTTGTAACTTCTCTTAAATTCTCGAAAACCTGGATCAGGTTCTGGAAGCTCCACAGGTCGATTCCGGCCTCCGGCTCATCGAAAAGGCTTAATTTACCGCCTCTTGCTGCCGCGGTGGCTATCTCGATCCTCTTGAGCTCGCCGCCCGAGAGAGTGTCGTTGATCTCGCGGTCCAAGTAATCTTTCGGGCAGAGTCCTACGGCTCTTAAGAACGTTCCCATCTTGACGGGCTTACCCTCGGCGATCGAAAGGATGTCTCTTACCCTGATGCCCTTAAACCTTACGGGCGTCTGGAAAGCAAAGCTCATTCCGCGGTCTGCGCGCTCGTTGATCGGGAGGTCCGTTATGTCCTCACCGTCGAAAATGATCCTTCCCGAGGTCGGTGTGATAATGCCCATGATGATCTTGAGAAGCGTTGACTTGCCGCTTCCGTTGGGTCCGGTGATCGCGACGAACTTATCGTCTATCTTCAGATTTATATTCTTGAGGATATCCTTGTCATCGGCGTGAAAGCAGATATTCTGAAGTTCCAGCATGACTTTTTCTCCTAAAGTTGGTGATTCTTTGCGCTAGGCTACCATACTATATATTCTCCGGGGTAAATTAACAATAGACATTTTCGACATATGTCGGAAACACATCTCGATATTATTTGTTAGCGGTGTTACAATGTCCTTTATGAAAAATAAAAGTATATCTTTCTGAAAAGAAAGGTAAGGACAAGACATAGATGAGCAAGAACAAAAGCCAGCCTTATATTTTCGTTACCCAGCAGAAGCTCATAGACTTCTGCCGCTATGACATCGGATGGTTCGACTTAGTCGGCGGAACCGAAGATGACGCATATCCCGCAAACGGCTTCGACGTACAGTGCGAAGTCGATTACCCGATGCAGCTCGAAGACTTAAGGATCGCACTGTCCCATTTCGCGGACGACGAGGTGTTGCTCGAGGATTTCCTTTTCGACTGGTGGTATCCGATAATGGTCTACTTCTTCCATAACCTTTGTCTGGATGACCTTTTCGGACCCGAGCCCGACTCGATGAATGCAGTCGAGCTTCCGACGCTGCCCCTGACCGAGGAGGATGTGCTCATCACCATAATGGCAGTCATCGCACATTCGGATCTCGACAAGAAGCTGCCCTACCAGCCTCTTCCGCTGTCCCACTTCATCGATCTCGAGTCAATGATCTCCATGATCGAGCTGTTCCAGGAAGATAAGGACCTCCCGGTCCCGGAGCGCAGATACACCCAGCCCCAGAAGACCGCATTCATCAATCACTGGGACAACAATCTCCTGCTGGATGACGCGAGCGAAGATATAAAGACTCTCTTCAGGCAGTTCACCGACGAGCTCTGCGACAAGCAGGTCTTTGAAGCCCTCAAGGCAAAAGCGTATGCCTGCTATGGCGGCAACGCCGTTTATGCGTGCGATTTCGCCGAATCGGCAAAGCTTCTGGATATCCTGTGGCGCAAGTTCAGTTTCGGCTATGCCGCGAACACGCTGGGTTACATCTATTACAACGGAAGGATCGGCGGCAAGCCCGACTTCGAGAAGGCTTTCTACTATTTCTCCGTCGCCTCCTCCTTCAACATAATCGAGGCAAGGTACAAGGTCGCCGACATGTTCATGAAGGGCGAGTATGTGCTTCCCAATCCGCCTCTGGCTTTCTCGACCTATGTCAAGCTCTACGACGAGACGAGGTTCCTTTTCGAGAACGGGGATTACGGATGCGATTTCGCAGACTGCGCGTTAAGGCTCGGAAAAGCCCTTGCAAGCCTGCCCTCACAGAGGATCAGAAGATATGCTGTCCTGCTCGAGGCGGATTACGCCATCGGCAAGAGGATCGCGAAAGCATACGAATACGGCGATAAGGATGTCCAGGCGAACATCCGCAAAGAGCTGGCCGCGGCACGTGCCGACCTGCTCACGGATCCTGATTATCCGCGCCCGTTCGACCGCTGGAGAGACGTTCATTCCGACTTCGCGTTAGAACCCATCGAGTCGTTCGTTAACAATCACAACGACAGCGTTTACACCTTAAAGCTCGCAAGGACAGGCGCGGACCACGTCAAGTTCACGATAACGAGATTCCCCGCCGTCGCAGGCGCTGACGTCCATATGTCATTCTCCACCCAGCCCTGGAGCGAATTCTGCGGCATGATCAGCAAATTCGAGTTCACGGTCATCGATGACAATGAACACAGCATGCTCAAGAGCATCCTGGACAGCGACATGAAGGACACTAATTTCGACAAGCTCGTCATCGAAGAACCCGACGGCAAGCTCGCTGCTCTGGCAGGCAAACCCCGCGGCGTCAAGTCTTTCAAGTTCTACAGCCACGGTCTCCTGGTGTGCTTTGCGTACGTTGACAAGATCTTCTACAACAAGCCCAAGGATGAATTCCCGGAAGGCTGATCTTCTCTCTTTACAAACCCGCTGATGCGGGTATAATGAGGTCGTCCAAGGCGGAGTGTAATTCTCCGACCGGCGGTAACCCTGCTGGGGAAGCCCGCAAGTCCTGTCAAATTTTCGACCATGCAGGACCGACGCAGTGAGAGTCTGCGGCCGACGGTAAAGTCCGGAAGAGAGGAAGTGTTTACATGTCAGTTTCCAGCAACGCACCTGTCGGCCTTGCCGATGCTAATTCACGCCGTAAAGCAATGATCCGCCGTATCACGGTCACCGCGATCCTTACGGCAATGGCATTCATCCTCATGTATCTTGAAGTGCCGCTCCCGTTCATGCCCCCGTTCCTTAAGTTCGATTTCTCCGAAGTTCCGGTACTTGTCGGTGCATTTGCCCTGGGTCCGGTATGGGGTATCGTCATTGAGCTCTTAAAGAACCTCATCCATCTCCCCTTCTCACATACGATGGGCATCGGTGAGCTCTCAAACTTCATCACGGGTTCTTTGTTCGTAGGCGTATCCGGACTTGTCTACCTCAAGCTCCACACACGCAAGGGCGCCGCAATCGCAATGGCTGTCGGCACGATAGCACTCGCGGTCATCGCAGTCCCGATCAACGCTTACATCACACTGCCGCTCTACGGTACGGTAATGAACTATCCGATGGCAGCGATCCTGGAATCGAGCGCCAAAGTCAATCCGCTCATCAAGGACAAGACGACGCTGCTGTTCGTCGCATTCGTGCCCTTCAACCTTTTCAAGGGTATTGTCGTTTCGGCAATAACGTTCTTCGTCTACAAGCCCGTATCAAAGCTCATCCATAAGACCCGCGAGATCACCCGCGGCGTCAAGGACGAGGCCGAGCCGGAGACCGGGAAGGCGTAATTGCCGGCGGCCCGGTCATTCAGGACGCATACATACGAAATCCGGAAAACACGTGATTTTATATGTGCATTTTTCTGTTATTTCCGCCCGAAAAAGCCTTGGCGTACGTATAATTTCCGGGAAAATGTTCTTTTCGTATGTATTTTTCAGCTGCAAACATGCTAAAAGAGCCAAAACGCACATACGAAAACGATAAAAAAGGCTGTTTTCGTAGGAAAGCGCGGTAGATTACCCGTCCGCGCGGTCAGATCTTCCTGGTCGCGTTGTCCGTGATAAGCTCGATGGCTTTTTTCGACTGCGGCCACTCGGGGTGCGCGATCGGGAAAACATGATGCATATGCAGTTCACCGTCGTTTGCCGCGTCATAGAAAAGCGCGTCGTCTAATACTTCCTTGAACTTTCTGTTCTCCTCGCGGAGGAAATCGTCCTCGCCCGTGATGAGGCACACCTTAAGGTCCTTGTCACGCTCGGCGAGCGAAGTGATGTCATAGACATATGCGGGCAGTCTTTGCTTGTCCTTCCTGCTTCCCGAAGCGTTCTCCTCGAAAAAGATTCCCGGGAATGTCTTGGGATGGTACCTGAGTCCGCCGCAGATAAGACCGGCTGAGATGACCTGGCCCTTGGGCTTTTCGAAGACCCAGAGGTCGTGCGCGACATGGCTGTTCCTCGCGGCGAGTGATGAGATCAGGGCAAGATAGCCGCCTGCGGAATCGCCCGTTAAATGGAACTTCTCGATACCGTATTTCGCAGTAAGGAAATTCATGCAGCTGATTATCTGGCTGATTATCTTTGACAGACCGGCCTGAGGCATCAGGGTGTAATCCATATTGGCAACGGGAATGCCCGAGTACCCTGCAAGATGCATTCCGAAACACTTGTCCAAGACTTTGGTACCGTAAACAAACGCTCCTCCGTGGATCAGAAGAAAACATTCCTTCGAGCTGTCCACATTGAAGGGACGGTAGTAATCGAGTGTGAGATTAAGCGGATCTCCCGACCAGTTAACGTCTTCGTCGATCCTGACGTCAGCGGGATAAACTTCGGAAGCAAGACGCGGGGCATCTGATTCAGTGCAGTTCTTTATCCAGACCTTGACCTGGCTTTCTGCTCTCATCATAAGTAAGCTCTTCATCGCGTCACCCCCTTTGGCGTTTCGGACAGTCGGTTTTCGTTACTTTTAATTATAGAAAAATTCTTTTCGATTTACACCCCCGCAACACACTTCAGCTGTTGATATAATAGGAACGAAAAATCCACACGGAGGACAGTGTTAATGTCATACGATAAAGCTTCCGAAGAGCGCCTTTCAGAGCTCGTCTCTTCGTTCATCTGTCATGCATCCGGACACCTTCCGGACGATGTCCGCAAAAGGCTTTCGGAGATGGCCGAAGTTGAGAACGAAGGCTTCGCTCCCGAGATATACAACGTCATGAAAAAGAACATGGAGATGGCCGACAAGCTCGGCAGGCCTTCATGTCAGGATACCGGCATCCCGCAGTTTTTCGCGAGGGTCGGCACGAAGTTCCCCTACCTTGACGAGATCGAGCCGGCTCTTATCGACGCCGTCAAAAAGGCGACCGAGAGGGCACCTCTGAGGCACAATGCCGTAGAGGTTTTCGATGAGTTCAACACAGGCAACAACATAGGTCACAAAGTACCGTGGATCGATTGGGAACTGGTTCAGGACAGCGATCAGCTCGAACTCTATTTCTACATGGCGGGCGGCGGATGCTCACTCCCCGGCATGGCAAAAGTCTTAATGCCTCTCGAAGGCTATGACGGGATCGCGAAAGCAGTCTTTGACCAGATGACGACATACGGCGTAAACGCCTGCCCTCCCTGCCTCGTAGGCATCGGCATCGCAGGTTCGGCTGAGGTTGCTGCAAAGCTGTCCAAAAAAGCACTGCTCCGTCCTGTCGGTTCCCATAACGAGAATCCCAAGGCTGCCCAGATGGAAAAGGATTTCGAAGAAGGCCTCAATTCGATCGGCCTCGGCCCCGGCGGATTCGGCGGCAAGCTCTCGGTCATGGGCGTTAACATCGAGCAGGCGGCAAGACATCCCGCTACTCTCGCGATGGGTCTTTCCACTGCATGCTGGGCACACAGAAGGGCCGGCATCAGGATAGGTCCCGACTTCACCTACGATTTCTTCACGCACAAAGGAGTCACTTTATGAGCACGTTTTATTTCACAACTCCCGTTTCTGATGAAGACATCAGGAAAGTACATATCGGCGACGTCATCTATCTGACCGGCGACATCACGACAGGCAGAGACGACGTTCATCACAGGGTCGTCATCTCCGGCAGGGAGTCACCAGTCGACCTTAAGGGCAAGGCTATTTTCCATGCAGGCCCGATCATGAAAAAGATCTCGGCAGAAGGTGAGCCTGACAAGTACAAGGTCATCAGCGTAGGCCCTACAACCTCCATGAGAATGGAAAAAGCAGAGGCCGATTTCCTTAAGGCAACGGGCGCGAAAATAGTTATCGGCAAGGGAGGAATGGGCCCCAAGACCACTCAGGGCTGTATCGACAACTGCGCGATCCACACCATCTTCCCGGGCGGATGCGCCGTAGTCGCTGCTGAGGAATGCGTTGACGTTGAGGGCGTTGAGTGGCTTGACCTCGGAATGCCGGAGGCTATGTGGAAGCTCAAGGCCGAGAAGTTCGGACCTCTCATAGTCTCGATCGATTCATACGGCAACAACCTTATAGAGAACAATAAGGTCGAATTCCAGAACAAAAAGGAAGCTGCTCTTGAAGGACTCAAGGGAAAGCTTGATTTCATGCACTGATGTCAGAATACCCGGTCCTTAAAGAACTAAAATCCAAAGGCGTAAAGCTCCTGATCTTCGACTTGGACGGCACGCTCCTCGATTCGATGAACGTGTGGAACAAAGTCGATATCGATTTCTTAGGACGCTACGGATATGAGGTTACGCCCGAATACACCGATGTCGTCAAACGTGTATCGGTCGATGAGGCGGCTCTTTACACCATGCAAAGATATAAGATCCCCCTGTCCCCTGCCGAGATAATCGCCGAGTGGGACAAGATGGTCAGCGGTTTTTACAAAGAGGAAGTCGATCTCAAGCCTAATGTAATGGCATATCTCAAGGAAGCAAAGCAACTCGGTTTCCGGCTCGGTGTCGCCACTGCGCTCACCAGGAACAACGCTGTTTCCGGGCTCGTGAAAAATAATATCCTCGACATGTTCGAAGCTGTCATCACGCTCGAAGACGTCGGCAAAAAGATCGATAAATCTTCGCCTGACATCTTCCTCAGGGTCCTTAATTATGTGAACGCCATGGGCGCATCCGTCACGCCGTCGCAGACTCTTGTCTACGATGATGTCGCGGCAGCGGCATGCGGCGCCAGGAACGGCGGTTTTCTCACATGCGCGGTCTATGATAAGATCGGCTGCGGAGATCCCTTAAAGTGGGAGAGCTTCGCAGCCGAATGTGATTATTCAGTAAGAGAATTCTAAAGCAGACTTATTCCTTTTCTGCAGCCTTCTCCTCTTTCTTTTCTTCAGTTTTCTTTTCCTCGGGCTTGGTCTCGGCGGGCTTAGCCTGTGCCTGAACCTGGGGCTGTGCCTGCATCTGAGGCTTAGGCTGGAACTGAGCCATCTGTGCCATCCTGGCTGCCTGTGCGGCTGCCCTTCTCTTTTTACCCTTCTTGATCGCGTTAACGAGGATGATGATTCCGATGACCGTGATGATGATCAGGGGAACGAGAACGGGTGATACAGCAACGAGTACGAGGAATACGCCCTTGAAGAATTCACCGATGTTCTTAAGCGATTTCTTGAATGTCTTAACTATCTTCTCGCCGTATGTATCGACATGAGGCGGTTCCTGAGGCTTGATCTCCATTACTTCCCTGAGCCTTAAGGAAAGGGTTGCGTATGTGACCTGGTTTTCGAGCACGCGGAGAGTGGATTCTGCGCTCTCGATCTGGTATCTGATCTCAGTGATCCTGTTCTGGAGAACGATGATGGAATCAAGGTCTTTTGCCTGCTTGAGGAGCTCAGTGAGCTGCTCCTGCTCAACTCTGAGCGAATCGAGTCTTGCCTTGGTATCGACATAGCTCAAAGTTACGTCTGTCGTGCTCTCGCTTGAATTCGTAACTGTGCAGTTTGAGCCGACTGTGCTGATCAGCTCGTCAAGCTTTTCGGCGGGGATCCTGATCACGTATGTTGCGTTGTGAAGGCTTCCTGCCGTGCCCGTGCCGCTGACTCCGGATCTCTCTATATAGCCTCCGAGCTCCTTGATCTTATCCTCAACAGCATTGCGGACACTATCGAATTCCTTTGTCTCGGCGGTCATGTTTACGGTCCTGATAAGCAGTCTTCCCTTTGTGGGATCGACATTCGGCTGGTTCTGGTTCTGGCCCGCATTCGATCCAGTTGCCTGATTGGCTTCAGCTGCGGGGTCTGCTGCTTCAGTCCCGGCGACATTATTGCGTGAAAAGGTACGTGTTCCAAGCGAATTGGACGAAGCAGCCTTGTTTTGTATGGTTGCGTCATCGGCACCTTCATAGAATTCCTGATCATATGCCTCCGCATATTTGCCTGCGGCAGTGGTCTCCATCGGCATTGCCGTCTCATATTTTCCTGCGCATCCGGCCAGCATGATCAAAGTCATGAGTGCGGCGATGATCACTAATGTAATTCTCTTATTTTTCATAATTCCGTCCTCCGTTGTTATCGTGACTACACCCTATATACAGACCTGATCCGGAAAATGTTGCACCCGTCCGAAAAATTTTTTGATGTGGTATATTTCTTTCAATGGAATTTCTTGAAATAACAAAAGATCTCTGGTCCTATCTTAAGGATCAGAACAGGCCTCTCGTTATCTACGGCACCGGCGACGGCGGCGACAAGATAATCGATGAGCTCGGCAGACGCGGCCTCGGGAGATTGATCTCAGGCGTTTTCGCAAGCCCCGGCTTCGTCAGGGAAGGCCGTATGTTCAGGGGCTTCAAAGTGGAATCTTATGAAGATGTGTCTTCGCGCCTTGAAGATTTCATCGTGCTGGTCGCGTTCGGCTCTCCCCTGCCCGAAGTGCTCTCTTATGTTTATTCGATCGAAAAGGAGCGCGAGCTCTATGCGCCCGACGTTCCCGTCTGCGGCGGCGAGGTCTTTGATATGGAATTCGTTATGAAGAACAAAGTCCGTCTCGAAAACGTCTGGTCAAAGCTTGCCGACGGGGACTCGAAAAGGTGTTTTGCAGATCTCGTAAACTACAAACTTTCAGGTAAAACCAAATACCTTCGTGACTGCGAAGTCACTCCGGATGAAGCGGACAGCCTGCTCGGCCCGTTCCCGCCAAACGCTTCTTTCATTGACCTGGGCGCATACAGGGGCGACACCCTGACGCGCTTTACGAAGATGTTTCCGGGATTTACATCCGCGACCGCCGTCGAGCCTGAGCGCCACTCTTTCAAAAAGCTCACCGGATGTGCACAGGGACTGAGCATCCCCGTAACTTGCGTAAATGCGCTGATCTCGGACGCCTGCGGCAAGGCGCAGATCACCGGTTCCAGAGGAAGAGGGACAAGGGCTTCTGCCAAAGACACAGGTCATGAGATAGACAAGGTCACCGTGGATTCTTTTGAAGACAGCAGGAACGCGGGCTTTATCAAGTTCGATGTCGAAGGGAGCGAGATCGCCGCGCTGGAGGGCGCAAGGAACACTGTCAGGGATCAAAAGCCGCAGATGAAGATCGCGTGCTACCACAAGAGTGCGGATCTTTTCGAGATACCTGAAAAGGTCTTCGCGATAAACGACGGTTACAAGCTCTATATGCGCCATACCCCTTGCATTCCCGGCTGGGATGTTGATTACTATTTCATATGAAGATACTTATCGTTAGTGATTCGCACCGCGTAAGCGCAAACCTGAAGACCGCGATAGAACGCGAGAAGCCTGACATGCTCATTCATCTGGGCGATATCGAAGATGACGAGAAAACGGTCGCATTGTGGGCGGGAGCTCCGAAGACGCCCTGCATCTTCATCAAGGGCAACTGCGACAGATATTTAGGCTCGGCAGACCTGAGGGACAGAGCCGTCTTCCCTCTCAACGGACACAAGTTCTACTGCTGCCACGGCCACAGGGAATTCATCGGTTACGGCCTGAATGAACTCTGTCTGTCAGCCGCCGCGCAGGACTGTGATATCGCGCTTTTCGGGCATTCGCACGTCCCCTACGACAATTGGGGAGACTCCGTCAAAGCTTATGACAAGTTCTATACCGAGGCGGACCCGTACGCTTCCGCGGGCATCAGGGTCCTTAATCCCGGAAGCATTTCCCTGCCCAGGGGCGGTTCTCCCAGGACATATATGGTGATGGAAATGAAAGATGACGGAAATTACTCCGTCATCCTTAAAAATCTATGATCAAAGCGCGGTGTACGCTGCTTATGCCGTTCTCGAGAAAGTAAGCGAGTCTGCGAAATGCTGCATTGAGTCTGTCCAGACAAGCTTATAATTCTTCTTAAATGAGATCTCTCCCTTGCCGTTCTTGTAATCTACCTTGTTCGACAGAAGTCCGAGATCTGTATAAACGAGTTCCTGCTTGGTGCAGTTCGTATATTTCATGGTATTTGTCTTACGGTCGACCTTGCCGCTCATGGTGTAATAGACTTCCCTTCTGCGGTCGTTACGGTCCTGGGACTTATATACAACTGAAATAGTTGCGTAGTCGTTCTTCTTGATGAACATCTTGATCGTAATGTCCTTGCAGGTATAAACGCTGTTGCCAAGAGAGTAGTTCTCGGGATAGTTCTTGGTGCGGGGCTTTTCAGTTTCCTTGACCGTCTTGTCTCCTGTCTTGTCTGCAGAAGTTGCCTTTGTCTCAGTCTCTTTTACAGCCTTCTTTGTTGTCTTGGTTGTCTTCTTGGAAGTCTTTTTCGCAGTCTTCTTGGCAGCTGTCTTTGTTGCCTTGGTCTGCTCGGTGCTCTTGACTGACTCAACGCTCTCAACGATTACTACGGGTGCTTCCGTTGTCTCCTGAACCGTTTCTGTCTGAGTTTCCGATGCTTCTGTCTCATTGACCGGAGCAGCAGGATCCGTCTCGGTCATGGTGACCTCAGCGGTAGTGGGAACTGTGGTTGCTGAAGGTGCCTTTTTCGCGCATGCAGCAACGGGCAAAACCGTTACGAGAAGCATGCCGGCAGCGAGTATTGTTCTGATCTTGGTGTTCATTGGTGTGTCCATCCTTTTGCGGGTTAATTGATGTTTGTTGCTTGACGGCATCATTTAAACACGCAGCGAAAAGACACACCATCCACAATTTCAGTGGATTCCGTTGATTAAGCTACAGTCAGTAAACGCTTTGTAGATTATCTGAAAAATCAGGTTCAGCCGCGCTTCTCGAAATAAGACGCGTCGTGATTGCACCATGGGCAGACGAAATCCGGAGGGAGCTCCTCGCCTTCGTAAACATATCCGCAGACAGTGCAGATCCATCCCTTTTTCTCAGGCTCTTTCGAAGCCGAGCTGACCTTGATGTTCTTCTGGTAGAAGGCATAGGTTGCGGAAGGATCATCATTGAAAACAGCGCCGTCTGTAACGTCCGCAAGGAACAGCGTATGCGTTCCGAGATCCGTCGATGAGACCACCTTGCATGAAAGATAAGCGTTGCACTCGTCCTTGATATAGATAACTCCGTTGTCTGCGCGGATATAGTCGATAGGAAGGACCTTGTCCGCTGTCCTTCCGCTTTGGAAACCCCAGTGCTTGTATGTTGCAAACTCCGACTTCTCGGTAAGCATCGAGATATTGAAAAGCCCTGTCTTCAGGATGATGTCATGCGTAAAGTTGCTCTTGTTTACGCAGATCGTGATGCGGTTAGGTTCAGTCGTGACCTGACACGCGGTGTTGATGATGCATCCGTTGTCCTTCTCACCATCCCTTGCCGTAAGGATATAGAGTCCGTAGGTCAGGTTGTACATAGCTTTCTTATCCATGTCAGGCCTCCTTATGATTGATCTGATATATCAATTATAAGGTGCCTGCCGGAAAATACATACCGTATGTCGGTGGAATATCGGTATATTTTTGTTATGAGAGCGCCGCCTTGAGCTTTTCGAGATTGCCTGTCATGACAGAAAGATAATCAAGATCTTCTCCACATGACTGCATCGAATCGAGCGCCTCGACCTTAACGTCAGTCTTGCCCGAAGTCTCGATAACGGTCTTTGCGATCTTTCCGTCAGAATTCTCGATCGTCAGGATAGTCTTTGAATCAAGCGCTTTGATCTTGTCTGCCAGGTATTTCACGGTCTCGAAAGAAGCTTCCGTCTCAGCCGAACATCCTACGAAAGCCGCGCTGTACTTGAGCTTGTAATCCTCAGCAAGATATCTGAACGGATATCTGTCTGCCACTACCATCGTATCGAGCCTTGCGCTCTTTACCATTTCTTCATACTGCTTATCGAGCGCATCAAGCTTGGATAGATATTCATCAAGGTTTGCCTTGAATTTGGAAGCATCGTCTTTTGCAACCGAAGCGATCGCTTCTTCAATAGCTTTGCATGATTTTGCGGCAAGCCTTAAAGACATCCAGACGTGCTCATCGTACTCCGGGGCTTCCTCATGATGGTGGTCCTTCTCATCGTGATCGTCATGGTCGTCATGTTCATCTTCACCCTGCATGCCTTCAACCACTTCTTCCTCAACGATGGAATCCTTAAGAACATCCATAAGGCAGACGACCTTCTGGTCCTTATTTAATGTCTCTTTCAGCGCATCCCTGATCCAGCCGTCAGACTCGCCTCCGACGTAGATAAGGACATCCGCGTTCTTGATTGCGATAATGTCTGCGGCGGAAGGCTGGAATGAATGAAGATCCGTTCCTTTACCTATAATGAGCTTTTGCTCCGTGCTTGTTGTTCCTTTTGTTATCTGACGTGTCCAGTCGTAAAGCGGCGCAGTGGCGCACACGACCTGAATACCCGCAGAACCAGTTGCTGTTTTCTGAGCGCAGCCTGCCGAAGTGGCAACAAGCGAAAGTCCGAGAAATAGCGCGAAAAGTCTCTTTATCATGTCCGGTCTCCCATTTGAAATTGAAAATCGTTTTCAATTTTACAAAATTCTTTCGGTTTGTCAACAGGAAATGCTCAGAGGGTGTTATACTATTTGAGGTATTGATAGCACATTCCCGGCCTGGCGGACCGTTTAATGAATAAGACCTTTGTATATATCAATCTGGCAATAGTATCAATATCCGCAGTATTACTGTGTCTGTTGTTTGTGTTCAGAATTCCCGACGGCAACATCAAATCACGCAATCATCCCTTGACTGACAACTGGTATTACAACGGCGGCGCAAGCCCGAATGTCACTCAGGATGAGATGGCCGATCCCGAGAATCCGGTCTACGATGCGGTAAATCCCATTTCCATGTACAGGAAAGTCGACAGGACGACCTTCAACGGTTCGGATCTTTGTTTCGCGACATGCAATCTCTATTTCAAGATCTACTTTGACGATGAGATGATCTATGATTTCGCGCCCGCCATGCTCCCCATCTACGGAGATTATTACGGCGAATATATCCACGTCGTGCCCATCCCTGAATTCGAAGGCATCAAGACCATTACGATAGAATACGAATCGCTCATCAAAGGCGACGGCACTTCATTCAGGAACATGCACGCGGAGAGCGGTGCTTCGTTCATCATGAACATGGTCCAGCAGAACTTCTGGAAATTCATCTTGAGCTACTCGTCCGCATTCCTCGGAATGATGCTCGTCATATTAGGTCTTTTCCAGTCCAAGCGTCCCATGAAGATGATCGAGACGATCGCGCTCGGAACCATGACCATCATCCTTGCCCTTTATACGCATACGGGAACGCACATCATGTTCCTCGTAACCCGCAACCCGGCGATAATGAGACTTATAGAGCACATCTGCCTCGCGCTTTTGCCTGCGCCCGCCATGATCTTTTTCGCGGCCATCACCGAGAACCTGAACTCGCATCTGGTCAAGATTATCCTCTGGCTCGTCTCAGGCAACTTCCTGCTCTGCCTTTTCTGTCTGGTCTTCGGTATAACGGATTTCGCAAACCTGCTTGTCCTCTCACACACCATCATCGCGATCGCCATCGGTTTCATGGTATTCATGTTCGTCAGAGAGGTGAAGCTCGAAAATATTAAAGACAACCGCTACCGCTATATCCTGCTGGCTTTCAGCATCCTTTTCACGACCGGTCTCATAGACATCATCCGTTTCTATCTGCCCGGCTGGGACGATGACACATCCGCCGCCACGAGGATCGGTCTTACGGTATTCTTTATCGTCCTTCTTGTTTATGAGACTACATCTCTTATCGATACCAACCGCCGCAGCGTTGAGTCCGACATCCAGGCAAGGCTCGCGAGAGTCGACGGCCTGACAGGGCTTTCCAACCGTCTGGCATTCAACGAGTGCGAAGACGTCCTCCAGAACGGTGAATCAGGCAAGTGTCTGTTAGTCCAGTTCGACGTCAACGATCTCAAGAAAGTCAACGACAAGTACGGTCACCTCGAAGGCGACAGGCGCATCCTGGCCGCCGCGGAAGCCATCAAATCAACGTTCGGCACCTTCACCGGCACATGGTGCTTCAGGACCGGCGGTGACGAATTCATGGCCATCATGACGGGCACCAATGTCGAAAAGGATTACGAGAAAGCTTTAGAGCAGTTCGAGGCATATATCGAGGAATACAACAAGACCGAGAAGCCTGAAGTGCCCCTCTCGATCCCTTGCGGAATGGCTGTCTATGAGAGCGGAAAAGGCACCAGCCTGGTTGGAGCCGAGCGCCTCGCAGACGACCGTATGTACGCCCGCAAGACCGAACTAAAAGAACAGAATTCAAATTGAGTTCTTTGAATTACCTTTGATTGAAACGAACTACCGCCAAGAATGAGATAAAGGGCATTTTTGACGGTAGTTTTTTGCTGATATACAACGATCTGACAACAAAAATACCGTCAAAACAGACGAAAACCCGTTTTTAGTCGGTATTTTCTGCTTTTGGAGCCGCCGGATGCTCTAAAAACTACCGTCAAAATCTCCAGTCTGCTGCTTTTTGTCGGTAGTCCGTTTGGCACCGACAGATAAGATTTGCATTTTTGCGTTTTTTATCTGTCATTTTTCCGGAAGAAAGCCTCATCTGAACTCTCTATGACGGATAAGAAATGTCTTTTCTTGATTCTTATCTGTCGTTTGACTGTTAACGGTATACCAGAAGTCCAAAAATGACGGATAAAATCGATATTTCTTTCAAATTATCCGTACAGCAGCCCAAACCGGCGCCCCATTGCCAGCAAAAGCTTAATATCACTCAGACCTCAGCGCCGTGACAGGATCCTGCTTTGACGCGGTCTTTGAAGGGATGATGCCTCCGATGAGCGTAAGGATAACGCTTAAGAAAACGAGCGCTATACCCGCAAGCGGCGGAAGGGCGGCGCTTACGGCTTCAGTCTCGCCGATCTTATGTATGAGGTAGTTGCCGGGTATAAGCAGTATCAAAGAGATGCCGACGCCAAGGAGTCCGGCCAGGAAGCCCGTGATGATGGTCTCGGCATTGAATACCTGCGCGACGTTCATCTTAGATGCACCCATGGCACGCAGGATACCTATCTCTTTGCGCCTCTCAAGAACGCTGATATATGTGATGACGCCGATCATGATCGATGATACGACGAGCGAGATCGCAACGAACGCGATGAGGACATAGGAGATGGTGTTGATTATCTTTGTGACCGACTTCATCAGCGCTCCAACGATATCCGTATAAGTAATGGACTTGTCTTCATCCTTGGCTTCTTCGGCGGCCTTGTTGTAATCCTCGATTATCCTGACTATCTTGTCCTTGCTCTCGAAATCCTTGGGGTAAATGGTTATCGAGCTCAGGTCATCCGCTTTGCAGTAGCCGAAAGATGTGAGATTGGCGTCAGCTGACGTCTTGTTGCCGCCCATCATCTCGGCCATGAACGACTCCATCTGCGACTGGTCCATGTTCATCTTGAAAGCGCCCGCTATCGCGTCCTGGTCAACGATCAGGGCGCCGCCGATATTGGAGAACGTGTCCTTGAGCGCATTCGCGACATTCTTTCCGATCTGCAGCGCAACCTTCTTGAAGATCTTCTTCATCGCGCCGCCGATCTGTGTGCCCATCGACTGCGACATCGAATTGACGTTCTTTGATACCTGCTTCATTATGCTGTCGGTATTTACCGCCTTCATCGCGCCGTTGGTGATGAGCTTGGAACCCTCTTTCGAGCTTGCGTAGGCAGCGAAAGACTTGGCAAGGAGTGACGGGTCCGGTGCGTTATGCTCTTTCGCATATTTCTGGTATCCGTTCATCAGAGCCTTAACAAACGCGGACATCTGCTTATCGGAGATCTTTACGTTGCCGATTATCTCATCCGTCACGGCATTGAACTGTTTCTGCGCGAGCTTCCTGCCCTCATCGGTGTTCAGATACTGTGACATATACTGTGTAAGGTTGCCTGATGAGAGGTCTAATCCCTGCTTTGCGGCATACTCCGCAAATCCGTCCATGATGGCGGTCTCAGCCTTCTTGACGGCCTTCTGCGATACATCGCCGACGCTGTCCTTGATTATCTTTGTTATCTGCTCGCGGATCAGCGCCTTGCCTTCGGAAGAGTTCATATAGGCGTTGAAAGCGTCAGGCATTTTCGCGTAATCGGTCTTAGGATCCTTTGCTGCATAAGCAAGATATCCGTTCATTACATTGGTAACGAGCTTGCCGAGTTCATCGTAATTTATATCGAGCTTAACGTTCTTGAGGAGCTTGGAAATGTCCTTTGAACTCATCTTGGGCATTGCGTTTGCGAGCTCTTTGGAAAAGTCGATCCCGTTAAGGTCTGTAAGCTTGTTCTTGTCGAATTTCAACGCTTTCTCATCGAACTTGAAGGCGTCCTTCATCTTGTCCTCATCGACCGAGAAAAGCTCTCCCATATCGAAGTCGTCGTTCTCGTCATCGAATCTGACACCGGTAAGAACGTTGGTCTCACGGTCCTTGAGCTGTGCCTTGACCACAGGTGCCTGCTCAGACTTCTCGCGAAGTTCCTCGATCAGGTTCTTGCCGTAGTAGATGCCGGAACTGAGCATCTGGATATCCTCGCCGTCCTTGGGCTGAACGATGCCGACGATCTTCAGGTCGCGCGCATCCTTAAGGACGCCTTTCATGAACTTGGAGTCCTTTCTCATGTCGGAATAGATGTTGTGTGTCTCATCGTATTTGTAGAACTCAAACGCGGGAACGACCTTGAAGATCTTGTCCATGAACGCGCTGTAAGGCCATGTGTATTTCTCCTGGTCGGATGTGACAGTCTTTCCGTTTGTGAAATCGTCGATCATCTTATCGAGTTCTTTTCTGTCGCGGAGCCCGAAAACATAGATTATGTAATCGCTGACGCTTCCGTTGGAGGAGAGCACGAGCACGGCCTCGTTTGAGTTTTGAGGCCATCTTCCCGTCTTGATATCGTACTGGTTTACGTAAAGGTCATCGTTTTCGGGGAGCTCGAAAAACACGTTCATCGTATATGCGGATGTAAACATCGAAGACGATGACATGCCCATTGAAGAGAAATCCTCGTTCGGATTGACCTGTCTGTAGTCGCCGGTCTTGGCCGTATAATCGAAGATCTGGGGCTGGATGGAATACTTGTACTCGATCCCATTCGTGAGGTCATAGATCTCGGGCGTATTCTCGTCGAAATGATTCTTGAGCGAGATGAGATCGTTGCTCTTGAACGTCGAAAGGATCTGCGACACGCTCGGGATCTCCGTGATCATGCCGGGCTCGGCGGACTTCCACGAATCGGTGTTGACCATCATGAGCTGCATCAAAGACACAGACGAGCTTTCTATCTGTAGCGGATATTGGGACAATGTCTTTTTCTCGGTGTCATCTATGTACTTGTTGACGCCGTTCGAAAGAGACATTATCAGTGCGATTCCTATGATGCCGATCGAGCCCGCGAATGCGACTAATATAGTCCTCGTCTTCTTTGTCAGGAGGTTGTTGAAGCTAAGCGCAAGAGCCGTGAAAAAGCTCATCGACGCTTTGCCGAGCCGCTTATGCACGGGTGCTTTGAGCACGGAATCCTCAACCTTATAAGGATCGCTGTCATCAATGATCTTGCCGTCTTTGACCCTTACGATCCTGGTCGCGTACTGTTCGGCGAGTTCGGGGTTATGCGTGACCATTACAACGAGCCTGTCCTTGGCTACGTTCTTGAGCAGATCCATTACCTGCACGCTGGTATCGGAATCCAGAGCTCCTGTGGGCTCGTCCGCAAGAAGGATATCGGGGTCGTTCACGAGCGCTCTGGCGATCGCGACACGCTGCATCTGGCCGCCTGACATCTGGTTCGGCTTCTTGTGGGCCTGTTCCTTAAGACCGACCTGCTCGAGTGCCGCCAGTGCTTTGGCGCGCTTCTCCTTGCCGTTAAGGCCCGAGATGGTAAGCGCGAGCTCAACGTTCGCGAGAACGGTCTGGTGCGGGATGAGGTTATAGCTCTGGAAAACGAAGCCTATAGTGTGGTTTCTGTAGGCATCCCAGTCCCTGTCCCTGTATTTCTTGGTGGATACCCCGTTGATGACAAGGTCGCCCGAATCGTAGCGGTCTAAGCCTCCGATGATGTTGAGGAGCGTGGTCTTTCCCGAGCCCGAAGGTCCCAAGATGGCGACAAACTCATTGTCACGCAGATTAAGAGACACTCCGTCGAGCGCCTTTTGAACAAGCGAACCTGTCCTGTATTCTTTGCGTATATCTTTGATCTGAAGCATGATCCGTCTCCGGAAGTTTCCTATATAGATCTATCCCGAAATAGATTATACACGCGAAAATAAACAGGTGTTTATTAAATAATGCTAATTTTTCTGCGTTTCTGTCTTAATCGTTTCAGCTTTATTGATAGTCCTGGAATGGACGCGCCTTGTCTTGGGCTTCGCGTTCTGCTGCTTTTGTTCGGACTTTTGCTCAGGTTTCTGCTCCGTTTTCTGCCCGTTCTTTTCGGCAGGGGCAGAATCAGGCTTCCTTGAAAGAGTTTTTTTGCGGGGCTTTTGAGCCGGAGCCGCCTTTGGCTGCTCTTCGTCCTTTTGGGCAGGCTGGGACTTAACCTTTTCGTCTCCTGTCTTCTGCTGCGGCTTGGACTGTTTCTGCCTCTCGCCGCAGAAATTGCCGTTCTCGGCATCCTTTATGGAGACTGCCCTGTAAACGTTATTGAATCCGCGCTTTTTGATCTGAGTGATCGCGGGATCGTAGCCGTGATCCGCCGATATGATGATAAACTTGGGAACCGGCGTCATGCCCGCCCTTTTCGTGCAGTCGATAGTCAGGTCGGCCAAAAGCTGAAAATCCAGAGCGTTCTTCGTTCCGGTAACTACATCTTCGATGGCGACAGTCGGCTTGGCGTTCATGAGCGTCTTGATGTCATTGAACTTCATCTGGTCGGATCCGCCCTTCGCGAAGATCTTCACGGTATCGCCCAAGGGCAGTGTATCAATGCCCTTGAGGCCCGCGGTCTTCACGTTCTCGAAATCGATGTAGTAATAGTTCATGCTTACCTCACCAAGACAGCTTGTTGTAAGTCCAGGGGTACCTCATAAAGAATTCCGAAGTGAACTTCTCCTTGTCGTAAGGACGGCACTCGATTCTCCTGACAGTCTTCAGCAAGGGCCTTACCGCCCTTTCGATGTTCTTGCTGTTCATATCGTACTTTTCCTTGGGGCAGTCGATGATGACGACGTAAGCCTTCTCGTTGGGATCGTCAGCAGCGACGATCATGACGATGCACATCTTGGCGATGTCGGCATGTGTATCGCCGAATTTCTTAACCGCCGCCTCAACGAGGTTATATTCGGCACCCGGAATGGGGCTGGTGACGTTATATTCTCTTACTCTCTGCGCAGGCTGTTCGGGTGTATCCTTGGGAACGAATTTCTCCGCCATCTTGCTCTCGCCGAAAAGCGCATGGAACTGGACGGTCTTTGTCGCCGTGGTCAGAGCCTGCTTGGGGAGCGCGAAAATGACAGGGCCCATGGGATCGACCACGCATCCGCCGTGAAGGTCGTCTCTTGCGATGCTGCAGAGCTGTGCGAAATCCATCTTGATGGCGCTGTTGAATCCGCCTGTTTTCGCGAGCACACCCTTATGCTTCTCAAAAGCCTGGAAACTCGAGAATGCGGGAAGCATGGGAAGGTCTCCCGAATTCTCGGAACGCATGCCGGCGAAAGTGACCTTTCTCTGGCTGCCCGAACCGCCGGAGACTTTGGCAGGGATAGCGAATTCCGTCGTCATGGCGGCATTCATAAGCTGTCCGATGAACTCCTGCTCATCCTGATATCTGGAGAATTCGCAGAGCATCGCAGGGAGACGGATGCCGTCGGATCTGCCCTCTTCCTCGGGAAGATTGGTCAGGATCGAATAAGTCATGACCCTTGCCTCATTCTGCTCGTCAGGGGAAGCCGCATCCTTGAAATCGCCCTTGGAAAGCTCGATCTCGACTCTCTCGTCAGATGCTTCGTCGATCATCACGCGGTCATCGTTCCAGATGGCGTTTACGGTAACTTTGTTGAGTGAATCAAGACCTGACAGGACCTGGATCTCCATGCCCTTGCTTATCTTTCCGCGGAGGATTCCGGTAACGATCTCATCGC
Organism: Oscillospiraceae bacterium; assembly: GCA_902775565.1. Classification (GTDB taxonomy): domain Bacteria; phylum Bacillota; class Clostridia; order Saccharofermentanales; family Saccharofermentanaceae; genus Saccharofermentans. The sequence continues at coordinate 162,872 of CACYMP010000002.1, forward strand.
CTTCGATGACGGGCTCTGTCGTATAGACATTGGCTTCGACCATCATGAAGAAACGCTGCTCTCCCGTCCTTGCGGGGAACATCTGCAGAACGTCAGCGGCTGCGGTGGCAGACTTTTCCATGTCTGCCGCGATCTTGCTCTTGTATTTCTCCTGCTCGGCCTCGCGTGCCGCGTTCCTGGCCTTGCGTTCCTCTTCTTCCTCCTGGCGTGCCTGGAGGATTATATCCATCTCCTTGGAACCGGAAGACGCTTCAGCGTTCTGTTCCGCGGGTTTATTCTCATCTTGCTTTTTCTTTCCGAAAAGTGCCATTAATCAGGTCCCCTTTATTTAAAATCAAGAAAGATTATAACACGGCACGCCTGTTTTGCTACCAGGTCGGCTCGACAATGACCGCTGCGCCTTTGACATAGGTCCAGAGGATCGCGTAATAAGCGGCCGACATGACGAAGAATGCGATGCAAAGAAGTCTTAATCCCTTGCCGGGAAGCTTTTCGCAGGGCTTTGATCCCGACAGCAGCGCTATTGCGAAGACGCCTGTCAGCAGGGCCGGGAAATCGTATCTGAAATCCTGTGAGCATATTGCAGGATATTTAAGCGAGAATACTATTGTCGAGACTATCTCCGCGACGAAAAGGATCACGAGCGCTATCTCTTCTGTCACCGATCCCCGTTTCCTGATCGTTACCAGAAGATAAATGATGCCCGCAAACGAAAGGAATATCAGTGCCAGCGTTATAAGGAGCAGGAAATAACCCGTCAGCGTCATCAGCATGTCATCACGGCAGTTCTCATATTCGAAAAGCATCGTCTTGACCTGCGTGATGAAGATGTTGTAGTCCTGCTCGCCGTCAGAACCCATGTTGGTGAAATAATCCTCTATCGGGAATCCGTAAAACCCGAAAAGCCTTTCTTTCACGGTGAACCTGCTGATGTCCATGTGCTTGATATCCAGCTTTAACACATAACCCAACGGCGTGTTGTACCTGATGAGGTTTCTTATCGAATACCAAAGTCCCAAAGGCGCCGCGATCACTCCGAAAGAGGCAAGCTGACCAAACGTCTTAAGGCCCTTTTTCGCCCTGATGTCCTTTATAAACTTTGCGATGAACAGGAAGCCCATCGGGAATGCGATAAGTCCGACCGAGAGCTTTGTCATCATTCCGAAGCCCGTGAACAGCGCCGAGATTATTATGTCCTTCGTCTTCCCTTCCCCATACCATTTGAAGCCGTAGTAAAAGGCTCCGAAAAACAGCATGAGCGACAGTATGTCATTGTTGACCGAGCCCGCGAAAAGCGTAATTGAGGGAAATGCCGCAAGGATCAGCGCCGCGTTTACCAGGCCCTTTCCTTTGATCCCCAAAAGCCTCAGCATCCTGAACATGTAATACTGGCAGCCGAATGAATAAAGCAATGTCAATGTCTGAAGACTCTCATAGTTGTGCGTTCCGGAAGGCAGGAACAATTCATACACCTTAAGGAACATCGCGCAGACGAAATGATGGAACGGCGGATGGTAGAACTGGCCGTGCTTTGTAACGTCAAAATCGGGAAGGCTTAAGTGGTCCCTGATGTAGATGATATAGTCGGCATGACTGAATATGCGTCCGGTGTACCCGTCCCTGAAATCAGCGACGTCGTTCTGCCTTGCCGTCACATCCGTATAGAGGATATAGCAGAGCCTTAGCCAGAATCCCGCCGTGAAAAGCAGCAGTATCAGCACGTCGTCGGTCAGTCTGCCCTTTGCCCTGAGTATGATCCCGGCAGTCAATATGACCGCAAATCCGGCGAGCATGATGGCAAAAGTCACATGATTATTCCCGATCTGATTACCCGTCAAAGCAAGCATCAGAACGGCTGTTACTGCTGCGGGAATGCCCGGAAAACGTCTGAGAAAACCAACAGCCGGATTGCCGGAAGAGGTCGGGGTAATGCGCTTTTCGCCCATCAGAAAATGCCTTTCAGGAAAAGATAATAAGATAATAACTGTGTCCCATACTGTTTTCAATATACCCTAAAAGCGTCCGTCTCTTTCAAAGAAGAACGGATTTCTGATATAATTTTTTTGACTTTCAGGATCATCTTTTCGGGGAGAATAACTATGAAAAAGAAGTCAGTCATAGCTGGAGCAATAGCAGCCGGCCTTTTCCTTTGCATTATCATCTTATGCATATGCGCGTCCGGTAATCCGAGGAATATCGTCAGAGGCGCGCTTGCCAACACCGCCAACGACATATCGGGGATCTATCTCGCCGACTATGCAAACAAGCTCGCAAACGGCGGATCCGTCACGGTTACATGCAATCTGGAACCCGTTTCCGGCAAGAATGCCGATGCCGAATTTAAGGTTTATACCGACTTGACCCGCATGCGTTTTGCCGCTCTGGGAAAGATAAAGGAAGGCAAGACGGTCCAGGCCGAATTCACCGGCGCTTTCAACGGCAACGAGATGAGCCTCGACTTCCCCAAAGTCTCCAAAAAGCCTTACGGCGTTTCTTTTAAGAACCTTTCCGCAAATCTCCCGAGATCAGTCTTCAACCCCGAGACAGGCGATGAGGAGCTTAAGCTCGATAAAAACGTTTACGAGTATCTGACAAAGTTCTATAAGACGGTCTCCGCCGACAAGAACCTTGCAAACGAGAGCAAAAAGCTCTCCCGCGACTATGAACTCCGCCTGGTAAACGCCCTCCTCGACAACGCGCGCGTCTCAACAAGCTCGGACAAGATCACGGCAGGCGGCCAGCAGCTTAACTGCACCGTGGTCACGCTTGATTTCGACAGGAAGTCACTGGTCAACGCCGTCTCCGATCTCGTGACCTACGCAAAGCACGACAAGAGGCTGGAAGCATACCTTCTCAAGGTCTATTCCAATTACGATTACGGCATCAAAGACGCCGACGACATGGTCGACGATTTCTATGACGGCCTCGATGCTTTCAAGCGCGCGGTCAAGAACTACGACGGAGACATGACCGTCTGGTTCTACATTACCAAGTCAGGCAAGCGTATCGCCAAAGTAGACATCGATACCGACGGCAAGAACGCAAGGGGCACCAGGATCGCCTATGAGATAAGCTTAGAGCTCGGCAAGAACGTAAAAAATTCCGAGGAGATCTCCCTTACAGTTGACGATTCATCCGGCAATTCCACGGACATCAGATATTCCGTAAGACAGAACGACAAACAGGCTTACAAGGCATCAGCTTCGGTCACTCAGACCAGGAAGAACGGCAGAAAAGTGATCGATAAGGGCATCTCTTTCAAGTGGGACAAGAAAGCCGGCGGATATACCCTCTCATGCCACGATAACAATAAGATCGTAAATCTTGAAGGCAAGCTCACCATGAAGGGCGACGCCTATGTCTTCACGTTCGATAATATCGAGAGATACAAGAACACCAAAAAGATCGAAGAAAGCTTTGACAAGGAGCTTCCGGGTTACGGGCTTAAGGTGACCTTCGACAAGACAGACAGGGCACCCAATACCTCAAGGTACGTCGAGCTCACGAAAATGTCCGCCGAGGACTTCAAGACATTAAGGGCCGACACAAAGAAAGCCGTAGCCGAGATCAAAGATACCTGGTTTACAAAGCACTGACGGCAATCAGACAAAAAACAGATGAAACATCACTTTGCAATTGCAAGGTGATGTTTTATAATTTATTCGCCTAAAGAGTTCAATTTATTATTTAGGCAATTTCAATCAAGAGGGGTTATTCAAATGAAGAAAGTTTTGGTGTGCAAGGAAACTCTGCCTGCCGAGACCCGAGTCTCCCTTATTCCGGATGACATCAAGAAGCTAACCGGAATGGGATTCGAATTCACGGTCGTAAGCGGCGCAGGTGCCAAAAGCGGTTTTGACGACGCGGCATACGAGGCTGCAGGCGCAAAGATCGTAAAGAACGAACAGGAAGCTTTGGACGATGCAGAGATCGTCGTCAGGATCCTGAAGCCGGAGTCAGCAAAAGGTCTCAAGCCCGATTCACTCCATGTCAGCTTCTTAGATCCCTTCAACGAGAAGACCCTCCTCCACGAATTCGCTGACAACAAGATCCAGGCTGTATCTCTTGAGATGATCCCGAGAACGACTCTCGCCCAGAAGATGGACGTTCAGTCTTCCCAGACATCACTTGCAGGTTATGTCGCAGTCCTCAATGCTGCTGCAAGAATGCCCAAGATCCTCCCGATGATGGTCACCCCCGCAGGCACCATCAACCCGGCAAGAGTCTTCGTCATCGGCGTAGGCGTTGCAGGCCTTCAGGCTATCGCAACCGCTAAGCGTCTCGGCGCAAGGGTTGACGCTTTCGATACCCGTCCGGTAGTTGAAGAGCAGGTTAAGTCACTTGGCGCAAACTTCGTTAAGATCGACTTGGGCGAGATGGGCCAGACAGCCCAGGGCTATGCTAAGGAACTCACACCCGAGCAGATCGCCAAGCAGCAGGAAGCTCAGGCAAAGGTCTGCGAAAAGTCCAATATCGTCATCACTACAGCTAAGGTTTTCGGCCGCAAGGCTCCCGTCCTCATCAAGAAGGACGTTCTTGACCGCATGCAGCCGGGCACTATAGTCGTCGATATGGCTGTCTCCACAGGCGGCAACGTAGAAGGTTCCGATCCTTCAAAGGAAGTCGTTACCGATAACGGCGTAATCATCCTCCCGGGCGACGAGCTTCAGCGCCAGGTACCGTGGGACGCATCCAAGATGCTCTCAGGCAACATCTCCGCATTCCTTACACACTTCTACAACAAGGAGACAAAGGAATTCGAGGTCAATTTAGATGACGAGATCATGAAGGGCTGCCTCCTTACAAAAGACGGCGCCATCATCCACGAAAGATTCAAGGAGGCTTAATAATGGATTCCAAGACCATAATGCTGCTGATATTCGTTTTCATAATATCCGCATATTTAGGAGTCGAACTGATCTCTAAGGTCCCTTCGCAGCTCCATACCCCGCTCATGAGCGGTACAAACGCCATCTCCGGCATCACCATCGTAGGTGCCATCGCTGCATGTGCCATCTGCGTTGACAATCATATCCTCGGAATGATCTTAGGCGGCATCGCGATCTTCTTCGCAACGATCAACGTTATCGGCGGCTACTTCGTTACCGACAGAATGCTCGCAATGTTCAAGAAAAAGGAGGGTAAGAAGAAGTAATGGATATCCTCGCTATCAAGGACAATTTCATCTGCATCATCCTCTACATGATCTCCGCGGTGTTCTTCATCATGGGCATCAAGAAGCTCGGTAAGGCTGACACCGCACGTAAAGGTAATCTCATGAGCTCCATCGGTATGGCTGTCGCAGTCGTTTCCGTGCTCATTTCACAGGACGTTATCGACGGCGGTATCGTAGGCTACGGCATCATCGCAGCTGCGGTTATCGCAGGTACGGTCGTAGGCTTCATCTGGGCAAAGAAGGTCGAGATGACAGGCATGCCCCAGCTCGTTGCTCTCTTTAACGGTTTCGGTGGTCTGTCTTCAATGCTCGTTGCCGTTTCCCAGTACTGCGCTCTCCGCGGCGGTTCCGACAGGATCGGCACAGATGCTTTCACATCACTCACACTGGGTCTTACGATCGTCATCGGTGCAGTTGCTTTCACAGGTTCACTCATCGCTTGGGGCAAGCTTGCAGGCCTCAAGATGTTCAAGAAGAACATCGTTATCCCCGGTAAGAACGTCATTAATGCCGTCATCGCTGCTGTCGCAGTCCTCGGCATCGTTCTTTACACGATCGCTCCCGCAGGTGCCCTCGGCCTGGTCGGCATCCTTATCACGGTCATCGCTTCCCTCGTCCTCGGTGTAACGCTCGTTATCACCATCGGCGGCGGCGACATGCCTGTCATCATCTCGTTCCTCAACGCACTCTCCGGTCTCGCTGCAGCATTCGCAGGCTTCCCTATCGGCAACACGGTACTTATCGTTTCCGGATGCCTTGTCGGTGCTTCAGGCGTCATCCTCACACTCATCATGTGCAAAGCTATGAACAAGACTTTCGCTGCTCTCCTTTTCAAGACAGCGAAAAAGAAGGCCGCAGCAGCTGCAGGCGAGCACAAGGAACCCAAGTCAATGTCCGTCGAGGATGCTTATCTTATCCTTGAGGCTGCCAAGAACGTTGTCATCATCCCCGGTTACGGAATGGCTGTCGCACAGGCCCAGCACGCCGTTAAGGAGCTCACGGACGTTCTCATGGACAACGGATGCGAAGTCAATTTCGCCATCCACCCCGTTGCAGGACGTATGCCCGGTCACATGAACGTTCTCCTCGCAGAGGCTAACGTTCCTTACGAGCAGCTCAAGACCTCCGACGAAATGAACCCTCAGATGAGCAATGTCGATGTCGCTATCGTCATCGGCGCTAACGACGTTGTTAACCCTGCGGCTATCAACGACGAGTCTTCTCCTCTTTACGGAATGCCTATCGTAAACGCTTACGAGGCAAGAACAGTATTCGTCCTCAAGAGAGGTCAGGGTACAGGCTTCTCCGGCATCGAGAACCCGCTGTTCACGATGGACAACACGGTAATGATCTACGGCGACGCAAAGCAGACCGTATCCCAGCTCGTTGTCGAGTACGAGAACGACTGATAAGCTTCGATCAGCCAAAACAAAAAACTTCCGCCCGATGGACGGAAGTTTTTTATTGCCTGTTTTTTGATATCAGTTGAATCCGTAGAACTTCTGGAAGACTTTGTACGCTTCCAAAGCGGCAAGTCTGCCTGTCTTTCCCGGGAGCGTAACGACAGTGCCGAGGATCCCGTACTTAAACCTTATGTAAAGTCTCTTGCTCTTCTTTGAGATATAGTCCAGCAATGCTTTGCGCTTTGCGAGAGCCTCAGGGCTCCCGTCGAGTATCAGAAGGACGGCGGACACGGTCGTGATTATCTCAAGATAGTTGTACATGTACTGTCCGCAGTTCTTGTTTTCCCTGAAATGCTTTCTGTTCTCGATATAGTAGTCGATCATCAGATAATTGACCTTGAGCTGCTGGTCAACGCGTTTTATCATTACCGCTTCATTTACTGACTGGTCCTCGCGTCCGATGAAATAATAGTAGAGATTGACGTTCATGTAATACATGCGCTCTACTTTCAGGAGCGGCTCGAAAACGTAGATGTTGTCAACGTAGAAAGTATGCTCGGGAAGCCTTAATCCGCAGTCCCTGAGAAGCTGTGTCCTGAAGATGACCGAATGCATCAGGAGATAATCGCCCTTGCCGAAGTTTGCGAGTTCCCATGAGAATACGAATTTCTCGGGAAGCTCGTCCTCATAGCTCATTACTTTCTTTTTGCAGTCGGGTACGCCCAGTTTGTCATAAACGAAATTCGTAACGAGCATGTCCAGAGGCTTTTCTTCCTTGGAGTAGAACTTCAAGGTGTCCATGACTTCCTTTAAGACTTCGGGATCAAGCCTGTCATCGCTGTCCAGGACCTTGAAATAAAGGCCTGTTGCATTGTCTATTCCCGTATTGACGGCTGATCCGTGACCACCGTTTTCCTTATGGATCGCACGGACGATCTCGGGATACTTTTCCGCGTATTTGTCTGCGATAAGTGCAGTGTCATCAGTCGAACCGTCATCGACTATGATTATCTCCAGATCATTACCGATCTCGAGCAGAGATTCGACAGCGTTGCCCATGTAATCCTGTGAATTATAGCAGGGTATAGCGACACTTAAGATCTTCATTGTAATGATTAACCCGTTCCCACCTAGTGATTTCCTTTTGATATTATATCCCAAGCTAATAAAAATAAAAGGCAAAAAAGGGGCATAAATGATATGCCCCTTTCCCTTTATTATTTTGCAACAAATATCAGCCGGCGTTGTTCACGGTCCCGATAAATACGGGATTCATGGATACAGTGTCAACGATCGCATATGCGTAAGGCCTGTCGCAGATGACCTCTTTGAATTCTTTTGCGGGCATAGCGCCTTTAACATCAAGTGTGATTCCGGTTGCTGCCGCTGCCTTTGTACCCTTGCGGTCAACCTCGATGTGGGATTTGTGGATGACCTTCGAGACATAGAGTCTTCCCCCGGCCGGTTCCGCGATACCGGTAAGATCTGCTGCTGCATCGCTGAACGCGTCCTTAATTCCGAGCTGCATCAGGATCTCATTTAACCCGACCTGGTAATCGGACTTGAATTCGGGCATGAGCGCCCTTACGTCACTTTTCTCGCGGCTTGCCAGGAATGCCTTGTAGTCCTCGTAAGTGAAGTCCTTTATAAACGAGTTTGCATCGGCCTTTTCGTCTTTGGGAAGGATTACTACAAAAGCATACTCCGAACCCTGATAGAGCTTAAGAAAGCCGGTCGCCTTCTCAGTCTCAAAGTATTCCTGCTCGGTGCTCGAAAGCATTGAGGCCTCCTTTTCGCCCTCAGTGCCTCTGAAGATCCGATTGGTTATCTGCTTGTCGGTATACGCCTTTTCCCACTCCGCTTCGAAACGGATGGCATTGACCAGGACCATAACTGTATTCGGATCGAGCGGTGAATCAAAGAGTGACGGGATCATGTGATCAGTCTTATCGTCCACCCACTTGTTTATGATCTCGTGCGTTTGGCCGTTAAAGACCGTTGAACTGAACTCCGCATCAAAAGTCTTCCTGATGTATTCTTTATATTCGGCATTTATCTTGCCGTCGAGCCTTTTGCTGTCGCTCCAGATGGCGTTCGCACATGCAAGCTTTACCTTCTGCGAAGCGTTGAATCTCTTCATGAGTTCAGACGCAAACGCCTGCTGCTCCAAAGGATCGGTGTCCTTTGCGAAAAGCTCGTTGATCTGCCTTAACGTCTCACCCTTCGCGCCTGCGGCGACCATGTCCAGTGCCATCATTATCGAAGCGGGCGAGATCATGATGTTGGCATTCTTTTCGGCATTTTCGGAGATCTTCTTCATCAGCTCGAAGGTGTATCTGCCATACTCTTCGTTCATCTTCGCTTCGTCTATCTTCTGTGCGGGAACGTCACCTAATTTGAGCTCGGTCTTTAATTTCGGATCGTTTTTCAATGGCTCAGTCTGTAAAGGAACGTTATGCGCGCATCCCGTAAACATCAGCATTGCAGCAAGTCCGGCTGCCATTACTTTTTCTCTTAATCTTTTCATCTTTCATTTCCTCCGGATCATATCCTCATACCATATATACAGATGCACCCGTCAAAATGTTGCAATAAAAAGCGGAGGTTATCTCCTCCGCTTTAAAGTCTTTGGTTATTCCGTTACTTATCAATAGATCAGTCCGATGTAGTGAGATACAAACTGGAGTGCAACATATGCGATGGCAAAGATGAAGCCCTTCTTGTTGCCGTCGAGCTTGGTCTCGCGTGTGATTCCCTCATACAGAAGGATGAAGGAATAAATGGTTGCAGCTGATGAAAGGATCGTCGTGATAGGCAGATACCTCATCGTTGTGTAGAACCATCTGAATGCTACGGTGAAGCTGTTGAAGTAAGAAACGAGCAATACTCTGACGAGCTGTGAAGGGAAGATAGCCATGCAGCAGATCGCAAGGAGTCTTGAGAATGACCACTTCTCCTTGATAATGAGTCCGACAAGAAGCATTACTGCAGCAAATCCGAATGTCAGGAGCGCGTAGTCGCAGAAAGAACCGAAGAAGGATCTTAACAGTCTTACGACAACATCTCCGACCTTTCTGGGCCATGAGTGGCTGATCGATGTCGTAACAATGGATGTTACGAAATTGAGGATCGTAAGAACACCGACAACGATAGCTGAAAGGATGATGCTGTTTGCGATGTGATCGTACTTCTTAGCCTCATCGGAAGCACCTGTAACGGGCTTGATAGCAGCTGTGATCAGCGACTTGAAGAACTGTCCGAACGGAAGGATCGGAGACTTCTTCGCAGGTGCTGCGGGAGCTACGGGAGCCTGAGGTGCTGCATACTGGGGCTGTGCCTGGGGTGCAGGCTGAGGAGCAGCCGGGGCTGCTGCGGGAGCAGGTGCCGGAGCGGGTGCGGGAGCAGGTGCTGCGGCTGCCGTCAGCGGATTTCCGCAACCGGCGCAGAAGGTTGAACCTTCAGGATTTTCTTTACCACAAATGGGACAAAACATACTCTTTATCTGCCTTTCTCCGGGAGCTCGCTCGCACCCGATTGTATTAAGCAGATTATACACTATAACATGTCAGAATTTGCTATATAAATATCAGATGTTTTCCATTATGGAAATGAAAACGTTAACATCCTTTTTCTCGCCAAAGGCCATCATATAAGCAGTTCCGTTCTTCGTCCATGTGACTGCATCGAAAGGTCCCGCCGGACCAACCTGCACGTCAGCTCCTGCAGATGTGTCGATCGCGCAGTACTTAAGGCCGTTTCCGGTCTGGAGCTGTGCGGGAATGCCCTTAAATTCCGGATATACCTTTTTCGCGATATCGGTTCCTTCTTCTGCCAGATACAAGGTCATCTTCTCACCATTTTCACCGGTAAAGACAAGCACCTTGACGGACTCTTCCCCGGTCACGCCGGTCTCGGTTGTCTTTATCTTGAACGGAACAAGGTTCCTGATGTTCTTCGAAATCTTGTAATGACCTGCAAAATAGTTTTTGTCTTTGTTTTCGTCGAGCGCCTCTTCAGATTCAACCGGATCAGTTTCAGCTCCGGCCTCGGTGTCTTCCTGCTTTGCGCCGGCTGTGACTCCCTTCTTGGTTGCCGTCAGGCTGTCCCTGTCATTTCCCACAGCTGACTTTATACCTTGGTTCACGCTGGTAGCTTCAGCCGCAGTCGTTTCTGCTGCTGCATTAACAGCATGATCCATGGACAAGTTCTTCGTGGTTGCAGCTTTGTTGGAACTGGTCCTGATGGCAACATACAAAACTCCGCTGACAAGGATAGCAGCAGCCGCGATCGAAAGGATCTGAATTGCGGACAGCTTTGCCTTGCGGCGTATGGGTGTCGTCTCCGCCGCCTTAACGCCGTGGGCCTTATTGTATTCGTCAGCACGCTTTAGAACATCTTCATAAGATATATGCTGTTCACTGACGGAAGCAGTCTGCTCATCCAGAGCCTTGGAGACAGCATCCATAACACGGCGGTGTGTATCGCCGTCAACTCTGATGTGACTCATAAAGTCGTTATACTTACTCAAAGTCGTCTGCCTCCTTCAATATAGATTTGAGCTTGTCCCTTCCGCGCTTAAGGTCGGAACGGACTGTAGCCTCCGGGCGTCCGGTGATCTCTGCGATCTCGGCGGTCTTGTATCCTTCCTGATAGAACAGGTGGATAGCTTCACGCTGGTTTACCGGCAGCTGCTCGACTGCTTTCCATACTGCAGACAGGTCATCGCTCACATCCCTGTCTTCTTCTGCGGCTCCGGCAAGCTCTTCGTTGAGCTCGGCAGTGTCGCGTACGCGGTTGTATTCGATCCTGTTTTTCGCCAGGTTCGCCGCTACCGTCATGAGCCACGCTTTGCGGTGCTTCTCGTTCTCGAAGGCCGGCATCTGCGTGACCAGTTTGATCATTGTCTCCTGAAGGATGTCTTCAGCATCCTCCCTGTTGTGCAGATATGAGAATGCAAGCCTCAGGATCGAATCTCCCAAAGTGCTGAGCACCTCTTCCGCAACAGCTTCTATCTCTTCACGTGAACACTTTTTTCCGGCTGTATATCCGCCAACATCTTCCGGCAGTTCTTCTCCCTTATCGGGACTGCCGTCAGAGCTTTCGATACCTGCTATCCGTGCGAACGCGGATAAAAGTGTCCAAAGCGGATTTCTTAACGATAAGCCGAACGTCATAACAACTCCGTTTTCTTCCGCTTCTGCCCTTAATACAGATGAGCGGACTATAATGTTGCACCTAAAATTATAACTGTGAAGATAATTATATCAATATTATTTAAACCTTGCGCAAATCTGCCATTTCCGCGCATGTGATGTTAGAATGATTCCTATCATGAAAAAGATATTTACTATTACAATAGCTTTGGCATTGGCACTGTCTTTTGCGTCATGCAAAAAAGCCGCGCCGGAAGAGAGCAAGATCATCAGCGGTCCCGTGAAAGTGAGCGTTAATGAGACAGGCGCTTCTGCGGCAGGCAAACAGTCCGGCAGAATTAAGATCGATCATTCGTTCGACGGGGATTTTCTCATTTTTACGGTCAGCTGCGACTTTACCCTTGAATCCGATGCCTGGGTCGGTATCTGCTCCAAAGGCGATTATCTTTATGAAGACGATGCCGACGATGCCGAATTTTCATATTCATATTATGAAGACAGAGAGTCCGAAGATGACCCTTATGTTTTCAAGATCGCCATTAACGATATGGACGATGCCGAATACACTGTTGTTCTCTGCGATACGGACAACAACGGGTATGTGATAGCTTCATGGAACGTCACTTTGTCCGGAGGAAAGGCCGCGGTAGATTACTCGAAATTCAAGATCAACGAGAAGCCTAAAGTCACCAAACCTGCAGAAGAACCCGCATACGAGGCCGGCGGTAACGAGGATTACGGTGAAGACGATTTCGATTATCCGGATGACACTGGCGAAGAATACGACGGAGACGATGAAGAACCCGATGACGGGGCGGATGACGCGTAACAATAAGCACTTTGCGGCAACTCAGCAATTTTTGTGTTAAAAATCCGTGGTTTGTCCCAGAAATTTAACCTTAATTTAATACATTATTGTCTTTTTCCCTTTATAGTATTTTTATGGACAAAAATACAGACAGATTATTCTTTAAGTCCGGCGCGGCTTACATGATCATACTGATATCCGGCGTATTCCTTTTTCTGGCGCTGGCTGCGCTTCAGCTTATGGTTACGGCGAGGACCAAATATTTTATCGGTGTCTCGCTCATGTTATTGTCATTCCTGCTTTCCGTTACTCTCGGCAAGTTCGGTTTCTATATCTCGTTCGTTTTGAACTTAATGCAGTGCCTCATTTTCTCTTATGAATATTTCAGGCTCGGCAACCAGGCAGCTCCCCTTCTCGGAGCAATGGCATTCACCGCCATGATCGCCAACCTCCTTATCCAGTACTACATCACCCGCGTCGCAGCCAAGATAGCAAGGCTCGAAAAGGAACACAAAGAGGAGCGCGGCCGCCGTATCAACAAAGAGCTTGAAGAAGAGATGTTCAAGCGTACAAGCCTTATCGTCAGCCATGAGAAATCCGGATCGAGCAGCGAAGTTCATGAAGCCATCGGACGCAACATCGCCTCCTCGCTCGATCCTCTTACCACTCTCCCCGGTCGTGACATGATCACGGAAAGGGCCACACGCCTCATTACCGATGACATTAACGCGCAGCGTGAATCAACTATCCCGGACAATGAGTGTACGCCTTTTTCCGTTATATATCTCGCATTGGATAACTCCGAAGAGATCTGCCGAAGGATCAGTCACAACTCGATGGATCTGTTCATTCAGAATATGGCCCACAAGATCCGTGAAGCTGCCGCTCCCGCCGATATGGTAGCCAGGATCGTCGATGCGGAATTCGTCGTTCTCGAAAGAAGAAACCTCTCGGACAAGGATCTCAAGAGCTATGCCGAGAAGCTCTCAAGAGAAGCTGCCAGAGCATTTGCGGCAGGTTCGGACTCCATGAACGTTCATATCTCATTCGGCATCGCGAAGTATCCTCAGGACAGCAGGATCGCGAGCGAGCTCATCACCATGGCCGAGGAAGCCATGATAGGGCCTTCTTCCATGGTTGAAGAGAAGATGATGAGCGGAGAGAATATTTTTGAAGGCATGAGCAAAGATGATATCACTGCCATTTTCGATAACGCCATCAGATCCAATGATCTGTATATGGTCTACCAGCCGAGCTTCTCTGCAGAGCGTGAGCTTATCGGCTTTGAGGCATTCATGAGATTCGAGCATGACGGCATCTTCGTAAGTCCCCAGGTCTTCATTGCGGCTGCCGAGAATACGGGCTATATCCGCCGCATCGGTAAGTTCTCAATGCTCGAAGCGCTTAAGACACTTTCCGATATCAACAAGATCCGTCCCGAGCTTACAATGACGGTCAACATATCGGCTAACCAGCTCAAGGAAGAGAACTTCGTGCGCTCCTTCTTAAGCACCGTCGCCGCAACCGACTGCAATATCAGGAACATCATCTTAGACCTCCCCGAAGAGAGCCTTATCACCGAGCTTTCCGACATTCACAATGTGATCGAGGAACTAGCCGGAACCGGCGTCAGGATCGCACTCGACAACTTCGGAAGAGGCTATTCATCATTCAATGCGATCCCGCTTCTTCCCGTATCTGTCCTTAAGCTCGACGGTAACTTCACATCTGACCTGGCAAACAATTCCGACGTCAGGATCCTTACCGCTTCGGCCATAGACCTGATGCACGACACAGACATCAAGGTCTGCGCTACGGGCGTTGGTGAGGAAGAGCAGTTCAATATCCTCGCAGGCTACTGCTGCGACGCGTTCCAAGGCAAATACCTGGGCAGCGTAATGCGTGCCGACGCTATCGCGGATTTCATCAAAGTCTAAACCGGATCAGTTGCTGACGAGTCTTACTATCAGTTCGGCTGCTTTCTCATCGCCGAAAGTCTCTGTATTAATGCAAAGGTCGTATGTTGCGGCATAACCCCATTTGGTATCGCCGAACTGGTTGTAGTATGCGGCACGTTCCTTGTCCGCCTTGATAACCTTTTTGCGCGCGGCTTTCTCATCTAAGCCCTCGCGTTCCATTATCCTCTTTGTCCTGTATTCCACTGAAGCCGTGACGAAAACACTTACAAGGTTCTTTCTTTCTCTTAAGACCTCGTTTGCGCGGCGTCCCACGATAACGCACGGACCTTCAGATGCGATCTTTTCGATGACTTCCCTCTGGGCATTCGCCGCGATCTGGCGGACCGATGTATATTCGGGCCTTAAGAACCCGACCGACATATAGAGCACCGCATCGTTGATCTCTTTCTCGTCAACGCTTTCAAGATATTTCTCGGACAGCGCGCTGTTTTTCGCCGTCTCTCTTAAAAGTTCGGAATCGTAATAAGGGATGCCCAGTATCTCAGCAACCTTTTTGCCGATGGTCTTTCCGCCTGCACCGAAAGACCTGCCTATTGTGATGATTTTCGATGTCTTCGCGTACATAGAGCACCTCCTTATCATCTATAGGATATCATTTATCATTCCACTTTACCGTCCACATTTTGATTCAAACGTGGAATGAAACGTGGAATATCGACGTTTTTTGACATGCATTCCACGTTTCCTTCTCTATTTCAGATAAAACGTGGAATGAAATGTGGAATGCTCAGCCGCGAAAGAACTCTTGCCTGCTCTGTTTGCTAAAAAAGCATCTGACAGGTCAGCTGTTAGTTGTCAGTATCGGTTTCGGCGGATTCGGCCTTTGCTGCCGCTTCTTTGGCGTCGTTCTTCTTTTTCCAGACGGAATAGAAAATGCTTCCCGCGACGCAGACGACAATGATGAGGGCGATCATGATAATAAACGTCGTGTACTTCTTCTCGCCGATCGCGTCGCCGCTCATCGCGGACAGCAAGATCGCGGGGAATCTTCCGACAAAGGTGATGAATATCCATACGGGTATCTTCATGTCGGTAAAGCCCATAACGTATGTGAAAATGTCTTTCGGAGTTCCGGGGATCAGGAAGAATATGAATGCAAGAAGATCCCTTTTCGAAGAATAGTGGAAGAACTTGACCGAATCGAGTTTTTTCTTTGAGACGAACAGGCAGGCGAACTTGACGCCGAATCTTCTGACCATGAGGAAAACGAAAAGGCTTCCCAGCGTCATCGCTACGTCAGCGACCAGCGCGCCCTTCCATACGCCGAAAGCATAGCCTGCGGCGATCTCGAAAGGACCGCCCGGGATAACAGCCGCGACGACCTGAAGGAACATCGCTGCCATGAGCATCAGATATCCTTTGACTCCCTGCTCGTCGATATAGGCGCGGAAAGCCGCAGGGTCCTTGCTCATTTCGAGCATCGGCTTGCAAATGAAATACGAGATCGTACCTACTGCCGCAAAAATAAGAAGGCAGAGGATGATGCCGATCACCCTCTGTTTTCTTGATACGTTACCGTTGTTTTCTTCCATCTCTTACCCGTGAAATGCTCAGGCCTTAGCCTTTGCCTCTTTTTTGGCAGCCTTCTTGCCGCCCTTCTTCTCTGCGGCCTTGATCTCGGCTGCTTCCTTCTCTTCTAATTCCTTGAGCTTATTGCAGAGATAATCCGCGACACGTACGGCGCCTTCGCCCCTGTGCTGCCAGATCTCATCTCTTGCCTGCTCTCTTGTCTCCTTGAACTTCGGGTTCGAAAGGCACTCTTCGATGAGATCCTTAACGTTCTCAACATTCTCCATCGTAAGAGCCATGCCGATCTTGGGGAGCATCGTGAGAGACCAGGGTTCTTCCTTGAGGAAGTAGTAGTCATACTGGCCCTTATCGAAATTGATGTCCGCGTAGATGACGGGCTTGTTGAAGATGAACGCGAAATCGAGCATGACGCCTGAGAAGTCGGAGATCATGATATCGGAACGGTTCAATACATCGAAGTTGTCGTTGTCTCTGTTCCACTCGAGATCATCGCTGTTCGGGAACTCTGCCATGAGCTTATCGATGACTTCCTTGTCGGCAGTGAAAGACTGCGGGTGAGGTCTGATGATAACGTGATATCCGGTCTTCAGGAGGCTGCTGATAAAGTTGGAACCGTACTTAACGAGGAGCGATGACTTACCCCATGAAGGTGCGAGCAGGACCGTCGTCTTGTCTGACTTGGGTGCCGGAGGAAGTGCCTGCGCGCGCTTCATCATCTCATCCATGTAAGGGATACCGACAAGTGTGAGCTCCTTTGCGGGAAGCTTTCTGAGTTCTTCGAGCTCTCTGATCTGATCGATCTGGACTTGGCCCGAGAAAAGGATCGAGTCAAAGTAGTCAAGCTCGAACATTCTGTAAGATGCTGCGTCTCTGGGAGCGTGCATGATGTGCGTGTAGTAATCGACTGATCTCGATCTCTTCCACTGGAGAACATCAAGACCCGGCGTCGTGCAGAAAACGAGTCTGGCATTGAGCATATTGAGTCTTGTGAAGGACTTGTTGCCCTCGCCGATGAACTCTGTCTTGATGTGCTTATACTCCTTTTTGAGAGCCGGATCGTCAGGAGATGCCGTCATGAAGACCGCGTCCTGTCCGCGCTTTTCGAGCTCGTCGCAGATAGGCTCAAACGTGTTCCAGTATCTCTTGTTATCCGAGTAGATAACAAGCGGGATCTTGTTCTTGTCAGCCTTTCTGCCTGCGCCTGTACGAAGTCTGATGAACAGTGTTCTCGCACCGTAAACAGCAGCACTTAATACGCCGATGAGTACCGTGAAAAGCATGCTTCCCGTGCCCGGGTCGATGTAAAGATTGAGATTAGCCATTGATGTACTCCATGAAATTGTTCTTGTTCTCAAGCGCGGTCGTTGTCGGCCTGCCCAAGTCGTCTCTTGCTCCTACCTGACACTTTATCTCTATCAATGAGAGGGCGCCTCTGGCCTTTGCGGCCTCGAGCTCCCTGTCCAAGTCTCCGAAATTGTCTACAGACGCGGTATAAGGATATCCGCATGCGGCTGCTACCGCGGGAAGGTTGACCGATGAATCGGATGCAACCGTAGGCATGCCTCCGACTGTCTCGTGCGCACCGTTGTTGATAACGATGTGGATCATGTTGGAAGGCTTGTTCGAACCGATAACGGCCATGGCTCCCATGTGCATCAGGGCAGCGCCGTCGCCGTCGATGCACCAGATCTTAAGATCAGGCTTGTTGATGGCGATGCCGAGCGCGATCGATGAGCAGTGACCCATTGATCCGACCGTAAGGAAATCGTACTTGTGGCTCATGCCGTTATTCGTTCTGTATTCGAAAAGCTCACGTGAGATCTTGCCTGTTGTCGAGACAATGGGATCCTCGCCTGCAGCCTTTGCGATGTGTCCTATTACTTCCTCACGGTTTAAGCTGTAGGAATTCCTGTAATCGACCTTGCCGTCAAACGAAAGGGCACCCTTGGATACTACGAAAGCAACCTGCTTGCCTGCCTTGAGGATCGGAGCAAACTCATCCATAGCAGCCTTGAGTTCGTCCTCGGTGGTCTCCTTTGTGATGACGAAATTCTTTACGTCCATGTCATCGAGGAGCGTTCTTGTGACGATTCCCTGATAGATATGCTGGGGCTCGTCCTTTGTGCCGGGCTCGCCTCTCCAGCCGACAATGTAGATCGTCGGGATGGCGTAGACCTTGTCGTTAACGAGAGACGCCAAGGGATTGATGATGTTGCCCTCGCCGGAGTTCTGCATGTAGACAACAGGAACTTTTCCTGTCGCCATATGGTAACCGGCAGCCAGGGCCGCACAGTTGCCCTCATTAGCAGCGATCATGTGATGCTTGCTGTCGATCCCGTACTTGCTCATCAGGAAGTTGCAGAGAGCTTTAAGCTGGGAATCCGGAACTCCGGTGTAGAAGTCCGCACCTAAGATTTCGATCAGGCTTTCAACTTTCATAATACGTCATCCTTTATATGTTTATTTCAGTATTTCACGGTACAAAGACTCAATAACGTCCTCGGTCAGTCCTACCGGATTATTCTTAAGTCTTACGGGATTTACCGATGTCTTAAGCTCGGCGTAATCCTCTTCTTTTGCGGTAGGCACGGTAAGTTCAAGCGAATCGAAAAGACTCTGCAATTTAGCGCATGCCTCATCCGTTGTATTGCATCCGAGCATTAAGGCTATCTCTTCGAATGTCTTCTTGAGATATTCCTCGCCTCTCGGATCCACACAGCCGTCCGTATGGGAGACCATGTAGGGGAAAAGCTTTGTATCGACAAGAGCCGCAGCATGTCCGTGCGCTACGCCGTAGAGGCTCGTGAGCTTATAGCACATAGCGTGGCCCGCCGTTGTCTGCGTGATGTTGATCGCCTTGCCCGCGTAGTGGGCGGCGGTCATCATGGCGCGGTTTGCATTCCTGTCGTTCGCAAGATAAGCGTCAAGGTTTTCTAATATCCCGGTAACGGCTTTCTTCGAATATTCCTTGCTCTCGTCGTTGCTGTTGACCGACCAGTAGGACTCTACCGCATGGCACAGAGCGTCAAGCATAGTGGCCTTTTTCTGATACAGGGGCAGTGTCTCTAATGCCGATTCATCGAAAAGCACGACCGAAGGAATGATCGACTGATCAGCAACGCTCTGCTTCTTTCCATCGTAGTAGATGACCGCGAACCTCGTAGCCTCCGAGCCTGTTCCCGCCGTCGTGGGCACTGCCAGAAGGGCCACGTCGTTGGGCACGATCTCCTGCTCAAGATAGTTCTTCGAAGGATCCATGTTGCTGTAGAGCTTGATACACTTCGCAACGTCCATTGCCGAACCGCCGCCGACTGCAACGATCAGCTTTGCTCCGGACTCTTTGAAGAGCCTTACGCCTTCTTCCACGGACTCATAGAGCGGGTTCGGCTGGAAATCCGAAAACTTCGTTATCTCTATACCTAAGTCCTCGAGCTCGTCGAAATAGTCCTTGATCTTAAGGAATCCGAACGCACTGTCGCATACCAGGAATATATTGCAGATATTGTTATCCGCAAGATATCCGTTCAGCTCGGCGTATTCGTTTTCACTGCTTAATATCAGCTGTTCCATTTATGCTTCCTCAAATCTGGTCAGGAATAAGTCTGATGATCTGCTTGAATCCCATCAGGTGCTCGTCTGCTTCCTGGGCTCTGTGGTTCTTCAAGATCTCCTCGGCGGTCTGCTGCATTGCGGGAACCTCCGCTCTCATGAGCTGGTTCGCGTAGATGACAACGTTAACACCGATCTTCTTCCACTCCTCTTCCTTAACGGAATGGAATGATGTGGGAACGATCACGATAGGAGTGATCTTATCCTGCTCCCTGAACTTGTTGATAAACTCAATGATCTCATCTGGTTCGGTGCGGCGTGAGTGGATCATGATACCGTCAGCGCCCGCCTTGACGAATGCGAATGCTCTGGTAAGAGCGTCCTCCATTCCCTGCTCGAGGATAAGTGACTCGATACGTGCGATGATCATGAAGTCAGCGGACTTCTGCGCTCTCTTGCCTGCAGCGATCTTCTCGCTCATCTCCTCGATCGTTGCCTGTGTCTGCTTGACCTCGGTGCCGAAAAGCGAGTTCTTCTTCAGGCCCTTCTTGTCCTCGATGATGACAGCGGATACGCCGAGCTTCTCGAGTGAACGGACTGTATAAACGAAGTGCTCCGTAAGTCCGCCTGTATCGCCGTCGAAGATGATCGGCTTCGTCGTAACTTCCGTGATATCGTCGATCGTTCTGAATCTTGATGTCATGTCAACGAGCTCGATGTCGGGCTTGCCCTTTGCGGTGGAGTCGCAGAGTGAAGATACCCACATGCCGTCGAACTGGTAGGAAGCGCCTGTCTCGTCGTGAACTACGGTGTTCTCAACGATAAGTCCGGAGATACCGTCGTGAGCTTCCATCATGGTGACAAGGCCCTTCATTGCGATAAGCTTTCTGAGCCTTCCTCTTCTGTTGTCAGGGAGTGAGAGCTCAAGTCTGCTCCTTGCGTCAACTTCCTTGTACTTGGGATCTGACGAATAAGGGAACTCTACGAGCTGTCCGCCGTATGCGGAAAGGAGCTCGATTACCTCATCCCTGATGGGCTTCTGGAAGCCTTCCTTCCAGTTGTCACCGTGAACGATGATGTCAGGGTGATACTTTTCGATAACGTCCTTGTAGCTCAGAGTGTTCTGCTCAACTACCTGCCATACGTTCTTGATGGACTTGAACATCGCCTTTCTCTCTTCGCAGGGAACGAGCGGGAATCTCTTGTAGGAAGCTACAGCCTCATCGCTCATGACGCCTACGATGAGGTGTCCGAGCCTTGCGGCTCTCCTTAAGATGTTGAGGTGACCGCTGTGAAGGATGTCCGTAGAGAAGCAGACATAGACCTTTCTCGACTTGACCTCTTCGAGCCTTTTGCTCATGACAGCAAGGTCTTCAGGGTTATCTACCTCACCGCAGAGGCCGTCCTTGAAATCGTAAGGAATGATGTGCGTTTTGTCTGATACTTCGTTAAGCGCATTCTCGGCGTAGCAGCCTGTCGTGCCCTCCTCGCAGAATCTGCAGATGGCATCGAGCCAGATCTCCCAGTCTTCCTTTGTAAATCTGTAGAGGGGCTGGGCAGCGAGCGCGTTGTCAAAGAACTCGATGCCGACTTTCTTGATCTCGCCGTCAACGATAACCGCCTTGAAATCCTTTTCGGGAAGCGGGATGGTCGACGATACGGTCATTGCGGACTTCTGCTCGAGCATTGCATCAAGAACGGCATTCTCGAAAACAAGGTCACCGTGCATAAGGAGAAGATCGTCTCCCCTTAACAGGTCCCTTGCCATGTAGATCGAATAGATGTAATTCGTCTTGTCGTAGATGGGGTTATTTACGAACTTGATGTCGAGATCAAGGTTCAAAGACTTTATGTAACCCTCAAGAACATCCACGAAAGGTCCCGTGGTCATTACGATGTCGGTTATGCCGACTTCAGCGAGCTGCTTCAGCTGACGGCCTACGATCGTCTCGCCGACTTTCAGCTCAGTCATGCACTTGGGATGTTCACTCGTAAGTGTTCCCATTCTCTTGCCGAGTCCCGAATTAAGGATCAGTGCTTTCATCATCAACCTCCCAGATATTTCCAATTTTCTTTTTTCCAGATGTTGTCCTTAACGGTATACCAGCGTCCGGGTTTGAAGGTATTGCCGTTGTTCTTGTCTACGTTCCAATCGCCGGAAAAGAAGATCTTCTGTTCGCCCTGTTTGGCATCAGTCGCAAGCTTCTTTCCCGTGAAAGGATTCGCAGGGTTATCGATAACGCCCTTGGAAGCAAGGTACGCGGTATCTGCATTTGTCATGAACTCCTCGGACTGGACAAGCTCTCCGTGACTTCCGAAGTCCTTGACCATGAGAAGAGGCGTGAACCACTCGACATCAACGGGTGCGGGGAGTCCTACCGCCATGACATCGGGGATGTTTCCGAGACCGAAGCCGTGGTCGGCAACGATTATTATCCTGGTGTTGTCGTATACGCCGTTAGCCTTGAGGTGATCGATCCACTTTCCGATAGCCATGAGACCTGCCATGTCGGCATGGTAGTGGCAGTAATCGAGGCTGTCCACCATGAGCAGTAACTTGCCGTTATTGATGAACCTCTTCTGATGCGCCTTGTCGTATGCCGTGTTGTCGACATAGTCAGCAGGAATGTACTCGGGTTCCTTGAGATAAGATTCCTCATGGGTTACACGTGAGGTGAAGAACAGATAGTTGTTGCTGTCACCGTCATCGATCTTCGTCATCTTATCGAGCGAATTGATCGCCCAGTACTCGGCAACGAACTCCTTGTTGTGACCGTAGGAGACCGACGTTCCTCTTCTTACCTGAGGTGCCGTTGACCAGTCGGGGATCTCGGTATCGTTGTAGCTGCCGTTGTCATAGAAGAAAGGCTGCAGAAGGACCGGAGCTGCCTTGTAGAGCGAGAAGCAGAACAGGTTGCGGTTGATGGTCTTCATGTAAGCCTCGCCGTAATCAACAGGAACGTAACGGTAAAGCGTGTTGTATGCGCTCACGTTGTTAAGGCCGTCAAATACGGTAAGATCGCTGTTCCATTTGTATCCCGCATAGGAAGGATTGACGATGGTGGACTTGAAGCCTGCGTTCGCAAACATCACGGGCATGACCTTGAGTGCTTCGTTCTGCTTGTCGACGAGCTTTTCGGAAGTACGCTCATTGATCTTTTCGGGAGTATATTCATAGCCGCCGTAGAGCGCGGGTGAAGCGAAGTTTGTGTAAGCACCGTATGAGACGGTGTTGTGGTAGTACGTGAAGCCGTCAAACGACTTGCCCAATGATTCGTTTTCTGCGAAAAGATACGGGATCATGGGACCGATCGCACGGTCGAGCATAATGACTACGACGTTCTTTCCGTTCTTGGAAAGGGTAAACTCGGGATCGTTGTCCGTGCATGCTTTCTTTGCGTCAGAGAAACCTCGGTTGACCGTTCCCACCTTGGAGATTCCGAGGCCTGCGAAAACCAAAGCCGCGGACAAAGCAACAACGGTAGCAACATTCCTTCCGAACTTCGCAAGCAGCACTGCCGCTACGACTGCGCCGGCCGTAACGCCCAAGCTGATAAATCCGGCAGCCGTCTCAAAAATCGGAGCAACATCGTAAACGAGAACGTTTGACATCGTGCCGAATCCGTTGCTGAAGATACATGCGTTGACTACGATGCTGCATGTCAGCGCGAGCATGACGTAAGCGATAAGCTTCTTTCCCTTTTTCGGAGACATTGCGTAGAACACCGAGGGCCAGAGCACGAAAAGCCCGGTTGCTTTGACCATGGCATCGATCACATAGACCATCGGGTTGGTGAGTGACTGCATATCAACGAACTCTTCCGGTGCGGCTGCAAGGACCGACATGGGAAGGTAAAGACCCATGAAGATCGCGCAGGCGATCGCAGAGAAGACGAACAGTCCCTTGTAGCTGACGTCTGCGCCCTTTCCTTCTGCTGCCTTTTTCTCTGCCCTGGGAGCGGACTTCTTTTTCGAAGCGAGCTTCATGATGATGTTCTTAACGAGTGAGAACAGGTTGTTGCATGTCCAGTAAAGGACCATTCCCGAAGGTGAATTGTAGAGCAATACGAGGAAGAGCGCCGCCATAACGAGCAGTTGGATCTTCGATTTCGCGGGCATCTTGTTTGCATAGACCGCAGCCGAGATGAGGTTGATCGCGGTCATAACGAACGGAAGAACGTTGATCGTAACGGAACCCAAAGCGAGCATCGCGTCCGGAGCTCCCAGGTCGCTGATGGGACCGAAGGACCAGCCTGCGAGGTAGATGTTGTTTGAAAGCATCCTGTATGCAGCTAGGAAGAACGGGATCTGCAGGAGCAAAGAAACGGAGCTCTTGAGGACAGACAAAGGGCTGTAGTTGTTCTGCCTGTAGTATGTCTGCAGGATCATGAAGCGCTCGTCGCCCTTGAAATACTGCTTGATGTGCTTGATGACGGGGCCTAAGCGGTCTTCGGCTTCCCTTGCTTCTTCCTGTATTTTGTCCGCGCGCATATATAAAGGGAGCACGATCAGGCTGAATACAAGTGAGAGGAGCATTATGTTCAGGCCCGAAATATGGATGTGCTTATTAAGCACCGAGAAGATTATCTCGAATACCAGTTCGATCGGTCCTATTATCAATGCATAAAGCTCTGATAAGAATTGCATGCCTTTTAACGCTGTCTCCCTTTAGTGGTTGCCCAGATATTTCCAGTTTTCTTTCTGCCAGATGCTGTCCTTAACAAAGTACCAGTCTCCGGGTTTGTATACTGTTCCGTTGTTGTAATGTACTTTCCAGTGATCGGAATGGAAAACCGTAATGCCGTTCTTCTTGCCTTCATCGGTTATAGCCTTGCCCGTGAACGGATTGACAGGATTTTCGATGATGCCCTTTGTCGCGATATAAGGCGTATCGGCATTTGTCATGAACTCCTCGGATGTCTTAAGCTCACCGTGAGCATTGAAATCCTTTACCAGAAGGAGCGGGGCAAATGCCTCTCCGTCGAGGCCGCCGCCGAGATCCTGCTGCAGGAGCTTCGGGAAGTTACCGATGTAGTAACCGTGGTCTGCGACAATGATGATCCTCGTATTGTCGTAGCAGCCGATCTCCTTGAGGTAATTGAGCCAGTTTCCGATCTCCCTTAATGTCGCGAGGTCGCACTGATAATTTCTGAAATCCTTCGGATTCTTCATCCACATCATGTCGCCCTTGAGGATGAACCTTATCTTGCCCTGGGGAGAATTGTCGAACTTGGTATTGTTGACAACGTCAGCGGGCTCGTATGCAGGCTCCTGAAGGAATTCCGAATCGTGGCACGTATCGAAACCGATATAGACGAAGTGGTTGCCGTCTCCGTCTTCCACCTTGGTCATCTCGTTCATTGCCTTAAGCGCGTGATAATCCCACATGAAGATCTGCTCGTGTCCCTCTGCCTTCGAGGTACCTGAACGTCTCTGGTCCATGAGGCGCGACGGATCGACGATCCTGGTCTCGTTGTATTTACCTTCGTCGTAGAGAGCCGGCTGAAGCACTACGGGAGCGGATCTGAAGAGCGAATAACCGAAGAGGTTATATCTGAAAGCCGTCGTCTGCTCTTCCTTGTAGCCTTCCCTCATCTCATCGGGCAGGTAGGAATACTTCGTGCTGTATGCCTTTGTGTTCTTAACGTCATCGAAAACGGAGAGATCCGGATACCACTGATAGCCTGCGTACTTCGGGTTGATGACCGTAGCGTCAAAGCCTGCATTGGTGAAGATCGTCGGCATGAGCTTTAAAGCTTCCATATGGTCTTCCGCAAGAGTCTTGTCGGTACGTGAGTTCATCTGCTCGGGAGTGTATTCATATCCTCCGAGGAGAGCAGGAACACCAAAGTTGGTGTGCGTACCGAATGAAGCGGTGTTGTGATAGTAAGTAAAACCGTCGTAAATGGTATTGAATTCTCTCTTCTCGTTGAAGATGAACGGAAGCATCGGTCCGATCGCTCTGTCCGTCATGATGACAACGACATTCTTTCCCGTCTTGGAAAGAGGGAGCTCTGCCTTGGATGTCTCGGATCTCAAGTCTTCCCTGTAGCCCGCGTCGATCTTTCCGATATTGGTGATGCCGAGGACCGCGAAAGCAAGGGCCGCGGAGAAAGCAATGACCGGTGTGAGGTTCTTTCCGAAACGAACGAGCAGGAATCCGACTACTGCAGCTCCGAGCGTAGCACCGAGGCTGATGAGGATGTTTGCTGTGTTTACCTTAAGTGAAAGATCCTTGTAGACCAGCGTATTGGTCATGTCGCCCGAACCGATGCTGAAGAGCTTTGAGTTCAAGATGGCGGCGATCGCGCCGATGAACATTACGTAAGCCCAGACCTTCTTTGCCTTTTCTGAAGACATTGCGTAGAAGATAGACGGCCAGAGAAGGAAAAGTCCAAATCCCTTTGCCGTTGCCTCGAGGACATCCCACATGGGATGTGTCATGGAGTAGAGGTTTACAAACTCTTCAGGTGCGGATGCGACAGTGATCATGGGGAGATAGAAACCCAGGTAGACCGCGCATGTGAGGCAGGAGAAGAAGAAAACGGCCTTGTATGCGTTTGCCTTCTTGCCGGAAACCTCAGCGGTCTCATTCTCAGCCTTCTTCTCAGCCTTTGCCTTCTTCTTGGAAGAAATGGCCTTGACGATGATGTTCTTGAACAGTGAGAAAAGGTTGTTGCAGGTCCAGTAAATGACCATACCCGAAGGTGAGTTATAGAGCAGTGCGAGGAACAGGAAAGCCATGACCCAGAGCTGGACCTTGGACTTCATCGGCATCTTGTCCGCATAGATGGCAGCCGAGATCAGGTTGATAGCTGTCATTACGAAAGGCAGAACATTGATCGCCATGCCTCCGATATTAAGCAGCGCGTCAGGAGAGCCCAGATCGGCAATAGGGCCGAAGCTTTTTCCCATGAGGAATGTGTTGTTGTGAAGCATCCTGTAAGCCGCAAGGAAGAACGGAACCTGGAGGAGCAGTGATACTGAGCTCCTGAGGACGCCCAGAGGGCTGTAGTTGTTCTGGCGGTAGAATGTCTGCAGTATCATGAAGCGCTCGTCGCCCTTGAAATACTGCTTGATGTGCTTGATGGTAGGGCCTAAGCGCTCCTCATCCTCTTTTGCCTCTTCCTGGATCTTGTCCGCACGCATATAAAGCGGCAGCACGATAAGGCTGAATACAAGGCTGAGCAAAAGGATGCACACACCGGATACCGGGATGTACTTGTTGAGCTGCGAGAAGATTATCTTGAAGACCATTTCGATTGGTCCGATTATCAAAGCGTAGAGATATTGAAAGAATGCCATACCGACTAATACATACTCCTGTCCATTTAACCGTTTAATTCTATATCTCTTTGCTTTTTTACGCAAATTATAAATATATTAAATATAAGGCAAATGGGAGCCAGCTTATGTTCACTTTCAACATTTCGCGCTTCAATTACGGTCTGAAACCGCATTTACCTGTATTTTGACCGTAATTTTTCATGGCAGGAATGACCGGCCAACACATTTAAAGTGAATACAAACCAAACAAAAAAGCACACTCCGGACAGGAATGTGCTTGTTTTGAAGCAAAAACTATATCAGTTTATGCGAACAACCCGGTTCAGCCGAGTTCTTCCTTCAGTGCGGCAAGGAGCTTGTCGTTGTCTTCAGTGTTCCTTACGGCGAGTCTTATGTACTTGCCGCCATTGGTCTTGTTTGAAAGATCCTTTATCAGTATCTGATGCTTGAAAAGCAGGGTCTTAAGCAGGTCTCTGGGCCTCATGTAGGTAAGTTCCACCATGATGTAATTCGCCTGCGAAGGTATTACGCGGAGGCCTTCGATCTTGCCGAGCTCATCCTGGAATCTCTTCCTCTCTGCCCTGATCGTTGCCATCGCGGCGTCGTAATCCTTTGCGTATTTTTCCTCGATCTGCATGTAGAATTCCGCGATGGAATTGATGTTCCAGATGGCGACGTCCTTCTTCATGCGGGCGATCATGATCATGTCGCCGGATGCCAGGACACCGAGTCTTAAGCCCGGAACTCCATATGTCTTGGAGATGCTCTTGAGGACATACAAATGCGGGTTGGGCTCTAATATCTCGCTTTCAATGAGAGTGTTGTTCGGTTCGTCAGCGAAATCCGCGAAAGACTCGTCGATGACCAGGCCGATATTCTTCTCTTTGGTCCAGTCGATGAGCCTTAAGAGGTCCTTTTTCGCAATGTAGTTGCCCGACGGGTTGTCAGGGTTGACTATGACGATCTGGCTGACTTCCTTATCCTCAAAGTAGTTCATGACGTCATCCGCGGTGTAGGAATAGTCCTTGTTCTCGGGTATGAAGCTTATTGATTCGGGCTCGTTGTATCTGTTGGGATACTCCTCGAAAGTGGGTCTTACAAAGCCCGTCCTGCCGTGAAGCTGCGACATGAGCGATTTGATGAGCTCTGCGGTGCCGTTGCCGACCACGATGTTCTCGGCGTGAATGCCGAAGTTCCTGGCTGCAAGAAGCGAATTGACGCGCATTCCGGACGGATACTGCGCAACCAGCGTATCGAAATTCGCCTTCATCTCATCGAGCATCTTCTGCGGCGGGAAATAAGGATTTACGAGGAAGTTGTAATCGAGCATCTTCGGATATCTCCAGTATCCGCCGAACCTGCCCTGGATGAGCTTTGCCATCTCGTCGGGGTCCTGGGTGAAAAGAGTCTCCGCAAGGTCCAAATCCTGGATGTCGTTTATCTCAAACCACATCTGACCCTGAAGGCGCAGTGCCCTGACTCTCGGAACGTCTAAGATGGTGGTGACCTTCAGCACCTCGTCAAAGAAGCGGTTCTCCTTTAAGGCCTTTTCATAGGCATCAAGGAAAGGCGCGTAGTACTTCTCGCAGTAGTCTTTGCTGAACTTGCTGATATTTACAGTCTTGTAGTAGTCGCCGATCTCGGAGAACTTGAACTCCTTGCCTGATACGAAAGACAGGATGGAATCGTCGTCGGAGAGCCTTACGCATGTGCCGTCCATCCAGCTCTCGTACTTGTCGACGAGCGCCACGTTTTCGCGCGGATCGTTAACGAGGGCATCGAGAACGGAGTCCTCGAAGATCAGGTCGGACTCGAAAAGGAGAGTGTCGTCCTGTATGAGCTCGTTTCTTGCGAGCGCGAGCGAATAGATGTTGTTTGTCTTGTCGTAGATCGGGTTCTCGATAAAGGTTACGGGAATCTTGATATCAAGCGTCGAAATGTAGTCGATGAGCTTTTGGCCCTCGTAGCCTACCACGATGACTACCCTTGAGACTTCGTGCTTTTCGATCTGGTGGAGCATGCGGTCGATCAGCGTTACGCCCGCGACCTTAACCATACACTTGGTATTCTCTTTTGTAAGTTCTTTCAGTCTTCTGCCCATTCCGGCAGCGAGTATCAGAGCCTGCATAAATTACACCTCATAGCCTTTGTTATCAGTATTTTCCGAGGAATTTCCAATTGGATTTCTTCCAGATGCTGTCCTGTACGGTAAACCATTCGCCGCTTTCAAAGGCGATACCGTTGTTTCTTCTGACATCCCAGTTGCTGCCGGAGCCTAAGATCTTGATCCCTTCCTTCTTGGGCTCGTCGGTTATCGGTTTGCCCGTGAACGGATTGACGGGGTTGCTGACGATACCCTTAGTCGCAATGTAAGGCGTATCGGCATTAGTCATGAAATCTTCTGATGTCTGTAACTCTCCGTGAGCATTGAAATCCTTGACCAGAAGGAGCGGTGCGAATGACTCTGCGTCAAGCTTTCCGCCGATCTCATACTGTATGAGATTCGTGAAGTTTCCGAGATACCATCCGTGGTCTGACACGATGATGATCCTCGTGTTATCATAAACGCCGTTTTCCTTGAGATATTCAAGCCAGTTGCCGATAAGCTGGTAGGCCGCAACGTTGCACTGGTAATGCTTGTAGTCATTTTCGTCACGCATGCTCATGACCTCACCCTTGCGGATGAATCTCGCCTGATGCGTCTTCTCATACTGCCTGTTATCAACAATGTCGGCAGGCTCATAGGCGGGCTCCTGGAGCATCTGGGTATCGTGTGTGATATCTGATCCGAAATAGACGTAATGGCAGTCAGAGCTGTCATCGATCTTCGTGATCTGATCCAGAGCCTTTGTCGAGTAATAGCACCACATGAATTCCTGTCTGCTGCCGTAAGCGGCAAATCTGCTCACCGACTTCTGCGCGCTGAGCTTTGAAGGATCCACGCTCTTCGTGTCGTTGTAATTGCCACCGTCATAGAGCAACTCCTGCAGTCCTACAGGCGCAGACTTGAAGATGGAGTAACTGAACAGGTTGTATCTCAGATTGTCGGTGTATGCGGTCTTATAGGTCTCCCTGAGGTCATCAGGCAGATAAGCGTCCTTCGTGCTGTATGCCTTGATCTTTTCCATGCCGTCGAAAACGGAGAAGTCGGGATACCATGTGTAGCCGACATAAGGCACATTGATCAGCGTCGCGTCATAGCCCTCTTTGATAAAGATCTTCGGCATGAGCTTTACAGCCTCGTCGTGCTTTTCGCCAAGGAGCTTGTCGGTACGCGCGTTCATTGCATCAGGAGTGTATTCATAACCTCCCAGGAGCGCCGGCGAAGCGACGTTCGTATGGAAGCCGAAAGACGCGGTGTTATGATAGTGGACGAAGCCGTCGTATATGGTCTTGAGTTCCTTTTTTTCGTTGAATATGTAAGGCAGCATCGGTCCGACCGCTCTGTCACACATGATGACGACAACGTTCTTTCCGTTTTTCGAGAGCGTGAATTCGGCCTTGGATGTAGGCGATCTCTTTGCTTCAAGGTAGCCCTTGTTGACCTTGCCGATGTTCGTGAAACCGAGCACACAGAAGACCAGCGCGACGGAGAAGCATATGACCGACGGGGTATATTTTCCGAAGCGCAGGATAAGGAAGCATATAGCCACACCGCCGAGCGTTACGAGAAGGCTGATGAGGATATTCTTCACGGTGAAAGACGGCTTATTCGAATAGATCAGGAGATTCGAGATAAATCCGAAATTGTTGCTGAAGAGCTTTGAATTAAGGATAGCCGAAGCAGTAAGGGAGAACATGACATAAGACATTATTCTCTTGCCCTTGACCGTGGCTATCGAATAGAAGATGAAAGGCCAGATGAAGAACAGGCCGAAGCTCTTTGCGGTCGAATCCAGTATGTCGAGCATGGGATGCGACAGGCTGTAGAGGTTTACGAACTCTTCGGGTGCCGAAGCAACGGTCTGCATGGGGATATAGAATCCCGTGTATAATGCCAGCGCAACGCATGAAAGGATGAAGACCGCCTTGAACTTGGGTTCTAGCGGCTTTATTGCCTTTGCGGGCTTGGCTTCAGCATTCTTTTTCTTTGAGCTGATGATCTTTCTTACAACGTTCTTGCAGAGAGAATAGATGTTGTTGCATATCCAGTAAAGGACGAGTCCCGAAGGCGACTGGTACAGAAGTACGAGGAATACCAGGGCGAGACCGTACATCTGGATCTTCGTCTTGAGCGGGAATCCCTTTGAATAGATGAAGCTCGAGGCAACGTTGATCAGGGTCATAATGACGGGCAGTACATTAATGGCAAATCCGCCGATAACGAGAAGTCCGTCAGGTGCGGAAAGACTTGCAATGGGCCCTAAGCTTACACCTTCGAGGATCCTGTTGTGTGACAGCATGTTGTATGCACCAAGGAAGAACGGGATCTGCAGCAGGATCGAGACAGAACTCGAAAGCACGTTTAATGGGCTGTAATCGTTCTGCCTGTAGCACGTCTGCAGGAGCATGAACCTCTCGTCGCCCTTGAAGGTCTGCTTGATATGCTTGACCATCGGGGCGATCTTGTTCTCCTTGTCCTTCGCCTCTTCCTGCACCTTGTCGGCACGGTTATATAGCGGAAGGACTAATGTATTTACAACGATACTCAGTATGATTATCGAAAGAACGGTGTTACCCGATACCTTTGAGATGATCGAGAAGATCGTCTGCAAAAGGAATTCGATAGGATAAAGCGTTAAAAGATACAGCACGGTAAGGAAGCTCATTTCTTTGCCTCCTTTTCTTTTTCCATCTGCTCGGCCTCGATGCCGGCATACTTGTCGACAATGTAATCGGCGATGAGACTTGCACTGTTGCCGACGTTGCACCAGGTCTCAATACGGGCCTGCTCGACCTCAACGGGGTCAACACCTTCGGAGATGCTCGTATCGATCAGTTCCTTGATGTTCTCGGCATTCTCTTTCGTCAGCTCTTTTCCGAGCTTGCGGATCGTGCTGACCATCCAAGTCTCGCCTTCAAGGCACCAGCAATCGTAAGGATCCTTTGTATAGCCCTCAGTGGTGTAGATAACAGGTTTATTGAATATGAAGATGAAATCGTACATTACGCCTGAGTAGTCGGAGATCATGATGTCCGCGCTCGCAAGAACGTCAAAATTGTCGTTATCCCTGTTCCAGTGGAGCTTGTCGGTCTCCGGATACTTGTTCATCAGCGTCTCGATAGTATCCTTGTCAGCCGTGTAGGACT
This sequence comes from Oscillospiraceae bacterium, assembly GCA_902775565.1. Classification (GTDB taxonomy): domain Bacteria; phylum Bacillota; class Clostridia; order Saccharofermentanales; family Saccharofermentanaceae; genus Saccharofermentans. The sequence continues at coordinate 195,007 of CACYMP010000002.1, forward strand.
GCGGATGCGGGCGGATGATTATGTTGTAGCCGGTCTCGATGAGCCTGTCGATAAAGGATGATCCGAATTTTACAAGGATGCTGTTAGGGCCCCATGTAGGTGAGAGCAGGACGGTCTTCTCCCCCGTTTCCTTCTTTTCGTAACCCTGAGCGCGCTGGTACATACTGTCAAGATAAGGAAGTCCCATCATCTTGAGTTCTTTCGGCGGCAGATTTCTCTGCCTTTCGAGCTCTCTTACCTCATGCTCTGCAAATTCTCCGGGGAGCATGAGCGCATCGTAGTAATCCAGACCGTAAAGCCTGCAGAGAGCCGTGTCTCCGTTTGCGTGGAATACGTGAACATAGTAATCGACCGTCTTGGAACGCTTCCACTGGAAAACATCGAGGTTCGGAGTGGTAGCGACCACAACGCCCGCGATGAGCATGTTGAGCTTCGCGTAAGCCTTGTTGCCCTCGCCGATAAACTCTGTCTTGATGTTCTCGAAATGACATTCAAGCGCCGGATCGTCAGGAGATGCCGTCATGTAGACTGCCTTCTGGCCGCGCTTGTCAAGCTCTTCGCAGATAGGTTTGAAAGTGGTCCAGTATCTTTTGTGGTCAGCGAAAATAACGACTGGGATCTTCTTCGCATTCCTCTCGGCCTGCGACTTGACACCCGCCATGGTCTTCGCTTTTATCCAAAGGATCCGCACTACGTAAACGACAGCGCTGACGGCACTTATCAGTATGGTAAACAGCATACTGCCCGTGCCGGGATCTATGTAAAGATTAACCATCCAAACCTCCGAAGTCTCGAAATGCCTTATTTTTAAAGCGCGCCTATTCTACACCCTGAAAATAGGCCTTTCAAGCGCAAAGGTGAAATATAATAATGTTACACAGCGGTTTTGCAGTGTTTTAGATAAGAAAATCGGTTATTAATGACTAAATATTGCCTATTATTGCACTTTTAATATAAATACCTTCATGGTAAAGTTAGTGTTTGGTATCAAGGGGGTACTTCGTTATCTATGAAAAAGCTTTTGTTGATAAAACTGGCGGCTCTGTCCGCAGCCGTATCGGCATCTTTCAGTCTCGCTTCCTGCAATATGGATGCCATGCAGACATCTGAATCCACGGAACATTCTTCGATATCTACGACGATAACCGAACCCGAACCGACTGCTTCGGAATCCGCGACGGAAACGACACTTGATCAGAATCAACCCAATCCGGCAGGCATCGACTACCAGTCTTCCAAGACGATCAAAACAGCTACAACAGAGAAAAAGAAGACATATTCAAGCACAGGCGCAGACCAGAGCGCTCTTATCGTAAACGGCAAGAAGATCAAGGTCTCACTGACCAACCCTGTCATCAAAAAATCCGGTGATACAAGTTCAGACGATTACAGCAGACGCTATGGCGTCAATGCCGCATTCCTTGCAATGGGCGGATCAAGCGCTTATATCACGGGCGGAACAATCACGACCGAAGGCAAGGGCGCAAACGGCGTTTTCGCTTATGCGGGATTTGGCGAGCAGAACGGTAATTCAGGCGACGGAACAACATTTAATATTGCAGATTCGAAGATCACGACGACAGGCTCAAACGCTTGCGGTCTCGTATCCGCAAAAGGCGCAAAGACAACCGCTTCCAATCTCACGATAACGACAAGCGGCGAGTCATCTCCTGCAGTCGCTACAGTCAATGCAGGCGAAAACGTCAACATCAAAGGCGGCACATATACCACTGAAGGCAGTTATTCACCCGCACTCTACGCGACCGCGACAGTCAATATCAGCGGCGGAGCAAATCTTATTGCCAATTCTTCCGAAGGCGTTGTCGTAAACGGCAAGAACGAGGTAAGCCTTGCTGATACCAACGTTACTGCAAATCACACAAAGCGCTCAGAAAAGGCAAAGATCCCAAGCTCGATCCTCGTTCACCAGTCCGCATCTGCGAACGGCGCTACAGGCACGACGTCCTTTACCATGACCCGCGGAACGCTTACCAGCAAGAGCGGTCACGTTTTCCATGTTACCAACACCAACGGCATTATCAACATCAGCGGTATTACTCTTGTAAACGAGGATAAGGACAAGATCATACTGTCTGTCTCACCCGACGGATGGGACGGCAACGAGAACGTTGCTATCTTCAACGTAACTAAGACCGCACTTGAGGGAAATATTCTTGTAGCCAAGAAAGGCAAGCTCACGATCAACTTCTCCAACGGTGCTTCCTTCACGGGAACATTCAGCGGCAATATCGTCAGCGCTGACGGAGAGCAGATCTCAAAAGATCAGGGTATCGTATATGTAAATCTCGGTCCCGACTGCACATGGACGCTTACCGAAGATACGCACATCACTTCTTTCGCAGGCGATATGAACAACGTAAAGCTCAACGGACATAAGCTTTTTGTCAGTGGAAACGTTGTCACTCCTACGGGCAGCCCCAAACAGGCTACCCCTACACCTAAGGTAAACAGGCCTACGGCTACACCTAAGCCCAAGAAAAAGAAGGCAACGCCTACACCCAAACCGAAGAAAAAGGCAACTAAAAAGCCTACACCGAAGACCCCTACGCCTCAGGCAAATAACCAGAACCCTTGATTATTTAAACTTCAATTAAAGTAAACACTGTATAATGACGATATGGCTCATGAGACTACACTATACAGCGTACTAAGAGTCCCGGAGAACGCGACTCCCGAAGAGTTGAAGCAGGCTTACCGCAAGCTTGTCAAGCTTTGGCACCCCGATCTTCACCCTGACGATATGTCCGCTGAAAAGCGTATGGCGGAGATCAACGAGGCCTACACGGTCCTTTCTGACCCGGCGAAAAAGCTCAAATACGATAATTCCCTCTCATCCAAGCGTGCCGCCCAGCGCGCCAAGGAAGAAGAACAGGCCAGGAAAGCCGCACGCGCGGCCGCCGCTGCAGCTGCCGCCAAAGCCGCTGCAAACGCAGGCGCAAGAGCAGGTTCCGGTGCTGCTCCCGTCAAAAAGCCTTACAACGATCCCGACCGTCCCGTCAGGACTGACTCTTCTTATGAGGATTTCACCAATCCCGCATCTTCTTTCAACAACCGGACCCACGAGTCACCGTTTGTCGTGAACAACGCAGGTCAGTCATCGGCGCCCGCGAAAAGATCAGAAACAGGAGCAACAGAAGAGCTCACCCCCGGGGAAATGCGCCTGGAGAACATCTCTGTCGCTTTATGCGTGCTTTTCCCGGCCATTATCCCTGTCGTATATAAGCACATGAAGGAATCACTCGAGATATATCCTTACAGCAGACACTACCGGGATTCTCTTACTTCATTAAAGATAATCACGATCTTCGCGATACCTTTGTGGCTGTTATTGATATTTCTTATAGTTAAAGGAGTCCTGGGAATCTGACGTAACAGTGTTACAAAGACTCACCCGTAATAGTGGACCCTGCACTTCGGATTCGTTTTCAACTGGACATAGTCAAGCATTATCTTCGTGAACTTGTTGTTTTCTGTAGTCTTAGGCTGCCAGAGATAACGCTTTATGTGGTCCTTGAATCTGAGCTTTGCCTCCCCGGGACCGTAGTTGGTCTCTATATTCATCTTGATGGATTCATATGAGCTTCCGTCAAAGATGTAGTAAACGTCCGTGACTACGTTTTTCCTGAATTCAATCTCGACAGATCTTACCCTGACACCGAAAACGATTATGTCAGCGCCGTCGTTGTTTATGAGGGTCATTGTGCCGTTGCCCTTTTTGTTTATGTTCTCGGCAGGGCGGTACTTGCCTATCTCGCTCTTGACGGCCTTGTATTTCATGCCTTTGCTGGTAGCTCTGCCGACGGCCTTCACCTTTTCGAGCGCATTATATTTCTCTGTCGTGCAGGTATATCTTATCTCCGTTCCGAATCCGCGGCCGCTTCCGCTCATCCTTCCGTAGCTTACAGTGATGTACGCCTTGCCGTCGTTTAAGTTCCACTGCGAGCTGAAATCGCGGATGATCGAAGGGTTGCCGTATTCGTTTGCGATCTTTTCGCGCACCTCATACAGATGATCGCCCTTCACCACGAACGAATAAGATGTCAGGTCGACCTTGGGATCGAAATAAAGGAATACGGCGGAAGCATAGGTATCAGCCGGAGCGAATTTTCCGAGATTGGTATCAGAAGAGATATCGTATTCCCTGTTTACGATGTAGGTCTCCGTGCCGTCCAATGCTGTCTCGAACTTCTCGGCATTCATCTTCCTCTTGCGGACTTCCTCGACCGTCATTCCCAAAGTCAGGACCGGGGTCTTCGGTGGCACCGAGCTGCTCTTTTTCTCTTTTACATATATATATTGCAGGAAAGTGTGTTCCTGCTTGTCAGCCTCCACCGTCCTTAAGGTCAGATACATCAGCACGTCGCCTTCAAGGTTCCAGTAAGACGAATCGCCGCTCCTGAAGACCGGTTTCCCGAATTCCTCGCCAAGCGCTTCCTTCACTTCCGCATAGCGGTCTTTGTCCAACAGGTAGCTGAACGCATAAAGGCCCTCGCGCCTGTCGACACTGAGCACAACATGCGAGAAATCAAATCCGCCGACTCTGGCCTTTCTTGAATATGTAAGGTTTACCGTGTCCGCCTCATTCTTCAGCGAAGAAGGATCCTCGCTTAACACGTCGGGATATTTGACCTTTATCTCGGAAGAGGGCGCCCCCCATGAAAGCGACATTATGTCTGTCGGGACAGTGCCGTCAGGATAAGTGCCTCCGAAATATTCGACCGGAACAGCTGACTGCGAAGGTTCGGTAGCGGTCTGGGATGTTGTCTCTCCCGTGCTTTCGGACGTTTTGGCATTGTTCTTTATCTTCACTGCCGCCGCGACCGCGAAACCGATAGCCAGGATAAGAGCACCTGAAATTATGAGCAAGACCAGTCCGGCCTTCCTGTCAGGTGCATCGGAAATGCTGTTATCTTCGGTTTTGGCAGTGAAACGCTTCTCCATATGCCATCAGTATACTTAATTAAATATGTCAATTCCGAAACCGTACTATGACAAATAGCCTATACTGAAGGCACCTCCGGCTTCTTATATGTCAGTTCAAGACCGAGCGTTGTCTTGACCGATCTTCCAAACAGTGAAACGTTTATCGTTACAAGACGCTTATGGCGGTCCACGTGTATTATGTGGCCCTCCAATCCGACCATAGGGCCCGAAAGGATCTTTATCACGTCGCCCTCCTTGTAGCCGGTTGAGATATCAACGACATTACTGCTGCCGCCGAGCCTCTTGAGGAAAGCTTTTTCTTCTTCGCTTACGGTGAGTATTATGTCATCCGCCTTGAGCAGACGGTGGCGGCCGGGGACCTTGACCAATGCCTTTTCGAGCGCCTCCGGATCTCTTGTCACCATGAATACATAGCCCGGATACAAAGGCCTTCTTTCCCTGCGCCATTCGCCTTTGTATTTTTTGAGCCTGACCTGCCTCGGAACGAAAATGTCCTCTAAAACATCGTCGGAAAGCATATCCGCACAAGCTTTGCGGACTTCTTCCTCCTTGCCCGACAGGACCTGGGCAACGACCCAGACAGGCTCGTTTATTAAGTTTGTCACGGTGTCATTGTTTTCCATTCCGGCGTCCCCTTTGATTTCCGACATATTTTAGCATCTGCAAAAAGCCTGTTCAAATCAGCGATTCTCCCTGATGCGTGATATTTGTGCGGTCAATCTGCAACACTTGCGACCCGCGAAATAGTATAATTCCCGCATGACACAAAAACGCCGTTTCTGGACATTGAGATATATCATCATCAACGCGACGTATTTCGCTGTGTACAGCGGGATCCATGCTTACGCGTCCGTTTTCCTGCTCGAAAAGGGCTTTACCAACACCCTGATCGGCATCACGCTTGCGCTCGCAAACATCCTTTCCGTTATCTTCCAACCGTTCGTCGCAGGCCTCATCGACAAGCAGGGCAGACTCACGAACCGCAACGTCTCAATGGCGTCAACGGCGCTGCTCCTGACAGGCTCAGTCCTGCTCCTCCTTATCAAGAGCGGAGTTGTGGTGATATTCATTATCTTCGCGCTGATATACATGGTACAAATGGTCTACCAGCCGATAATCACGGCGATGTATTTCGAGTATGAGGCTGCCGGATGCCACATCTACTACGGTCTCGCAAGGGGACTGGGATCCTGCGGCTTCGCGGTCGTTTCAGTCTTTACCGGCATGGCGATCGGAAGATTCGGCGTCAACATCCTCATGATCTTAGACATCATATTCCTGACGGTCGCGTTGGTCGTGCTCTATTTCTTCAAAAAGCCGGAAGTGCCTTCTGTAGCTTCGTCAGAAGAGACCGGTGTCGCGCACAATAATCTTCTGGTCTTCACAAGAACATATCCTGCATTCATGCTCTTCGTTGTTGCAGGCGTGTGCTTCTTTTTCGCGCACAACGCCATCAACGATTACATGATCCAGATAATCACGCCCCTCGGCGGCACCGAAGCTTCCATGGGCACGGCCGTCTTCATCGCCGCTCTCCTGGAGCTCCCGACGATGACCTTGATCGACAAGATAATGAAGAAGATCTCCGTAAAGAACCTCCTTCTCATCTCCGCTGCAGCCTTTCTCATCAAGACTTTGCTGATGCTCATTGCGCCCAACATGACCGTCGTCTATATCAGCCAGGCGATGCAGATGTTCGCTTATGCCGTATTCATCCCCGCGGGTGCGTACTTTGTAAATCAGACGATGGCCAAGTTCGACCAGGTCAAAGGCCAGGCATATATCAACTGCTCGATCACTTTAGGCGGCGTTTTCTCAAGCCTCATCTGCGGGCGCCTGCTCGACATCAGAGGCCCTCATTTCATGCTCATAGTCAGCCTCGCCGTAACAACTGCCGGCCTTGCCATCGCATTTGTGGCATTGAAGATCTTGGGCAAATCTGTGGAAAAACGCTCTTAATCTAAATTCAGTATTGAACATTGTATAATACCGTGTTATTCTCCCCATATAGGTCGGAAACCTAAGGGGAGATTAATGTATGAGTAGCAATGACTGCTGTTTGAAGTATCCGTTATTAATGGTTCACGGTATGGGATTCCGTGACAGAAAGCATCTGTGCTATTGGGGCAGGATCCCCAAAGCGCTTGAATCTCACGGGGCGAATGTGTTTTTCGGGAACCAGGATGCGGTCGGCTCGGTCGAGGGCAATGCCCTGACCGTCGCAAAAAGCCTTGACGAGGTACTCAAGCTTACCGGTGCCCCGAAAGTAAATATCCTCGCGCATTCCAAGGGCGGCCTTGAATCCAGGTGGCTCGCAAATCACGGATATAAAGACAAGATCGCTTCGATCACCACGATCGACACACCGCACCACGGCTCGCATACTGTAGATTTCCTTATGAGCGCACCCAAGTGGATGGTAAAGCTCGCAGCCAAAGGCAACGACCTCTGGATGAGGCTTTTGGGCGACAAGCACCCGGACAGCTACGCCTGCTTCGACATCCTTACTACAAAGACCGCCGAGCAGTTCAACAAAGACAACCCCACGCCGTCAGATATCCTTTGCCAGAGCTACGGCTTTAAGGTAAAAGGCGCGTTCTCGGATTCCATTTTCTGCATCACGCAACCCATTGTCAAAAGATTCGACGGCGACAATGACGGCCTGGTCTCCACGGATTCCATGCACTGGGCCAACTTCAGGGGCGTACGCACCTCTACGAAGAAGCGCGGCATTTCCCACGCTGACGTCGTTGACATGAGACGAAGGAGATTTACCAGGCGCGCTCCCTCCACCGAGACCGAGGTCAGCGATATCGTTCCTTTCTATGTCGGTATCGTAAGCGAACTCAAGGAGATGGGTTACTGATTTTCTTGCCCAACCCCGCTTCTTCTGCCCGCCGTTGACACATTTCCTCCGGGGTGTTACCCTTTATTAAACGTGTTTAATAATTGAGGTGACCCGCATGCAAAAAGAAGTTAAGACCGAGATCACAAAAGAGAAGCTGATAGCCGCGGCATCCAAGCTGATCGACGGCTGTGACGACCCTTTCAAGGTTACGTCGAGACAGATAGCCGAGGAATCCGGCATGCAGGCCGCCATGATAAACTACTGCTTCGGCTCACGCGAGAGCCTGATCTACGAGGTTTTCCACAGGAAATACAAGGAAGCTCTCACCGACAAGCTGGTCTTCTCGATCGTCAACTCTTCCCTTTCGCCCAAGGAAAAACTCAAGAAACTCCACTATCTCGTCGCGAAATTCCTGGTCGAAAACCATAAACTGACAAAGGCTATCACGAACCTGGTCGTTTTCGGGCGCGACCTGTCCGAGGAGTCCTTCAGCTACGGCTATGTAAAAGAGCACTTCAAAGGCACAAAGACCGACAAGGAATGCCGTCTCATAGCGTATGAGATGTCCACCATGATGCAGCTGATGATCTACCGCAAGGACGACTTAGCGCGTGACATGGGCATCGACCTCACCAAAGACAGGCAGCTCAAGCATTACATCGGTATGAGGATCGACCTGCTCTTACCGGAGGTCACAGCGTGAAAAGCGTTTATCCCTTCAGCAATACTCCTGATGAAGCACTTCAGCTCTGCGGCGGCAAAGGCGCATCTCTGATCCGCATGACGAGGATGGGGCTTCCCGTCCCTGAGGGCGTTGTGATCTTAGCCGGCACGAAGTCTGAAGAAGCAATGGATGAAATCCGCAACGCGCTCTCATCTTTACCTGACAAATATACCTATGCGGTACGTTCGTCCGCCCTGAATGAGGACGGTTCGGACAACTCTTTCGCCGGCCAGTATGAGACTGTCACTGACGTTGCAAAAGACGGCCTTGAAGAAGCTGTCAGGACTGTCATCTCTTCAGCAGGCAACGCGCGCGTAAAAGAATACCTTAACAATGCAAACGTATCGGCAAGTGATATCGCGGTCGTAGTCCAAAGGTTCGTAAAGCCTTTATTTGCGGGCGTTCTTTTCACTGCCGATGCAATAACCGGAAGCAGCAGATACATGGTCGGCAACTTCGTTGAAGGCGAAGGCGAGGCGCTCGTTTCGGGCCAGAAAAACGCCAAAGAATTCAGGATAGACGCGGTCAAGTACTCTTATTCAGGCGATGCCGCAATGAAGAAATACGCCCGCCGGCTCTACAGATACGCGGCAAAGATCAGGGATGAATATGACTTAGAAGTCGATATCGAGTGGGCCGTCTCCGAAGGCAGGCTCTACATCCTCCAGGCGCGCCCCGTCACGACTCTCAAAAGAGGCGATACGGCTACATTCAGGATCAACGGATCCAAGGCCGGAGAATATATGCTCACCAAGACCAACGTCGGCGAGATCTTTATGAAGCCGCTGACACCTGCGACATACAGCATGCTCGAGATAATAAACAACGTGCTTTATCTGCCTCACTGGCTCGAGTCTGTCGAAGGCCAGGCCTACATGAACGTCAGCGTTCTGTGCTCGATGCTCATAGCGATGGGCATGAAAGAAGAAAAGGCTTTCGGTGCTGTAAAAGACCTCGTCGGAAATCTTCCTGAAGGCCAGAATGTTCCGGTCTTCCCTTTCAGCGGAAAAAAGTTCCGCAAGAACCTTTGGGAGATCGTAACCGGCGCAAAGGCAAAGGGTCACAAGTGCCGTCTGAGCAAAGCGCAAAAGAAAGAGATGGTGGATAACTTCCCCGATATCTGCAGGGCGCTGATCGGCGAGATCCGCGGGCTTAAGACAAATGATGAGTTGTACAGATACGGCTGTGACGTGCTCGCGCAGAAACTGAGCGACGGCCTGGCCTCGTTCATGTCCGCGTCAGGAACAAACATCATGGATCTTTTCAGCATGCGCAAAAAGATCGTGAAGCTCACGGGCGAGCAGACCGCAAACGCCCTGCTCGGCGGCTGCCTGGGCGTCATCGAGAGCATGAAGCCGCTGCTGATGTTAGAAGACGTGATAAGCGGCAAGATCACCGAAGAAGAGTTCATGAGGACCTGCGGCCAGCGTGCCGTCAACGAGATGGAGTTTTCCGAAAAGCATCCTTATGAGACAGACAACTATGTAAAGCTCGCGATCGAAGATTACAAGACTCAGGGCGTCAGCGCACACGAGCTCAAGGCAAAGAGCGAGGCGGAGTTCGGCAAAGCACTCGATGAGTTCATCAAAGCAAATCCTTCAAAGGCCCGCAAGGTCAAAAAGATGATCACCAAGTTTGCAAGATCGAACGCTTTCCGCGAGGACTTCCGCGCAAAAGGAGTGTGGTCGCTTTGCGTAATGCGTGAATGGCTCCTTGGTGTCGGCCGGGCAAACGGCCTGGGCGACGACGTTTTCATGCTCTATATCAAAGAGTCGATCGCGCTCACGAAGGGTGACACTTCCGTGCTCGCTTTCATCCCGGCGCGCAAAGCAAGCTACGAAAAGAATCTTTCTAATCCGCCTTTCCCGAACGTGATAATCGGACGTTTCGAGCCCTCCGAGTGGCTTTCTGATCCGAACCGGAGGAACGATTTCTACCGCAGCGGAGCCGATGTCAATTTATCGGATTCCGCGATAAAGGGCTTCCCGGGCGCGGCCGGCAAGGTTACCGGAAAGGTCCGCGTGATCGAAAGCATCGACAGGATAGACGAGATCGAGCCGGGCGAGATCCTTGTTACCGGCGCAACAAATATAGGTTGGACGAGAGTTTTTCCGAAAGTTTCCGCTATAATTACTGATATCGGCGCGCCCCTTTCGCACGCCGCGATCGTCGCCAGGGAGTTCGGTATCCCCGCGGTCGTGGGCTGCGGCAACGCGACGACGGTCCTCAAGACAGGCGACATTGTCGAAGTGGACGGCATTAACGGAACGGTGGTGATCAAGTGATCCAGGACATATACCCTCACAAGCTCAACAACCGCTTTGATCCTTCAAAGCGGCCGGATGAGAACAGCCTCATTTTCTCCTTCAGCGGTCTCGATCTGCTGATCAAAGGCGAGACGCTTCCGCGCCTGTCTGATCTTAAAGGCATCAGCGCAGATGACCCGGTCTTCCTTTTCACCATCGACGGCGACAAGGATTTCTTCTTGTACCGAGGTGCTGTCTCCCCCGAGAACATCCCTGAAGGCTTTGAATACATCAATGTCAGAACACTTCGCGGCAAAGGCTTTGCGGAGAAATACATGCCGCTTGCGATCTACACCGGCCTTCATCTCGCCCACTGGTACGGCAATTTCAAATACTGCGGAAGGTGCGGAAAACCGACCCGTCCCGATGACAAGGAACGTGCCCTCCGCTGCGACTGCGGCAACGTCATCTATCCGGTGATCGCCCCCGCCGTGATCGTCGGCGTGACCAACGGCGACAAGATCCTCGTCACGAAATACAGGACCGGCTATGGCCATTTCGCACTCGTCGCAGGCTTCACCGAGATCGGCGAGACGCTTGAAGAAACGGTTGCCCGCGAGGTCATGGAAGAGACCGGCCTCAAAGTAAAGAATATCCGCTATTACAAGTCCCAGCCATGGGGCATTGTCTGCGACCTTCTCGTCGGCTTCTTCTGCGACGTCGACGGCGATGACACGATAAAGATGGACGAATCGGAACTCAAGGTTGCCGAGTGGCGCAGCCGCGCGGACGTCGAGCTCCAACCCGACCAGTTCAGCCTCACCAACGAGATGATGACGGTCTTCAAGAACGGGCTTATCTGATCCTGATCGCGTTTTTTAGCCGCGTACATACGAAACTCGAAAAAAGTCCGTTTTTATACGTGCATTTTCATCGAAAATGGCCCCTGGAACGCTTTGTGTACGTATATTTTTCAGAAAAAGTCTGTTTTCGTATGTACATTTTTCGCTGACCGGGGCAAAAACGGCCGAAATGCACATATAAATTCGACGAAAAAGCCGTTTTCGTATGTACGCAGCTTCACCTACTATAGTTTTTGGCATCATGCTCATTTTTCCGATTTCGTATGTATTGGGCTGTTTTACTGCGGCTGTGGTGCGGCCGGCTGCCCGGGCTCTGCCTGCACTACGGGCTGCGGTGCTGCCGAAGAAGCGGATGCAACCGGAACTGCCTGCGCCGTCTGCACAGGCGTCGCAGGAGCTGCCACCGCTGCGCCTGCAAGACCCGCCAGCTGCTGCATATAATCGCTCTTGGGCATAGGTTTTGCGAAATAGTAACCCTGGATCATGTCGCATCCCTGGCTTGCGAGGAATTCGACCTGTTCTTTCTCCTCAACGCCTTCCGCGACTGTCTTCATATGCAGGCTCTTAGCGAGCTTGATGGTCTCCGAAACGACTATCCCGCCGCGGTCTCCGGCCTTGTCGCCCCTGAAGAATCCGGCATCGAGCTTGAGTACATCAAGCGGCATGTCCTTGAGTGAATTGAGCGAGGAATAGCCTGCGCCGAAGTCGTCCATCGAGACCTTGAAGCCGAATGATTTCAATGCTTTGATCGTCTCGATCATGGCGTTCTGGTCATCGAAGAACGCGCTTTCGGTAAGCTCGATCTCGAGGAGATCGTGAGGGCAGCCGGCCGCGTTGACCATATCCCTGATCTGGATGGCCAGGTCTTTCTCGGCGAAATGCGCTCTGGATACGTTGACCGACACGCAGCCGGGATGATAGCCCATATCAAGCCACATCTTCTGATCGGCCGCGACGTGGCTGATCATATAGTGATCGATCTCGGTGATAAAGCCGTTCTTTTCGAAGATGGGAATGAACCTGCCGGGCGAGACGAAGCCGTGCTCCGGGGAGTTCCATCTGATAAGGGCTTCCGCGCCTTTGAGCTCTAAAGTCTTGGGGTCGTATTTCGGCTGGTAGTAGACCTCGAATTCGTTGTTGACAACGGCCTTCATCTGGCTCTCCTGGACCGTGTCGTACCAGCGTTGCTCCTGAAAGAGCTGGTCGTCGAAAATGAATACGCCCGCAGGGTCTGTCTCACCCTGTACAGTTACGGCGGTGCACGCGTTGTTGTAAGCCTTTTCGATGCTGACGTCACGGCTTACGATCTTGCCTGCGCTGTTCACTTCGGGTCTTATGATGTCCACGCCCGTCTGGAAGACGAAGTTGTGATCCTTATCGACATTCTGGAGCACGTCCATCATGGTCTGAAGCCTTTTGCGCAGAGTCTGCTCGTCAACGAAAAACAGCAGCAGCGCAAAGCCGTCGGTCGACGCGCGCGCGCACATTTCGTCATTTCTGATCTGCCTGTTCAAAGACTTGTCTATCTTAATGAGGACCTCTTCACCCTCGCTGATGGAATGGCACATGCAGTAATTTCTGTAGTTCGTGAATGCCAGATTGACGACTGCAAAGCTGAACTTCCTGAATTTCCTTTTCCCGAGCTTCTCGTCACCGCCCATAACAAACCAGATCCAGTTGTGACCGCCCGTGACAGGATCGGTATAAAATAGCCTGACGACACGTCTGAAGTTGATGATGCTCCTGATCATGAAAACGATCAGCACTACGAATGCAACGCCGACTATGAGCGTGGAAGCCAAAAGGATCTCGATGAGCAGTATCGCATCTCTTTCGTTATAAGAGAAATATGCTTTTCCGATGAATTCATAGGAATCGCTGATGTTGTCGATCCTGACCCAGTAAGGGAGGTCAACTTTTTTTACTGCGTTTTTGTTTTCCTCTTTGTCCTTATCTTTCTTTTCCTCATCCTTTATCAGATCCGCGTTTTGTTTCTTTAAATAATCGAAAAATGCTATCAGATCCGGGTCGATCCCTTCATTCTTGCCGGGCTTGATAACACCTAAACGTGTATCCGGATAGATATAAAGAAACTTGGTACTGTTTTCATATCCGATGAGCCCGCCTTTCTCGGCGCAGGTGTTCTCGCCCTTCTGATAGATCACATTTCCCGACTTGTCCCTGACAATGAACTCGATGCTGCCGGACTCGATATATTTCAGAAAAGCCTCGTTTTCCCTGCCTGCCTCGTAAAGCTTTGCAACATGCTCGAGTTCTGTATAGTTCTCAGCCAGTTTCGTCTCGAAAAAATACTGGATGTTGAAGCCGGCAATATAAATCGCCGCGACGATAAAGAGTGTGTTCAAAAACAAAAGAACGCCTAACGTGCCCCAGGAACTGACGTTTCTTACTTTCCTGTAGAGCTTGACTCTTTTCTCATTGCGCTTATTCCTGATCTTTGCCATATCAATGCCCTCCCGTCCCTTATCAAGCAGGTGCGACTACGGCGACTTTGCCCTTAACGTATGTCCAGAGTATCGTATAGAAAAGTATCGCAAGCACAAGGAACACACCCGCAAGGGCCTTGACCAGCTTTGCGGCCAGGCCGTCTTTCGTGCCCGGGATCTTTATCTCACCCGCCCTTAAGAGGAAGAACGTTCCGCAGAGTATGAACGGCGTGCTGTATCTGAAATCCTGCGAGCAGATGTGCGGATACTGCAAAGAGAACATTATCACCGAGATTGTCTGCGACACCGCAAGAACGGCCATTGCCAGGTCTTCCCAAATGCTCTTTCTCTTCTTTATGGTGATGACCGCATAGATGAATCCGATGACCGAGAGCGCGATCAGGGCAAGGAAAACGAGCAGCAGCGCATATCCCGCCATGCTCATGCTAAAGCTGTCCCTGCAGTTCTCACCTCCGAAAAGCGCCGTCTTGACCTGAGCTATGAAGATGTTGTAATCCTGCTCGCCGTCAGAACCGAGGTTCATGAAGAAGTCCTCGATCGGGAATCCGTAGAACCCGAAGATCCTCTGCGCCGGAGTGTATTTCGTAAGGTCCTGGTAAGGGTTGTCCGCCCTCAGAACATATGTGAGCGGCACCTTGAACTTAATGTAATTCCTGATCTGGAACCACAGTCCCAGAGGCGCGCAGATGACGCCGAAAACGACCAGTTGGAGGAAGGTCTTTCCCGCTTTCTTTTCCTTCAGATCTTTGATGAGCCTGACAAGGAAAAGGAATCCCACGGGGAACGCGATCATGCCGACGGAAAGCTTGGTCATCATGCCGAAGCCGACTGCGAGAGCCGCGAAAATTATGTTCTTCCAACCGCCTTCTTTGAACCACTTGAGTCCGAAATAGAACGCAGTGAAATACAAAAGGATCGAAAGGATATCATTGTTGATCGATGCCGACATCAGCGTCAGCGCGGGGAATGCAGAAACGGCCATCGCTGCGGACGGCAGGTGCTCTTTCTTTACTCCTGCCTGCTTAACGACCTTGAACGCCATTATCAGCGCCCACTGCGTCCAGAGCATGGACAGCGCCTGCAAAGCCTCGTAGTGGTGCGTTCCCTTGGGCAGGAACAGATCGGTTATCCTTAAGAATACCGCGCTTACGAAATAGTGGAACGGCGGGTGATAGAACTCGCCCCTGCCGGCAACATTGATATTAGGGATCCACAGATGATCTCTCACATAGAGTATGTATCCGGAGTGCCAGGAGTTGTAACTGCCCTCGGTGAATTCGCCAAGGTCACACTGCCTGACATAAAGTCCCGTGTAAAGCGTGTAGCCCAGTCTCATGAAAAAGCCCAGCGCGAAGATCAGCGTGATCAAAGCCTCGTCAGAAAGCTTTTTCGCCTGCTTCAGGTATATTCCGTATCCGGTGACGAGAAGATACCCGAGCACCATAATCGTGCAGCAGACGGCATTATTGTCTATCTGCATTCCCGTTGATATAAGCACGACAAGTACTAGCAGTGCCGTGATGATGAACGGGTGACTGTAAACCGCAGTGGTGACTTTATCCTGCTTGATGGTCAATGTCAGATCTCCTTATTTTTTGTTCTTTATTTATATCATGAAAAGGGCACATCATACCAGTTGGATCCGATAGTCTTACGTTGACTTACAGCATTCCGTTTGCTAGAAATAGCTCATGACCCGCGTTAAGACCGACAGGAAAAGCTTAAATTTCCCTCTGCTCCTTGCAGCGCTTGTTTTAGCCTGCTCGGCATTCCTTTATGTTTTGTATCTCGGCAGGACCGCAGACAAAGCAGACAAGCCGGACAAAACAGGTGCTTCCTATGAGACATATGCCGGCGGGCAGATCAGGTTTCTCAAGATCAGCGGAGTCCACAATGTAAGGGACATAGGCGGCTGGACGACACCGGACGGAAAGCGCGTCAGATACGGCCTGATCATCAGGGGCGGCGAACTCGACGGTATCCATTCGACGCATATCAAAGCCAAGGGAATAGAACAGCTGAAGTCCGAAGGCATCAAGACCGAAGTGGATCTGCGCAATTCAAGCGAGGTTGCCAAAGCAGACTATCCGATAAAGAGTTTCGCCGAATACAACCGGTATGAGATAGTTTCCTATATGGGCGTCAGGGAAGATAAAGAACTCTACAAAGAAGCGATCTCAAAGATCATCACAAGCGTTCTCGAAGACAAGCCCGTTTATGTTCACTGCTGGGGCGGCGCCGACCGCACCGGCACCGTCATCGCGCTGATAGAAGGTGCTCTGGGCGTTTCGAAAGAACAGGTGATAGAAGATTACGAACTGACCTCGTACTCGTCTGTTGGCGAGCGCAGATACGGCAAAGGCAAGGACGGCAAGAAGTTCGAGGAACTTATCTTATATATTGAGAATGATTTCGATGGCGATACGTTTGAAGAAAAGTGCACAAACCTTTTGACAGACCTCGGGATCGATGCCAAAGACATAGAAGCCTTCCGCGCGAAAATGCTGGAATAGACCTCTTACTTTTCAGTCACGATCCTGCACTTCGCCTCGGGATCGGTAAGGATGATCTCTCCAGCCGACTCGCAGACGATCTTGCCGCTGTAAGGGTTCTTGATGCTGTCGACAGAAGACTTGACCTCGGCCTCAACATCCGACTTTTCGAACGACAGATCGCACCCGGTCATGGTGCAGTTGATGAGCTTTAAGCCTTTGCAGTAGCACAGCGGCTGAGTTCCCAATATCTTACAGTTCTCGAAAACAACGTTCTCGCAGTACCATGCCAGATACTCGCCTTTGACCACGCTGTCTTTTACGACGACATTCTTTGCGTGCCAGAACGCGTCCTTAGTATCGAACTCGCAGTTGGTGAAAACAGAATCGGAAATGTACTGGAACGAATACTTTCCCTTGAGCTTCATGTGATCGAAAAACAGGTGATCCGAACGCATGAACGCATACTCACTCTCAACGCTTGAATCCTTTACGGAAAGGTCGCTCACAGACCAGCCGAACTCGGGCGACACGATGTCACAATTGGTGATCTTAACGTCAGAGCACTCGCGAAGCGCTTTGATGCCGTGCATCTTTGTACCGGTGATCTCCACGCCGGACGAATACCAGATCGCCGCGCGGCAAAGCTCGGTCATTTTGCCGCCTTCGATCTTGAGTCCCTTAACATGCCAGAACGGATAACGGAGATTGAAATAGCATTCCTTCGCGGTGATGTCACGGCTCTCCTTGAACGCGCTCTCGCCGTCAGCAGGGCCGTCAAAACGGCATCTGAGCGCCATTACATCAACGCTCCCGTACAGTGCTCTTTCCTCGTCAAATGTCTTATCTGTTATAGTCTGCATAACATACCTCTCGACACAATAATAACCTATTTGCGTCCGGAAAATATATTAAGACGAGGTCATAAATTTTCAAAAGATTGCTTGTTAAATGCACTCAGGGCGGCATTATTAATACTCGCAGCTATGAGCCCGGTTATTGATTCCTGTGTCGGGATCCAGTTTTTGGTACCGCATATCAGTATCAGATCACGGTTCGGAAGTATCCCGTTACGCATGTATATCCGGATCTTTTCGGCATTGTCATCGGTATATTCTTCGTCATCAGTCATGCCCATAAACTCCACGAAAAAGCACCGGTCGATTATATGAACCGGAAACGAATAATCCGGCGTTCTTGTTTTCGAGCCCTTTAAAACAAGGCGCGGTTCATATTTCGCTTCCAGTCCCAATGATTTCAAGGCATTTCCGACGATCATCTCACCGCGTGATCTGACATTGAATCCGTAATCGTCATAGTATTCAGTCATACAGTCATGATTGTTCGAACAAGGTTCCAGCCGGTTCCAATAGGCAACGTTGAATACTGAAGGATCGCGCTTGAATCTGAAATCCGAAGGAACTGTCAGCTGCCTTCGTTTGAACTCTTCAAAAAAGAGTCTCTCTCTTTCACTGACGTTATTGAACAACTCGAGATTTCTCTGCATCTCATCATATCCTTTACCGTTCATTTGAGCAGAACGAACACGTCTTCCGGCACCGTATCCTGAATACTCACGTATTACACGCGTTCCATTGTGCGTGCCGATCATATATCTCGGCATGCCCGCCAGGACCCGTCTCAAACGAATGTATTCGGCAATGATGAATGTGTTACAGAACAAAGATAATCTCATAAGCCGATTATGAACCGTCCTGCCGAAAAAAGATCCGACAAAAACCTACAAAAACCGACAAAGAAAACGAACTGCCTTTCTTTTATTATCTTAAACCTATGTTTATTTTTGCCATCGTTCCACGATTCATTCCATGTTTTGCCCGAAAAGTGGACGGTAACGTGGAATGAAGACCAAAAATCGCTCTCATTCCATCTTTCATTCCACGTTTTGATCGAAAAGTGGACACCAACGTGGAATCAGCCGGCAAATTTAGCTTTAAAGCATCACCACACAAAAAAGAGGACCCGCCTCCCCGAAGGAAAGCAGGCCCCCATAAAGCGGTATGGAACGGGCAGGATAACCGATTACCTTACTCCGAAAAGCAGTTCGCCGTAGGTCGGGAACGGCCAGTACTCGGCAGAGGTCTCGAGCTCGAGCTTGTCGCAGTTTGCACGGAGCGCGTCCATTGCAGGGATCATTTCATCCTTGATCTTGTCTGCAAGTACTTCGTAATCATCGATCGCATCTAACTCGCCGATGAGCTTGTTCAATGCCTTGAGTGACTTGTTTGCTGCGTTCATGTCAGCAGAGATCTCGGCAAATGTCTCTTTCTCGAAGTCTGCACTGCCGCCTGCCGATTCGATCGCGGCGATATCGGATGCGAGCTCTGCGGAGTATGCGGAGACAGCCGGGAGAATGTCCTGCTTTGCCATTACGGACATTGTCTGGTACTCAATGTTGAGGAGCTTGCAGTACTTTTCGAGGAAGATCTCGTGACGTGACTTCATCTCGACTTCAGAATAGACCTTATGCTTTGTGAGGAGTTCGACATTCTTCGGATCAAGATAATGCTTGACCGCGTCAGGCAGGGTCTTGTAGTTGGAAAGCCCTCTCTTCTCGGCTTCAACGACCCATGAATCGTCATAGCCGTTGCCGTTGAAAAGGATCCTCTTGTGAGCGGTGATCTCAGACTTGATGAGGTCATGCAGAGCACTCTCGAAATCAGATACGCCTTCGAGCTTGTCTGCGAAGGTTGAAAGAACTTCTGCAACAGCAGCATTGAGGATGGTGTTTGCCATAGCGATAGATGCTGCAGAACCGAGCATTCTGAACTCGAACTTGTTGCCTGTGAATGCGAACGGGCTGGTCCTGTTACGGTCTGTAGTATCCTTGGGGAATCTGGGCAGAACGTGTACACCGATCTTCATGATCTCCTTTTCCTTTGAGCCGTAAGGGCTGTCCTCAACGATGGAATCAAGGATCTCTGTAAGCTCGGAACCGAGGAAGATGGAGATGATCGCCGGAGGTGCCTCGTTAGCGCCCAAGCGGTGGTCGTTGCCTGCAGAAGCTACGGAAAGTCTGAGCAGATCCTGATATGTATCAACAGCGGAAATAACAGCTGTAAGGAAGAGCAGGAACGAAGCGTTGGCGCGCGGTGTGTCACCCGGATCGAGGAGGTTGATTCCAGTATCGGTCGAGATGGACCAGTTGTTGTGCTTACCTGAACCGTTGACGCCCTCGAAAGGCTTTTCGTGCAGGAGGCAGACGAGGTCGTGCTTCCTTGCGACTTTTTGCATTATCTCCATCGTGAGCTGGTTGTGATCAGCTGCGATGTTCGTCGTTGTGAAGATAGGTGCGAGCTCGTGCTGTGCGGGAGCAACTTCGTTATGCTCAGTTGTTGCAAGGATACCAAGCTTCCAGAGCTCTTCGTTAAGGTCTTTCATGAAGGCCTGAACACGGGGCTTGATGACGCCGAAATAGTGATCTTCCATCTGCTGTCCCTTGGGAGGAAGTGCGCCAAACAAAGTTCTTCCTGTGTAGATGAGATCCTTTCGCTGATCGTACATCTTCTTGTCGATGAGGAAGTATTCCTGCTCGGGTCCGACTGTTGTTCTGATGGAAGTAACGTCGTCCTTGCCGAAGATCTTCATGATACGCAGAGCCTGCTTGTTGATGGCTTCCATCGAACGGAGCAAAGGTGTCTTCTTATCGAGTGCTTCACCGTTGTAAGAGCAGAAAGCTGTAGGAATGCAGAGGACGCCGTCCTTGATGAATGCGAAGGAAGTAGGATCCCATGCGGTATATCCTCTTGCCTCGAATGTTGCACGGATTCCGCCGGAAGGAAATGAAGATGCGTCAGGCTCGCCCTGGATAAGTTCCTTGCCTGAGAAATGCATTATTACCTTGCCGTCATCCTGAGGTGCGATAAAGCTGTCGTGCTTCTCTGCAGTGATTCCGGTAAGAGGCTGGAACCAGTGCGTATAGTGTGTTGCACCCTTTTCGATAGCCCACTGCTTCATCTCGTTTGCGATGACGCCTGCTACATCGGGGGTCAATCTCTTGCCGTGATCGATGGCTTCCTTAACAGCCTTGTAGGCTTCCTTTGGGAGTCTGGACTTCATCACGGATTCATTAAAGACGTTCTCACCAAAATACTCTTCTACCGTTCTCATAAACCGTTCTCCTTAAATAATTTCTGAAAACAAAAAAGACGCCACGAACCCAAGTGGTTCATGGCGTCTTTGCCGTTTGTCTTCGATTTATGGCGACAGAATACACCTCGATTTTCATGCTGTCAATAGGCGAATGAGAATATTTTGTTCGCTTAGTCCTCGCCGTTTCGCGGCTGCGGAAGACGCTCACAAAATATCTTTCATTCGCGTGTAAAAAAAGAAATCGCTCACAAATTCCACATCGTTTTATACCTTTCATTCGCGTGTAAAAAAGAAATCGCTCACAAATTTTCATTGACAACAAATAATCTAAGTGGCAAAATCATTCACATGAACAAGGGCGTTCATTCAGTGCATCTGATGGTGTTCTGAATGACGCCCCTTTCTTTTATTTGCGTAATGCGGAGGTATGGACATGGATTGCTCGCTAAGCGAATTTATGCAGTACATCAATGAAGAAGATATCAAGTTCATCAGGCTTGCTTTCTGCGACGTTCACGGCAACAGAAAGAACATTTCGATAATGCCCCATATGCTCGAGGAAGCGGTTAAGAACGGTATTCCGATCAACGCTTCGCTGATCCCCGGATTCGGCGAAAACGTTTATCCGGATCTTTTCCTTCATCCGGATATTTCAACTACGACTCTTCTTCCCTGGCGTCCCGAAAACGGCAAGGTAATAAGGACGCTCTGCGACATCACGCTGCAGGACGGAACACCTTTCGCGATCGATACGCGCAAGGTCTTAAAAGACGCGGTCGAGATAGCTTCCAAGAAGGGCATCGATTTCAATTTCGGATCAAGGATCGAGTTCTATCTTTTCAAGACGGATGAGGACGGAAATCCCACTAAGACACCCTGTGATAACGCTGGTTACATGGACATCGCGCCACTCGACAAGTGCGAGAACGTAAGACGTGAGATCTGCCTCACGCTCGAGCGTATGGGCATCCTCCCCATCAACTCACACCACGAGGCAGGCCCCGGCCAGAACCAGATCGATTTCGCATCCAGCGACGCGCTCAAGGCGGCGGACAACGTTGTCTCTTACATCACGGTCGTAAAGACGATCGCGGCGCGCTACGGACTTTATGCCGACTTTTCTCCGAAGCCCCTGGACGGCGCTCCGGGCAACGGCTTCCACATAAATGTCCTGGCAACCGCAAGGTCGGGCGAACAGGTCCTTCCCCACGCGATCGCAGGCATCTTAAAGCACATTCACAGCACCACTGTTTTCTTCAATAATTCCGAGCAGTCCTACAGAAGATTCGGCGAAGGCAGCGCACCCAGCACAGTATCCTGGTCAGGCGACAACAGAGGCCAGCTGGTACGCATTCCGCCCGTCGGTGCAGCAGGCCATCACTACGCGCAGCTGAGGTCTCCCGATGCTCTGGCAAACCCTTATCTTGCCATGGCGATGCTCATTTACGAGTGCCTCGACGGCATCGAAAACAAGTACGACCTGCCTACAGCAGGCGCCAACATCGACAGCCTTCCGGGCTCGCTCAATGAAGCGAAAAAACTCGCGATCAAGAGCGATTTCGTAAACAAAGTCTTCAGTAAGGAACTGATCGAAGCGTACTGCGGATAACAAAAAACAAAGCGGAAAATCTAAAGAAAGGGGAACGGGGACATGCCAAAAGAACTGCAGATGAGCGTTCTTATCGCATCGTCAAACGAGAAGTTTGACCAGGTGCTTCTGTCTCTTCTCCCCGCCAACGAGTATGGGCCCGTTGACGTCGTCAATTCCGCCGGCGCCGCAAGACGAAGGCTCGACAATATAAGTTACGACATCCTTATCGTCAATGCGCCTTTAAAAGACGAGAGAGGCGCAAACCTCGCAGTCGATATCGCAAACGAGACCGGCATCGGAGTTCTGCTTTTCCTTGATGCCGCAATATATGACGAGATCGCCGCAAAGGCCGAGGAATACGGCGTTTTAGCCTTGTCCAAACCCACGAGCAAAGCTATCGTTTCCCAGTCGCTCAAGCTCATCTGCGCAACACGCCAGAGGCTTAAGAAAATGGAGATCAAAGCCCAGTCATTCGAAGAGAAGATCGAAGAGATCAAGCTCGTCAACCGCGCCAAGCTCCTCCTCATGGAAAAGGAAGGCTTAGACGAAGCAAGTGCACACAGGTTCTTGGAGAAACTCGCAATGAACTCGCGCAGCACCAAACGCAAGATCGCTGAAGAAATAATAGCGAAATATAAGGAGTAACCACTATGACAAAGTACATTTTCGTTACGGGAGGTGTCGTCTCTGGCCTTGGAAAAGGTATCACAGCCGCCTCCGTCGGAAGACTGCTTAAAATGCGCGGACTTAAAGTCGCGGCACAGAAGCTCGACCCATACATCAACGTGGATCCCGGCACCATGAGCCCCTACCAGCACGGCGAAGTCTACGTCACCGAAGACGGCGCCGAGACCGATCTCGACTTAGGCCACTACGAAAGATTCATCGATGAGGACTTAAACAAGTTTTCGAACCTCACGACAGGCAAAGTCTATTCCAACGTCATAGCAAAAGAGCGCCGCGGCGAATACCTGGGTTCAACAGTCCAGATAATCCCGCACGTCACTGACGAGATAAAGAGATTCATCTACAATGTCGGCCGCCAGAGCAGCGCGGACGTCGTAATCACGGAGGTCGGCGGTACGATCGGCGACATCGAGGGCCAGCCATTCATCGAGGCGATCAGACAGGTCGGCAACGAGGTCGGCCGCGAAAATTCCCTCTACATCCACGTCTGCCTCCTCCCCTACCTCAAAGCATCAGGCGAGCACAAGACAAAGCCCACGCAGCACTCCGTAAAAGAGCTCCAGGGCATGGGTATCACACCTGACATAATCGTGCTCCGCACCGACGAGAAGATCGAGGACATGAGCATCTTCGGAAAGATCGCGCACTTCTGCAACGTAAAGGAAGACTGCGTCATCGAGAACACCACGCTCCCCATCCTCTACGAGGCACCCCTCATGCTCGAGCGTTCCGGCATGTCAGACATCGTCTGCCGCGAACTGGGTCTTGACTGCCCTCCCCCGGACGTTACCGAATGGGAAGCTCTCATCAACCGCATAATCTCGCCTTCAAACAGCGTTACCATAGGCCTCGTCGGCAAGTACACGCAGCTCCACGACGCAT
Source organism: Oscillospiraceae bacterium (assembly GCA_902775565.1). Taxonomy (GTDB): domain Bacteria; phylum Bacillota; class Clostridia; order Saccharofermentanales; family Saccharofermentanaceae; genus Saccharofermentans. Next base: position 218,886 of record CACYMP010000002.1, read on the forward strand.
ATCTTTCGGTCGCTGAGGCACTCCATCACGCGGGCTATTTCAACGACGCGACGGTCAACATAAAGTGGATCGATTCCGAAAGCATCAATGCGGATAATTACAGGGAAGTCTTAAGCGGCGTCGACGGCATCATCGTGCCGGGCGGCTTCGGCGGAAGAGGCATCGAGGGCATGATCCTCACCGCACAGTATTGCCGCGAAGAGGGCGTCCCCTACCTCGGCATCTGCCTCGGCATGCAGATCGCCGTCATCGAAGCGGCACGCAATCTGCTTGGTTATGCCGACGCCAACTCCAATGAGTTCGATCCGGAGTCAGATCATAAGGTCATCGACTTCATGCCCGGCCAGAGTGACGAGGTCGAAAAGGGCGGCACTCTGCGTCTCGGCAGCTATCCATGCAGCATCACTCCCGGCACAAAGATGGAAAAGTGCTACGGCACATTGTCCATCAACGAGCGCCACAGACACAGATACGAGTTCAACAACGATTACCGTTCCGAACTGACCGGCGCAGGCCTTGTCATCAGCGGCCTTTCACCCGACGGCAACCTCGTCGAGACGGTCGAGTACGCCTCGCACCCGTTCTTTGTCGGCGTCCAGTATCACCCCGAATTCAAGTCCCGTCCGAATAAGCCCCACCCTCTTTTCATGGGTCTGGTCAAGGCTTCGCTGAAGAAGTGATCTTCGCGGCTCCCCCTTGCCGCTTCAGTAAAAATGCTCCATTTGACGCTCCATTTCGATTGAAACGGATACGGATATGGAGCATTTTCTTCTTCACTTTCCCTGCGCACAGATCCAGAGCAAAAAACAACGGCCGTTTTTGCGGCCGTTTGTTTTTTTGGGGGGGTGGGATTTATGGTGAGGAATAACTTATGCCTTTTCGTTTGTTTCAAGTACCTTGAACTGAAGGATCGACATGACTGCGAGAACTCCTGCGAAGATGAAATCC
>CACYMP010000003.1 GCA_902775565.1 Oscillospiraceae bacterium
AAAACAAAAACCGGATTTGACTCCGGTCTGTTTGCTATGCCCAGTTATTTCAAAACAGAAAACTGCCAACAAGCTCTTGATTTTTGTTAGCAGGTTTTACTGTCCGCACAGAGATCAAAAATCAGTTATAATTGAGAACGGAATAATCAGCAAATCACGAAGGGGTGGTACAGATGTATCTTAATAATTCAAAGATGGGCGCTTACAGAGTCGCCAACGGAATCATTATAGCCATATGCGGAATAACATCGTTTTTCAATCTAGTATTCATTCTCTTCATATCCTTATCCAGCCATTTCGATCACGGGCTGGCAGAAACGCTCCTGTGCCTTATCGTATCCGGATTAATGCTTATAAAGATCGGGATCATTATATGGCGTGCGCTCATGATCCACAGGCTCTCGAAATGCAGGATCTATAACTCCATTATCGAAGAAGACCACGACGGCATCATTGCATACAGTTCGATCGCGAAAATGACAGGCGTTTCCGAAGCAAATGTCATCAGAGACATTATGTGGCTTGTAAGAGAAAGATATCTGATCAACATCACTGTCGGAAGAACCGCCGTCAGAGTCGATCTTCTGTCTGACGAGAAAGATTTTGTAACTGTCGCCTGTCCCACGTGCGGAGCTCACATAGTCATCCGCAAGAACGGCGGCGGAAGATGCGACCACTGCGGAACTTTCATGAGATTAAAGGAGAATTAAGATGTATCAGAATAAAAGCAAAGGTGTTGTGGCAACCATCATCTGGTGCGTAGTCAGCGGCATGTGCATAATGCCCGCTGTTGTTCTGTGGGGCATTTCATGCGATACCAAAATCTATGACAGATTTGAAGATCCGGGGCTTTACAGGGTAATGTATCTTGTCTTTGCAATTGCATTTACCGCTCCCATCGTTGTGTTCTTTATTAAGTGCGCACAAACCGTAGCTGTAAGACATATCAGCGATCTGTTTACCGCTGATGCCGACGGGTTTGTACCGGTTGCAGAACTTGCAAGAGCATTGAACAAGACTGAAGAAGAAACAATAAGCAAGATCACGAAAATGATCCGCCGGGGTTATCTCATCAACTGCAATTACAGTGCGCATCAGAGAGCATTCCTTCTGTCGGATAAGATAGGCGCACCGACAACCATGTTTCAGGGCGCTCCGGAAAACAAACCTTTCATAGGCGTCCACTGCCCCGGCTGTGCTGCAAGCCTTAAGATAAGGGCAAACACGCAGGGCACGTGTCCTTATTGCGGAAGACTTATAACAGCTCCGTCATATGATCCGGATTCAAATACATTCAGATAAAAAAGGTGCCTCATTTGAGGCACCTTTTAAGTTATTACTCTTAACTTTTTACTGCAGATCTTCCATTCCCATGGTCTTAACGCCCGCAGCATTGAGCAGAGCCTCTGCCTTTGCGTTGTCATTTGTCTTGATGGCGATAGGAGCGCCCTCACCATCGATCGAAAGACCGTAGATATAGCTGATGTTGATACCGGCAGCGTGGATCATTGCAACTACCTTTGCAAGGCTTCCTACGGCATCGGGAACGACTACAGCGATAACCTCATCTATACGTGCGGCAAAGCCTGCATCCTTGAGGATCTGCTTAGCCTTGTCAGGGTCCTTGGTAATAAGGCGGAGCACACCGTATTCCATGGTGTCTGCGAGGCTTGCAGAGAGAATGTCGATACCGCCCTGCGCAAGGATCTTAAGGACCTGGTCAAGTCTTCCTTCCGTGTTCTCTAAGAAAACCGATAACTGCTTTACGAACATAGTGGTACCTCCCTCTTTTTACTGATAAAGCTTGCGCTTGTCTGTAACGTGCTTGCTCTTTCCGTCGAAGTGCTCCAAGCCGTTGGGTTCAACGAGCTTGACCTTGGCATTAAGGCCGATAGCCATCTTGAGCTTGTCGTGAACAGCCTTGGAGAGCTTCTCCAAAGACTTGATCTCGTCTGTAAACGCATTCTCCGCGACCTCAACCTGAACCTCGAGAGTATCGGTGTTGTCAACACGGTCAACAACGAGCATGTAGTGAGGTGTCGTTCCTTCTACGGTAAGAAGCGCTGCCTCTACCTGAGAAGGGAAAACATTTACGCCGCGGATAATGAGCATGTCGTCAGATCTTCCTCTGAAACGCTGGATCCTGGCCATCGTACGGCCGCACTCGCACTTGTCGTACTCGATGGATGTAAGGTCTTTAGTCCTGTAACGGATGAGAGGCATACCTTCCTTTGTGAGATTGGTGATAACAAGCTCACCGTCAGAACCCTTGGGAAGCTGCTTGCCTGTTGCAGGATCGATGATCTCGGGCAGGAAATGATCTTCCCAGATATGAAGACCCTTGTGGTGCTCGCAGTCGCAGGCAACACCGGGACCCATCATCTCTGTAAGTCCGTAAATGTCATATGCCTTGATGTGAAGTCTTGCTTCCATCTGATCGCGCATCTCGTCAGTCCAGGGTTCAGCACCGCAAATAGCGCACTTAAGCTTTATCTTATCGATGAGGCCTGCTTTCTCAAGGTCCTCTGCAACGTGAAGCAGATAAGAAGGTGTGCATGCAATAGCAGTAACGTCACAGTCGATCATCATGTCAATGAGTTTCTGTGTGTTTCCGGTAGACATCGGAAGGACCATTGCTCCCAGATACTCTGCACCGTAATGTGCTCCTAATCCGCCAGTAAACAGGCCGTAGCCGTATCCGATCTGGATGATGTCGTCCTTAGTGATGCCAGCCATTGAAAGGCATCTTGCGACGCATTCGGCCCAAATATCAATATCACGTCTGGTATAAACGGCGATCTTGGGCTTTCCCGTTGTTCCGGATGATGCATGGACACGGACCAGTTCTGATCTGGGTGCCGCAGCTAACCCGAACGGATAAGTGTCGCGCAGATCCGCATATGTTGTAAACGGAAGCTTATCAAGGTCTTCAATGCCCTTGATGTCTCCGGGCTCAAGGCCTGCTTCCTGCATCTTCTTGCGGTAATACTCAACGTTATGGTAAACGCGGTTTACCTGCTTGACGAGTCTTGCGCTCTGCAGCGCTTCTATCTCGTCACGCGACATGCACTCCTTTGCTTCATTCCAGATCATACTGTTGCCCTCCTTAGGCGGGTTATTTCCGTGCGGTCTTAAAACCGTTAACGATAATGAGTGCGAGTTCTTTGCCTTCCTTATCGAAAGCTTTGACCTCGTACAGACAGATGAATCTGCCGTCCTTGACGATATCAGCAGTGCATGTGACCTTGCCGCCGTGCCAGGATCTTAAGAAATTCATCTGGGTTGCCTGTGTGACAGTTATGGTTTCCGAATCGAGCTCACAGTTCTCTGCAACGGCAAATGCGAAATCCGCCATCGTGTAATAGACTGCTCCCATGAGACCTCCGACGGCATTAAGATGCCTGCCGTCAGGCTCGAGCGAGACTACGCTGTGGCCCTTCTCGGCCTTCTCGATTATTATTCCGGTAGCTTCCGTAGCGTATTTGTCGCCTTCGAAAAACTTCCTTACTTCTTCAAGAGTATTCGCCATAAGATTCCTTATTCAGCTGCAAGACCCATCTCGAAAGCCTTCATGTTGAGCTCAAGGAACTTTGCCGGAACAGAAGCTTCAACAGCCTTGATCCACTCTTCCTTGCTGATCTCTTTGATGTACTTTGAGAAAACGCCCATCAGAACGATGTTTGTAGCCTTTGAAGAACCTGCCTGCTCGGCAATCGTAAGAGCATCGATCGCATCGACCTTTGCGCCGGATGCTTCCATCTTTGCGATAAGCTCGGACGGATATTCGGCGGTGCCCGCGATTACCGGCATAGGATCGATCTGCTGTGAGTTGGTAACGATCTGTCCGCCCGGTTTTAAGAACTGGACATATCTTGCAGCTTCCAGAAGCTCAAAAGAAATGATGTAGTCAGCTTCACCCTTGTCGATGATTGGAGAGTTGACCTTGTCGCCGAACCTGACGTAAGTAACAACGCTTCCGCCTCTCTGGCTCATTCCGTGAACCTCGGACACCTTAACGTCATAGCCCTTGTCCATTGCGGCTCTGCCCAAAAGCTTGCTGGCGAGGAGCGAACCCTGTCCGCCGACGCCTACTATCATAATATTGGTTACCATGTGATCGCCTCCCCGTTCAATGTCTCAAAAGCTCCGAACTTGCAGAGCTCGCTGCATACCTTGCAGCCGAAGCACTGGGTTACGTCAACCTTTGCGTGTCCGTCCTTGAATGAGATCGCAGGGCATCCGAGCTTCATGCAGGCCTTGCAGGACTTGCACTTGTCGGGATTGACCTGGATAGGCTCACCGCGCTTGACCTTCTTGAGGAGAGCGCAGGGTCTTCTGGAGATGATGACCGAAGGCTCTTCAGCAGCAAGCTCTTCCTTTACTGCCTGCTCTGCTTCAGCGAGGTTATAAGGATCTACTACTCTTACCCTGTTGATGCCCATTGCGCGTACAAGAGCTTCAAGATCGATCTTGCCTGCCGGATCGCCTCTAAGGTTGAAGCCTGTCGTAGGATTCTGCTGGTGACCCGTCATGCCCGTGATGGAGTTATCGAGGATGATAACCGTTGAATTTGTCTGGTTGTATGCGATATTGGCAAGACCTGTCATGCCCGAATGCATGAATGTGGAGTCGCCGATAACAGCTACCGTATTCTTCTCTGCTTCTGCACCGAGTGCCTTGTTGAAGCCGTGGATGGAGCTTACGGAAGCGCCCATGCACTCTGTGGTATCGATAGCGCAAAGCGGAGGTGTAGCGCCCAAAGTGTAGCATCCGATATCACCAAGGACAGTAAGCTTAAGCTTGGAGAGAACATAGAACATGCCTCTGTGAGGGCAGCCTGCGCACATTGCCGGAGGTCTTCCGGGAAGTCCTTCGATCGGCTTGCAAGCGGGCTTTTCGGGAAGTCCTAAGCTTGTAGCGATAAGGCCCTGTGAGAACTCGTCGATGAGCGGGAAGATATCCTTGCCTGTTACCTTAAGGCCCAAAGCCTTGCAGTGTGTCTCGATGATTGGATCGAGCTCTTCGACTACAACGAGCTTTTCTACCTTTGCGGCAAGATCAGTGATCTTCTTTACGGGAAGCGGATTGATAAGGCCGATCTTGAGTACGGGATACTTATCTCCGAAAACTTCCTTAACATACTGGTATGAAGTTGAAGATGTAATGATACCCATGGAAGTATCAGAACCTTCTTCTAAGCGGTTGAGGTCGGAAGTCTCGGCAAAAGCAATGAGCTTTTGTGTCCTCTCCTCAACGATAGGATGACGCTTCTTTGCGTTGGCAGGAACCATTACGTACTTGCCTGCATCCTTGACATAAGGCTTAACTGCAACCTCTGCCCTCTCACCTGTCTCAACGATGGACTGGGAGTGAGCGACTCTGGTGCACATCTTGATGAATACCGGAGTATCGAACTGCTCGGAAATCTCATAAGCCTTGATAACAAAGTCTTTTGCTTCCTGAGAATCGGAAGGCTCGAGCATCGGCATCTTAGCAGCGATAGCATAATGTCTTGAATCCTGCTCATTCTGGGAAGAATGCATACCGGGATCGTCAGCGACAAGGATGACCATACCCGCATTAACGCCCGTGTAGCTGATAGTAAACAGCGGATCTGCCGCAACGTTGAGTCCTACGTGCTTCATCGCGCAGTAAGATCTCTTGCCTGCCCTGCTCGCACCGAAAGCGGTCTCCATTGCGACCTTCTCGTTAGGTGCCCATTCGCAGTAGATCTCATCGAACTTGGCAGCTTCTTCAGTAGTCTCTGTCGAAGGAGTTCCCGGATAAGAGCTCGCGACAGCGACACCGGCTTCGTAAAGGCCTCTGGCAATGGCCTTATTTCCCAGCATCAGTTCCTTCATGTGAACATCTCCTCATAAACAGTATTCACCTATAATACAACAAAATGAGCGACTTTAATATTATAAAATAATATATAAATATCACGGCAGATAAAAAAGACCTGCAGTTCCGCACCGCGGTCCCTGCAGGTCTAATCAGTTCATAAATTAAGGATTACAGTCTCCAGAACCTCATTCCGGAAGCCTTGAGCTCATCCATTCTGTAAAGGCTCTTTACGTCAACAAGAACCTTCTCGTCATCCTTGAGTTCGGACTTGAACAGATCCTTGATCTGAAGCATGGACATGCTCCTGAATTCGTTGTGGCCTACTGCTACGATAACGCAGTCTGCCTTGGGGATCTGATCGAAAGGTACCAGGTCTACGCCGTACTCGTGCTTTGCGACTTCCACATCAGCCCAGGAATCGGTTACAACGGGATTGATGTCATATTCCTTGAGTCTGTTGATGATGTCTACGACCTTTGAATTACGTGTATCAGGGCAGTTCTCCTTGAATGTGATACCGAGGATGACAACTGTTGCCTTCTTAGGCGCAAGACCTGCCTCGATCATCTGCTTGATCGCTGCGTCTGCAACATAAGCACCCATGCTGTCGTTTACCTTACGGCCGTTCAAGATGATCTGTGAGTGATATCCGAGCATCTCTGCACAGTTTGTAAGGTAGTAAGGATCTACGCCGATGCAGTGACCGCCTACGAGGCCCGGCTTGAAGCCCAGTGCGTTCCACTTTGAGTTCATTCCGTAGAGCACTTCGTTGGTGTCGATACCGATCTTGTCGCAGATGATGGCGATCTCGTTCATGAAAGCGATGTTGATGTCGCGCTGTGAGTTCTCGACAACCTTGACTGCCTCAGCCGTCTTGATGTCGGATACAGGTACCGTGCCTGCCTTGATAACGATGTCATAGACCTTCTTGATCTCTTCTGCGGACTCTTTATCCATACCTGAAACTACCTTGCGGATAGTTGTAAGAGTGTGGACTCTGTCACCCGGGTTGATACGCTCGGGTGAATAACCGATCTTCCAGTCAACGCCGCACTTGAGGCCTGATTCCTTCTCGATGATCGGAACGCAGACATCCTCTGTGACGCCCGGATATACCGTGGACTCGAAAACAACGATCGATCCGGGAGCTAAGTTCTGGCCTACGGTGCGTGATGCGCCTTCCACAGGTCTTAAGTCAGGTGTCGTATCCTTGTTTACCGGTGTAGGAACAGCTACAACGATAAATCTTGCTTCCTTGAGCTTGGATGCGTCAGACGTGAATTCAACTGTTGTGTTCTTGATAGCTTCACCGACTTCATTTGTAGCGTCGATTCCGTTAGCGTATTCCTGAACACGCTTCTCGTTTATGTCAAATCCGATGACCTTGATATGCTTTGCAAACTCGACCGCGATCGGCATTCCTACGTAGCCTAAGCCTACGAGGGCAAGCTTCTCGGTGCCTGATATAAGTCCCTGATAGATGTCGTCAAATCTCATTTTGATCGCTCCTTTGTTGTTGGTTCCAAGTTATTTTACAGATATGCCTTAATGGCTTCAACTACCGCTTTTACGTCCGCTTCGGTCTTGTAAGGATCGAGCGGGAGGCTCAGTACAGTGTCGCAGATCTCATCTGTTACGGGGCAATCGGCATTCTCGCTGTATGTTCCGGCAAATGCGCCCTGCTTATGCATAGGCTTCTTGTAGTAGATCATGGAAGGTATTCCCTTCTCCTTGAGCTTTGCCTGCAGATCAGCTCTGTCAACGCTCTTGGGAAGTCTTACCGTGTACTGTGCCCAGGATGAAAGATAATCATCAGGGATAAAAGGCAGTACAAGATCCGTGCCTTCGAAAAGCTCCGTATAAAGCTTTGCGACCTTATTGATATCGGCAAGCTCGTAATCGGAAAATGCCTTGACCTTAACCTTGAGTACAGCTGCCTGAACGGTATCGAGACGGCTGTTCATGCCGATCCTGATATTGTCGTACTTGTCAGCTCCTTTGCCGTGAACGGCATAAGACCTTAACAGATCCGCCCATTCGTCGTTGTTTGTGAAGATAGCGCCGCCGTCGCCGTAGCAGCCGACAGGCTTAGCCGGGAAGAACGACGTTGTGGAGATATCACCGAAAGAACATGCCTTAGCTCCGTGAAGTTCACCTCCGAAGCCCTGCGCGCCGTCTTCGAGAAGATAAAGACCGTACTTCTTGCATATGGGTCTTATGGCATCGAAATCGGCAGGAAGACCGAAGAGGTCAACCGCGATGACTGCCTTAGGAGTGTATTTTCCGTCAGACAATACCTTTTCGATCGCTTTCCCAAGCTTTACGGGATCCATGTTGTAAGTAGCGGGATCAACATCAACAAAAACAGGCGTTGCGCCGACCGCGCCGACGACCTCGCCTGAGCTGAAGTAAGTGAAATCCGGTACGAAAACGACATCTCCGGCTCCGATACCCCATACCATGAGCGGGAGCTGAAGCGCATCTGTTCCGTTCGCACACGAAATGCAGTGCTTTACGCCGCAGTATTCAGCGAGCTGCTGCTCTAATTCCTTTACCGGAGCGCCTCCGATAAACTGCGCCTTTGTGCAGCAATCCGTGATCCCTGCATCGATATCTGCTTTAAGTACCTGGTACTGCTTCTTTAAATCTCTGTATTCCATAGAATCAGAATGTTCCTTTCATATCCGTGCTTGCAAAGTCCTCAAGAGGGAGCTTTACAGGCTGTCCGGTCTTCATTGACTTGTAGATCGCAAGGATCATCTCAAGCGCGTTCCTGCCTGCAACTGCATCAACATAGGGCTTGTGGTGATTTGTGATCGAATCCATGACGTCTGCGAAAAGGCTTGTGTGACCGTTGCCGTAAACGTTGCTCGTAGCTTCCTTGAGTTCCTTATTGGCCTGGTCTTCTTCTGTCTCGTCGGCGAAATCCCAGACGTCGATGTTGTTTGTGGAAGTTCCGCCGATCTTTACGGTTCCCTTCTCACCAAACAGGTAAAGAGTCTCTTCAAGGTTCTTGGGATATACGTTGGTCGTACCTTCGATCGTTGCAACAGCGCCGTTCTTGAAGGTTACGACAGCCATTCCGACGTCCTCAGCCTCAAGATAGTGGTGGAACTGCTGACGGGTAACACCGTAAACGGACTCAACCTCGCCGCCCATCATCCATCTCAGAAGGTCGATACCGTGGATGCACTGGTTCATGAGGCATCCGCCGTCATCCTGCCATGTGCCTCTCCAGGGAGCCTGATCGTAATATGCCTTGTTGCGGTTCCACCTTACATGGATGCTTCCGTGTGAGATAGTGCCGAATCTGCCTGCTTCCAAAGCTTTTCTCATCTTCTGGACAGCTACGTTGAATCTGTTCTGGTGGCAGGCGGATACTACAACGCCCTTCTCCTCGGAACGTCTGATGATCTCGTCTGCATCAGCGATATTCATTGCCATAGGCTTCTCGATGATGACATTGATGCCGTGATCAATGCAGTAAAGCGCGATCTCGGCATGGATTCCGGAAGGAGTAGCGATGGATGCGAGCTCGATCTCGGGGTGTTCCTCGATCATCTGCTTGTAATCAGTATATCTGGCAATACCGTCCTTGTTATCAGGCTCGATCTTGCCGAAAAGGATGTCTATGTTCTCGGGAACGACATCGCAGGCTGCAACAAACTCGAGATTATTGTTGTTTACTGCCTTAACGTGGTTTACTGCGATCCTTCCGCATCCGATCAGTGCGTATTTCATTGATTTCTCTCCTTTTACCCGGTTCTTTTCTTTTACTCAAGTATTTCCTTGTAGAGCGATACCAGCTTATTGGCATCCGTCTCCCAATTGTAGTCACGTTCAACAGCTTTTTTGGCATTTTGGCCCATAGTCACTGCTTCATCCGCATGATTATACAAATAATCGATTGCATTTACAATTTCATCGACATTCTCGGCATCGGCCGCGATCCCGCAGTGGTTTTTCTCAAGGAAATCCTTTAAAGACGGCGGCGTGACCGAACCGATAATAGGCAGTCCGTAAGATCCGTATTCATATACCTTGGTCGGCAGGTTCGTCAGATCCTTATACTGGCCGACATTATGAAGGACGGAAAAGCCTATAGCCGACTCCTTGAAGATCCCGCTGACCTCATCATGCTTTAAGACGCCCCTGTAATCGACACAGGCAAATTCGGGCATCTGCTTAAGGGTCTGCATATAGCTGTCGGTGATAGGTCCCGCAAGGATAACCCTTGAACCCGTTCTGTATCCCGCTATCACCATTTCCGTGATACCGCGTGCCGCTGTAAGAGCTCCGACCTGGCAGATAGTCCTCTTTTCGAGGTTCGATCTGACATCCACCTCCCTGTCGCTGCCCAGTATAGGAAGATTGCCTATCAGCACATCCCTTTTGGAACGGCCGTGAAAGATGGTATTGCCGTCAGGGCTCGGCGCGGGAAAGATAACGGCATCTACCCTTCTAGATACCTTGGACTCGTAGTTAAGGAATATCTTTGCGACCGGTTTTCTTATGATGCCGGGAATATATGTCTTGATGCTGATCTGCTTATAGCAGTCCTCATGGCTGTCATAGATAACATGCTTACCGGCCTTGGCGAGCTTTAAGCCGTACGGGAGCAGTTCGGGATCGTGAAAATGGTAAAGGTCACAATCAAGTTCCAAAGCCTTCTTATAAACGGCTTTGGCGCCTTTTGTCATGCGTGCCCTGCGGCCTGAGAACTTCCTGCCCGTCGAAACGATATTAACGCCGTTAAAAACCTCGCCGGCTTTATCGTCGTTAACGACAAGATATACATCAAATCCTGCCTTGGCCAAAGAAGTGCACTCTTTCTCGAGGATACGCGGGTCGTATCTCGGGTGCGCGCTTGTCATATGACAAACCTTAAACATTCAAGCCTCTCCCTTTGCGAAAATCATCGCCTGGATAATACTACCACAACATTCTTTATTTTAAAAATATTATAGAGAGAAGAATATTCAGATTTCTTTGCCTTCCATGACCCTTTTGATCTTGTCAGCACCCTCAGCGACGGACTTATCGTCAGGCCACATTACATACGCCTTGTATTTGGGCGAAGAATAAGACGTCTCAGAGCCGTTCTTTCCGGTTACGGCATAAGAGGTTACCTTCCACTCTGCCATGTCGCCGAGCTGCATCTTGATGAGCTTTTCGATATCAGATGACGGCATGCTGGTCTTGAACATTCCCGAAAGCGCATTCAGTATCCCGTTGTAATTCTTGAGTACCTGAGACTTGGACGATGTCGCTTTCTTTATCATGGCGGTTATGATCCTCATCTGGTTCTGGCCGCGCATATTGTCGCCTGTGGCAAATGAATGGCGTTCCCTTGCGTATACCAGGGCTTCTTTGCCGTTTAGGGTTATCGTACCCTTCTTGAAGGTATAGCCGACCGTGGTGAACGATTGCGGATTATTGATGGTGATACCGCCAAGCTGGTCTATCAGCGTCTCAAAACCCGTAAAATTGATCTGGACCGAGTAATTTATAGTGCAGCCGTAGAGATCGGATAAGCCCTGCATGGAGCAGTTAACGCCGTAAAGTCCCAGATGCGTGAGCTTATCCCTGTCTCCGTCCGCGCTCTTCGGATTCGGTATGTAGTAGTCACGGGGCGTGTTGAGCAAAAGGATCTGCTTGGTGTTCGGATTGACGGCCATAAGAATGTTGACGTCGCTCCTGGATGTCTTGAACTGCTTGTTTCTGGTGTCGGAACCGCTCAGATACAGAATGAACGGAGTCTTTGTGATGGTTCCGTCGACGGATGTGTCGTCTTGAGGCAGCGTGACCTCGGGTATAGAGGCTGAAGCGGGATCTTTGGGAATGAACACCATGTCGGCGGCATTTATGTCATATTCCCTGATCAGCCTGATCTTACCGCCGAGATCGCTGTATGCTTCAGTCTCGGATAAGATCTCGACCTGGGCGGAACTGATAAGGATCGCACTGATCTCACCGTCATAAAGCGCTTCTATCATCTCATCTTCGGAATCGTACTCAACGGACTGAATGGCTCTGCCTGTCTCGGCAGACATCTTGTTAAGGGCAGCCTTGGAGAATCTCCCGTTGAACCCTGATGCGACCCCGATAATGTATTCCCTGCAATCCGAAGATGATTTAGCAGGATCTGAAGCAGCTACATAAAGGCTCATCACGGCCAAAGGGGCATCTTCAGAAGCCGTCTTTTCGCTGCTGACCTCTTTGAGCGCGGATTTGGCGCTGTCCATGACCTTATAACCGAAAACGCTTACAACGCAGATTATAGCCGCAAGGAAGAATGCCGCTATCCGCTTTATAGTCCCTTTCAGCGAACCGCCGTGGCCGACCCCAACAAAAAGCAGCAGAGCCGACACCATCAAAGACAGCCAAAGAGTGATAACGATGCCATAAAGGTATTTGTCCGGTATCAATCCCAGAGACAACGCCTTGGCTGAAAGGATCGCTGAAGCTATCAGCTGTGCCGTGAAAACGACCACGCCAAAAACTTTACGAAGACCGCTTCCTTGTGTCTCCTGATACTCTTCCTCATTGATCATTTGAATCTGAAGCCTGGGAAGCGGCTTTTCCTTTCCGGATCCTGCCGGCTATAAACACGACAAGCAATACCAGACCGTAACCCACAACGGCTCCGGTAGTGTTGCAGAGAATATCGTCCACGGTAAAGACTCCTACCTGGAGATAATACTGAAGGATCTCGATAACGCATGTGAATAATCCCGCAAAAGCAATACTTATGAAGAATCTGATGACGCGGTATGCGGTCATGTTCTTCCAGGGCTTGGTGGGCTTTGTCTTGAGATCGAGACCGCACAGGAGCATCCCGAGGGGCGTAAACAAAAGGATGTTCTCGAGCATCTCGTATCCGTCGCCCGTAAAGAACTGGAACGACTTTCTGCGGGTCTCAAAGATATATGTCCTGGCAAGGACATTGGAAGTCAGGATGAGATAGATAAAACAGATGGTAAGCGCCATCAAAGCCCTGTCTGCCGCCTTACGGCCCGGTGTGATGATAATCAGCACCAGGAGCATAAACACGAGCAAAGTCGCAGCGGGATCCATCATCGCGCATCTTATCGCATCGTTTATATATTCAATGACGTCCTGAATCAAAGCTTCCATGTGGCGATTATATATCAAAGAAGCGGTCAGTCACAAACTAAATAGGCAAAAAAGAGGCAGCAGTCTTTACTTTTTCTCGTTTTGTAATCCGCTCTTTATCTGGGATGAGGAGATACCCGGGGTTCTCTTGAGTCTTACTACCTTCTTGCCGTGCTCTTCGCACCACTTTGTCGCGATATCAAATCTCTCGCCCTTATGGTCCTCACCAAGCGCAAGGATATCGAAATCGATCTGCTCAAGTGATTCGACACCGACAGAATTGAATCTGACAACCTTATCAACAATACGGAGCGCCTCGAGGATCTCTACTCTCTCGTCGGTGCTGTAGAGTACATTTGCTTCCGGCTTGTACTTCTTGATAAACTCCTCGTTCTGAACGGCAACCACAAGATAATCAGCATGCTCCTTGCACTGCTTGAAAAGTCTCAAGTGTCCCAAATGAAAATAATCAAAGACTCCGAAAGTCAGAATTTTAGTCATAGCGTACCTCTGGTTCAAATATCTTCAGTTCAGAATAAAAGCTCAATAAACCAAACACCCGAATAGGCATTATACATGGTTTTGAGGACGTTCACAAGGATTCGGCGTGATTAAATGCCGTATTTTGCTGTATTATAGGGGCAGAAAAGCAATCGGAGGCATAATTATGTCACAACTTACCGTAAATGAATTCGAATTTCTGCGTAAACTTATCTCGATCAACAGCACAGGCGGCGATCCAGTGCCCGGGAAGCCCTACGGCGAGGGCCCTTACGAGGCTCTTGAATTCTTCCTGGGTCAGGCAGAAGCCTCCGGCATGAGGACCGGGATCCTGGACGGCCGTGTCGGCTGGTGTGAGATCGGACCCGAATCTTCACCGAAACTTTTCGGAATCGTATGCCATCTTGACGTTGTCCCCGGCGGAGACGGATGGGATACCGAGCCTTTCGATCTCACTTTCGACGGAAAACGCTTCAAGGGTCGCGGAATAGTCGATGACAAAGGTCCTGCGGCTGCAGCGTTTTTCGCGATGAGAAGACTTATGAATTCCGGCTTCAGCCTTGACTGCCGTGTCAGGCTGATACTGGGAACAGACGAGGAACGCACATGTTCCTGCGTCGAATACTACGCAGAGCATGGCGAGATCCCGACATTTGCTATCACACCCGATGCGGAATACCCCGTTATTTATGCCGAGAAAGGCATCATGCACATCAAGGTATCAGGTCCCGCGTCCATCGTTACGGCCGAAGGCGGCAGCGCTGCCAATATGGTACCTGCTTCAGCCTGGATGACAACCGGAAACGGAAAGAAAACCGCAACAGGACGCACGGCTCACGCATCCAGGCCCGAACTCGGCGTAAACGCGATCTTCGAGCTTTGCAAAAAGCTGTCTTCAGAAGGATTCAACTTCAAGAAATCCCCTCTTCTGGACTTCATAAACAGTGAACTCGTTCCCTGCAGCTCATATGAATACACAGGATGCACGATAAAGGACGAATCGGGTACGGTAACCGCAAATCCTTCGCTTCTCAAGTGCACCAGAGATCTCGAATCGCTTATCATCGATGTCAGATGCCCGATATCATACAAGATGGAAGACATCACTTCACACCTTGATTCACTTGCAAAGCCTTACGGCTTAAGCTGCAAGACCATCAGCTCCATGGCTCCCATCTGCAAGGAAAAGAGCGCCAAGGAGATCAAGATCCTGACTGATATCTGGAAAGAGAACATGTCCAAATACTACGGCTTCGAAGAATCTTTCCTCGAGAAGTATTCCGAGCCTTTGGCTATCGGCGGCGGTACATACGCACGCCATATCCCGAATACCATCGCATTCGGTCTTCAGGCACCCTGGCAGGAAGACGTCTGTCATCAGGCAAACGAATCGAGACGTCTGTCCGATTTCGAAGCAGATATAGATGTTCTTACGGAAGCAATTAAGAGACTGTCCTGCGCAATCTGATTTAAAGCATCAGATATATCTTCTTGCGGCTATTGCGTCTTTCTTGCCCGACAGTGATACCTTGATTACGCCTACTCTTGCATTGGAAGCATGAACCAACTTGCCTCCTCCTACATAGATACCGACGTGATCAGCCTTGCCGTTGTGATCGTGATCGAAGAAGATCAGGTCGCCTGTCTGAAGCGCTTTTAAACTTACCTTTCTTCCGCGGTGCATCTGCATGTTGGCACCGTGAGGCAGGTTGATACCGTAATACTTCGCATAGCAGTACATGGTGAAACCGGAGCAGTCAAATCCTGAAGGCGAAGAACCGCCGTAAACGTATCTGCATCCGACGTAGCCGCTGACGTATCTGGCAAAGCCCGAAAGTCTCATGTATCTGAGCTGGGCAGCAGACGGCTTAGGTGTAGGGGTGGGTGTCGCCTTCTTACCGTTGGCTGTCAGAGGATAATTAACACAAAGATCCGCTTTGACATACCAGCCCTTATCAGACTTGATCCATCCGTTAGTCTTGGATGCAACTACGATCTCGGTACCCGTTCTGAGAGTCGAGATCTTGGAATATGTGATACCCGGGCCTGAACGCGTATTGAGCGAGCATGTAGCGTAAACAACATTCTTTTTGGGCTGAGGGATGTAATATCTCTGAGGCTTGGGTGTAGGCGTAGGCGAATTGACCTTCTTGGAAGAAACGCTCTTGGTAAGCACATATGCTTTTCTTCCTTTGGAGATCCTGATATAAGACCACTCCTGTGTATAGGAGATCCTTATGAGCTTAACGCCTTTCCTGTAGTTTACGAGTATCTTGGAAGAAGTATTCGGAAGCGCATAAGCATGAGTCAGGGTATCCTTTGTCCAGACGTATTTACCGTCATAGTTCTCATCTGTATCGTTTACCGGCTCTTCATCACCACGCACCTTCTCTGCGATCTCTTCGTAGTTGGCTGGTGCGGTTATCGTATAGTCGTCAATGTTGAAAACATTCGGATTATCAAGTTTGATCTTCATGTTTTCTTCTTCTGTATCGGCTTCCTCGGCTCTGCGCTCAGCCTCTTCCTCTTCTTCTCTCGTCATTACGTTTGCATTAGCACCCGCATATCTGTTCGAAGAGCTTGCATAAACGAGCGAGGAGCACTGAAGATGTACCTCGTTTTCAGGACCGTTCCTTCCATCGCCGACATTGATCAGCGTCAAAGTTGTAACAGCCGTAAGTATACCTGTAATGATTTTAAGCGTTCGTGTATTCAATCAAAGAATCCTTCTTACCATAAAAACGTCCTTAAGTTTGCTGACCTGGACACATTTAACACCCGTCTTAACTCCGGAAGCATGGACCATTTCGCCGTTGCCGACGTATAACCCCACGTGGTCCGCCTTCCCGTTATGATCGTGATCGAAATAAATAATGTCACCGACCTGCATACTGCTAAAAGAGACCTTTGTGCCGTATTTGGTCTGCATATTTGCACCATGCGGAAGCTTCTTATTGTAGTACGTCTTGTAGCAGTACATCGTAAATCCTGAACAGTCGAAACCGGAGGGCGATGCGCCGCCCGAGACATATCTGCAGCCGACGAAGCTTCTTATGAATTTCGCGAATCCGCCTGACTTGTCACCAACTTTGGTCGAAGTCTTCGGCTTAGGTGTAGGAGTAGGCGTATTCTTCTTTGTAGGTGCCTTGGTCGATGTAAGTGTGCTGAGTACATACCATCCCTTATCGGACTTGTACCAGCCGTTGCTTGTCCTTGCAACAACCTTGATAGCCGTGCCGGCCTTGATAGTAGATACCTTGGAATATGTTATACCGGGACCGCTCCTCGTGTTGGTGTTGCTGGTCGCGTAAACGGTCTTATTCTCAGACTTGGATGTGATCTTAACCTTCGGCTTCGGTGTTGCTGTCGGCTTCTTTTTCTTGGGCTTCGGCGTGGGTGAAGGCGTAGGAGTAGGTGTCGGCGTGGGCGTCGCAACCTTTGATTCGGAAACCTGTGATGTGGGAATATAACCCTTCAATCCGCTCGGAAGTCTTACATAAGACCAGTCGCCGGATGTGGAGATCCTGATGAGCTTCGCGCCCTGACCGACGTGAGCTACGAGCCTGGATGAAACGTTCTCTTCTGCAAAGACCTTGGCAGGCTTCTTAACCCATACAGAGTTGCCGTCGTATTTTTCCTTATCGGCATCTGCATTATTCTCGTCTTTTCTTAACTGATTGGCTACCTCTTCAAAATTCGCAGGTGCCGTAATCGTGTAATTATCGAGACTGAAGAACTCGGAATTGTAAATACGCATTGCGTCAGCTTCTTCAGGAGTCTCAGCCTCTTCCGCAAGGCGGTCGGCTTCTTCCTGTTTGGCAATGACGTCTGCATTTGAGAACCTTCCGGCCATACTGACATAGACCAGCGACGGACTCTGGAGATTGATCTTCTCATCCCCCGGATCACGCTCATCTATATTCAGGAAACCCAGTGTGAATGTGGCACTGAGAACCCCGCATAAGATTTTGGCCCAAGTCTTATACAAATCCAGTCCTCCCCTATATAAGTCGAAAGATAATTTATTTTATCATCCGGGACTGTCTTTTTAGCGCAAAACTGAGGCACGACGGGCATTTGTAACCTTTTTGACATTAAAATGCCTCAAATTCAAGGCATTTCGCAAGTCAAAGCTTCTGCTAATCAATAAAATAAGCCATGTTCACAAAGGACAATCGTCTTTATTTCATAGTAATGAGTTCATATTCGCGGGAACCTATGCCTATCTTCTCGGCATGTTCTAAAGTCTCTGACCATGATATATTCGGATTGCTGTTGTGCCAGTGATTTCCGTGATCGTGGAAATGAGGGCTCGCTATGTTATCGCCTAACTGGCTGTTTCTTATGGGCTCTGCCTTCGAGCAGAGATCAACGCATGCCTGATCAAGAGCTACCGGATCGAATGACGCGAGCATGCCGATATCAGGAAGGATCGGGGCATCATTCTCGCCGTGGCAGTCGCAGTTAGGCGATACATCGGTTATCAGGCTGATGTGGAAACCAGGTCTTCCGCAAAAGCGAAGCGCGGAGGACCGTAGCAAGCAAGACGCATTCGATTACTTTTTCCCGAGAAGCCTCATCTTGAAGGCTCTGATATCTTTTGCGTATTTGCTTGTCATGACGGCTCCGACAACGATCATCCCGAAGCCTATGCCCATGCTCATGCCGGTGAGGAAATCCCTCAGATGGCCGTCGATCGCATCAATAAAGTGAGTTGCGATCAGGATGGCCATAAATACCATCGCAATGATAAACAGTATGTGTATATTTCTAACAATCCTTGCCTTTTCTTCATTTGAGGCTTCCGCTACTTTCAAAACGGTTTCTTTTGTTTCGTTATCCATTTTTATATCCTTTCTTTCACCGTCAAGGATCTCTCTGAGATCCACTTCATAAAAATCGGAAATATCGATCAGGATATCCATGTCAGGCAGATTGGATCCTGTCTCCCATCTCGAAACGGTTCTTCTGGAGACACCCATCTTGTCTGCGAGTTCTTCCTGAGTGATATTTTTCTCTTTTCTCAAGTCCTTAAGAAATGTTCCGATTTTCACAAGATCCATCTTCTTTTTCTCTCTTTCTGTTCCTGTAAATGCATCCGAATATGTTGGCAAATCCGGATAAGCAAAGGCTGATCGCCAGATAAGGCGTTACCTTGTCCGTTACCATCGAAATGATGATCAGGACAATAGCAGCCAGTCCCATCAGTGCCATAATAACATTGACTGCTATAAAAGCGCCTCTTTCATTTTTCATTTTTTTGACCTCCCTGTTCTAAGCCGTTCACGTTTGCCGTGTGGCTTGCTTGATGAGCTCATGGTAGGTCAGCAGCTGCCTCTTTTAAAGGACACAAAACGGGCAAACGCCCTGTTTTGCTAAATGGGACAAGGGTTGTCCCATCGGGATAACGGTCTTTTAAAGCAGGGATCTTAAGCTTAATCCTTGTTCTCGAACCACTGGTGCATGCCGGGTCCGAAAGCATCATTCGGTCTTTCAACGAAACCGAACTTTTTATAGAAATCCTCTTTGCCCTTTGCAGAGGCAAGAGTAACCATAAATCTGTAACCGGGTTTGAGCTGTTCACGGATGAATCCGACGATGTTTTCCATTAAGACACGGCCCAGGCCATTGCCCTGGTATTCCGGAATGACGATAACATCAGCGATATACATGACATATCCCCTGTCCCAGACAAGTCTTCCGAGGCCGATTGGGCGGCCTGATACACAATCCCCTTCACGGATACACCAGATATAGGAATTCTTAAGACCCGATTCCGCCTGTTCTAAGGGAAAAAGCCCCCATCCCACAGCCTCACGGAGCACCATGTATTCTTCAGGCGAAATGTTATTTGTAATGCAGTAACTTATGTTTCCCATAGTATTGAATAAAAAGGGCGCCTTTAGCGCACCCTTCTTACATAGATAATATCTTTTACATTCTTGACGCTGACACAGACGACGCCGTACTTGACACCGGAAGCGTGGACCATCTGGCCGCTGCCTACGTACAATCCGACATGGTCAGGCTTGCCGTTATGGTCATGGTCAATGAAGATGATATCCCCGACCTTCATGCTGCTTTGGCTAACCTTTCTGCCGTAAGAACTCTGCATGTTGGAGCCGTGAGGCAGTCTGATGCCATAGTAAGCACGGTAGCAGTACATTGTAAAGCCGGAACAATCGAAACCGGACGGAGATGCGCCGCCGGGCACATACTTGCATCCGACAAAGCGTCTGATGAAACTGCCAAAACCGCCGCCTCTTGAGCTTCCGCTCTTTGAAGAGGACTTGGAAGACTTGGACTTAGTGCTTGCAGTGTATCTTCTTACAGGCTTAGGTGTCGGAGTAGGGGTATTGACCTTTTTGCTTGATAAAGCCTTTGTAAGGATATAACCCTTCTTATTGGCAGAAAACCTGATATAAGACCAGTCGCCGGAATAAGAGATCCTGATAGCCTTGGCTGCTTTCTTTAACTGACCGACAACTCTCGAGGAAGGATCCGGCTTCTCATATACCTTAACAGAACTGTTCTTGGTCCATACGAACTTACCGTCATAGCTTTCCTGCTGCTCGTCATTTAAGCCTTCTTCGTCCTGACGGACTCTGTCTGCGATATCCTCAAAATTGAGAGGAGCGGTTATCGTGTAATCTTCAAGGCTGAATGCGTTGGATATGCCGAGTTTGACCGGATCGGCCTCTTTCTCGGTGTCAGCCTCCTCAGCTTCGCGGTCTTCTTCATCGTCATCGGGAACGATACTCGCATTGGAATACCTGTTCGACATGCTGGCATACATAAGCGACGGTGACTGGAGATTGACTCTCTCTGTATCCGTACTGCGGTCATCAATGCTTAAACTGACCAGTGTGACCACTGCTCCGAGAACGCCGCAAAACACTTTAATAATCGCCTTATACAAACCTTAACCTCCAATTGAAACCGTAAGAACAACTGTGTTCCTGACTGATCTCAAATGTCAGAGCAATCAGCTCTTGACTTCCAAATATAGCATTTTATATCGTTTCTGGCAATTAAACTGACATATATCTGAAATCTTCTTGACATTTTGCCACAAATATACCGAAAAATAATACTCCTCCCATAACAAACAAAACCTGTTATGAGAGGAGAAATATGCTTACTTTTTTATATATTAGTCTTTCTTCCAGCTCAATCCGATATCGGCAAGTGTAAGATTCATCCAGATCATGCCGTGATCGAGGCTAGCCAGATAATTCCCGTGCTGCTCCCAAAGTCTGTCGATGACCTGGTCTTTGGTGTAGTACGTGCATCCGTCGGCTTCAAAAGATTTCTTAAGCTTTTCAATATTAGCCTTTTTACCCCAGGCACTTGTTCCGAAGCCCTTCTTGTTTGCAACGAACAGATCTACTTTAGCGTATTTCTTTAACGATTCTTTTGATTCAAATACCTTGCTGCCCTGAGCCGGTGTGGTATTTATAATTACCCAGTAAGTATATTTCGGTGCTACTACTCCCTTGCCGAGCTGCATATTCTTCATTTCCAGCTTGTACTCTATACGCAGGGTCATTTTCTGCTTCTTTTTGGTCGAAGTGTTTTCTACAGATATGAAAAATGCTTCCTGTTCCCCTGCGTCATCAGGACTCCCCTTGAAATACATCAGGCTCGCATTATTATTCTTGGTTGACGAATACTGAACATAATCTTCGCCCGAAAACATCGTTGAAGACTGCTGGCCATACACGGTACGCCAGCCTTTGCCGGTCATTCCTCCCGTCTTTCCGACAGCATCATAAAAACTCACAGTCCATGCCTTCTTACAATCAGCGCAGAAACCGTTTTTAAACTTATGATCGTGCGTGTAAACAGTTTCGGTGCTCGTCGGCTGAACGGGATCGACCGTTCTGTATTTGGTACCGAAATCAAGGCCCACGTCCTCAAGCTTGAGCCCGAGTTCCGGGAATGCCTGCTCTGACAACGCTATGAATCTTGAATATACGATCGGGAGATCCTTTTTAAATTCCTCAGCATGTTCATCAATTGCGGATTTATCAAATACATCGATATAAGTAGCTCTGTCAGCGATGATATCGTCGATCAGTTTTTCAAATGTATCAATGGCGGTATCGCCCTCGCCCGTTATGTGTTTATCTTTATAAATGAAATCAAAACGTATCTTCGCAACACGCTTTCCAGACATGACAGAGATCCGGAAATAAGAACCGTTGTTTGTATAATATCCATAGTTCAGAGCCCCTTCGGATACATCATACATGGCTTTTCCTCTGATGTTGTCGGAAATAACAAGGACTGCTTTTGTCCCATCAGGCTGCTTCGACGCATAGAGCTCCGAGACCTTAACCATGTTATCCACATTGATCTCAGGCTTCGCCTCAGTCTCAGTAGGCGCCGGTTCAGTCTCGGCAGGTGTTGTTGCCGTTGTCTGAGATTCAGTCTCACTTGACGCAGTTGTTCCGGTTACCTGTCCGCAACCGCAAAATATAACGGATGACAGCATAACCCCGCAAAGCAATTTTGTTACGAGTTTTTTCATTTTCCAATCCCCCTTAATAGTTCAAAAACCTATTCCCTTTTCGGTTATCAGGATAAAGACACATTCTATCCCTCCCCCGAAAACTCCAAATACAATTTTACACGAATATTGCTACGTTGGCAAAGATTTTTGATACAAAAGGGAGACAATGTAATATGCGCTATAATTCTGCCAAATGCTATATAGTTGACTTGATGATAACCAATAATTGAATCAACAGAAAAGCGTAAGCAACATCTATTACGATGTCTTTCCAAAGATCAATGGCCATTCTCCGGTCTTCGATCGATTCTCTGAAGCCTTCAGAACGGGCAAGAAAAGCCGTGTTAGACATTAGGCTAAACAGAAAACTCATGACCAATGCAATAATCGTGATTACGGTCAGTTTCCTGTATGTAAACATTAAAAGGATGACATCCGTCAGACAGACACCGCCCATTATTCCGTACAGCACATACTCGTTATAGAGTTCATTAGACATGAATCTCCAGAAAAGCCAAAGGCAAAAACCGCCAAATATGACTGCGTAGGTAAGGACTATCGTACCCATAATGCTCCAGTTCCTTGGTCGACTTCATTTACAAATGCCATAATTCCAGATAAAAAGTCATTCGACTAAACAAGCGCCTATGCAGTAACGTTGTCGTTAACTTGTTTTTTCTCAATGTTGGTTAATGTATAAAAATCAATATCACTTAATAATGAATTTTCTTCTTCTGTAAGTTTTATTGAATCTATTTTTCCAATCGATGTATATGGTAAAGAATCTCTAAATCTGACATCAATTACGCCGTCTCTTTCACCAAGCAAATGACTTTGAAATTCGAGAATTTGCTTTTTTGCTTCTTCTTTATCAATACTATTGTCTTTTAAAACTACAACGGCAGTTGGTATTTGACCAATCTCATTATATTTGGATTTAACTCCGATCACACAAACATCTTTAATTATCGGGCACCTAAGCAAATTATCTCTGATCATATCCGGCCAAACATTATGCCCATCCGGTCTTACGATCATCGCTTTCTCTCTGCCAATGAATTTCACACTGCCATCAGAATCTATTTCAACAATATCTTTTGTTTTAATCCATCTTTCGCCATTAACGGTTACTATAACGTTTTCTGTTTCCGCAGGATTATTAAAATACCCGTCTATTATTGATGGTGAATTAATCCACAATTCACCTTTTTCATTATAGCCAAGTTCATTTCCTTCATCATCAAATACGCCGACCTTCATTTTTTGCATTGGGATACCAACTCTGCCAACTTTTGTCATTGTATTATTTGTGTCATAAATAGACATAGCTGCATTTTCAGTCATGCCCAGACCCGTTCTCATTTTTTGCTTACAATTATGTGTTTCTAAGAATTTATTAAATTCGATTTCAAGAGATTCAGGGATTGTATCCCCGCCACAACCTGCATTCTTAATAAAAGAAAGATCTAACCCCTCGCACTTAGGATCTTCCATCAATTTCTTCAAATGTATCGGTATGCCAACAAAATGCGCAGGTTTGTACTCTTTTAATATTTTCGAAAACTCATCCGGATTAAATTTCGGTACTAATACAGTTTCCATTCCTAATATCATTGGAAGCTGTATTCCGTCAACCAATCCATATGCAATAAACGGCGGCATAAATCCTAAGAATCTGTCATTATTGCCTCTGGGAATATCAGCGATGCTATACTGAAACGTCGGTGCATTTAAACAAGTATTAGTTAAAACTGCACCTTTAGGCTCACCGGTGGTTCCTCCGGTATATACAATAGCAGCAGGTTCATCGGCACATTTATCAATGTACTCTGTATCTGTACCGGAAAACATCAGCCGTTCAGAAGCATATATCTTTTCAACTTCTTCATCACTTAATGAGATGCCTGTTTTGATAAATCTATCCCATGTAATCGTGTTTTTCTTATTGCATTTGAATCTGCCTTTAGAAAAGGTTCGGTATAAAAATTTCTTTCCTCTATCTAATAAATCCACTCCGTCTATATCAATTAACAGTTCAGCACAAGAGTTTTCCAAAATACTATATACTTTTTCACTTACACCATTAAAGGAAACCACCAACTTGGATTTTGTAATATCTATGTATTTAAGTATTCTTTCTTTATTCATTCTTAAATCTATAAAATTGCATACTGCTCCGATCTTATTTAATGAATAAAATGCATAGATAGTCTCCGGCAATGTAGGAGTACAAAAAGTAACATAATCTCCCTTCCTGATCCCCGCTTTCAGAAATGCTTTTTCCGCATCACTAATTTTATTTAACAATTCTGAATAAGTTATTCTTCCATGAAAATTCAATGCATAAGAATCTGCCAATCTATTCTTATTGCAATCATAAAAGAATTGATATGCGGTCATTCGAGGCAATTTTTGATCGATCTCTTCTTCGCCATAGTACTTTAGCCAGGGTTTGTCCAAAGAAGAAAAACCAGTCAATGGACCTTGTAATAATCCTTCGTTTAACTTTTTTAGTGCTAAATCCCTTAAATTACTCTCAGTTTCATCTAATTCTGATGTTTTCTTTCTATATTCCTCTAATTGGTTTGACATAAGAAACACCCTTCAGCAAATATTCTTGATATAATACTCCAAACCAACCCGTAATTCACTACGTCAAATAAATCAAAACAAGATTTAGCGACAATAATCCTCGAAATAGATCCTGCTTTTACGAACTCTCAGCTATTAATTTTCTAGTAATTCCAGGATTTCATTTGTTTGCATGCGTCTTCCACCATCTTTTGTCCGTACTCACCTTTGAAGAAATGATCAGCTCCGTCTATAATGACCAGTTTTCCTGACGGCAATTCCTTCAAGGCACTGTCAAAAGCATTCGGATCATCACCAAATCCGTCATGCGTACCCATATAAATGACGGTGTGAACATTGATCTTCTTAAGCACGTCGAAATTGTTGACTGAATCTCAGGCGAATTCTGCATTATCACATGCTCATCAGCATTTATGATATCCGTATTATCTCCTTAAGTCCATTTTGCTGTTTATATGACTTACGATCACTTCATCTCGATAAACAGATAACCATCAAGGGCGAAAACATGATTTCCCTTAACAATTTGAAAAAACCGTGTAATAGATTAATAAACGACAATGCCTGTAGTCTGCCAGTTATATCCGTTAATTATGGAAGAATGCAGCTCATAATTGCGGCCGTCTGTTGTTATGACCATTGTGTGATTGGGCTGGCATTTGTAATAGACATTAGTGCCGAAGTTGAACAGCGCTTTCGTTTTCTTTCCGTATCTCAGATAGATCTTGTTGCTTTCCAAAGCATAGGTAAAACCCGTTATGTAATTACCCTTGCTGCATTTATAAACCTCGCGGGTCTTACCTGACGGAATATCGTACTCATATAAAACAGGAGCATCATCTATAGTTTTAACAAACAGGACTTTGCTTTTATCACCGTTCAATACGATCAGTTCATTGAAGTTTCTTTCCGGCTGTTTTCCAATGTCAGTTGCAACAGTTTTAATTTCTCCTGTTGTCTTATCATATATATTCAGATCATTTCTGCTCATATACACAAAGAGGTTGCCCGTATCCCTTACAAAATGAGGGTTCTTTATGTCATAGCGGGCTGTATTCTCCAGCTTTTCCGTTTTGTAGTCATAAGTAAAGACAACAAGTGTATCATCAGCTTGATTCATTGCATAAACATACACTTTGCCGTTTTCATACCAGGCATTAAGTCCGTACATCTTCTGTTCTTCATATTTGAAATCGTAAAGCATGTCTTTGCCGATATTAGTTATTGCGCCGGTTTCCAAGCTATAGATTTGTACGGTCGTCCTTGATGCTATTAGAAGCTTATCATCGGGATCGTATTGCCAATAGCTGGCGCTCCCTTTATCCAAAAGTTTTTTCTGCCCGTCAGAAGTGACTTCGGTTATGCTTTTTCCAATTTGCAGCATTACTTTATCATCAGAGTCCTTTTTTACTCCGCATCCGCTGATCAGAAAAGAAACTACTAAAGCTCCTATGAGAAGAGCCCTGGTCTTTATCCCTTTTAAAACATTCATTATAAGTATTCTCCTGTTTAGGTATTCTATAGCCGTACTTGCTGTTGATTAACTTAACCTTGTCCGATTCCGTATGCAAATATCTCAAACCACATAAACATAAGGAAAACAATAATCAGGATCAAAGAAATTCCTAATTTCTTCTTACCCTTTGCAGCATCAGAAGAAGCAGTTCCCGTTATCGCAAAGATCAGACTTGCCAGTAACAGAGCTGCCTGTATGTAAGTATCTGCTTCGCCAAATACGTATTGAAACGTCATATTCTCCCCTTCTCCTTAGCCGTATTTTAATAGTGTAATTTTACACCTTTTTGGCATTTTTGCAAGTAACACTAAGATACGCGGCTTTTCATCTTTGCAGCTAACTGGAGGCTCGAACTCCAGACCCCTTGATTAAAAGCCAGCCCTCCCGCCGCTCGCAGCTCTACAAACTTCTTCGAAATCGCCTTATTTTATTGGGCTTTCCGGGTTTCATTGCTTCACAACTCTTCGCAAAAAAACATAGGTTTTCGAGCTTAGTGGCTACATTTTGTCTACATTCTTTCGCCGTCAGGTCTGAAAACTCGACAGTTCTTTGCCATTGAATAATTATTCAAATTGGTTCTCAGAGGCTCCTGTTGAATAAATATACATTTTGTAAAATATTTAGCCATTACCGTTTATTAGCTGTATTGCCACTCAACAGAAAAAGCGGGGCATTCGTATTATAATTCTAAAAAACAGAGGTGTTCATCATGGCTGTCAGAACCAAACAACATATTTGTGATGCTTTCATATCTTTATTGGAAAATGAACCTGTCAAAAAGATAACCGTTCAAAATATAGTTGATCAGTGCAATATCAACCGGAATACTTTTTACTACCATTTCGAAGACATTCCGGCTCTTATAGAATACATAGTAGAACAGAAGGCAGATGAACTCATCGCCAGGTACCCTTCAGTCGATTCCATAAATTCAGCCATGCTCGCTGTCATGGAATTTGCAGAACAGAACAGAAAGATAATCCGGCATGTCTGCAGTTCGGCAGACAGAGCTCTTTTTGAACTGCATCTGTGGCGCATATGCGAATACGTGATCACGGAATATGGGAAAGTGATCTTCAAAACTGATGCCATATCAGAAGAAGACCGCCTGATAATCCTTCATGCTTACGAAGACGAATGCTTTGGCAAAGTCATGGGATGGATCAACCGCGGCATGAAAACGGATGAGCGCGAAAGGCTCATCCGGTTTTTGGAACTCCGTTCGGGGGTTGCAGAAATGATGCTCAACAGAGCCAAAAACACCTGATATCAGATCATGCTTTCCAGTTCTCGGTGATAAGTGTCACCTTATCATTTGTAATGTTAAGCATGCCGGCTCCGATCTCCGCTTCCGTATCATCGGATGAATCATCATAAACAACGGTGCACTTGCCTTCCCTGACGGCTGTTACAAAAGGCACGTGTCCTGCAAATATTGCAAGATCACCTTCACTGCCGCGCAGATAAAGACCTGACACCGGTTTATCGATAACAGCACCCTTGGGCGTTATGACTTTAAGAGCAAAGGTTTTCATGATCACTTATTACCGCTTTTTGCAGCTTTAGCCACAGCCTCATCAATCGTTCCGACGAAGAGGAATGCTGATTCGGGAAGATCATCATGCTTGCCTTCTATGATCTCACGGAAACCGCGGATAGTCTCGGACAGCGGCACATATGTACCTTCGATACCCGTAAACTTCTCGGATACGTGGAAAGGCTGTGATAAGAATCTCTGGATCTTACGTGCACGTTCTACCAGCACCTTGTCCTCATCTGAAAGTTCATCAAGACCCATGATCGCGATGATGTCCATAAGTTCCATATAACGCTGAATTATGCGCTGAACTTCTTTTGCTGTCTCATAGTGTTCCATGCCAAGGACCTCAGGTGACAAAAGTCGGCTTGTGGATTCCAAAGGATCTACGGCAGGATAGATACCCTGTGACGCGATGCTTCTGGACAAAACCGTTGTAGCATCAAGATGAGCAAATGTCGTTGCAGGAGCAGGGTCGGTCAGGTCATCTGCAGGAACATATACAGCCTGAACAGACGTGATGGATCCGTTGACAGTCGAGGTGATCCTCTCCTGCAGAGCACCCATCTCATTAGCAAGTGTAGGCTGATATCCTACGGCTGAAGGCATTCTTCCGAGAAGTGCCGATACCTCCGAACCTGCCTGCGTGAATCTGAAGATATTGTCGATAAACAGAAGAACATCCTGGCCTTCCTTGTCTCTGAAATATTCAGCCATTGTAAGACCTGACAGAGCCACACGCATTCTTGCTCCCGGCGGTTCATTCATCTGACCGTACACCAAGGCGGTCTTATCAAGAACGCCTGACTGTTTCATCTCGTTGAACAGATCGTTTCCTTCACGTGTGCGCTCACCGACACCGGTAAAAACGGAAAGGCCACCGTGCTCTTTCGCGATATTGTTGATAAGTTCCATGATAAGCACGGTCTTGCCTACGCCTGCTCCTCCGAACAGCCCGATCTTACCGCCTTTGGAATAAGGGCACAAAAGATCGATGACCTTGATTCCGGTCTCGAGGATCTCTTTATTTGATGAAAGATTTGCATACTCAGGCGCGGGCCTGTGAATATCCCAACGGGGAGCATTTGCCGGTGCCGGCTTCAGATCTGTAGGTTCACCCAGGACATTGAATATCCTGCCCAATGTCTCACGTCCAACAGGAACACTTATGGGCTTGCCTGTATCGATCGCTTCGGAGTCTCTCTTAAGGCCGTCGGTCGAAGACATTGCGATGCATCTGGCGGTGCTGTCTCCTATATGCTGGGCTACCTCGACCACGAGGCGCCTTTCGCCTATCATGATCTCAAGAGCATTGTTGATCGGAGGCAGACATCCTTCTGCGAACCTTACGT
This sequence comes from Oscillospiraceae bacterium, assembly GCA_902775565.1. Lineage (GTDB taxonomy): Bacteria > Bacillota > Clostridia > Saccharofermentanales > Saccharofermentanaceae > Saccharofermentans. The sequence goes on from CACYMP010000003.1 coordinate 28,977, forward strand.
CCACGACAGGACCCATTACCTGCGCGACCATTCCGATATTTCTGTCCATTACGAACCTCCTACTTTCCCGCACCGGCTACGATCTCAGTGATCTCCTGAGTGATCGCACCCTGACGGGCTCTGTTATATTCAAGCGTCAGATCATCGATCATCTGCTGCGCATTCTTTTTTGCGCTGTCCATCGCCATTCTTCTTGCAGCAACCTCACACGCAAAACTCTCTTTTACGAGCGCATACAGTTTGGCCGCAAAGTATTTCAATACGATGTTTTCGAACAGTTCATCAGGCGACGGTTCGAAAACGCCCGTATCAACACATCTTTCAGTTCCCCTCTCCATCGGCAGGATCCAGAAAACATCCGGCACCTGGCTGATGATAGAGACGTACCTGTTGTATACGATACCGACGCGGTCAATCCTTCCGGCAAGGAAATCCTCACAGCAAAGCTTGGCTTCAGCCTCGGCTTCCTCATATGTGTAGTATTCAGAAGACTGATATGAGGGTTCCTCATCATCTTCAAGATTCCTTTCAAGCTCAGGAGAGTATCTTGTGAAAGCTCTCTTTCCTACGGGGTGGATGTCAACATATTCCATATCTCTTACAGTCCTGAACACATTGGCGTTGTACCCGCCGCAAAGACCTCTGTCACCTGCTATTACGATAAGTCTCGTGACACATCCTTTTTGTGCAGAACCTTCTTCAGTATCTTCTTCAGCCTTAGGACGGTTAATACCAAAATAAGGACTCTTGCTGCATTCGGGACAGGCGGCAAGTCTTCTTGTCACATCGGATATTGCAGCAGAATACTCACGGCCGGCAGCCATGGCATCATACGCTCGCTTTATCTTTGATGAAGCGACAAGACCCATCGCACCCGTAAGGTGCAATGTGGAGCCGAAACTCTTGATCCTTGTCCTTAATGATTTTATATCCTTGCCCATGTCTTATTTCTTGCTCATTTTGTTAAGGACGCCTTTAAGTTCCTCTTCGTCTTCTTCAGTCCAGGAGCCCTTGCTGATCCTTACCATCCAATCTTTATGCTCGTGATCGAGTTTCTCATAAAGCCTTGTCTGATAATCCTTGATATCACCAAGTGCCACGTCATTGAGATAACCGTTGATAACCGCATAGATTATTCCTACCTGGCCTCCGACCGGAACAGGTGCATTACGGTCCTGCTTTAACACTTCCACGATACGCTCGCCCAAATGTAGTCTTGCACGTGTATCTGCATCCAGATCCGAACCGAACTGTGCGAAGGCCTGGAGCTCACGGTACTGTGAGTACAAAAGCTTTAATTCGCCGGAAACCTTCTTCATTGCTTTGACCTGCGCAGATCCGCCGACTCTGGATACGGAGATACCCGGATTGATAGCAGGTATGATGCCGCTGTGGAACATCTCTGTCTCAAGGAAGATCTGTCCGTCGGTAATGGAGATCACATTTGTCGGAATATAAGCGGATACGTCACCTGCCTGTGTCTCGACAATAGGGAGTGCTGTAATGGAACCGCCGCCAAACTCCGGCGATACACATGCGGCACGCTCGAGAAGTCTTGAGTGGAGGTAGAAAACATCACCCGGATAAGCTTCTCTTCCCGGAGGTCTCCTGATAAGGAGCGAAAGGGCTCTGTATGCGACCGCGTGCTTTGACAGGTCATCGTAAATGATGAGAACGTCCTTGCCCTGCTCTCTGAAATACTCGGCCATGGCACATCCCGAATAGGGAGCTATGTATTGGACCGGAGCGCTCTCGGCGGCAGTTGCAGATACAACGATCGTATATGCCATCGCACCTTCTCTTACAAGATCAGAGACCAAAGATACGACAGAAGTCGCTTTCTGACCGATGGCAACGTATATACAGATGACATCCTTGTCTTTCTGATTGATTATCGTATCGATCGCGATCTCAGTCTTACCTGTCTGACGGTCGCCGATGATGAGCTCACGCTGTCCGCGACCGATGGGGATCATGGAGTCAATGGCTTTGATGCCTGTCTGCAGAGGCGTTGATACGCTCTGTCTCTCGATGATTCCGGGAGCCTCGGCTTCAACAGGCCTTCTTGCTTCACCGAATATGGGGCCTTTGCCGTCGATAGGCTCGCCAAGAGGATTTACGACTCTGCCTAAGAAGCTTTCGCCTACAGGAATCGAAAGGACGGTACCCGTACGCTTAACCTTGGTTCCTTCCCTAATGTCATTCTTATCGGAAAGGATCGCTACAGAGACAGTGTCATTCTCTAGATTCTGGGCAAGTCCGACCGAACCGTCATCGAATTCCAGCAGTTCTGTTGACATGCAGTTACGGAGTCCGTATACGGAGGCTATACCGTCACCGACCAATACGACAGTTCCGACTTCACCCATGTCTACACGCGTTTTGTAATTGCGGATCTGCTCTTTGATGATATTGCTTATTTCTTCAGGTTTTCCAGCCATTACGATATCGCTTCCTTTATGTTCTTAAGATTCCTGACAACACTTCCGTCAAAGAACTTTCCGTCGCAGGTTATGGTAATACCGCCGACAATTGACGGATCGATCTTGTATACCGGAAAGATTGCTTTTCCCGTAACCTTTCTTAAGCGTGTCACGATCTTTCTTTTTTCCTCATCAGTCAGTTTGACCGCACTTGTAATAACGGCAAAACTCATCTTCTTATAATCTTCATACATCTTCTCGAATTCTTTTGCAGCGGTAAAGAATTCATTCAGATGATTATTTGTGGTCATTACCGCAAGGAACGAATAAAGCAGTTGCTCAACATTGTCCTCAAAAGCTTCTGACAATGAATCAAGCCTTTCTTCCTTGGGTATCCCCGGATTCATCAGGAAAGAGATGTAATCCGGCTCTTTTTTTAGCAGTTTTCTGATCTCTGTGAGATCATCTCTTACAGCATCAAGTGAACCGTCTTCATAGGCGGCCTCGAATAATGCGATCGCATATTCTCTTCCTACATTAGTCACTGCTGTTCACCTATTCTGTCGATGGCTCTGTCTATCAGGTCGCGATGGTCATCCATGTTGATCTCACGTCCGATGATCTGCTCGGAAAGAGCCTGGGATACGTCAACGATCTCTTTCTTGATCGTTTCTCTTGCATCTTTCCTCTCGCGTTCGATATCAGCTTTTGCTTTACGGATGATCTGATCGGCTTTCTCACGGGATTCATAGAGCATGACCTCGTTACGGCTGTCCGCACGTTCGACGGCATCGCTTATGATCTTGTCAGCCTCAGCTTCCGCTGTCGCCATCTTACCTTCCCACTCAGCTTTTATTTCATCGGCCTCCGCCTGTATTTTCTCGGCCTTGCAGTATTCCGCCTCAAGTTCTTTCTGCCTCTTGTCGACGATCTTTTTTACAGGCTTGAAAAGAAGCTTTTTGAGTATAAGGAAAAGTATTACGAGGTTCGCCAGCGAGATGACTATATGCCAGATATTTATCGAAATAATATCCAGATCCTGCATGTGTCAGACTCCGTTTCAGCGACCGATCGCTTTCAAAAGGATATCCACGAATCTTCCGGGCGCAACAAAGATCAAAAGAATAGCGATAACGAGCGCATAAAGACCCGTTGTCTCTGCGACGGCGCAACCCATGAGCATTGTTGAAGTAACATCGCCTTTGCACTCAGGCTGTCTGCCGATAGCTTCGCAGGCCTTTGCAACTGCATGTCCCTCACCGATACCCGGACCGATACCGGCGATCATGGCGCAGCCTGCACCGAGAGCACATCCACCTAAGATGATTCCGATTGCAAGTTCCAACATATTTAAATACCTCCGTATGTTGTTTGTATCTTAAAGCTCCGCATTCTTTCCTGCGGTATGTGAACATGCTGCTTTGGCTGCGGCACGTTCCTGTCTTTTCTTTTTCCTTGCGGCATATTCCTCAGCAGGGAACCCTCCTGCCACATAAAGCATGGTAAGTATTGCGAAGATAAAAGCCTGGAGACATCCCGAGAACAGATCAAAATAGATCGACAGCACAGCCGGAATACCTATCCTCAGATAAGGGAAATCGGCAAGCGCGCCCGGCAGGAACGAGAACAGGCTGTGAGACAGTTTGGTAAGTCCTACTGCAATGAGTACCGATATGATCGAACCGGATAAGACGTTTCCGTAATGTCTGAATGCCATCGATATCGGGGTAGCGACCTCACTTATGATGTTAAGCGGAGCCAAAAGCGGCTGCGGCTGACCAAAGCTCTTAAGGTAGATCCAGGGGCCGGCTTTCATCTTGTAGTACGTGATCAGGAAGAATACAAGTATCGCCCAGCCGGCAATGATGTTGATATCAGATGTCGGCGGGAAGAGCCCCAAAAGCGATGAGAGGCTTGAGAAGCCGGAAAGGCCCAAAATTGCTGCTATAAAAGGCGCAAAACCCTCAAAGTATTCTCCCATGTTTGTCCTTACAAGACCCGTCACCTTCTCCACTATCCATTCCGCGAGCATCTGCCTTATGGAAATGTTACGTGTCTTAAGACCCGTCGTAAGAAAAAGGCACAGGAACATTACGGCAAGTATCACACACCAGGAATTGACCTGTGCTTCCGTGATCGGAAGATCCTGTATAGGCATCTTAACAGTAAAGAATACATGTGCTCCTGATATGTCGATACCGTCAGATGCAGGAACAAACATAACCTTGACCGCTATGGCAGCCGCCATCGAAAGGATGCAGAGAATGAGATACACAATGCTCATTATTCCTCTCCTCCTTCGATATCAGGCTGATCTGCAGCTGTTTCCGCACTTATACTGCCGTTTTTCCTGTCTTTATTGAATATTGCCCTCGTATATACGGCAACGGTCGCGAAAAGCAGAGATATCAGTGTTGCCCACATATCAAAGACAGAAGGGATGAGTACGGCTGTTACGACCAGAATAGCCATTAGAGCGTATCTTAAAGCGTGAGAGGCGCGAAGGATATCTTTTGCCCTTTTCTCCTCGCTTTTTACCGCCTTTTGGACAGACAGACCCAAGAAAAAGAAATTCAGGATCCCTACGCCTGCTCCGACAAGATTTCCGAACAGGACAGTAAGCTGCCAATGCCTTATGATCAGGAATACTGACTCCATCATCATACTAAGGATCAAAGTGACAACACATACATATATCGTCTCTTTTTTTACTGTCGGATCGATCTTCAAAAAACAGCCCTCCGTTTCGCTGTCCTTAACCGTTATTCTATCGTGGAGTATAGCATAAACCGCATAGGGTTAAAGGTAGCAGATTGCATATTTCGGACAAATGGAAGATATTGTCTGAATATGCTGTTCGTTTTCCGGTCTGACCATCATAATTCCTTCGCGAAACATATCGCTCCTTCAAGCTTGTCATAGGGCGGATAGTTATCCGTCAGCACGTAACCGCGTTTTGTGTATAAATGCACAGCCTCTTTCATCTGCGGCCTTGTCTGGAGGATTGCCCGTTTAAATCCGAGTTCTATTGCCTTTTTTTCCAACGCATCCATCATGGCAGTAGATATATGGTTGCCTCGATATTCGGGATCGACCCAGACTCTCTTGATCTCTACATCAGAATCCGAATAAGCTTTTAATCCGGCACATCCTACAGCAACACCCGATACAGAAGCTATCAGAACAGTGGATATGCTCTCCGAGATGTTATACGGAATAAACGCTTCGCGGTTCTTCCGGCCGCCGACTATACTGCTGTAGAATTCCTCAGTCTTAAGATAAAACTTCCGGAAATCTTTATCATTTCCATCTGTCCATTTATATTCTGTCTTCATGGTTATTTGCCTTCCGATTAATTGAACATGCGTTATATCATACTTTTAACACTGCGTCCGGAATCAACAAAAGCTTTAAAGATCTTTTGGCTGTTCTCATCCTTCAGATACGAGAATTCAGGATGCCATTGTATAGCCCAAAGGAACCTGTGTTCCGGCAAGTATATCCCTTCAACAAGTCCGTCATCTGCAGTTGCCATTACTTTCAAACAGGGCGCAACGTCCTTCACTGCCTGATGGTGATAACTATTGACTTGTATTCTGTCAACATTCAAACAGCTGTACAATGCAGAGTCCTTCAAGATGTCCACAGAATGGACAGGAATATCATACGGAGGCTGCTGATGGTGATCTGTCTCAGTCAGATATTGGGTCGGCAGATCTTGATAGAGCGTTCCACCCAGTGCCGCATTGATAAACTGGATCCCTCTGCATATGCCAAGGACCGGTTTGTCTGTCTCAATTGCTTTTTTGAGCACAACCTGCTCCATATCATCACGCATCTTACAGCTGCAAACGTTCTCGAAAGGCTTCTCGCTGTACAGCTCGGGCGAGACATCATGGCCTCCGGTAAAAAGAATACCGTCACATATATCCATGAGACGATAAAGTTCATGTTCATCTGATATCAAAGGGAACATAACCGGAGTTCCGCCGGCTTGGATTATTCCGTCAAAATAGCCGGGAAGCATCCACATGCTCTCTTTCTCGTCATCCCATAACGGCATCACGCCTATGATCGGTTTTGACATTTCATACTCCTTGCAAAATAAAAAGCGCCTCATCCCATAAGATGAAACGCCTTTGTTCCTTGCTCTATTTATAAATTATAACATTTTTGCCACTGTGTTTGGTAGCACAAAGAATTCTTCAACAATTTTCCGTGGATTTCAACCATAAAAACATAGAAAGGAAAAGCATTTGCGGGTTACACTTTTCCTGTCCTCCACTTATCCACCACTTTTTGGCCTTTTTAAACTATTGATGTTCACCCTTTTTCTTATGATTTCATAGGTCTACACGTCAATTGTCTACATTTTGTCTACATAAAGCCCGAAAATCAAATGAATTTTATAGAATTTCGAAAACAAAAAGCCCGCCAAACGCAATGTCGGCGGGCTTTTCTTGGTGGCTCACTGGAGGCTCGAACTCCAGACCCCTTGATTAAAAGTCAAGTGCTCTACCGACTGAGCTAGTGAACCTTATGGCTGGGGTGGCAGGATTCGGACCTGCGAATGCGGGAGTCAAAGACCCGTGCCTTACCCCTTGGCTACACCCCAGTGAGGGGAGCACGAAAGTGTAAAATTGGGGTGGGATATGGGATTCGAACCCATGATTTCTAGTGCCACAAACTAGCGCTCTAACCAGCTGAACTAATCCCACCATGGAATTTCGTGCTTTGAAATTATAAATGTATGGCCTATTTAAGTCAAGCGCGATTGTCAAACAGACTCTTATTGTACTATAATCTCACAAATATAAATATTTAAGGACGTGACACCATGGAAAACGAAATCACAGAATCGTACATCACAATGCCTTCCGGCTTCAAGGCAGCCGGCGTGGCCTGCGGTCTCAAGACTGATATGGGCAATTCAGGCCCCATGGATCTTTTAGACCTCAACATGATCGAGTCAGACGTGCCCGCTGTCGTAGCAGGCGTTTATACAAAGAATCTCATCAAAGGCCATTCACTTCAGCGTACGATCCGCGTGATCGATGCAGGCGCAAAGGTACGTGCCCTGGTCGTCAACTCCAAGAATGCCAATGCATGCGTAGGTTCAAAGGGCTATCACGATGCAGTTGCCATTGCCGAAGCTGCCGCAAAGGAGCTTGGCTGCACTCCCGACGAGGTGCTTACAGCCTCCACTGGTACGATCGGTGTCCGTCTTAACACCGAAAAGGTCATTTCCGCCATCCCGAACCTCGTATCTTCCCTGGCAACCGACGCAGAATCCGCTCACAGAGCCGAGAAGGCCATGATGACCACAGATACGGTTCCGAAGGAAGTCTCCGCCAAGCTCACGCTCTCAGGCGGCAAGGAGATCACTATTGCAGGCATGGCAAAAGGTTCCGGCATGATCTGCCCCAACCTCGGCACCATGATCGTTGTTTTCACTACAGATGCCGCTATTTCAAAGGAACTCCTCCAGCCCATGCTGCTGCGTGCCGTCTCCCACACATTCAACCGTGTATCCGTTGACGGTGATACTTCATGCTGCGATATGGTCGTAGTACTTGCCAACGGCACTTCAGGCGCTTCTATCGCAGAAGACAGCGATGATCTTACGATTTTCGAAGAAGCTCTTACTTCCCTGTCTCTCGATCTTTCACGCATGATCGCCTCCGACGGCGAAGGTGCTTCCAAGTTCATCGAAGTCATTTGCCGTGAAGCAAAGACCGCAGAAGACGCAAAGCTCATCGTTACCGCTGTTGCAAAGTCACCTCTGGTAAAGACAGCAGTTTTCGGTGAGGATGCAAACTGGGGCAGAATAATTACCGCTGCAGGTTATTCCGGAGCTGATTTCGATCCCGATAAGGTCAACATCCGCTTGGCAGGTCTTCTCGTATGCAAAGACGGCCAGGCTACAGACTATTCCGAGGATGAAGCATCAGAGCTCGTTAAGCAGCACGACATCAAGATCGAGATCGACCTTAACCAGGGCGAGTTCGAAGACCGTATGTTCTCCTGCGATTTCTCATACGATTACGTAAAGATAAACGGAAGCTACAGGACCTGATCTGTATAGCTTCCGCTATCCTTTAGTTTTACGAAACGATCTTGTAGTAAGCGTTTGACGTGAGCTTATAGATCACAGCGTAGAAGATCCCGCATATAGCCACACAGATACCCGCGCAGACAAGAAGCAGCGGCATATTGTTGTGTCCGAAAAGCTGCAGGAGCTTATGGATTATCGGCAGCACAGCCGCAAGGTGCATACACGCGAAGATTATCGGGATAAGGAATACCGTGAGCATCTGCGAATTGATGCTCTTTTTTATGTTTTCCCTGGTCATGCCCACTTTCTGCATTATGCCGAATCTCGACTGGTCTTCAAATCCCTCAGATATCTGCTTGTAGTAGATGATAAGCACGCACGAGACGAGGAATATCACGCTCAGAAGGATGCCTAAGAAGAACAAGCCCCCGAATGTCTCAACGAAATCCTGACGCTCGCCGGCTCGGCTCTCGCAGCGGACAGCGAAGAACTTCTGCTGATAGAGCTCATCCCTGACGTATTCCTTGAGCTGACTGCAAAGTATGACCTGCTTGTCATCGTCAAGGTTGGTATCGAAAGCATAGTACCATTCCCATTCGAGCATTTTCTCACCGCTGTCTTCTGTGTAACGGTTAAAACGTGAAGCCACCTCTCCGAGGTCATCAACAACAACGATGAGCGTCGTTAAGACAAGGTTTTTCATTGTATGCTTGAAATCGCCCTGCTTGTAATTGATCCTTTTGGCGACCTTGAATGTCTCGTCACCTATAGTCAGTTCATTGCCGAACTTAAGCTTACCGGCAACACATGCCAGTACCTCACCGGAAGCTAAAGATTCACTGTTACCGGTCAGAGCATTATAGTCGTCAACATCAAAGAAAAACACCTGAGTGACGTTATCGTAATCGATGGCCGTCATGTTCTTCAGCATGTCATCATCCATCATCTTCATAGGATCCAGGTCAAGACGGAGCTTTCCTTTTTCGAAATAACCTGTAATGCTGCATGTGATATAAGAGTAACTGTCGGTGACTTTCGCGCCGTATTCTTCAACTTCTTTATTTACTTCATCCATGACTTTTCCGGTTATTTCACCATATTTTTCTGAATAGCCTTCATTGCCGCAGGACAGGTTGATGTGCCTCGGATACTGGTTGTTCAGCGTCTCTTCCCTGTTCACGTAAAGAGCCGAAGTCGATGAGATCATTACAAGGATCATGGTAAGAAGGATGCAGATCGATGCAAGCCCGGCTCCGTTTCTCTTCATCCTGTATGCCATTGAAGATACGGATACAAAGTGGTTTGTCTTGTAGTAGTATCTCTTGTTCTTCTGGAGGATCCTGCAAAGCAAGACAGAGCCTGCAATCAGGACAAGGTATGTTCCGATGATGACCAGGATAACAGCGGCAAAGAACACCACAAGAGCCGACAAAGGCTGCTTTATCTTTAGGGCTAAGACATAACCGCTGCCTAAAAGAAGGAGACCCAGGATACCTATAAACCAGTTAGCCTTCGGTGGCTTTTCGCCTGCTTTGTCGGAATTGATGAGATTGATCGTTCTTGCAAATCTTATCAGCCTTACCGCATTAAGGAAGATCAGGAAAAAGATCAGACTGTATACGATAACGGTACAAAGTACAGACTGGCCGCTGATGACGAACTTATAACTCGAATCAAGGCCTATCATCTTACGGAATCCGAGTTCTGCGAGCTTTGAAAAACCGATGCCGATCAGAAGACCACCTGCGATCGAAATGAACCCGGTTATCAGTGATTCAAAGAAAATGATCTTTCCCAGATTCCTTCTGTTCATTCCGAGCACGCTGTAAAGACCGAATTCCTTAAGCCTTCCCTTGATGAGAGTTGACTGCGTGTAAAACAGGAATAACGTTCCGAATATGGCCATGATATAGGTTCCGAGTTTCAGCATTTCCCTTGCCGTTCCGGAGCCTTGGAAGTTCTCGAGCATTTTTGAAAAGCCCATCAGATGCATGATGTAGAACACGGCCACCATCAGTATGCTGGCAATGATATAAGGCAGATAAAGTCGGCCGTTCTTGCGTATTCCGCTGACGGCCATCTTCGGATAGAAACCGATCTTCATTACTGCTCACCTCCCTGGGCCAGAAGGTTCAATGTATCGCTGATCTTCTGATACATCTGCTGATCAGTAGCGTCGCCTCTGTAGATCTGATGAAAGATCACACCGTCCTTAATGAACATCACGCGAGAAGCATGGCTTGCAGCCTTGACCGAGTGAGTAACCATAAGGACTGTCTGTCCCATGCTGTTGACCTGCTTAAACAGCGCCAGAAGCTCATCGGAAGACTTGGAATCCAGTGCGCCCGTTGGCTCATCGGCAAGTATTATCTTCGGGTCAGTGATAAGAGCCCTGGCAACAGCCGCTCTCTGCTTTTGTCCGCCTGATACCTCATAAGGATACTTCTTAAGGATCTCGGAGATCCCGAGAGAAGGAACAAGCTTGTCAAGACGGGCCTTCATGTCGTCAGGCCTCTTTCCTGCAAGGACAAGCGGAAGATAGATGTTGTCTTCGATCGTAAACGTATCAAGAAGATTGAATTCCTGGAAAACATATCCCAGATTATCGCGGCGGAACATAGCCATAGCGGAATCCTTGATCGTCGAAAGGTTCATTCCGTCAAGGATGATCGTTCCGGAAGTCGACTTGTCCAGCGCGGCAAGAATGTTGAGGAGCGTTGTCTTACCGCTGCCCGACTCGCCCATTATAGCTACATATTCACCCTTTTCGACCGTGAAATTGACGTTTTTCAGAGCTTCAACGGAAGCGCCGCCGCGGCGTCCTTTATATATCTTCTGTAATCCTTTAACTTCAAGCAAACTCATAAACTGTACTTCCTTTCATTTAAGTCAGCCACAGTATAGAAAACCTCAAAAGTCCGCTCCATTGAATCTGCTTACCAATTCCTTACACGTTTGTCACAATTGTATCCTTTAACGATATGAAATCAAAGCTAAACGGTATATTTATAATCGCTTAATAATCTGTTTATAACATCTCTCTATAATTTAGGTGGTTATAGATGATACGGGCATATTATGCCCGGCTGGATGATGTTCACATAATTTAACGGAGGGCTTACGGATCATGGTAAACAAGGATTTATACGATTACACTGTCGATGACGTTACAGGTCTTCTTGTAGAGAACGTTGACGCAGTCGTTATTGTCGATCCCGCGATAGACACTTACAAGACAATAGTCCGCCGCGGAATGTTCGAGACATTCCTTAAAGAATCTGGAATCTATCACGATCTCATCTTAGATCTGTGGTTCCACTTCAGCGATACAGGCGAGAAGGTCACGGGCGATTATCAGATATTCGCCGACAACACAGGTATCTTCAACACCAAGTACAGCCGCCGTCTTAAGCTGTATCTCGAAGATTCACAAAAGCCCCATCTCGTACAGCTGACCGTTTATCCTGTAGAAAACAACCAGAAGTATGTTTTCGTTATGGATGAATTTGTAGATAACGAATCACTTCAGGAGACCCTCACCAGCAAAAAGATCGATACGATCCAGGGTTCTTTCCTCTTCTCGATGTATATCGACCTGGTAGCTGATACCACGAGCAGCATCAACGTTTCGGAGATCTCCGATGACGTCGTCAACTATAACCTCAAGTATTCCGACTGGAGAATGATGATAGTCAACATGATCTGGCCAGAGGATCAGGAGCAGTTCCTCCGCCGCACGGATCCCGAGTACCTGAAGGCTAATTTCACACCCGGCCGTACTTCATCCTACGACTGCATGATGCGTAACCTTGAAGGAAAGTTCATCTGGGTCAAGCTCATCTTCAGCCGTGCACAGACGATCAACGAAGACGACTACCGTTTCGTCTTCATGGTCCAGGATATCCACAACGATTCCATGGAGATGCTATCCACACTGCATACATACGAGGAAAAGGCTTCGAAAGATCCTCTTACAGGTCTTTACAACCACGGCGAGATCGAGACTCAGCTCACCAGCGCTATCGCCCACCGCCAGAAGAACGATGAGCCCATCTCCATCATGATGCTCGACCTGGATCACTTCAAGTCAGTAAACGATAACTACGGCCACGCAGTCGGAGATACCACACTGCAGCATTTCTCCAAGATCCTTTTAGACATCGTACAGGAAGAAAAGATCGTTGCGGGACGCTGGGGCGGCGAGGAATTCGTCATCATATGCAGAGACAAGGACGAAACAAAGGCAGCCGAGCTCGCAGAGAAGATCAGACAAAAAGCAGATCAGTATCTCTTCCCCGAGATCGCTCACATCACCTGCTCCATCGGCGTTACCGAGCTGAAGGCGGATGACGATTTCACAGGAGCTTTCGGAAGGATCGATAAAGCACTTTATACTTCAAAAGAAAACGGCAGGAACAGGGTTACTGTCCTTTAAAAGTTCAAAGCAGGCAAATAAGATAACGGCCGGATTCCCTAAAGGTTTCCGGCCGTTATTCTATTCCGACATTTTTAGTCCTGAGGTCCAACATCATTTTCGTGCCAGTGCCGATCTTCGATTCTGCGGACAATCTATGTCCCAGGTTATCTGCGATACGTTTGCAAAGATAAAGGCCAATGCCGCTTGCTCTTTTGTCTTCCCTGCCGTTAAAGCCCGTGTAACCGTTCTCAAAGATCCTCGGAAGATCCTCTTCGCTTATACCGATACCCGTATCCTCAATGCAAAGGACTCCCGGCTCATTCATATAGATGTGCACCGATCCTTCGGAAGTATATTTGACCGCATTGGAGATTATCTGCTCGATTATGAATGACAGCCATTTCGAATCGGTGATAGCCCTATAGCTGACCGGTTCATATTCAAGTTTCAGTTTCTTTAAGATGAATTCTCTTGAGAACTTGCGGATAGCCGGACGGATTATCTCATCGATGTCATATTCTTTTATCAGATAGTCCGTGTTATCCGAATCAAGTCTCAGGAACGTAAGGACCATCTCGACATAAGCTTCAATGCGGTTCAAGTCGCCCATCAGTCTTCTGGCGGACTCGGTATCTTCTGACTGGAGATTGAGACGCATGGCAGCTATCGGCGTCTTTATCTGATGCGCCCAGACGGTATAGTATTCGACCATATCGGTATAGTCTGCAGAAGCTTTCTGCCCGGCCATCTCCGCCTCTTCTTTCAGCTTTTCTATAATGAACTGATAATCTTCTTCAAGCTTGTTTTTCGGTGAGGGCAGTTCTTCCGAAAGAATCCTGTTATGGTGCCTTACGAAAAAGACGAAATCAACTGATGCCGCTATAAGGCCGATGCCGAGCGAGAGTACCAAAGGGTACAGGACCGCTATCTGAGGCATATCGAAAAGAAGATATGACGATGCGAAGATCCCGATTACAACGGCACATGTGACGATCAGTTTCGCGCGGTATTTCAGATAGCTTCCGAAAAGCTTCATCACTCATCCTCCAGGATGTATCCGACGCCGAACTTCGTCTTGATGAAATCCGTAAGGCCCGCTGCTTCAAGTGTCTTTCTCAGTCTTCCGACATTAACGGTCAGAGTGTTCTCATCGACAAAACTGTCAGTCTCCCAGAGAACTTCCATGAGCTTCTCGCGACTTACTACCTTGTTCTTGTTCTCCATAAGAGTAAGAAGGATCTTATACTCGTTTCTTGCGAGCTCGATCTTCTTTCCTTCATAGGTCAGTGAGTTATCGTTCATATTGAGCACTGCGCCTTTTGCCTGCAGTGTAAACGAGCCCTGATTGAAATCGTACGTTCTCCTGAGAAGAGCCTGAACCTTGGCTATCAGTACGCTCTGATCGAAAGGCTTCGGGATATAATCGTCCGCGCCCATGTTCATAGCCATTACTATGTTCATGTTATCCGTCGCGGATGAAATGAATATGATCGGGACGCTGCTGGTTTTCCTGATCTCCTGGCACCAGTGATAACCGCCCATGTAAGGCAGCGTTATGTCCATGATTATCAGATGCGGGTCAAGCTCTTTTATCTCGCCTAAGACGTTCCTGAAATCAGAAACGGTACTGACCTCCATCTCCCACGCGGAAAGGCACTGCGAGATACCGTCAGCTATTCCTTTGTCATCTTCAACTACGTAGATCTTATACATAGCAAGATTATAACACTCCATTACACGCAAAAGCCGTCCCCGGAGGGACGGCCTTTGTAACGGACAAATTACAGAAAGGAAAATTCCTTTTTGCAAGCGGATTTTACCAATGCGCCAATTTGTTGTATGTCTGTTTGCGGGTATGTTTTTACTATTTCCGTTCGCGAAAAGGACCAAACAAAAAGTCCCGCAAGCGCGGGACTTTAAGCACTTTGTCATTGAAGGATCATTTTCTCCTGACGTAGTGTTTGCTCTGCAATGCCCAAGCCTCAAGATCAATATATCTCAGGCACGGATATACATGCTTGATCTTTCCGTTGATCTTCGGCGTCATGCCGTCCAGGATCACGTCATGACCGTATTCATCTTTGCCGACATAGAAGAAGACATCGCCGTGATAGGTAGTGCACTCGCAGAGCAGGTCACCCGGTTTTATATTCTTGTAAGAGACTGTCTTGCCGGTCTTGTATGCCATACTGTGCGAATTGAACTTGACCGTCTTCTTGTGGTAATTCTTAAATACCCATACTGCAAATCCCGTACAGTCACACTTCTTTTTTGTCTTCCCGCCAAGCTTATAAGGCCAAGTCGATGCGACACTGTAAAAAATGTACTTCGGGGGGCGTTTATGCTGTGACAGATAATTCAGAGTATTCTGATTCGCCGGGAACTGCTTTAGGCACCAGCTTGCAAATTTGTTGCCGGATGTAACGAGCTTCGGCTTCGGGAAATCCTCCATCTTAAGGATAGAGTTCTCGTTATCGGAAGTGACTCCGTTAAGATCAGATGCAGGTGTCTGGCCCTTGGGAAGCACTACTATCTGAATGGCGGAAATGGTGTTGCCTATCTCGTCTGTGCCGCACTTGTTTTCATTATTGGTCCACGCCATCCATCCGTATTTGGATGTCTTGACCCTGTAGAATGCACAGTAATCTTCCTTATAAGGTTTAAGTATTTCCATCCATTCTCCGGTCTCTTCATTGACATCAAAATAATAGCCCACGCCATAAAGAGACATTCTGAGGTTCTCGATCCTTTTGCCCGCATCGATTATCCTCAGATCGAAAGGTGCATCGTAAGCTTCGTTCGTATCTCTTTTCTCATTTCCGAAATCCGGCATATCAACAGAAAGCTGCAGATCACTGTCAGGTACATTTACTCCGACTGCAATTCCTGTGATCTGTCCCGTGACCTCTAAGACCTGGCCGTCAGATTTGATCTCAGACCATCCGTCCGCTGATTTTACGGCATAGGATACTTTTGCACCCGAGGGCATCCTGAAAAGACCTCTTCCGGGAAGGATCGGAGTCCTTGGATTGACCTCAGCCACATCGACGTCGCTCTTGATATCTTTAACATTGCCGGGAGCATCTGAGCCCTTGGCAACGAGTACTATCTGGATCGCTTCCAGTCTGCTTGAAAGATCCGTGGTTCCGCTAATCTCACCGTTCTTTGCCCATCCGAGCCATCCGTAGATTGGTGAATAAACCCTGTAATAGACATCGTAATGATTGGCGATATCACCGGTAAGCTTTATAGCAACCGCCTCGGTCCTTAATCCCTTGGCACCGCTCGTTTCTCCGTTGGAAGACCATTTATCTTCCCAGCCTTTGTTCTGGATATTCGAACGGTATGAGATGCCGCCCTTATACTGGTTGCCCGTAACGTTCAGTTCTATGCTGTCGATCTGCTTGCCCTTGCCGGCAGCGCCTGTCACATCCCCGTTCTTTGCCCATTTGCTGCCCCAGCCTTCGCTGTCTCTGTGGGCTCTGTAGCTGACATTTGAATCAGTTCCCTGATTTGCAGGAACTATCCTGATCTTTATCTGTACGATCTTTTTCGGTTCTCCGATCGAGCCTGCCACAGTACCGTCGGATACATACCCCTGGACATTGTCGTCTTTCTCGTACCAGACTTCGTATTCAACCGAATATTTTGATGCGAGTTCACCCGTAAGCTCCATCTTTAAAGCTTCTATTTTAAGAGCCTTATTAACTATTCCTGCATCACTGCCTGAAGAAGTGAAATCCTGCCATCCTTTGCTCTGGACATAAACACTGTATTTAAGCGAGCCATCATAACCGGTCGAATTGTTGAGGTTTACATTTATTGCTTCGATCGGCTTGTAAGGATCATTTGAACCCGGCCGGGCTTTTAAGACCAGCGTTGAGGACGAATCACTCCAAGCACCGTCAATAACTCCGTATTTCTGAACAGTGCAGTTGCCCGACAGCGTAATATCCGTTGCCGCTGCAACACGTCTTGTCGTACCTGCTATGCCAAGCACAATGCTCGTTGTAAGCACTAATGCAACAGCTTTAGCGAAATTCTTTATCTTCATAGAAAACCTCCGCGATAAGAAGCCGTATTACTTTATCTTTATCTTGAAAGTAACTGTCTGCCAGTCAGAAGCTCTATACATGTCACTGCCTGTTGACCTGATCTTGACCTTAACGGAATATGTTCCCTTCTTTGTCTTTTTCTTTACGGTAACAGCACCGGTCGTTTTATTGATCGAGATGTTCTTATTGCCTGACAGCTTGACGATCTCAAGGTTTGTGCCTGAGGGAGTAATGCCGAGGACTTTTGATACAGACAGTGACTGAGCCTTTTTCTTGACTTTCTTAGCCTTGATCGTGGCAGTCTTGCCGGTAACTGTAAACGGATTATATTGCAGCCTTATAAACTGATTCAGCTCCGTGCAGTTTTCAAAGACACTTGTATTAAGACCGTCCAGAAGTTCTCCTGTGAGACATACGGTATTAAGATTTCCGCACTTATAGAAAGCATAAGATCCTATCCCGGCCACGCTGTCCGGAATAACTATTTTCTCAAGTCTGTAGCATTCCGAGAAAACACTGTCGTATATCCAATGCACACCGTAACCGATAGTGATGTATCTTAAGTAACTGCAGTTCTGGAATGCTTTTGAACCTATAGTATCCACGCTGCCGGGGATAACTATCTTTGTAAGGTATTCGGCATCTTTAAATGCTCTGGGTTCGATCATCGTTACACCGTAACCGATCGAGACCGTATCTAAGTATGTGCATTTTTCGAAAGCGGATTCTCCGATAGTGTTGACACTGCCGGGAATAGTAACCTTATCAAGACATGTGCAGCAGTAGAAAGCCTCTTTCCCGATGCTTGTAACACCGCTTGCGATCGTTACCGTGCGGAGCTTGTAGCAATCAGAAAAAGCCTGTTCGCTGATAACTGATACTGTTCCCGGGATCGTTATGCTCTTGAGTGAATAGCAATGCGAAAACGCGCATGAACCGATCGTTTTCACTCCGCTTGCTATCGAAACGCTTGCGAGCTCGACGCAGGACTGGAATGCGCTGTCACCGATCTTTGTAACGGTCTTGGGGATCGATACCTTAGCCAGGCTGAAGCAGCAATTAAACGCATTGCTTCCGATAGTCTTTACACCTGAAGGAATGGAGACTGCCGCAAGTTCTTTGCAGTTTTCGAAAGCAGAATTGCCGATCTTTGTCATTCCCGCGGGAACCGAAACGCTCGTGAGCTTCTCAAAATCACCAAAAGCAAAATCACCGATAGAAGTTATACCTTTACCGATAACGATCCTGGTTGCTTGGGCATTGTATACAGACCAAGGATAAGCAGCCGCGGAAGAAAGGTCATCCATTGCTCCTTTTCCGCTGATCGTAAGCACATTGGTCTCATCATTGAAAGACCACTTAAGCAAACCGAAATCATTTACAGTTGCTTCAGCTTTCGGTTTCTTTTGGTCGGTCACAGAAGGAGCTTCCGGTTCTTCAACCGCAGTCTGATCGTCTTCTTCAGGCTGTGATGGCTCTTCGGGAACAGATTCGGAAGGCTTAGTCTCTTCCGTTTCAGCAGGTTCTTTTTCGGATTCTGAAGGCTCTGCAGGTTCCGTAGCTTCAGTCTGTTCACTCTCCTTTTCAGAGGGCTCTGAAGGCTGTGTTTCTTTCGTTTCGGCGGGTTCTTCCTCCTTTGTTTCGGAAGGCTCAGTCTCAGCCGGTTTAGTTGTTTCCTTAACCTCCGGTTTAGCGGTTTCCTCAGACTCAGTAGTTTCTACAGTCTCAGTTTCTGCCGGCTCATTAACGGTCTCTTCCGCAAATGCCAATGCCGGGAGCATTCCGACGGTCATGGCCGCAGCGATAAAACCTGCCAGTAAACGTTTACACTTCATGCAAATCCTCCTCCTTGAACCCGTAACCCGGGAATTCAGGCAAAACAAGACCGCCCTGAGAACAGGGGACATTTTGCCTAGCATAATTCGGGTATACCACACCCTCCGGAGGAACTCTATAAACCTAAATGAATAGAAAAGAAGTTGTAAAGGAACTGACAAAAAAGAGCGCCTCAGATCCTGAGACGCTCTCTAAAGTAACTTGTTTTACCGGAGGATCAGATTACTCCTCGTCAGATTTAGCCTTCTTTGTTCTTGTTGTCTTCTTAGCAGGCTTTTCCTCAGCTGCTGCATCATCAGCCTTGGCTGTCTTCTTTGCAGCGGGCTTCTTGGCAGCTGTCTTCTTAGCAGGCTTCTCTTCAGAGGGAGACTCGGCAGCCTCTTCAGCCTTCTTTGTTGTCTTCTTAGCTGCAGCCTTCTTAGCGGGCTTCTTTTCAGCCTCTTCCTCTGCTACAGGCTCCTTAGGCTCAACCTTCTTAGCCTTGGAAGCGAGATACTCGACTGTCTTTCTTGCGCGGATGGAATCCTTGATGAAAGAGGAATCCTCACCGACAGATTTCTTAACCTGCTCGATGTCGATCTTATAAGCATCAGCGATAGTCTTGATCTCTTCCTCGTAATCAGCGTCTGTAACCTCAGGGTTAACAACCTCTGTGATCTTCTCGATAACGAGAGAAGACTTAACTCTTACGCGTGCCATAGGCTCAAGAGACTTCTTGAACTCTTCCATGCTCTGTCCGAGATACTGCAGATACATGGAAAGCTCGATGCCCTGGCTGCTCATACGAGCTGCCTGATCCTGAGCCATCTGCTCAACCTCGTTGTCGATCATGGGCTGAGGGATACCAACTTCGCAGTTATCGCATACCGCACGGACTGTCTCGTTCTCGAATGCAGCCTTGTTATCCTTGGCAGCCTTCTCTTCCTTGTTCTTGCGGATATCAGCCTTGAGCTCATCGAGAGTATCGAACTCGGAAACGTCCTTAGCGAACTCGTCGTCGATCTCAGGTACGACTTCTGTCTTAACAGCGTGGATCTTTACGTTAAATGTAGCATCAGCGCCCTTGAGGTCCTCAGAGTGATAATCTTCAGGGAACTTAACTTCGATAGTGAACTCTTCGCCCTCTTTGTGGCCTGCAACCTGCTCCTCGAAACCGGGGATGAATGAGTGTGAACCGAGCTTGAGGTTATAACCCTCGCCCTTGCCGCCTTCAAATGCAACGCCGTCCTTGAATCCCTCATAGTCGATAGTAACTGTGTCGCCTTCAGCAGCTGCACGGTCTGTAACTTCCTCGAGAGAAGAGTTACGCTTAGCCATACGCTCGAGCTCATCCTCAACGTCCTTATCTGTTACTTCGATGTCCTTGTAAGGAACCTCAACGCCCTCATACTGGCCGAGCTCGAATTCAGGCTTAACATAAACCGTGATCGTGTACTTGAGTCCGTTCTCGTCAAGACCTGTTACATCCATCTCAGGACGGGAAACAACCTTGAGGTCGTGCTCCTTAACTGCCTCGGGATACTGCTTGTTAGCGATCTCGTTCATAGCATCATCATAAAGGACGCCCTCGCCATAGTACTGGCAGACAAGCTGGAAAGGAACCTTACCCTTGCGGAAACCGGGAACCTGGAAACGGCCCTTGTTCTTGTTGTAAGCCTGCTTAAGAGCAGCCTTCCACTCTTCAATTCCCGCTTCGAGGCTGATTACTACCTGCGAGTTCTCTTTCTTCTCAATTTTGGATGCCATGTTATATCCTCCATAATAAATATTATTATTTACAATAACCGAGTAAGAATTGTATCACAGCGCATGCTGTTTTTGCAATAAATAAATATATTAAAGAACCTTTACCTGTATTCCGCCCAAAACATCAAGCGTAGCCTGGTGGAGTTTGGGATCGAAAGAGGCCGTGAGCTTTGAATCCACGATTATCTCAGCCTCGGGAGCCGCCGCTTTCGCGAGCACGGCGTTCGAGACGACACAGATATTGGAGACAAGGCCGCAAACCTCGATCGAAGAATATTCAGAAGCGTTGGAAGCAATATAGTTTGCAAGTTCCAAAGAGCCGAAAGTCGGCTTGTCAAAGCCCTTGCAGCCCGAAAGAGGTCCTTCGAGCGCAGGATCCAGCTTATAACCGTCAGAACCCTTGACACAGTGAATCACAGGAAGATTTCTTCCCTCCTGGGTGTTCATGTAGTCAGGAGTGTGGGTATCCATCGTGTAAACGACTTCGTCACCCGAAGCCTTATACTCCGCGATGCGCTTAATGATCCCCGGGATGATCTTATCTGCGCCTTCAAAGCCGAGCGCGCCGTCAATGAAATCCTTCTGGCAGTCAACGACGATAAGCAGTCTTCTCATAAGTCCAAACCTCCTTCGGATATTAAAAAAGCTGCCGCGAACCGCAACAGCTTTGAATGTGGCGCGCCTAGCAGAGCTCGAATCCACAACCTTCTGATCCGTAGTCAGACGCTCTATCCAGTTGAGCTATAGGCGCGTGTGAACATCGGTTTCCCGATAGCCTATTTATGATATTACTTGACTGCTTGAATGTCAATCAAAACTTGTTTAGAATAGGCGCCGTAAAAAGAGGTGCCTATGTCTTTATATAATCCTGACGATCAGCTTATCACCTGTCTGAAGCTTGCGAACTGCCGCGAGCTCGGTGGAATGCCCCTGGAAGGCGGCAAGACATTCAAAAAAGGTGTCTTTATCAGGTCGAGCTCACCTGAGAAGCTCACTGCTGATCAGATCCAAGAGGTTAAAGACTACGGCGTCAAATGTGTCGTTGACCTGCGTTCAGACGCTGAGCTCAAGGATTTCCGCAATCCGTTCCAGAATGATCCCGATGTCGATTTCTGTTTCGTCTCGCTCTTTCCCGGCGACCCCAATAACCTGAGCGACGATCTGCTCGATTTCATACGCAAAAGGCATTTAGGCGACTATTACGTCAGGATCTGCGAAGATCTTGGCAAGAATGTCATCAAAGCCATGAGATATCTGCTGAACTCCAAGGGGCTTACGCTTTTTCACTGCACTCACGGCAAAGACCGCACCGGCACGATCGCTGCAATCCTCTATCTGCTTGCCGGAGCTTCGCGCGAAAATATAATCTTAAACTATCAGGCTTCATACAAGTATCTCGAGAAGTATCTCGAACGCAAGATCGCAAAGATGCCCGATGACATGAAGCATCTTCTGAGGTCGGATAAGCTTAATATGGAGATCTTCCTTGATTATGTCGATAAGACATGGAACGGCGATATAGCAAACTTCCTCAGATTCAACGGAATGTCAGACGAAGAGATAACCTCCCTCAAGGCAAAGTGCGTTGAATAAAAGTTACACGGTCTTTGTGGATACCTCTCCCAAACGGATCTTAGAGACATTCTTGTTTGCATCAAACTCAAATTCCATCTTGTAAGTGCCTTCTGCCGTCTCAAACGTATATACATAGTCACTTTCATCGATCATGGGGTATACAAGCAGGAGTTCCGAGATATTCATTCCCACAAACAGACGTCCGTCGAATGTTGATGCCGGAGTATCGGCATCATAGTCGTAGATGGAAATAGATACAAGCCTTGCGGTATTCCAGGTGCTGTCTGAAGAAGGTGCGCCCTCAAAGTGGAGCATCACGCCGTTAAAGGCCAAAAGGATCTGGGCCATTCCGTTTTTGCCTGAGTTATCCACCATCTGGATAACAGGCTCCCCGAAAAGCTTTTCGATATCGGCTTTCGTGTATGAGAATCCGCAGCGGAGCACCGGATTGCCGTCCAGACAGAAACCGACCTCGTCACCCTTTGATACAAACGTGTCTTCGATGTAGAAAATGCCGTCCTGTCTGCGGAAAAGATTGACTGAACGGGATATGATGTTCTCTCCCGAGGCATCAACACTTTCGGGGATCTCAAAACTTATGAGGTTCGGAAGGAAAGTCCTGAGCTTAAACTCTCTGAAAGAGCTCCTGACGCGGTGCTTATAGTAATCGATCAGGTAAGTCGCCTTTGATGTGATAACGGACGAGATGTAGATATCGTCTTTGAGCATCGGCTTGATGATGGATTCAAGACCCGCCGTATTGGAATCGCTTATCATCTTGAAATAATGCGAAATGTAATCATATGCCTCAACAGCCTTGGTCGCGTAATCATTTGCGAGCGTATACGCGCCGTCCTTTAGGGCAAGCGCGAACCTGCACGGATTGTCCTTATCGTCATCATCCTCATAGATGAGCTCGACCATGATAAGATCCGAATAAGATTTCATTGAGATCGCATGTGAACCCGCCTTCTTATCGGCATCTGCAAAGAATTTCTCATTCTCCTCAGCGGTCAGGAACCTGAAAGAGCTGATCTTGCCGTGTCTTTCGGACATACTCCTTAAGATCTCGCAATACTGGTGGAAAACAGTGTAAGACATGCCGTCAAGCTGATTATCGGGAATGGATGAATAGCTGTCGGCCACATTGTCAGCGCTCTTTATCGCAACACTGACAAGACGGGCAAGCTCCTGCTTGGTAATGTCCTCACTGTGGTTATCAAAACGCTTGTGTATGGACTGCACGATGTCACAGGAAGAAAGCGAGAACAGCACGGCAACGGTCAGAAGAACTGCCATGATCTTCTGAACCATTGATTTTCCGATATGTCCGATCCTTCCGGTCATTTCGTTTTATCCTTCCGTACGTCTGTGTCTTGCAGCCTCGAAAACAACCACTCCGCAGGCAACTGCCGCATTAAGGCTGTTAACATGGCCTACCATCGGTATCTCGACCGTGAAATCACAGCATTTGCGGACACCGTCTCTCATGCCGTCGCCTTCACTTCCGATAACGATGACAAGGTTTCCCGAATAATCGGCTTTGTCATACGATACATCGCCGTTCATATCGGTACCGCATACCCAGAAACCTTCTTTTTCCTTAAGGTTCCTGAGCGTCTGCGCAAGATTCGTGACCCTTGCGACGGGAACATACTCCATCGCGCCGGCCGAAGCCTTGGCAACCATAGAGTCAAGAGACACAGAGCGCCTCTCGGGGATGATCACCCCGTCGACTCCGCAGCAGTCCGCGATCCTTAATACGGATCCCAGATTGTATGCATCTTTTATCTCGTCCAAAGCGATAAGGATCGGGGCCCTGCCCTCTTCCCTGGCTTTATTGATTATATCGTCAAGATCAGCATATGCGTGAGGAGCTACTGTGGCAATTACGCCCTGATGGTTATGAGTCGTGCTGATACGGTCCAGAACATTTCTCGGAGCCCTTGTTACTACGATCCCCTGCTTGTTTGCTTCGTCAAGGATCTTTGCAAGAGCAGGTTCAAGACGCTTTCCGCCCTCGGGCTTAAGTATCCAGATACGGTTAAAGGTCCTGCCTGCTGCAAGAGCCTCTGTGACAGCATTACGGCCTTCGAGCTTGTCGCCGGATACGTTCTTGGATCTGTTGTTGTCGCGATTGTCTTCCAAATCAGTCTTCTCCCGTCTCTTCGTCAAATTCTGCGATGTTGATCGCCTTAATGCCGTCCGCTATCTCAAAGCTCCTCTGGATGAGGTACTCCATCCTTGCCTCCTGGTTATCCATGAAAAGATAACCGATAAGAGCCTCGAATCCTGTTGCGTACATATAATCAGCATGGGAAGCGTTTTTCGATGACGCGTGGGGATTCGAGTTCTTTCCGCGGCGGAAATAATCCGTCTCGGTCTCGGTAAGTTCATCCATAAGCTTTCTTGAGATCTCAGCCTGCGCTTCGGCAGAAACATACTTGATGGTTCTCTTGTGAAGTTTGTTATTGTTGCCTGCGCCGTAATTTGAAGCATGACACCTGGCATAGACCTCATAAACAGCATCACCTATGTACGCCAGAACGAGAGGCGATACTTCACGAAGATCTGATGCTATGAAAGGCTTAATCATAAAAGTGCTCCGTTACTTTATCTTCTCGAGCTGAGGTCCCTTGGGAGTGTCCTTGATGCTGTATCCGAGAGCAGTGATCTTGTCCCTGAGCTTATCGGCTTCTGCGAAATTCTTCTCTTTCTTGGCCTGCGCACGCTTCTCGGCAAGCTCTAAAACCTCTGCGGGGATCTCTTCCTTTGCTTCATCAAGCTTGACGCCTAAGACGCCTGTAAGCTCTAAGATCTTAGCCTGTGCCGCCTTGAGCGAATCGGCGGAAGCGTCATCTGCCGCAATGGCCTTGTTGGTCTCTGTTACGAGGTTAAAGATATCGGTGATGGCGTCAGCGGAATTGAGATCGTCGTCCATATGGCCGATAAAGCTTTCTTCAGCTGCCTTAACCGCGTCCAGAAGCTTCTTCGATGTCTCAGAATCAGCAGGATGTGCATCAGCGCCGTTTTCGAGCGCGAAGCTTACCTGGGATACGCAGTTGCTGATCCTTCCGAGGCTCGTCTGCGCCGCAGCAAGAAGCTCATCAGAGAAGTTGATGGGGCTTCTGTAGTGGCCGAGCAGAATGAAGAATCTGATAACGTTGTAAGGGTACTTCTTAACGATGTCCCTGATCGTGAAGAAATTGCCCAAAGACTTACTCATCTTCTCGCCGTCAATGTTGACGAACGCGTTATGGACAAAGAAATTGCAGAATTTGCAGCCGTTTGCAGCCTCGCTTTGCGCGATCTCGTTCTCATGGTGCGGGAAGATCAGATCCTGTCCGCCGCCGTGGATATCGATCGTATCACCAAGATACTGCTTGATCATGGCTGAGCACTCAATATGCCAGCCGGGTCTTCCCTCGCCCCAGGGTGATCCCCAGAAAGGCTCGCCTTCCTTCTTGAACTTCCAGACAGCGAAATCGCCTGGGTTCTTCTTGCCCTCGTAACTTGCTTTTCTCTCGCCGCCGCCTGCTACGAGCTCGTCGAGCTTATAGTGGGAGAGCTTGCCGTAATCAGCCTTCTTGGATACATCAAAGTAAACGCCGTCGCCTTCGATGATATAAGTGTAGCCGTTTTCTTCCATAGCCTTGATGAGACCGATTATTGCCTTCATCGACTGAGTGGCTCTGGGCTGGTATGTCTGGCGCTTAATGTTGAGGCCGTCAGCGTCAACATAGTATTCCTTGATGAACCTGTCAGCGAGCTGCTCGACCGTGATGCCCTCCTCGTTCGCGCGCTTGATCATCTTGTCGTCGATATCAGTGAAATTCTGAACGAAGGTTACCACATAGCCTCTGTACTCGAGGTATCTTCTCAGTGTATCGAAAGTTACGAACGGTCTTGCGTTGCCCAGATGGAAATAATTGTAGACCGTAGGGCCGCAAGCATACATCTTGACCTTGTTAGGTTCGATCGTCTTGAATTCTTCCTTATTTCTTGTAAGTGTGTTGTAAAGTTTCATGCTAATACTCCTTGTTTGGTTGATATTTCAGTCATTTACCGCAGCAACATCGCCAACAGGTACATCGTTCATCTGAATATCTTCCGAAACAAGGAAAAACAGTGCATAAAAAAATGACACCCGCTACCGTCCTGGCAGCAGGGTCGCGGGATGCTATCTGTTTTGCATCGTTAAGAAGTCCCAAGATCTTGTTCTCTTTTCATCCGTTCAATAAAAAACGACCCGAACATAGCAGACTCTGATTGACACCCGGATATTCCAGGGCTGATGCTCTGCGCCTGACTTCAATAGTCCAACTTACAAGGCTTTATTTCCACCACGCGGTCCAAGCTCATAATTATGTCATGTAGGTCCAATTTAGAGGCCACAATGCTAAGGTCACCTTAATTATAAAATAAATCGCGGGCATTTCAAATAAAAAAGAGCATTTGCAACAATATCGCAACAAATCTTGCGTTTTTCGGACCGATCAGAACGCTTCGGCATTCTTGACCTGCCTGTTTCCTGCAAAGGCAACACAAAGCACCTTTGAAGCACCTGCATCATACAAAGCCATAGCGGCTTCATGAAGCGTAAAGCCGGTAGTAGCCACGTCATCGACCACGATCACGGTCAAGCCCTTAAGGTCCCAATCCTCCGATGCCTCGAAAGCCCCGGATACGTTGGCAATACGTTCAAGGTTGCCTTTAAGCTCGGTCTGCCTGTTTGTGTTTTTGGTACGCAAAAGGACATTTTCGGCATAGGGGATTTTTAAAATGGCCGCAGCGGGCTTGGCAAGCTCGGCAGCCTGGTTAAACCCGCGTTCCTTTAACCTGGCCTCCGACAAGGGCACCGGAACTATCAGATCCGCCCCTACCGAGTCACTTTCCATAAAAGAACCGAGAAGGCATCCCAGAAAGCCCGCCAGTTCTTTCTTTTTCCCGAACTTTACGGCGGGAATGGCACTTTTGACCGGGCCGTCATACGCCATTGGCATATAAAGTGTCAGATTCGGTACCGGATCGTCATCATAAGGGTTCGAAAGGCATAAGAGCCAGCGTCTTGAGGGTTCGTACGGAGCAAATGAAGAAAGGCATTTTCCGCAGATATGAAGTCCGGACGGTTTTCCCGTAAGATCCTCACAGAACTTCCCGTAACCGGCAAATCTTCCGTCTGCATCCGCAAGCTTTCCGCAAATGCAGCAGCATTCGGGAAACATAAAGTTCAATGTCTCCTTCAGGAATGACAAAACAAGGGAGCCTCCTCCCCCGGCGTTATTCGGATCGGTCATATCAAAGTCCCCGTTTGTGATCTATTATCGCGAGAAAATCCTTGAGCGACGTGGCGCGCTCCTCGTCGCGGAGACCTCTGAGAAATCTAGCAAGAGTATCTCCGGAATCAACTATGGTAACTTTCGTTCTTCCGCGCGTAACTGCGGTATAAAGCAGGTTTCTCTTGTAAAGCAGGGCATTCATCTTTCCGAGCAGTATAACTACATGCTCAAACTCGCAGCCCTGTGACTTGTGGACAGTAACCGCATAAGCAAGTTCAATATCCTCAAGCATCTTCTTCGTATATTTGACTGTCTTTCCGTCATCGAAAACGACCGTCATGGTCCCTTCGATCATATCAACGCTGTCGACCGTGCCCATTTCCCCGTTGAAGACACCCTGTTCAGTCTTATTCGTAACGGGATCGATCCACTCTGCCGAGTAGTCGTTTCTGGTCTGCATCACCCTGTCGCCTTCATAGAAAGCAGCAGAAGAAC
Organism: Oscillospiraceae bacterium; assembly: GCA_902775565.1. Lineage (GTDB taxonomy): Bacteria > Bacillota > Clostridia > Saccharofermentanales > Saccharofermentanaceae > Saccharofermentans. Next base: position 56,858 of record CACYMP010000003.1, read on the forward strand.
CGCGTTTGACCGAAGGCAGCTCATCTTTGCCTCCCGCTTCCGAAACAAACAGTTCCTGAAGCATGGAATTGAGTTTTACTGTGCCGAGCATTACGTTCTCATTCTTTGTCGGCGTAAGGAACACGGAGTCCTCTCCCTGCATGCCCTTGACCATTGCTTTGACTCTCTCGAAGGCCTCTTCGTCGTTCGAAGTCTTTATTATCTCGAAATCGATGCCGTCGGCGATCAGAGGCTCGCCGTTAAGTATCCTGTATGCATTTGAGGCGATCGAACTGTCGTCTGTCTGGCGGTGCGTATAAGTCAGACGTGCAGAAGGTATCGATCTGCCTGAAAGCAGGTCACGGAGCACATTGCCGCACCCTACCGAAGGAAGCTGATCAGGGTCTCCGACAAGGATCAGGGACGTTTGTTCATCAGTCGCGTCAAGGAGTCTTTCAAACAGCTCGGTATCCACCATCGACATCTCGTCAATGACAATGACGCGTGCCTTGATAGGATCGCTGTGGTCGTGCAGGAAGAACTGGTTGCCGGTCATGTCATCCACAGGCCTGACGCCGAGCAATCTGTGGATAGTGGCGGCAGGACTTCCTGTCGATTCTGCAAGCCTTTTCGCTGCTCTTCCGGTCGGTGCCGCAAACACGCAGGTAATATCCTTATCGCGGAAATAATTTGCCAGGATCCCCATTATCGTGGTCTTCCCTGTTCCAGGACCTCCCGTGATAATGCATAGCGGACAGTACATGCAAAGATGCAGAGCGCTCTTCTGTGCTTCATCAAGCACGATGCCGACCTTGTCGGCATAATTCGACATTATACGGTCAGATTCAACCTTGAGAGGGATTTTCACCTTCATGGAAAGGAACTTTTCTATCCTCTTCTTTATCGCGGCTTCCGCCTTGAAATAGTGAAGGGGTGAGATAAACGCTTCCGTATCCAATGGATCTGCCGCGGAACACTTGTCATCGGCAAATCCGAAAACAGCTATCTCTTTATTGTCCACAGCCATCTGGCAAGAGGCCGGATAGATCTCTGAAAACTCATCGGAAGAAAGCTTTTTGCACTCTCCGGCATTAAGCATCGTAAAGGCTTTCTTTCTCACCTGTACGGGTCTTAATTTCGTGGATTTGGTCTCATCGCACACCGCCTCGGCGGCAGCTGAAATAGCTGCAGCCGCGCGGATCTGCGAACTTGTATCAAAACCGGATTCTATCGCGATCTTGTCGCACAGTGTAAAGTCGGCTATCCCTTTTGACAAAAGGACATAAGGGTTTTCCTTTATCTTCTCTACGGATAGTTCGCCCATACCGTAAAGAGTCTTGACCTGTTCCTGCGTAAGACCGAGCTTGCGGGCAGCCAGACCTTCCTTAAAGAATTCCTCTTTTTCAGTGACGATGTCGCAGAACGACATCGCCTTCTCTTTAGTCAGATTCTTGACCTGTGAAGATGCTTTCTCCGGATCGTTTATAAGCACATCCAGTACTTCTTCCCCGAATTCCTCGACAAGTGCCGCAGAGATGGCCTTTCCGAGGCCGGTGATATTATCAGCCAGAAAAGTCGCGATAAGGACTGTCTCATTATCGCCTGTTTCAGCAGGCTTGATAGAAGACAGCTTAACCTGGACACGTTCATTCCACAGCGTCACTTTGCCCGAGATAACGTAGGTTCCGCCTTCGATAACATCAATCTTTGATGTACCTGCAGCCATGAACCTGCCGTCGGTCATGAACGACACGAAATTGCTTTTCGTCCGGGGGCAGAAAACCTTAACAGCCTTGACGGTCAGATCCGTTACCTGCTGCCCGACGTCATCTGTAGACAGCAACGCACGGGACATTTCAGATACCGGCCTTCTCCCTTATGAGTGCTGCCTTGTCGGTCTTCTCCCAGGGAAGTTCGATGTCTGTTCTTCCGAAGTGGCCATAGCTTGCAGTCTGCGCATATATAGGTCTTCTGAGATCAAGATCGCGGATGATGGCAGCAGGTCTGAGGTCAAATACAGACCTTACGATCTCAGTGATCTTATCGTCTGCGATCTTTCCTGTACCGAAAGTATCGACCATTACGGAAACGGGTTCTGCGACGCCAATCGCGTAAGCAACCTGGACTTCACACTCGGAAGCGATTCCTGCTGCGACGATGTTCTTGGCAACATAACGCATCATGTAAGAAGCGGAACGGTCAACCTTCGTAGGATCCTTTCCGGAGAAAGCTCCGCCGCCGTGACGGGCAAATCCGCCATATGTATCGACGATGATCTTTCTTCCCGTAAGACCGGAGTCACCCTGAGGTCCTCCGATAACGAAACGTCCTGTAGGGTTAACATAGATCTTGGTGTTGGCATCTACCAGTTCGGCAGGGATCACGGGCGCGATGACCTGTTCCTTAACGAACTTCTCAAGCTCTTCGCTTGAAACATCGGCATTATGCTGTGTGGAAATGACGATCGCATCGATCCTCTTGACCTTGTTGCCGTCATATTCGACTGTTACCTGGCTCTTTCCGTCAGGTCTCAGATAATCAACGACCTTTGCCTTACGTACTTCTGCAAGGCGTCTTGTAAGCTTGTGGGCAAGAGATACCGGAAGCGGCATAAGCTCTTCTGTGTCATCGTTTGCATAACCGAACATCATGCCCTGGTCACCTGCACCGGTATCAAGCTCATCGCTGCCGCCGTGACGTGCTTCAAAAGACTTGTCTACACCCATTGCGATATCGGGAGACTGCTCATCGATCGATGTCAGGACAGCGCAGGAATTGTAGTCAAAACCGACCTCGCTGCTGTCATAGCCGATCTCCTTAAGTCTGCTCCTTACAATTGAAGGAATATCGACATAAGCGGATGTTGTGATCTCGCCCATTACGAGCACCATACCGGTAGTTGCACAAGTCTCGCAGGCTACGCGCGCGGTGCTGTCTTCCTTGAGGATTGCGTCAAGGATGGAATCAGAAATCTGATCGCAGACCTTGTCGGGATGTCCCTCTGTTACTGACTCTGATGTAAAGAGCCACTTGCCTGTTCTATTTCTCATAAAAATCCTTTCCGTTCAATGCCTTTGCCAAAAGAAAACGCCTTCCCCGAAAGGAAGGCGTACGCTATCTGTTAACGTTCCTCATCTTTCAGGTCGCCTGATTTGGTGTCCTGCCGGATTTGGCACCGCTGCTCTCCGCGGTTGCCGGGCTTCACTGGGCCGGTTCCCTCTAGCCTCTCTTGATAAGCAATGAACTCAAAATTGTTTCAGCGGCTTAATTGTACATATCCGGATAGTCGTTGTAAAGCGAAAATCGATCTCTTTCCGATGTCTGTCCTCAAAATCTGTTCCGGAACGCTCAAACCGTAATAAGAATAATTAAGTATTAGGGCCCGTTTTTGCCCTGAATCCGGCTTTTCCTTGTCGGTTTTTGTCGGTTTTTGTCGGTAATCCTTCACCCCGGGAGCATTTACAATTCGAGGCAAGCAATAACTCGAAACACGGCACACGCAACGTGACGGCAAAAGCGTGAAAAAGACAAGGAGGCTCAAAATGGCGTTTTCGATAAAGATATACGAGAAAGACAAATACATGTACTCGCTTATGAAAGCCAGGCTCGGAGCGCTGTATCCCGAAGCTTACATAACTGATCCCTATCTCGGGAACGGATCAGACACCGACGGCGACATGTTCGGAGAGTTTACGAAGATACTTTATAACCCCGAACAATTCGGCAAGGAATTCTCTCAAGGTTCCGTGCTTGACGAAATGCAGTCTTTAAAAGAATGCCTGGATAATCCTATACCGACTACAGGACCGGACGGCCTGATCGACTGCCGGAACATCTGCAGTGCTCTGGGAATAAAGCCCACACGGAGCCGCGATACTTCAGGCGATTCCAAAGTCTCCGGAAAAGGCAGGCTTGAGGTGCTGATCCCTTTTGTCTATATCACAGACCGTGAAAACTACATCAGGAACAACTATTCCGGCATGGCAGATGCAGATCTTTCTTTAAGGCTTGATTTTACCAGCAGGTACAGGGCTCCCGAAGATGACGGTGCGGGCATACTTGCAGGAAACATGACAGGTCTTCTAGAAGACTGCGTTTCCAAAAGATTCGAACCCGATGACATACTCAAATACTGCAGCAGAAACTCAATGGGGTTCCTCACGCCCGGTGCCGTAAAAAACGAAGACGACGTTTACGATCTGGGGAGCACCAGATGCAGGCTCCTTCTCGATAAATGCAGGGATCTGGTCTCTGACAATACGAGAAAGATAAATGTCCTGGCTATTGCGGAAGGATTCCGGAATTCAGAGATCCCGATGCTCGTATCCGGCTGCGATAAAGTCACCGTGCTGTTTTCCGGAAAAGACTTTAACGAAGAAGCGGCTGCAGCAAACCTGATCAGTGCGATAAACCGTTCCCTTACTCACGGTGTAGCTGTTGCCGACTATTTGAAATACCCGACTGCAGTTAAGAGCAAACCGGCTTCTGCCGCAGGAAAAACAACCGGGATTACAGGAGCGGCCGTATGAACAAGACTTCGGATCTTGATGCGATAAAAGAACAGCTCACTTACTGCGTACTCAATGCAATAAGGAATGAGAGCGATCCTACTGACGACAGGCTGAAAGAGATAATCGCAGATGTCATCAGCAATACATCAACGGTAAAGATGTCGCTGTCAGAAAAGCGTGATATGGCAAAAAGGGTCTTCAACTCTCTTCGGAGAATGGATGTGATCGAGCCCCTGATGCAGGATCCGAGCATCACAGAGATCATGGTGAACGGACCGGACAAGATCTTTTACGAACGCGGAGGAAGGCTTTACAAGTCAGATATCAGGTTCAAGGACGAAGAAACGCTGAAAACGGTCATTTCCTGTTTCTTCGCGAACAGAAACAGACCACTGAACGAAGCCAACCCAATATCCGACCTGCGTCTTCCGGACGGTTCGAGAGCCAATGCCGTGCTGGCACCGATCGCTTCACAGACCACTGTGACGATAAGAAAGTTCACCGGCATATCGCATGACATAGTAACGCTTATCAGACAGGGATTTATCAGTGAGGAAGCTGCCAGGTTTCTGAGTGGCTGCGTACGCAACAAAAAGACGATCTTTTTGAGCGGCGGAACCGGGTCAGGTAAAACAACTTTTCTTAATTGTCTCTCGACATTCATTCCTAAAGACGAGAGGGTCGTTACTATCGAGGATTCAGCCGAACTGAACCTTCAGGGGATCGACAATCTGGTAAGGATGGAAGCCAGACTTCCGGGACCAGACGGATCCGGCGAAGTAAACATAGGAATGATGATAAGAGCATCTTTGAGGATGCGTCCTGACCGCATCATAGTCGGTGAGGTCAGAGGGTCCGAATCAGCGGACATGATGAACGCCCTCAACACCGGTCATCCTGGTTCGATGTGCACCGGACACGCCAATTCGTGTTTTGAGATGCTCGAGAGGCTTACGGGAATGGTGATGGCAGGCTCCAATCTTCCATACGACGCAGTGGTAACACAGCTTTCTATGGGAATCGACATAATACTTCATATCTCCAGGAGCCGTGAAGGCCGGAGATATATAGACGAGATCTGTAACGTGCTTCCTTCCGAAGGTCACGAATACAGGCTCAAAACACTATATCTGAACAAGGGAGGAAAAGGTCTTGAACGTATCTGCAGCGATGAAGAACTTAGGGACATCATGGCTTACAAAGCTTAAGTCTGTAAAGATAAAGCCCTGCACGCTTTTTCTGATAAAGACGATCTGGGTCTATCCGTTTTTCGCGGCAGGTCTTTACATGGCCTCCTCCCTGTTTATTTCCTCACCGGAGATCAGACTGATCATATCGGTGGTATTAGGTATCTTCCCGTGGAAGGAAGCCATGAAGAAATTATTCTCCAACGGCTACCGCCACACGAGGACGCAGCTTCTTGTGATGCTTCAGGTCCTTTGCACGAGTGTATCTAGCGGATATTCGATCGAGAAATCCCTGCTTATGATGCGTCCGGTTATCGAACACACCTTTGGCAGACGCTGCATGCTGATAAAGCCGCTGATCAATCTCGAGAATGACCTGAAGCTTCACATAAGTTTGGAGAAAGCACTTAATTCGTTCGCGGAAGCGGTAAGGTTCCCTGAAACAGTGCCTATCTTTCACGCGCTGGCAATCTCAGGCGAGATCGGCAACAACAGCCTTGCGATACTGCGGAGTTCGTGTCAGATGCTGTCTGAAATGAACGCTGTACAAAGCGAGATACATGCTCAGAATGCGGGCAAGAATGCAGAAGCAGCCATGCTTTGTGCAATGCCTTTTGCTGTAACATTCGCGCTCAATTTCATGAGCCGTGACTATATAGATATGGCCCGGAATACCAATCTGGGTTCTGTTCTCCTTGCAATAGCGTTCGCTATATGCGTAATCGCATGTGCGATGCTTTTAAGATACATGTCCCACGATTCCGGACGAAAGATACGCGCATCAGCCAGTCTTGGCTATGATGACTCATTAAAGGTTTCCCCCAAGTATCCTTTGACTTCCTTCTTCAGGCGTATCTTTCCTACCGGATTCATCACCTCAAGGCACGAGCTCTTCAACGAGTTATCGGTTAATCCCAGACTCGCTTATGAGCAGTACCTGAAGAAACAGATCCTGATCTGTGCGGCTTCCGGCTTCATAGGACTTACTGTGTCCATAAAAATCGGGAAGAATCCGTGCTTAGCTGTCCCGTTTATAGTCCTGATGGCTGTTCTCGGAAGCCGCGAGGTCAGATCTGAAGTCGAACGCAAAAGAGAAGATCTCATGACAGACATACCGCTGTTCATGTGCCTGATGTCAACACTCCTTGAAGCGGGAATGCAGCTTCCGAAAGCAATAGAGATCTGTGCGAAAGCATTTGGTGACAACAAGAGCCTGTCGCTTGAAATAAAGAACCTTAGAGCAATGATGCTGTCGGGCATATCCGCCTCAGAGGCAGTCGAGCGTTTCTCTTTAAGAATACAGATCCCGGAAGCGCAGTCAGCACTTCTTCTCGTCGCGAGATATGACAGGCTCGGAACAGCTGAAGTATTAAATCTTCTGCAGCTTCAGGCATCTTCATGCTGGAACCTTTGCAGAAATGCCGCGCGTAAAAAACAGGAACGCGAGGCTCTGGGGCTGCTTCTTCCGATGACATTAGACTTCGTCAGCGTTCTTATGGTCGCAATGACACCGGCAATTATTTCACTTGGCATATAAACAAAATAAGGAGGCACTGAAAATGATTAAAAGATCCAAACACAGAAATAAAAAAGGAATGGGGACAGTTGAGATTGTAATCATCATCGCAGTCCTCGTATCATTAGCTCTTCTCTTCAGAGAAGGACTCATGTCTTACGGTAAGAAGATCATCGATTTTTGTTTTGACGAATCCAAGATTCAGTCGCAGTTCTGATTATGCTGATCAAAAAAGGTCCCTTCGGGTATTTTGCAGTTGAGAGGTTCGATTCTTCAGAATGCATATTCAGTTATGCCGGTGAAGTAATTGAAAAGAATCGTTCCGGATGTTTACTGCCGTGCAGTATAGACGTCAGTGGTATCTCATCTTCAGCTTATTTCGATTTTTCAGGCCTGATATCCGTCAGGCAGTCAGGAAGCGCTGTATTGCACGGCTCACGACGTTCAAAAAAGCTCTCAAAGCTTTTGGACGAAAGAAGGAGATCCGCAGGTGACTTTTTTTGTTCTGTACCGGAACTGCTCGATAATCTGATCAGTCCGTCCGCAATTGTTCTAGATCCGGAATATGTTTTTACGGATGAAGACGGTTCATATATAAGATTTTGTCTTCTTCCATATAAAAGCTCTCCGGAATCGGTCTGTCTTTCTTCACTCGGCGCAGAGCGTCTCGAGATATTTCTGTCAGAACCATTCTTTGATGAAGTACTGACAAACGACGAGAAACAGGAACTCATATACAGCGTAAAAACCGGTGACGAAGCGCTGTTCCTGAAATGTGCACGTGTGATAAGAGATTCCGACACAAGCGCGGATATTTCTGATCCGGATACGATAAAGGCAAATGCCCCGAAGCACCTATCTGACAGACGCAAAACAGATAAAAGCATTAAACCCACGGGAACAGGAAAGATAAAGACACCGTCAGAACTGTGGTGGTCCTGGGCATGCGCCATTGCGGCAGGAGTCGCCTTAAAGTTTTCAGGACTCCTGCCTTTCCTCCTTTTCATTCTTGTCTCAGGAGTATTCCTTATAAGGTTCTTCATGAACCGCAGGACGAAAAAGGACAGGAAAGGAAATGAGGAGAAAGAACTTTCCAATGTCAGACGGATGATACTGTTTTCCGATGCTGATGACAGTATCAAACCGCCGGCAGATAACGATGCACAGACAATATCAAACGGACATTCACGTGCGGTAACGCCTTTATTTACCGGCATGCTCACGTCATCAGTGATCAAAGACGGAAAGGCTCTTTCTTATTCTCTGATGATGGACAGGACAACGATAGGTTCGGATGTTTTTCTGTCGGATATAGTTTTGGACGATCCGTCAGTTGATGCGCTTCACGCGATCATCTATCTGAGCGGTAATACATTCTATATCAGTGACTGTTCCAAAAAAGGGACAACATACATAGACGACAGAAAAGTAGCCTTAGGACGGAGATGTGAGATAAAGAACGGTCAGAAGATCACTGTCGGAACAGTCGACTTCAGATTCGAAGTCCTTCTTCCTTCAGCTGAGCGAGCCTGGACTTCTGAGTCTCAGATCCGTAGCGCTCAATAAGACGGAGTCTGGCACGTGATCTGTCCACCATTCGCTTAACGTCTTCGGCATATACCTGACCGATGCCTTCCTTATCCTGTCTTTCAAGCTCTGCCATGCCTTCGCGGTAAGACTCGAATATCTGTCTTACCTTGATCTCCTCCGGCCATTCAGCGGAATTGCAGATTACGATGATCGTCCTCTGGTTGATCTCCGCATAGCCTTCAGAGATAACGCAGTGCTTGATCTCTTCATCGATCCTGATGGAGCAGGTTCCCGGAAAGAGCGCAGCAACGAAAGGCGTGTGGCCTGCCATAACTCCGAATTCACCATCGATCGTGGGAAGGCTCGCAGATGAGACCATTCCCTCATAGAAAGACTTTTTGGGAGTGATGATTATGAGATTTATCTTGTGAGTATTATCAGCCATTACGGAGTGAGATCCTTATACGCTTTGATAACATCGTCAAGACCGCCCTTCATGAAGAAGCACTGCTCGGGGATGTGATCCAATGAACCAGAAATGAGTTCGCCGAATGCCTTAATGGTCTCTTTAAGAGGCACATAACGAGGTGCGAAGCCTGTCGAGTCCGCAGTAACAAAGAACGGCTGTGAAAGATATCTCTGGACTTTACGTGCACGCGCAACAGTCTGCCTGTCGGCTTCAGAGAGCTCTTCCATACCGAGGATGGCAATGATGTCCTGGAGTTCCTTATAACGCTGGAGCATAGCCTGGATCTTACGTGCTACGTTGTAGTGCTCCAATCCGACTACGTCCTCTGTGAGGATCCTTGAAGAAGATTCAAGCGGATCTACGGCCGGATAGATACCGAGCTCAACGACCGCACGTGAAAGAACGATGTTAGCGTCCAAATGCGAGAAAGTTGTTGCAGGAGCAGGGTCCGTGATATCGTCCGCAGGTACGTAAACAGCCTGGATAGATGTGATGGAACCGTTACGGGTGGAAGTGATCCTTTCCTGAAGCTCGCCGACCTCTTCGGTAAGCGTCGGCTGATAACCGACTGCGGAAGGAATACGGCCCAGGAGAGCGGAAACCTCCGAACCTGCCTGAACGAATCTGTAAATGTTATCGATGAAAAGGAGAACGTCCTTATGCTTCTCATCCCTCAGATATTCTGCCATCGTAAGTCCCGCAAGAGGGGCTCTCATTCTGGCACCGGAAGTCTCGTTCATCTGGCCGAAGACCATTATCGTCTTGTCGAGGACGCCGGACTGCTTCATTTCGTTCCAGAGGTCGTTACCCTCACGGGAACGCTCTCCAACACCGGTAAATACCGAGAATCCGCCGTGCTCGCTTGCGATATTGCGGATAAGCTCAAGGATAAGGACTGTCTTACCTACGCCTGCACCTCCGAAAAGACCGATCTTTCCGCCTCTGGAGAACGGTACGAGAAGGTCTATTACCTTGATGCCCGTTTCGAGGATCGTCTCCGTAGGAAACTGTTCGGTAAAAGAAGGCGCCTTTCTGTGGATAGGCCAGTAATTGTCAGGATTGATCTCGCCTGCATGGTCGATCGGTCTTCCGAGCGCATCGAAAAGCCTTCCTGCAATATTCTCGCCTACAGGAACTTTTACGGAAGAACCCAGAGATTCGCAGGGAAGTCCTCTCATGAGGCCTTCAGTAGGATTATAGGAAACACATCTGACAACGCCGTTGCCCCTCTGCTGAAGGACCTCGGCATAAACGAAATCGGAAGCGTTGGGCTTGAAAGCATCCTTTGCGGGAGCAGCTGCTCCCTCTTCATCTCCGATGCTCTCCGGCTGGTCTTCGCTGCCGCGCCTGTTTATCCTGATCGCCTCATTTATCCTGGGCAACTCGGTCCTGTCGAATTCACAATCTATAACAGGTCCGATAATCTGAGTAACCTTGCCGATCGCCATATTCTAATTCCTCTTCCTTGTCAAATCCTTTATTTCAATATGTGTGGCATTGCCACGATTCCGGTTTTACATCTTTCCTGCCTGCTCGGCTCCGTTAACGATCTCGGTGAGCTCCGTCGTGATCCTCGCCTGTCTTGCACGGTTGCTGAGTATGTCGAGACGCTTCATCATCTCACCGGCATTGTCGTTTGCGTTCTGCATCGCGGTAAGCCTTGCCGTCTGTTCGCTCGCATATGCGTCGACCATTGCACCGAAGATCATGGCATTCGCGTAAGAGTCAATAAGATAATCGAATACCGCGGAAGCACTCGGAAAGTATTCGACCTCCGAGCCCTTATCCACTGCCATTCCCGCGTCGGTCAGATTATCCGGGAGGATCATGGAGATGGACTTCATGTCGACCGGGAAAAGCCTGACGGCTCTGGGCTCCATCTTCACGGAGGATTCCATATGCGTATAGAGCAGATAGATAAGATCGTAGTCCTTATCAAGGAACTTCTTCTTGATAATGGAGCTTACGGTGCGGGCATCGTAATATGTGGGTTCCGCGATCGGGAACGAGAAGTCCCTGTTACAGATATATCCGTGTCTTTCAAGCTTTTCTCTTGCAAGACGGCCGAATATGTTGAGCTCATACTTTGTCTGAAGACCTTTTTTAGTGTTATCGACGATCTTCTTCTGTATATGGTTCTCTGTAATGCTGACCATGTTGTTATTGTAAGCACCCGCAAGGCCCTGATCGCCCGAAAGAACGTAGTAACCGATCTTCCAGGTCTCGCCTTCTTCCTTCTGGTTAAGGACGAAGAACGGATTTGCGATGTCGGGGAACTTCGTGCAGATATCCTGCATGGACTCAACACAGAGCCTGAAGAAAGGATACATGGAATCGTGAAGTGCCATAGAACGGCGCATTTTAGCTCCGCTGACAAGCTGCATCGCACTCGTCATCTGACTGATGTCGCTGATGCTCTTCTGTCTTTTCTTTATGGCACTGAAGGTTTCCATAACTTGCTGAAGATCTTAAGGACAGGTTCTAAAAGCCGTTCCCGTGACAGACCTTGTTATTCCTCCTCTGTGTATTCGGTGTGCTCGGCAAGGAATCTTTCCTTGTATTCCTCATAGGCACTGTCGATATCGGCCTTGATCTGGTCGGATAAGACACCTTCCTCGTTAATGGTCTCGAAAATATTCTGGTGACGTTCCCAAGCGTCTTCAATAAACGCGAATGTAAAGTCGTTGATATCTTCTTTTGCAAGGAAGTTCAGCTTATCCGTAGTGGAGACATATAGAATGACTACCTCTTCCGCCATTGTCCAGGAGTGGAACTGTTCCTGCTTTAAGATCTCATTGAGAACGGAACCGCGCTTGATCTGAAGCTGCGTATTCTCATCAAGGTCTGATCCGAACTGCGAGAAAGAAGCCATTTCGCGGGCCTGTGCAAGCGAGATCCTCAAAGGACCGGCAACCTTTTTGACTGCCTTTGTCTGGGCGGCACCGCCTACACGCGATACTGACAGACCGACGTTGATGGCAGGTCTCTGACCGGAGAAGAAGAGCTCCGGTGACAGATAGATCTGACCGTCCGTGATCGATATGACGTTCGTAGGAATATAAGCCGAGATATCGTTGCCCAAAGTCTCGACGATAGGAAGCGCGGTGATAGATCCGCCGCCCAACTCGTCAGAGAGCTTTGCGGCACGCTCTAAAAGCCTTGAGTGCAGATAGAAAACGTCGCCCGGGTACGCTTCTCTTCCCGGAGGTCTTCTCAGGAGCAGTGAAATAGCTCTGTATGCCTGCGCGTGCTTGGAAAGATCGTCGTAAACGATAAGGACGTCCTTATGGTAGTCGTACATGAATTTCTCTGCTATGGCACATGCCGAGAACGGAGCGATGTACTGCATCGCGGCAGAGTCGGATGCGGAAGCCGCAACGACAACGGAATAATCCAATGCACCTTTTCTCGAAAGGAGGGTCGTCGTTGAAACGATAGTGCTCATTTTCTGGCCGATGGCAACATAGACACAGATGATATCCTTGCCCTTCTGGTTAAGGATGGTATCGATCGCGATCGCGGTCTTACCTGTCTGGCGGTCACCGATTATGAGCTCACGCTGGCCTCTTCCGATCGGAGTAAGCGCATCGATCGCGGTTATTCCTGTCTGGAGAGGAGTATTGACCTCCGATCTGTCTGTGACACCCGGAGCCGGAGACTCTACGGGGCGCTTGTCAACGTATCTGATCATGCCCTTGCCGTCTATCGGGCGGCCCAGAGGGTCTATTACACGTCCTAAAAGGCCGTTGCCTACAGGAACGGAGACAGTGGTCATGGTACGCTTGCAGCTCATGCCTTCAACGACCGTATCCTCGCCTGTGAGGATAACCACGCCGACCTTGGTCTTTTCAAGGTTCATCGCAATGCCCGCGGCACCTGAAGAGAACGAGATAAGCTCATCTGACATGCAGTGACGAAGACCCGTAACGGTGGCAACGCCGTCGCTGACGGAACTGACCGTACCGATCTCATCGATCATCTCACTTGAATTCAGAGCTTCATCTACGCGCTTGTCGAACTCATCGTCGTCAAGCTGCCAGAGCTCTGCGTTATCAAGGCTCGGGCCTGATGTTTCAGGGAACTGGTTGAGGGCGTCTTCAATATCTTTTCTGACTTCTGATGAAGAGAACAGAGCGGATTCAGGCGTTTCCTCATCAGATAAAGCCACATGAGAATTGTGTTTGCCGTCGGTCATTTCGGCAACTTTGAAACTGTCCGCTCTGGTACGCTTGATAAACGCATTGATACGTCCGAGCTGGCCCTTGACCGAATAGTCATAGCGGTTGCCGTGATAGTAGATGATAAAGCCGCCGATAAGCGCGGGCTTTGATTCGATCATCAGGCGGTATGAAGGTATGTCATAACGCTCCGCAAACTTTGCGGCTATACGCTCAAGCTTATGCTCAGGGATATCTCCTGCAGTCTCTATCCTGAGGATCGGTCCCTTCTGCTTGGATTTCTGTACCTTGTCGGAAGACTCGTTACTCACTCTTCCTCACCTCTGCGTCAACAAATACGTCAGTATGCTTCTGTGCGGAAGCCGTAAGCTCATGCCTCGGAACAGCGTCACCGATAACGTGCTCGGCGATCTCGACTGCGAGGTCGGTAATATCATCTTTCATGTTCTCAAGAGCTACGCGCTTCATACGGGCGCAGTCATCTTCTGCTCTCTCGAGGATCTTTGCAGCCTCGGCATTTGCCTTTTCGATGACGGCTTCTGTCGTCTTTCCGGCATTTTCACGCGCTTCTTCGATGATCTGCGCAGCCTGAGACTTGGCATCGTCGATGGTCTTTTTGGATTCTGCGACGACCTTGTCGGCCTCGGCCTTTGATTTAGCGGCCTCGTCAAGTTCAGCATTCAGGGCTTCCTGGCGTTTGTGGATCATCTTGAGAATTCTCTTGTAGATCGCAAACTTGATTATGAAATACGCAACGATCACGTTGATGATCGTCAGAACGACGGTCACCGCATAACCTGCGAACTGGTCAGGCGAGAACAAGGATGACTCGCTCTCCCGCGCCAGGATGTTCAGTGTTTCAAACAGCATATATACTGCTCCCTTCTATAGTGAAAAGAAGTTTTCGATCATCTGAACATGAAGATCAGGAGGAGTGCGACAACGAGCGTGTAAATACAGAGCGACTCGATGAAGACGATGGAAGCGAGAAGCATTGTCTGGATCTTTCCCAAGACCTCAGGCTGCCTTGCGCCTGCGTCAATTGCATGGCTTGCAGCCTTGCCCATTGCAAATGAGCATCCGAGAGCACCACAGCTGATGGCTACACCTGCTGCGATAGCGGCGACAGCTCTTGTCTCGAGTGCTGCGAAAATAGCTCCAGCCAATAAAACAGTATTCATAATTCTTCCTCCTAAATATTTCCTTTCGGTACTTTGTTAACTTTATTAAGCGGCGGCCTGCGCCTGATCTGCTTCTTTTTCCTTTTTCTTCTTCTGTTTCTTGAATTCCTCGGGGTGTTCCTTGAATTCGTGGCCGATCTCAACGATCTCGCCGATGTAAGACATCGTCAGATAAGAGAAAATGACCGCCTGCAAAAGTCCGTCTGCCAAGTCGAACCAGAGTCCGATGATGCCCGGAACAACTACGGGGATTACAATCGACATGAATTCCATGAATACGAAGGAACCGAAAACGTTACCGAAAAGCCTGAGCGCCAGAGACGTCGGCTTGATAACGAAATCAAGAAGCTTAAAAGGAAGCATGGCCTTAAGAGGCGTGGTAAGTGATACCCAGAAGCCCTTAAAACCTATGAACTTGATGGAAATGATGATTACATACAGTATCGCCACGATCGCGCAGCCTACCGCGAATGCGATATTCTTGGCCGGAGGGGCGATCTTGAGGAAGGAGATGCAGTTACAACCCGTAATGACTATACCGAAGGTCATTATCATGGGGGCGCACTCTTCGGCTTCCTTCTTATTCATGCCGAAGCTCATGGCCGCGTCGATTATCATTTCGACGATCATCCAAAGAAGTGTCTGCTTTGCGTTCGGGCGGATAGTCTGCTTGCCTACCATGAGGCTGAAAACTATTACACAGGCGATTACGGCGATCCAGGTGACGATAACGGCATCCGTGATAAGGAGCTTATAATCGCCGACATCAAAATAGTGCTGGACCTGAAGGATCCCTTCGCTTATCTCTTCACCTATGTCACCGGGCTTAAACGCCTCGACAAACTTGGTGCAAAATGCCTGCCAGAACTCAGAAAGCCAGCTTCCGGCAGAGAGTGCGACCTGATACATAAATTAGATCCTCCCCTTTCTTACTCCGTCATTTTACACCTAATAGCACAATAAAAAAACGCAAACTGCACAAAAATGCGTGTTAGCGGGACCTTACTTGAAGTTTTTGTCCTCCAAAGCCTTGAGCTGGTCTACGCGGACACCGTGTCTTCCGCCGCCGAAGCTGCCGCCGAAAAACGCATCGACCATTTCGAGAGCTACTGCCTGGCCGATTACCCTTGCACCGAAAGCCAAAACGTTGGCGTCGTTATGCTCACGGCAGATCCTTGCCGTGTACTCGTTATGGGAAAGTGCGCAGCGGATTCCCTTGAACTTATTGCATGTGATCGAGATGCCGATGCCTGTTCCGCAGATGGCAATACCCTTTTCGGCCTTTCCGGAAAGGATGTCATCAGCGATAAGCTCGCCTGCCTCTACCCATGAATAAGGCTGATCGGCTGACTGTGCGCCCCTTTCGAGCACTTCAAAGCCCTTTTCCTTGAGGTGTGCGACAACCTTCTGTCTTAAATCGTAACCTGCGTGATCCGATGCGATTGTAACTACCATATTTACTGCCTCCAGTTTTGTTATCAGTGATGAATGTGCTTGAACTTCTTGGCACCCGAAGCGTAATCGCCTACGATATCGCCGTTTCCTAATAGCTTGTACTTGTAGGAAACAAGACCTTCAAGACCGACAGGGCCCCTTGCGTGGATCTTCGAGGTGGAAATGCCTACCTCGGCTCCGAAACCGTATCTGAAGCCGTCGGCAAATCTTGTAGAGCAGTTTACGAGAACGCTTCCAGAATCGACTCCGAGCATAAAGCGGTCAGCTGCAGCCTTGTCCTCTGTGATGATGGCGTCCGTGTGGCCGGAACCGTAGCGGTTGATATGGGCTATTGCCTCGTCAATGCCGCTGACTACCTTGACCGAGCACTTCATATCAAGGTACTCGTGGTGCCATTCAGTAACTTTTTCGGCTCCGAAAGCCTCTGAAACATAGTCGTCACCGTATATCGTGACTCCGGCATCGCGCAGTGTCTTAACGAGATCTTTAAGGAGAGTATCCTTCAAGGCTTCATCAACAAGGAATGTCTCTGTTGCGTTGCAGACGGACACATACTGTGTCTTGGCATCGACTGCGACCTTGAGAGCTTTCGCGGGATCGGCCTTCTCATTGATATATGTATGGCAGACGCCGTCAGCGTGGCCTAAGACCGCGATGTTGGTGTTCTGCATGATGTACTGTACGAAAGCATTGGATCCGCGGGGAATTATAAGATCGATATACTCGTCTAATTTGAGCATGTCGGAGATCTCCGCACGTGTTGTCAGGAGATTGAGCCAGCCTTCAGGAAGTCCTGCCTTAATACCGGCCTCATAGATGACCTCGGACAAGACCTTATTTGTGTTGGCAGCCTCGCTTCCGCCCTTGAGGAATACGGCATTGCCGCTCTTGAGGCAGAGAGTCGCGATCTGGACCAGTGCGTCAGGCCTGCTCTCGAAAATAACGCCGATAACGCCGATAGGGCATGTTACGCGGTAGAGCTCAAGCCCGTCATCGAGCGTCGTATGGAGAGTCTGCTTGCCTACAGGGTCTTCAAGCGTCATGAGGCTTAATATTCCGTCTGTTACGTCGGCGATCTTTGCGTCAGCGAACTTGAGTCTCTTGATAAGCGGCTTTTCAAGATCCGCCGCCTCGGCATTTGCGAGATCCTCGGCATTGGCTGCGATTATCCTGTCCTTTTCCGAATTCAGCGCGTCAGCGATCGCCTTGAGGGCGTTATCCTTCTGCTCACGGGTCAGAACAGCCATGCTGTACGATGCTTCACGGGCTTTTGCGGCCTTTTCTGTTAACTCAGACATACAGGTCTCCTATATATAATTTTTGAATGATTATAGCAAAATTTCGGCCGGTTTAAACTTTTTCCTTATGCACAAAAATGTTCATAATGTGCATAACTATGTCGATAACTCAAAAGACAGGTTTTCAGAAATTGTTTGTCCTTCAAAGCTAACAAACAAGGGATTCTGACATTTTGTTACGGTTTGTTGACAAAACAGTTACGAAATGATAAAGACTCTTTGATAGTCCAATAAACTAAGGCTTTGAGGCAATTAATCATATCTTGCGGGGGAACTGTGTCCACGAGAGAAATACACCTATTTTGTGAAAAATCCTCTTGACAAGGCAATTCCGTTCAAAGTTCTTCAGGGGCTATAAATTGGTGTTATAATCTCCGCATGAAAATAATAATAACCACATTATTCGGGCTTGAAGCTCCGACCAGGGATGACCTTCTGGAAAGGGGCTTTTCAAAGACTCAGCTGGACGTAAAAGACGGTGTCATCACTTTGGATACCGGCAATGACAACTGGGCTTTGGACGTTGCCCGTGTAAATATGTGGGCAAGGCATGCCGAGAGGGTGTTTTTCGAGGTGGGCGGATTCAAGACCGGGTCATCTGATAACTTCACAGAGGACGGCGCTGTCTTTTTCGAGTCGTGCAGAAAGCTCCCCTGGAACGATTTCATCCCCAAGGGCTGGGCATTCATAGTCAACGGCTTTTCAAGAAAATCCAAGCTCGACGGCATAAAGATGCTCCAAAAGCTCACGAAAAAGGCTATCGCCAGGAGTCTTGCCGCAGCGCGCGGCTTAGGCAGCGATGCAGTTATCGAAGAAGATGAACGTTTGGGCACGATCAGCATCCAGTTTGCCCTGGTAAACAACTACTGCCGCATGTTAATAGACACCACGGGCGAAGGTCTGCACAAGAGAGGCTACAGGCCGCTTACCCACGAGGCGCCTATCAGAGAGACCCTTGCAGCAGGCATGGTCACATATGCAAGATATAATCCCTTCGGCAAAGAAGCGCTCGTCGATCCGATGTGCGGATCCGGAACTATCGTGATCGAGGCCGCCCAGATGGCCGCAGGCATCGCACCCGGCAGGTTCAGGCATTTCGATTACGAGGATCTTCCCTACATCGGCAACAAGGCTTACAGGACAGCGCTTGAGGAAGCCATGGACAATGAGGACCTGACTCCCCCTGACGACTGCTATTTCTTCGGTTCTGATATGGATTCGAGAGCCGTCCGTTCGGCTATCGCCAATGCAAAAGCCGCAGGAGTCGCGGATTTCTGCAGATTTGACATCAGGGATGCATCTACTGTAACGCCTGAGTCGCTTGCAGCTTACACAGGCATGGAAAGACAGCTCGTCATCACGAACCCTCCCTACGGAGGAAGACTCATGACGCCCGAAGAAGCCGAAGACATCTACCGTATGCTCGCGAAAAACCTCCTGACCCGCTCCGGTCAGTGCAAAAAAGGCATCAGGCTCTCACTTATCACGCCCGAAAACATGTTCGAGGACGCGACGGGGCTCAAGGCTGACAAGCGCGTAAAGCTTTATAACGGAAGCAAGATCTGCCACCTTTGCAACTACTACAAGCTCGGCTTCAAGAGATAAAGATGGTTACCCGTAAGATCGGATTTTTCGACATGCACAAGATCGCCGACTCCGGTCAGGCGTTCAGGATCCGTGATATAGACGAGACCCACACCGAGCTCGTCGCTTTTGGAAAATACCTTCAGGTAGCGGACTTAGGCAACGGCGAATTCGCTTTCTCCTGCGACGAGAAGGATTTCAATTCTATCTGGGAAAACTATTTCGATCTCGGTCGCGATTATGAGTCGATCGTAAGGTCTATTGACTCCAAAGACAGCTATCTGAAAGATGCCGCGAAGTTCTCAAGCGGAATAAGGATCCTGAAACAGGAGCCGTTCGAGACGACTATCAGTTACATCATCTCGCAGCGCCGTTCCATCCCTTCGATCACCACTTCGGTTGACCGTATCAGCGCACTCTGCGGAAAGAAGATCGAAGCGCCCAAACTCAAAGCTCCGTTCGTAAAGCCTCTTAAAGACGAATACTACGCGTTCCCCTCACCTTCCGGGCTCGCATCTCTCAGTCTGAAAGACATCGAAGGAACAGGCGTCGGCTACAGGGCCCCTTATATCGCGCAGGCAGCAAAGGGCTTCAACGACGGATTGCTTGACCCCAAAGCACTCGCAAAGCTTGACGACGAGGCTCTCTACAAGGCTCTGACGGCTATGTACGGAGTCGGAACTAAGGTCGCAAACTGCGTGATGCTATTCGGCTATGCAAGGACAGCACGTTTCCCTGTCGATGTCTGGATACAGAGGATAATGGACAGATACTATGGCGGGAGCTTTGACTGCTCAAAGTATCCGGAGACTGCAGGCATAATGCAGCAGTTCATGTTCTACTACGAGAGAAGAAGAGATAACTTCTGACGACTGACTTACTGCTCACTTTTTAGATCAGGTTTATCTGCAGCAAGCTCCCGATGTCATCCCACTGATTGATCTTCTTGGCCGCACCTGGACGTTCGGGATC
This sequence comes from Oscillospiraceae bacterium, assembly GCA_902775565.1. Lineage (GTDB taxonomy): Bacteria > Bacillota > Clostridia > Saccharofermentanales > Saccharofermentanaceae > Saccharofermentans. Next base: position 76,718 of record CACYMP010000003.1, read on the forward strand.
AAATTTCTCAGCCCTGAAAAGAATGATCTTCCCGTCATCTGACGCATACAGATATCCTTTGTCCTTGATCTCACCGATCGGAAACAGTCCTATAAAGTTATTGGTCAGCTTTCTCTTTATCAGTTCCGCAGGACTGTAGATATGGATCTCCCCGTTCTGATTAACAACAACGCAGCCTGCAGAGCAACGGAAAAAGCTCAACAGCTTGGTATCGCTGATAAATTCCTGAAGATCACTGATCTCCTCGGCTGAAGGCGGTCCGAAGAACTTCAGCCCCTTTATCGGCATTCCGGAATAAGCAAGGCTTTCAAGTTCGGCTTTTACCTTGTAATCCTTCTTCCCGATAAACGCATGGATGCAGCTGATTGCCTTTTTGGATATCGCCATCTCAGGTCTTTCGGTCATAAAGCAGTGATCTGCTTTCTCTGCGCCTGATTTGAGTACGATCATTTCAATATCAGTACCTTCAGTTCTCTTTACCGCATCATAAAGAGTCTTGCTGTCCTCAAAGCATCCGTCATCCTCACCTGTGATCAGCAGGACAGGCGGTATAAGGTAGCCGTGATAATCCATCTCGACGTTTTTGAGTTCTTTCGGGAATCCCTGGAACGTCGGGTAAAGGAAAAGCGATTTCGTAAGCGGATGATTATCTTTGAAAAGGAAGAATCCGGACAGCAGGATAACAGATCCGATCTTATAATCGCATGTGATGTCGTACTTTGCTGCATTTGAGATCATTAATGACAGTATCCAGATAAGATAAGCTCCCGATGATGCTCCTGCCAGATGAAAACGGCTGACCGAATCCTTTTTTGCAATGGTATCGATAACCGCCGCGATATCATCGATCATGGTCTTAATCTTTCTGGCTTCATCAAGATTCCTGTAGCCGACGGAATACACGCGCATCCCGGTCCTTTCGGCCAAAGCAGCCAGGAATCCCGGATTATCTCCCTTATCCCCGTATTTGAAAGCGCCGCCGTGGCAATAGACTATGGCTTCAGAGGTTTTCGCATTCAAAGGCAGATATACATCGTAAGCATCATGTTTTTCAATTATGTAGTTGCATACCGGAGCAGAAGGCTTCTCCTCTTTTTTCTCTTCTGCCTTCTCTTCAGCGGTATTATTCCCGGCAGGCACACTAGGAACAAAGAAAGCCTTCTCATCACTGCCGTATACGTAGCCTTTGCTCTCCATGAAAAAATCAATGGCGCGGTTTCCGGTCTCATTGCTTTTTTCTTCCAGGATCAAAGCCTCGATCGCATAGATCATGGTCAACATATGATCATCCCAGAGAAGATACGATTTGTTCTTCGCCAAAACATATGCTTCGGCAAGGCTTACATAGCCCTCATGACTGAATTCATAGTATTCAACGCTGTTTCTTACGCGCTGATCTTCGGGCAGCTTGTCATTCTCATTGTAATTACGTTCGGGACAGAAAATAAGCGGGCGCTCTTCATCAGAATAACCCTGCTTTTCCATATATCTTCTGCAGTAATCAGCCGCTTCCTCATCAGTGTACGGGGAACGGTTATTTTCCTTGCAGATCTCAAGTCTTATGGCCTGGACCATCTCGTAAACAAGCGGATCCTTAGTTATGAAATAATTGAATTCAGCCAAATAGTATGCCTCAGCCAGAGGAAGTCCGTGATCACGGTATAAAGCTAAATAATCAGTATGTCCTTTCATAATCTCTTCTCCTCATATCCGTCAGCCGAGATATCCCTTCAACTTAAGTTTACTGTAAATCATAAGCAACTCATCGAGGCAATTTTTAATTATTTCCCCGCTTTGGGCAAATTCGTAAACAGGAATCGTGAAAACAAAATGTGCCTTCTTAATGCATTTGATGTGATGTGACTTAAGTGCCGGAAAATCATGATCTTTCATGAGCCAGACAATATATCTGAACAGATATGTATCCCTGGAGTTATTCGGTTTAAGATCGACACGGACGGTCAGGCCGTCATATTTCCAAAAAGATTTCCCGACCTCCACAAAGTTGCAGGAGTCCTGCGCAGTCAGAATGTGATTCCTGCATATATCAGAAGCGTAATTAACATATCTTTTGTAGAGTGTATCGAATTCACAGTCGTAATTCCTGAGACACTGATTCAGTTCATAAACGATCTGCTTCAATTCCCTGTCTCTGCGGTCGACCATGGAGGCAAACTCTGCACGTCCTATCAGCATATTGAGATAAGATTCCTCGTGCCTCATCTCGGGACTTGCAAACACGCTTCCGAATCCGTCAGGGTTCTTATGTTCAAGATGTGAGGTAATGCCAAACTTCTTGATGTAATACAATTCCTGACGCAGATTATGCTTATATTCGGAAGGTACTCTGATTCTTCTGTTGTTTACGACTATACCGGTGACAATATGTCTTGAGCCTTTCTTATACACCCTCGTCTTCTTAAAGTTCGGCCTGTAGTGTTCCTTCCTGAGCTGATCAGTGACAAAGCCGATAAGCGTCTTTGCATCAAACTCCTGCTCACTCGAGAATGTAAGGTCATCGCAATATCTTGAATACGTGATTCCGGATGCATCACAGTACATCGCTACAGTCCTGTCAAAATCAGCCAATGCAAGATTGGCAAGCTGCGGAGATGTACACGACCCCTGATTCAGGTGCCCGTCATGGCAGACAAGCTTCGTAAGAACAGTCTTAACCTCTTTGTTATAGCCGGTGTACTTGCTGAAGATCTCGAAAACCTTACTCTGTCTGGTGCTGTCAAAGAAATCCTTGATATCCATCTTGACCAGATAATCGTGCCCGGCATGTGCTCTTGCGTTAGTTACTACCGAGATCCTCTTCCTGTACGCATAGGCATATCTCGAAGTGTACTTTGCATCGATAACGTCAAGAATATATTTCTTTATATTGCGCTGATAGAAAGCAAGATCCTCATCGACCTTGTAAATATGCCTGTAACCGCCGCCGTTACGCTTGGGTATCGGAGTATGGATGTAGTATCTGGAAGTATCCGCAAGCATCTCGGAAAGGAGTCTGTATTCCTTCCAGAAAGCATCGGCATTCGAAAAACCGTCATACCTGCAGAGCATAACAAAAGACTTCATGGATTCAAGACACGGAAGCTCGTCGGCGCGGTTATTGAAGCTGTCCGTCTCCCCCGCATCTCTGAGGATCTGAACTTCAACAGACGTCAAAGGTCTCATAAGCTTTCTTCTCAGGTAGGTATTCATACCGGCCTCCAAATATAGTAATGCCACAAAGCGACGATACATATACCGGAGGCGGGCAAACACCGGAGGCGGAACGCCTACTGTGTTTGCGATTCCAACACGTTGGCCAAGAGTGCCGACTCAGCACTCCTACTTAAGTAATAAAAGAAACCACTCAAGAAATAAACACTATCGTCGCTTTGTGGCTAGGTATGAATCCAATTATAGCCATCAAGGCTTTGTAATTCACTCGATTATGAGGACAACTTCAGCTCTTTGACATAGATGTTCCGTAAAAGCCCGCCATACAGCTCTTCCTGATGGTCAAATTCATATCCCATGGCCAAAAAGTTATTGAAGCTATGAGGATTATCGGGCGAAACAGACGTGCAGAAGTGTGTGAAGCCACGGCTTAAAGCCTCTTCCTCCAGCAACCGGATAAGTTTCCTTTGAAGGCCGTTGCCACGATATTCTTCTTTAACAATGATCAGCTTTAAGTCCATTGCTTTATCAACGGAGAATTTATCAAGATTTACGCGCAGATCCGTCTCGGGCGGAACAGGGTCAACAGCGATCCCGATTGCTATCAGGTCGTTTTCAACAAACACTCCGAGAGCGATATTTCTTTCAGACAGCGCCTGAGCAAGTATTTCCGGACTGTTTTTCCTTAATATGGTCTTGTCCTTCAGTCCGGAGATCGTGACATCCTGCAGTTCCATGACCGCATCAAGATCAGCTCCGGTTAAAGGACGGATAAATAACCTGCTCTCATCTATCATTATTTTTCTCCACAGGTTCCATCTGCTTAAGCATAAAATCTACGATCTTCTTATGTTTGCTGGCTTTCCACTTGCCTTCTTTTTCCTTTTCTGCGATAGGGACCAAGATCTGGAAGTCCAGGACTTCACCCGGTACTCTTCCGCTTCTGATAGGCTTCATGAAATCCTCGTTCCACTGTTCGTCCGTAAAACCTGCATATTCTTCAGGCTTCAGGAATGTCCACTGGCGTTTCGTGGCTGCGATAAATGCTTTGACTGACAGCGGCGAGAGAAGCTCAAACTCTTTCTCATCAACATCTTCGAAAATGTCAGGGAGCGGAGCTTTTACAATCTTTTCCTCGCCTCTGACGACCTTGATTCCCATTGCTTCAAAGGAATAGTTTTGCTCCGTAAACTTCAGCTTCAGAACAATTCCCTGCTCCGTATAATGCTGGGAACGCTGATAGTCGGTATCGAAAATGAAATTGCCGAGTGAATAGAATATCGTCTTATCACCGACAGTCTCATAGTTCATCGGAACATGCGGATGGTGGCAGACAACTATGTCAGCACCCATTTCAAGATACTTCAGATACTTCTCACGCGTATAAGGCGACGGGAGTGGAGTAAATTCCTCACCGCCATGCACTACGATAATGCACCAGCGGCACTGTGATCTAATATTGGCAATGCTTTCTTTTATCGCATCATAATCATTCCAACGGTAACAGCCCGGAATCCCATCTCCTGCGGCACGGCATGCTCTCTCGTAACCGACGCAGATCATTCCGATTCCGCCTGCTTCATTCAGGATAACAGGCTTACGCGCATCTTTTATATCCATGCCTACGCCAAGAGTCTGAACGCCATAGAAGCTCGCCAGATCAAGCGTGCTCTTTAAGCCTTCGGGGCCTGCGTCCATGATGTGGTTATTATTCAACGACCAGATATCTGCTCCGATACCTGTAAGGAAAGGCGCGACTTCGCTGCTCATTGAATGAAGAAGTTGGGCAACACCGTCTTTTTCGGGCGTCAAAGTAACATCCATTAAAGGTCCTTCGACGTTGACCACGACATGGTTGGCTGATTTCAGAAAACTTCTGATATCTTCACTCAGAAGATCTTCTTTCTTCCAGGCTTCGGACATGTATTTATCAAAGCCGATATCGCCTGTAAAGACGATCTCAGACTCCTTGTCTGCCTCCGACAGTACATACTGCTTAAATGCATCGCCACGTGCCTCAAAGTCCTTGAAATAGCCGTAAGACGCGGCAGCAGGAGACAAAACGCATGCACACCCTTTCGGAGTGCAGGCTCTTGCGACTCTCACAGCCGCATACAGGTCGGAAACAAGAACACAGCAAGGCAGATCGCCTACTTCCTTATAGATCCTCTCGCCTGATGAATAAGCAAAGATATACAAGATATCCGTGTGCTTACGGACATAGTCGATCAAGAGACTGTAATCGATATTGCGGTCCATTCCGCCGATAATTATGCTCTTGACGTTTTCGATGCTTTGGATGGCCTGGATCGCAGCTTCCGGAATGGTGGAGATGGAATCATCGTAATATCTGATTCCCTTTACTGTCCCGACGAATTCCATTCTGTGCGGCAGCCCGTGAAAGCTAAGGAAAGCATCGCGGATCTCTTTGTCGGTCATGCCAAAGATCGTCGAACAAATGGTATATACAACATTGGCGTTATACTGGTTATGCTCTCCAAGAAGCGGGATATCGTATAGCTTCCCGGTTACTTCAGGTAAGAGATGCGATTTAGCCTTCGTATCCAGATCAGGCACGGTAGATCCGTGAAAATAGTGGTCATCAGCGCTCTGATGCGTAGTTATATTGGACTTTACCTTGAAATAGTTCTCCCTTGTGCCGTAGTAATCCAGGTGATCCTCAAACAGATTGAGGAATACGGCAATATGAGGCGAATAACGGCACCTGTTGAGCTGATGGCAGGATAATTCATAGACAACTATCGTCTCGTCATCAATGTCATCGTAGTGATCTAAGCAGGGATAGCCGATGTTGCCGACCAAAAGTACATTTTTCCCGTAATGGTGCGAAAGTGTTGTATACAGCAACGAAGAGGTCGTACTCTTCCCTTTTGTTCCGGTAATTCCAATTGTCTGCTTGCTGAACTGCGAAAGAAACAACTCCGTCTGCGAAGTCATCTTCTCATTCTCGATCGGAGTATTGATACCCGGGCTCTTTATTACCAGGTCGTAGTTATCGAAAACGATATCTTCGCCTTTGCCCTCGAATACTTCGACTATTGAAGACGGACAATGACTCTGAAGGAATCTCTCGGTTGATTTACCTTCGCGGCCGTAGCCCCAGATCAGTATTTTCTTATTATCAAGTTCAGAAATAATGCTCACGCAGTAATTACCGCCTTTAAAAGGTTAGAATCAGTTTTCAGATAATTATATCTCATTTGGATAGAGGCGTTCAGTTAACGTATTAACTCATAATATTTATCCTTATCGACTAAACCCTGCAAAGGCCTGGCCACGTATACGTTGTCCCACTTTGCTGTCTTTCTTTTTTCAGGATCACTGAATACCTCCAAGGCTTTAGCCCGCTCATCTTTGCTGTTCTTCCCTATTAAAACCCTGTAATCGAGCCATTCTTTTTCAAGCTTAAAAATGTTCCTGAAGTTTCCAGGCTGAACTTCCAGTTTACTCGTCTGAAAAAGATCACTATGGACAGCAAGGAAGAATCTGTATGCGAAAAGGTCGTCTACAATATCAAACGAAATTACTCCGCGGTTCTTGAGAATATAGATCGTTTCGAAAAAGGTAAGATAGTTTGAAATCATTCCTTTGTCTATATCTTTTACGGTATCAGGGAGCTCCTCATCCGCCTGCATAGCATCAAAACGCTTTTGCAGCGCATTATACACTTTCATGTAATCAGTATTCTCAACATAATTCTGATTGAGCTCCATGATAAATGTAGCTCTTGCGATCTCTTTAGAACCATGAAGCTGCAGAACAGTGAATATTACAGTGAATACAACGCCTACAACTTCCAAAAGCTGGAGAACTACAGTAATCCTTTCATCCATTTCTGACACATTACGTTGAATGAAAACAATAGCCGCTACAAGAAAGGCCAATATAATAGATAAAAGCAGCTTACGGTACTTCAGAACATTCATTTCCGTTCCCCCTAAACAATTAGTGTTTGTATTATGAAATGATTATTTCCGTCACACACTGACGACCGCAGTGATCAAGGGAAAGGCAGCATCTACGATCTTCGCGAAATGCAGGCTGCACTCGAATACTTCCTCACCGCAGGAATCAAGCTGGATCACCGCGTCATCCTGAGCAATGATGCTCTTATTCTGTTCATCGACCACAAACTTGATCCATCTGAACTGACAGTTAAGGGCGTTGGCAAGAGCAAGCATTTCCGGCAGTTTAGTTTCAGGAAAAGTAATAATATTTGAAGTTGTGAGATTAACCGTATGGTCATCCGGATCGAAACGGATGAACACGTTGATCCCGTCCGTGTTTTCCAGATCAAACTGTGTAGTAATGGAGGTAAAGTCTTCAGAAATCATGAAATCCATGTTCTTTGAATCGAAATAGGCTGCCGTTATCTTCGCTGCCATACTGCTCATAAGATGTCCTCCGTGTCAGTTACATTAGAGTTCACTATATTTTACATCATAGGCATAGAGAAATAAAAACTTCTGAAAACAACTATAGAGATAAGATTATGGCTTATATCTGTAATCGCGTTTGTTTTTGAGCTTTCCAACGCCATATCTACCGTAACCGGGATAGTTTTCTTTTAAGTAGGCTCGGACTTTATCGTCTGAAGCATCTGTTATTTCCCATAGCCCGCTCTTAAGCTTTTCAGCTGTAAGCCCTTTCATCGTGAACTTATGAAAGGTCCCTGCTGCTGTACTGCCGCAGGATACCTCCGCATCACAGGTGCAATACGTATAAGGCTTTTGTGTAGGTGTATTCGTTGGTTTCTTTGTCGGCTTTTTCGTAGGCTTTGCATCGTCGTCATCATAGCCGTCCCAGTCCTCGTACGAAGACTTCCTGGTCGTTCTCCTGACAGACTTCTTTGTTGACTTTTTCTTAGTCGCAGCTTTAGTGGTGGACTTTGTAGTTTCCTTAGACTTAGATGTCGGAGCAACCGTTGAAGACGTTTTCGTTGTTTCGGATGGCGCGGTAGTTTCCGTTGTTGTTTGCTCAACAGATGTTTCCGTTGGCTCTGTCGTCTGCGCAGGAGCCGAAGTCTCAACAGTTTTTTCTGTTAACGTTATGGTCTCAGACACAAACGTATCAGTAGGTTCCAATGCATAACGCGGCTTGCCCGTAACATCAAGAGCAACAACAGCCGATGTGATCGCGATAATCACACAGCAAATAACACTAGTTCTAATTACTGTATTCCTGTTGTTCATCTTATTTGAACCTCTGGCATAGCACTCTTTAACTGCTTGAATGAATCTTCACATCAACGAATTACTCTTCGTCATCCGGTACGATCTCAATACCGCCGCCGGCAACAAGTCCCTGAGCATAAATGACAAGTCTGATAAACTGTTTTGCAGTCATCTTATTAAGACTATCCATCTGCTCCACTTCAGGCATCTTCATGCGGGTCTTTTTATTTCTCGGAACGATTTCCAAAGTGCAGTCCAACGAATCGAGATAAGCCAGCAAAGTACTGACTTTAACCCCATGCGTCATCTTCTCCAGCCTTGCTATATTCGGCTGTGCGATTCCTGCATCATCAGCAACATCCTGCATCGTTTTGCCTGATTCTTTACGAAGTGTAACCGCTTTAGTAATCAATCTCTGATATTCCGAAAGTCTTCTTTGAGTACTATCCATAAACTGAACCTCCAATTCGCGTGCTTTCGTTTATGATAGTATTATATCACCTTTGATATATTTTGCAACATGTTTATATCAGTTATGAAAAACTCAATTGAAATCCCGGGAAAAGAAAAAGTCCTGAAATCAATGATCTCAGGACTCTAATTGGTGCGGCCGACGAGACTTGAACTCGTATGGAGTTACCCACACGCCCCTCAAACGTGCGCGTCTGCCAGTTCCGCCACGGCCGCATGCACTGCTTAAAGCAAGCTTGATAATTATACTTTTCGGATAGTACAGTGTCAAGAATAAATTTTAAATATATGACAGGCCTGGAAAACAAAGGCCCTGTTCCTAAGAACAGGGCTGTATTTACTTCATTTGAGCCTGTCTCTTCAGTTGCTGAACAGATAGTAAGCGACGATGATCGCAAGGATAGCGAGGACGATCGTGAGGATGACCTTCGGTACGGAGATAGGCGACTTGCCTGCGATCTTACCTGTCTGGCCGTTGACTACGAAGTTATATACCTGACCGTTGAACTTGTAGTTTGCGATCCAGATGGGCGCTAAGACGTACTTGAAGGTTACCTTTGCGAAGTCGGTGTTGAAATTGACCTTCTCGACCGTGTCAGCGTGCTCCTTCCTCCTCTCATACTGGCCGATCTCGGTCTTAAGAGTGTTCTTGATCTGGGTTTTCGCGATCTCCCAGCCGTCGTCCAAGCCGACCGTGTATCTTTCGGCGAGGAAGCCTGCGATGAACTCAGGCGAATAAGGACGGATCTTCTTGAAGTCGAAGTTCTTTACGGAGTTGATAAACGGGTTATCGGTCCTCTTGCTGCCGTAAACGACTTCATCGTCAACGAACTTCTCGTAGATACCGGAGAAGTGCTTATACTCGTAATAAGTCTCTGTCTCGCCCTTGGAATTGGTCCTCTCGTGTCTGTAGCCGAGCTCGACCTGGTAAGGCGATGTCGTCTGGGAATCATATGTCCAGAACGGGAGATAGACGCCGCTGAAGTTCTTGGCTTCGCAGGACTTCTTAGCCGCATTGGGCGCGAAGAACTTGCCCTTTATCCAGCTCTTGAAAAGCTGGGATGCCTTCTGCTGTGAGATCTCGAAAGGGACAACTCCGCCCGGAGCCATAGCGTCTGCCTGGTCGTCGACCGGCATAACCTGCGTAGATCCACAGTAAGGGCAGCATGCAGCTGTGTCAGTAGCATCGAAAACAGTAGTCGCACCGCAGTTCTTGCAGGTAAGGGATTTTCTAGCCTGACCCCAGTCGAGGCTGGCTCTCTGCGTAGCTGTCGTAAAGTCGATCTCTTCAACATCCTTTGCAACATCCTCGGGCTTGGGGAGCTGTCTTGAGTAGCCGCAGAACTTACAAGTCATGGAAAGCGTATCAGGATCGTAAACAACGGTAGCACCGCATCCGGGGCACTTCTTGTCCGTAGCTTCCATGGTGGTACCGACGGCAACCTCATTGCCCTCTGCATCGAGATATGTCTTTGCCGCAGCCTGTACGGGTGCGGATGCTGCTGCAGCGCAGACTGCAATAGGATCGAAGAGTCCGTCAGGTCCGACGGGATAGTTTGAGATCATGCAGCGCTGCCAGAGATATACGCGCTGGTTCCAATCAGAAACGAGCTTGTTCTTAACATTCGCGGTATCCTCGGCAGCCTGTTTTGCCGTACCTGCAGCGATTCCCGCCTGCTGCATAGCTTCTTTCTGTCCGAGCTTGTCGAACTTCATTACGTCACGGCTCTTCTGCTCCTGAACCGACTTAGCCTGTGCGATCTCCATGTCGAGCTGACGGAGCTTGCCGTTGACGGCAGCCTGCTCGATAGTGAACTGCTGGGCAAAATCGGGGTGGGCATCAAACCACTCGGAAGTAACGAGTGCTGCCTTCTGTGTAAGTTCTGACTCGGGAGTATCCGTATCAAGCGCGGGGGCTCCCTCCGGATGACTTGACATATAGCTCATTGCGAGCTGCTGCTGTGCATCGGCGATCCTCTGCTTGAAAGAATTGGGAAGCTCACCCTTAGTGATATTTAAAGACTCCTCAGGCGTAATGAACATGGACAGTCCCTGTTTCTGGGCGTCTGCTGCCGAAATCGGCATGCCGGGCATTGTGCGTTTAACCGGTACATTCTCTGACATAGCTGATCCTCACCTTATCTTTTTTTGATAGTTTAACACTGTTTAGTTCAAAAAATAACGAAAGCCACCGAGTACGGCTTAAGCCCGATGGAAAGCGAATTGTTCTCAACGCCTCCGAAAACGATCGTGTCAGAAAGCGGCGGATGCTTGCCTTCCTCTATCTTCTTTACCGTCATTCCCGCAAAGCTGTCAGACACGCTGACGTACAGGGGTTCTTCCGAGCGGTTCGCGACAAACACGATCTTTCTTGCGCCTGTTCCCTGATGTCCGAAGTAATCTCTTCCCTCAGACAGATATCTTTCGAAAGCGAAAGCACCCTCATCGGTCAGCAGTGTCTTATAAAAGCCCGTGCGCAGGCACGTATGCACCTTCCTGAGTCCCGCGATTCTCTTAAAGAAAGCGAGATTCTCCTGCTGCTTTGCAGTCAGGCGGTTCCAGGGATAGGTCCTTCTGTTAAAGGGATCCTTATACCCCTGCATAAGTACTTCATCGCCGTAGTAGAGGCACGAAGCTCCGATATATGCGTTCTGGAACGCATACGCCATCCTTGAAAGCGCCGCACACCTGTCGTAATCACCTGCATCGACCTCAATGCCACGCTGTATCTCACGGTCGTCGGTCTCGGCAGGTTTTCCGAGCATGGTCATGATCCTCGGCACATCGTGTGAAGATACGAGGTTCATCATGCAGTAATATGCTTCATCGGGGTATCTTTCGCGGAAGCCTTCAAACCTTGAATCAGCGACCTGCGCAGAGATATATCCGCAAAGATAATCCAAAAGGATGTGTCTGAACGTATAGCCCATTACTGAATCGTGGGTGTTGCCGAGCATGAAGTCGCGGTAAGAACCGTAGCTGCACTTGTTTGATGCATCCTCCCAGACTTCGCCGACTAACATTCCCTCGCCGTTTGTCTTGGTCTTGAGGGTAGCTCTCATCTGCCTGATGAAGCTGTCGGGGAGCTCGTCAGAGACGTCTAATCTGAAGCCGTCAGCGCCTCTTGAGGTCCATGTGTCGACTACTCCGTTATCACCGAAAACGAAATTCCTGTAGGAAAGATCATTTTCGTTGACGTTGGGGAGATCCGGAAAGCCCCACCACGAATCGTAATTGATAGCTCCGTCCTCTCCGCGGTAAAAGTTATACCACGAGCGGTAGCGGCTCTCTGTGCCGTCTCTGTAGGCCTCATAAGCGCCTTCGCTGCCGTATCGGCCGAACTTGTCGAAATATATCGAGTCGGCTCCCGTATGGCTGAAAACGCCGTCAAGGATTATCTTGATCCCCGCCGCCTCAGCCTCGCGAGAAAGCTCGTTAAATGCCGCCACGCCTCCGAGCATCGGATCAACATTAAGGTAGTTTGCGGTATCGTAGCGGTGTGATGACCTGGCCTCGAAAATAGGATTCATGTAAAGAATATTGATCCCGAGTTCCTTAAGGTAAGGCAGCTTCTCCCTGATGCCTCTTAAGGATCCTCCGTAGAAATCACATGCAAGATAACCGGTCTCGGGCTTGCCGTAGATATCGACATCCTCGTTCCAGTCCTCGTGATAGACACGCTCGGGACGCGGGTTGGCATTCTTCATTGCCTCAACCGAAAAGCCCGTGTCTCTTGCAAATCTGTCCGGGAAGATCTGGTAGATATTCGCGCCCTTCATATAATCGGGTGTTTTGAAATCCCTGTTGTAAACGGTTATCTGGAAAGCATACGGATACTTGTCCTCGTCAGCTCCAACACGCGGCGGTTCATGATAGATCGTACCTTCGCCGTTTGCGGTATCAGCCGCAGCGCCGTAGTAGAGCGTGAGCTCGGGAGCAGGATCGTTTGAGTCTTCAGGACTTTTCCACGCGAGCCATTCAGGAAGATCCGGACTGTCACCTGCGATCTTGAACCTGAACCAGTAGAACAGGATCGACGGCTCGTGGGGCATCATGAGATTGACGTGATACCTTGAAGACCCTGCGACACGGTACATCGGCTCCTCGTGATAAGAGAACGAATACAGTCCGTATGTGTAGCACAGCGTAACGGCCGCAGCGTCCTTATAGCAGTCGAAAAACAGTTCTGTATATGAAGACACGGGCCTCGCCCCGAAAGGCGTCCTGTACTCAGGAAGGCGCGATGCATGAATGCACCGCGCCTGTGAATTGTTATTCAGATTGTCTGTCCCGGAAGACTCCATCAATCTTTCTTCTCCTCGGGTTTAGCTTTTTTCGGAGCTTCAGACTTTTTCGCAGCCGGCTTCTTTGAAGCAGGTTTCTTTGCTGCGGGCTTCTTGGCAGGAGCCTTCTTCTCCGCAGGTTTTTCCGCCTTGGGAGCAGCCTTCTTTTCAGGCTTGGGCTCCTTCTTGGGAGCGGGCTCTTCTTCCTTCGGCATAGGGATTCCTGTGATCAGTGAATAGAGGCCTGCGTACTCGCCAGCACTCTTTTTCCATGAGTAATCGCCCTTCATGCCTGTCTCGATGAGCTTGCTCCAGGTATCCTTGTGATGACGGTAAAGGTCAGCCGCATACTTGGTTACGAACAGGAACTCGTGTGCGTTGATGTTGGCGAACGAGAAGCCGTTGCCTTCGCCCGTATATTCGTTGTAAGGCGTTACGGTGTCCTTGAGGCCGCCTGTCTCACGAACTACCGGAACTGTACCGTAAGCCATCGAGACGAGCTGTGAGAGGCCGCAAGGTTCGAAAAGGCTCGGCATCAGGAAGATGTCCGCACCGGCATAGATCGTATGTGCAAGACCGCTGTCGAAATCGATGCATGCGCACATCTTGCCGTGATTGCGGTTCGCGATGTCGGTAAGAGCTCTCTCATAGTAGGGATCGCCCGTTCCGAGGATAACGATCTGCATTCCGTCGAAGAGCATTTCCTCAAGAACGTAAAGCAGAAGGTCAAGACCCTTCTGGTCGACGAGACGGGAGATCATGGCACACAGAGGCGCGCCCGGATTGACATCTAATCCAAGCTGCTCCTGCAGTGACTTCTTGCAGGCAGCCTTACCCTTCTCATAATCCTTGACGGAATACTTCATCGGGATCTTGTCGTCTGTCTTTGGATCGTACTCCTGCTCGTTGATTCCGTTTAAGATACCGGAGACCTTGTAAGCATATTTCTGCAGTGTGCCGTTCAGTCCTTCACCGTAGTAATCGGTCATGATCTCATACGCATAAGTAGGAGATACAGTCGTTACGGAATTGGAGAAAACGATACCGGCCTTCATGAAGTTGATGGCCTTATCCTTGATGCAGAAATCGTCTCTTAAGTAATCATCGGGAAGATCGAGCATCTCTCTTACGACGTCAGTAGAATGAACGCCCTGATACTTCAGGTTGTGGATCGTGTAAACAGTCTGTACGTCGTTGTGATATCCGTGCTTCTTGAAGTGGCAGTCGAGCAGCATGGGCATCATGCCGGTCTGCCAGTCGTTGCAGTGCAGAACGTTCGGCTCGAAGTTCATGAAGTCGCCCATGAAGTCTAAGACTGCGCGCTGATAGAAGCAGTAACGCTCGATATCGAAAACATAATCTACATAGATCTGGTCAAAGTTGAAATAATACTCGTTGTCAACGAAATAGAACGTGACTCCGTTCATTTCCATAGAGAACAGTCCTGCATAAAGGGAACGCCATCCCATATGGACCATTTTCCAGCCGAGGAACTGAAGCCTGTCATTATACTTGACCTTGATCTTCTTGTACAACGGGATGATGACTCTTGCATCTACTCCCTGCTTATTAAGCTCGACGGGAAGGCTGCCGACAACGTCAGCCAGACCACCGACTTTGACAAACGGACTGCACTCGGATGAAGCGAGTAAAACTTTGATCGTTTTTTCCATATCAGATACCTGCTCCCTTTCCTATGACGATGGGGTAATCGGGGTGACCGACGAGGCGCACGCCCGGCCTGACGAAGGCGTTCTTGTCAAGGATTACGTTCTCAAGATGGCAGTTCTCGGAAATGTGTGAGTCCTGCATGATAACGCAGTTCTTGACCGTCGTGTTCTTTGCGATGGTAACGCTTCTGAAGAGTACGGATTCCTCAACCTTGCCGTAGATCCTGCAGCCGTCGGATACGATCGAATTGCTCATATCGGCGTTGTCGAAATACAGCGTAGGAGCCTCGTCCTTGACCTTTGTGTAGATCGGATCACCGCTCCAGAAAAGGTTGTTCCTGACGGAATCCTGAATGAGAGACATCGAAGCGTTGAAGTATGTCTGAACGCTGTTGATCCTCAGAGCGACTCCGGAATACTCAAATCCGTGAACCTTGAGTTCATCAAACATCTTAACGATGGAATGGATTCCGAAATGCTGCTGACCGTGTGCCATCTGGCGCGCAAGAATATCGATCAGGAGGTCTCTTCTGAGGCACAGGATGCCGAGCGAAGACTTTGTCGAAGCAGCCTTCGGGGGATTGTAGAGCATGTCTCTTACGAATCCGTCCTCATCGATGTCAAGGATATATGAAGGGCTGCCGAACTTCGTGCCGTCACGGTTGTACATAACGGAAATGTCAGCACCTGCTTCCTCATGAGACTTGATAAAAGCATCGAACGTCGTGTTGAGGATGATGTTGCATCCGGTGACGATGATGTATGTCGTTTTCGACTGCCTGAGGAAGTCCATGATGCCAGTAAGCTCTTCGTCGGAATTGATTCCCGTTGCCTCGGAGTTTACATAAGGAGGCAGAATGTGAAGACCGTCGTTCTTACGGTCTAATGACCATGCTCCGCCTGTTCCGGTGTGGTCCATCAGCGACTTGTACTTGTTATAGGTCAGAAGTCCGATGTTCTTTACGCCGGAATTAACCATGTTCGAGAGCATGAAGTCGATGATCCTGTATCTGCCGCCGAAAGGCATAGCAGAAAGAGCACGAGGATTGGAGAGCTCGCCCAATGAAATCTTTTTGTTGTCGGCTAAGATCAAGCCCATTGCATTGTTAAACATAAATCAATCTCCTTTTCCCGATCTCATACCCTGAAGGTGGATTCGATGACGTTGTCTTCATCAGAAGCCTGTACGTCCGTATCCACCATGCTGTTGCCCGGGATGACCGCGCCATCCTTGATCTTCAGGCCGCGCTCGAAAACGCAGATGCCTTCTGAGCAGAGCTTCTTATTTGTGTAAGCACCCTCGCCTTCAACATGGCTTCCGGCGTTGACGTCCTTACCGATGATCGTACCAAAATCAACGATGCAGCGCTCGATGTGCGCGCCTTCCTTGACTACTACACCCGGCATCAGGACACAGTCCTTGACGATGGCGCCCTTTTCAACGATTACGGATTCGGAAAGAACTGAATGCTCAACATCGCCGAAGATACGGCAACCGTCTGTCAGAGCGGAATTCTTGACCTTCGCGCCGCTTCCGATGAAGTGTGAAGGCTTGACAGGGTTCCTGGAAAAGATCTTCCAGGATCTGTCTACGAGGTTGATCTCTTCAGGCTTGTCCAAGATATCCATATTGGTCTCCCAAAGGGAGCTAATCGTTCCTACGTCCTTCCAGTAACCGGAGAATCTGTATGCGCAGAGCTTTCTGCCCTGTGCAAGGAGATTAGGAACGATATTCTTACCGAAGTCATTGCTGGAATTCGGGTCTGCCTCGTCGTCGATAAGCGCCTGTCTTAAGACATCCCAGGTGAAAATATAGACACCCATCGATGCAAGATTGCTCTTCGGCTTGGCGGGCTTTTCGTCGAATTCCTCAATTACATCGTCTTCCTTGGTATTGAGGATTCCGAATCTCGGAGCCTCTTCCCACGGTACCTCATAAACCGCGATGGTAGCGTCTGCGCCCTTGTCGATATGCGCCTTGAGCATTGCAGCGTAATCCATCTTGTAGATGTGGTCACCGGAGAGAACAACGAGATATTTCGGGTTGTTGTCGTCGATAAAGCTCATGTTCTGATAGATTGCGTTTGCAGTTCCCTTGTACCAGGAAGAACCGCCTGCCGTCTGATAAGGCGGAAGGATATACGCGCCGGCGTTATTACGGTCGAGGTCCCAAGGATGTCCGTTTCCGACATAAGTATTGAGAGCGAGCGGCTGATACTGTGTGAGAACGCCGACGATCTCAAACCCTGAGTTAACGCAGTTTGACAGCGGGAAATCGATGATCCTGTAACGGCTTCCGAAAGGTACTGCCGGCTTAGCGATCTTCTTTGTGAGGACGCCGAGTCTGCTTCCCTGTCCGCCTGCGAGTATCATCGCAACGACTTCAGTCTTAGCCATAATGATTTTACCTCCGGTTTATTTACGTTTACTTTTTTGCTTTTTCGGTTGCCTTGGCGGACTTTGCAGCTGCCTTGGCGGGTTTCTTTGCCGCAGTTTTTGCAGCGGGCTTCTTTGCCGCGGGTTTCTTCGCTGCGGAGGGCTTTTTCACTGCCTCTTTCTTTGCAGCAGGCTTCTTTGCGGGAGCCTTTTTCGCGGTGGGCTTCTTCTCTGCCTTCTTCTTAGCTGCCCTCTTCGGCTTGGGATCCTTCACCTTCATGAAGTAGATACCGGCAAGAGGCGGCAGATTGATCGTGATGTGATACGGCTTGCCGTTCATCGGCTCGTCGATCGCCTCAACACAGCCCATCGCATCGGTTCCTGTGGGATAGCCCGATCCGCCGTGGCTCATGTCGTCCGTATTGAAAACGAGACGGTATGTGCCGAGTTCATAGACCGGGATGTCATACTCTTCAAGAGGCTGCGGAACCATGTTGAGAGCGACATAGATGTCGTTCTCCTTGGGATTCGGAGAAGATCTCTTGTAGACGAAAACGTTGTTCTTAGTATCGTCAGCAGCGATCCACTCAAAGCCTGCCCATGTATGATCGTCGATCCAGAGCTGCGGATGCTCGATATAGAACTTGTTGAGCTCCGAATTGAAGTTCTGCAGGAGCCTGTGTGACTCATAGTCGAGCAGGAACCACTCGAGCTGCTCATAGAAACGCCACTCGATGAACTGACCGAACTCGGCGCCCATGAAGTTGAGCTTTGCGCCCGGATGGCTGATCTGATAGAGCATCATGGACCTAAGTGATGCGAACTTTCTCCAGATATCGCCCGGCATCTTGTCGATCAGGGAATGCTTGCCGTGAACGACTTCATCGTGCGAAAGGCTCAGGATATAGTTCTCTGCGAAAGCGTACATCATCGAGAAGCAGAACTCGTCGTGATGCCATCCTCTCGCATAGGAATCAGTCGAGAAATAATCCAAAGTGTCATGCATCCAGCCCATGTTCCACTTATGCGTGAAGCCTAAGCCGCCTTCCTCAACGGGATGCGAGACCTTAGGCCATGCCGTGGATTCCTCGGCTATGAGCATTGCATAAGGATAGTTCCTGCGGATCGTGGAATTGAGCTTCTTGAAGAATTCGATAGCCTCGAGGTTCTCGTTGCCGCCGTACTTGTTCGGGATGTACTGGGTACGTCCGTAATCACGGTAGAGCATTGAAGATACTGCGTCCACACGGATACCGTCAAGGTGGAACTCGTCGATCCAGAATACCGCGTTGGAGATAAGGAACGAGAGAACCTCGTTCTTGGAATAATCGAAAACGTAAGTGCCCCATTCACGGTGTTCGCCGATCCTCGGATCCGCGTACTCGTAGCAGGGTGTTCCGTCAAATCTTACAAGGCCTTCGAGGTTTTTCGGGAAGTGCGCCGGAACCCAGTCCAAGATGACAGAGATACCGTTCTGGTGGAGCACGTCGACCATGAACTTAAAGTCGGCGGGCGTACCGAATCTCGAAGTGACCGCATAGTAGCCTGTTACCTGATAACCCCATGAATCGTCGAGCGGGTGCTCCAATATCGGCATCAGCTCGACGTGGGTGTAATTCATTTTCTTGCAGTAATCGGAAAGGTCGATGGCAAGCTCTCTGTATGAGAAGAAGTTTCCGTCAGGATGACGGCGCCATGAACCAAGGTGGATCTCATAGATGTTGATAGGCTTCGGAGCAAGCGCATCAGTACGTTTCCTGCAGAACTCGTCATCGTTCCAGATGTAATCATCAGGATCGTATATGATCGAAGCATTGTTAGGTCTGGTCTCGAAATGCCTTGCAAACGGATCGCCCTTCTCGTAGATGCGGTTATCGGCACCTACGACCCTGTATTTATAACGGTCCCATTGCTGTGCACCGGGAACTTTCTGCTCCCAGATGCCGGTCTTTCCGAGCATGAACATTTGGCATTCATTCGGATTCCAGTCATTGAAATCGCCCATTACGCTGACCATTCTTGCGTGCGGGGCCCAAACTCTGAATATAAATCCCTTGCCGTTCTCATCCTCGTACGGATGGGCACCGAGGAATTTATAGCTCATGTAGTTCTCACCCTTGTTGAACAAATAAGCAGCATCCATATGTGTGCTTTATGCCTCCCTTGCGGATGTAGTCCGGCCGCCAACGGCAAAACCGGGCAAACCGAATAGCGCGTCAAAATGTCAACGCTTCTTTATTATAAACTAATTTATGGAATTTACCAACCGAAAACACAAAAAAACGCGGAAACAATTCCCGCGTTTTGTGCAATTTTACAATTTGTTCACCCGGAAGTTTTTCCGCGAGAACACCAGCCTCGATATTATGTAAGACGACACGAACAGCGTTATCGCCGTACCCGCGGTTATAAGCACCGAAGGCACACTGAACAGATCCGGCATGTTCATGTTTTCGCTTATGACGACCGAGATCCCCTGTATCTCATGTCCCACGAGATAATCCTTAAGGAGCTTGAAAATAAAGATGCCGCCGTTAGTCAGAAGGAATCTGACAGCCGTCTGGAATCCGATGAACATCAGAGCCGCAAATCCGATCAGAAGACCCTTTTTGCCGAATACCATCGACAAAGGCTGCATGATGGCAACCACCGTCATCGCCACGGAGATCACATAGCTGACTACCAGGAACGAAGGCAGATGCGCCTTTCCGCCCGTAAACACATATGTCAGGGCAGTAACTATAGTTGCGGCCAGGATCGAGGATCCGATCGCGAAAACAGCATTGAGATACTGCGCTCTGACGAGGCCCCTTCTTCCGCCCGGGAGCGATAAGAGCTGATCGATCTCCCTGTCGGAATTGAGCGATGCGACCGTCGCAAGCGAAGCAAATATGCTTATATACAGTATCGTAACTGCCACAGGAACCGTTGTCGTCTTTAAGCTGACCGCGAAGATCATGGCTACCAGAAGAACTACGGAGTATCCGAGTACGAGCCTTTTGTGCTGCTCGAAAAAGTAAGTCATAAATCCTTTCATGTCTTCTCCTCCTCTTTGCCTGCAAGCACTATCAGGCAGTGATCAAGCTTGCCGTCCTCGACCGCAAGGGCAGGATAGTTCTCGAGATAGTAACGCTTCTGCGATACCAGAACATCTCTGCCGTAAGGAGCCTTTTTCGAACCTCTGACATATTCTTTATCAAGCTTTTCGAACTGTTCTTCCGTACATTTCACAAGACCGAAATCATCAGTTATCGTATCGGTATTCTCATGAAGGACGATCCTGCCTTCATCGATCATATAAACGTCGTCCGCAAGACCCTCTAAGTCCTGCGTAATGTTAGAGCTCACAAGGATCGCGGCATCTTCATGGTTTTCCATGTAGCTTCTTATCTCATCCAGGATGCCGTCTCTTGCGACAACATCAAGTCCCGAAGTCGGTTCGTCAAGTATCACGAACTTTGCGTCGTGTGTCATTGCCGAGATAAACCTGAGCTTTGCGAGCTCACCGGTCGAAAGGTTCCTTATCTTACCTCTTTGGGGGATATCAAACCTCTTCATCATCCTGTCGTACTCTGCCTCATTGAAATTCTTATAAGCCGATCTCAATACGCGCCTGATGGCAGGCACGGTATATTCGCCGTTGAAAAAGATGTCAGTATATGAGATCGCTATCTGTGAACGCTCGTCTTCAGTCAGTCTTCTTGCGTCTTTGCCGAATATCTCTATCTTTCCGCCGGACCTCACGACATCGACGATCGTTTTAAAAGTCGTTGTCTTACCGGAACCGTTGCGTCCGATAAGTCCTGTTATCATACCCTCTTCGACAGTGAGGGAGACATCCAGACTGAACCGGTCATACCTCACCGAGGCATGCTCCATACAAAGCAGTGCCATTCCTACTTATCCTCCATGATCATATCGAAAATGCTCCTGATGTCGTCATCCTTGATACCGGACTGCCTGGCCTTCAAAACAGCCTTGGCCATATCCTTTTCGACATCGCGCACCTGTTCTTCATAAATCCTGTCCTTATTGGTCTCCGACACGAAAGTTCCCTTGCCGTGGACCGTAGTGACAAATCCCTCTTCCTCAAGAGCGTCATATGCTTTCTTTGCCGTAAGGGCGCTGATCCTCAGGTCCTTCGACTGCTGTCTTACAGACGGAAGCAAGTCGCCGGGCTTGATATCCCCGACGACTATAGCTGCTTTGATCTGATCGACGATCTGCTCATAAATCGGTACCATCGACGAATTGTTGATGATTATGTGCATCGCGTCTCCTTTCACGGCATTTGTTTCTTAAATACAGCGGACCGCCGTGGGTCCCTTTTTCCATTATATCCCACGACGGCCGTTGTTAACTTGATTTATGCTGCAATCGCAAGTTCTTCTTCAGTAGCGATTCCGTTTGCTATTGCCTTCTGTCTGAGAACTGCATAGAGCTCAGCATATGTTGTCTCCTGATAAGGAGCGAGGAAGTAAGCTCCGATACCGAATGTAAGGATTGCAAGGAGTTCCCATCCGATGAAGGAGAGCTGAAGTACGAAAGTTCTCCACTTTTCGCCGTTCATTGTCTTCTTGCTGATCTCGAAAACTCTGCTTGCGGAGAGGTTCGGATTTGCTGCTGTGATGTAAGGAACCATCCAGTAAGAATAGCTCTTGATGATGCCCGGGATAATGAAGAGCATTGACCACAGGAACTCATACAGATCCTTGAGGAACATGTTGCGGATAGAAGCCTTGTAGTGGCCGCGTGCGAAACCGCCGAAGATGTTCGTGAATCTTGATGTGCCTTCACGCTGTCTGTTAAAGAAGTTGTATCCGCCTACCTTTACAGGATTTATAACGAATATATCAAGAAGTGTTCCGATGATGCAGATGAAGAACATCAATACAGCGAATATTAACGCGAAGATTCCGAGTGCAACGCCGACAGCTTTTTTGCCGTCATTTAAGTCGCCGCTGAATACGGTATTATTGTCTTCATCCTTGATCACAAGCTTTCCGCCATCGTAAGAAATGCTTCCGCTTGTATCACCGATATTGAACTTGTTTCCGTCAAACTCAACGCTTCCGTCCTTGCTGTTATAAACGAAGGTCTTGCCGTTGACATTGAACTTGATCTCACTTTGCTCGCCGTTGATCTCTTTATCATTAATGAATACCTTGCCGTTATCGATCTTAATGCTGAACTTTTTGTTGTCGCCGGCAATGATATTGAGGTCTACGTCCTTGCTGTCCTTGTTCTTGTCTTTATCCTGATCCTTGTTGTCGCTGTCTTTATCCAGCACGATCTTCGTATCACTGTCGTGTCTCGACTTGTACATCGAATTGGAGAAGCTTGAAACACCGTTGCTCGCTCCGCTGAACGCTCCGGATCCCGCACCTGTTATCGTGATAAGCACCAACGTAACCAGGAATGCCTTCCAGTAATTCTTAGAAAGGATCTTTTTAGCATTTTCCTTTAATTGCTTTCTTGTCCACATACTCTTAACCTTCTTCTTTCCTTTAACCAATCTCTCCGGCTGCCTGCGCTTATTCCCGTCGCCTGCTTGCCGGTCCTTTTATTCCGGATGACCGGGTTACCGGTTTCTCCCTTCCATCCGCAAACAGTGTATAACAGTTTATAACTGTTGTCAACTGTTTTATGGTGTTTATCGCAAACTTTTTTCGAAATGCCAGCAAAGCCTTGCAGATAAAGGGTTTGCACACTGTATAACACCTGTTTATCGTGGCCTGTACTTATAAAAACTCGGTTTTTCGAATCTTATAGGTGTTTAAAATCACCGATTTAGGCTTAAAACATGCTTACGGCCTTATTTAGCCGAAATATTTGCGGGTGCATGGTTTCAATTACGGCTAAAACAGCTTAAAAGACGATTTCAGCCGTAATCTTCAACTCAAAGATCATGGATTTTTCGGCTTTAAACATGCTTATATCCTTATTCAGCCGAAATATTCGCGGGTTCCGGATTTCTATTACGGCTAAAACAGCATATAAGGCGATTTCCAGCGGTAATCCTCACCGCAACAGCCTTTGCTTTTCGGCTTAAAATGCGTTATATGCCATTTTCAGCCGTAATTGCCGTGCTGCCAGACATTTATAACAGATCGATTTACCCAAAATGTGCGTTCATAAGCATATAAAAAGGGCCTCCCCGCAACCGGGAAAGCCCTTGGTGTACTGTTATAACAGTCGATTACTGAGCGTATGCTGCGCCCTTGTCGAAAGCTGCCATATTCGTAGGAATAAGACCGTGCTTTCTCTCAGGAAGGATCTCGTAAAGGGACTTCTCGAAAGAGTCTCTTGTGAAGCATCCTGTTGCGGTTGCCATGCAGCCCATCATCGTGATAGGAGCAAACATCATCTTGCCGAGCTCTGAAGCGATATCGGAAGCAGGCATAGCGATTACCTTGATGTCTGTTCTTTCAGGTCTTGTCTTGATGAGGGAAGAATCGAGGATCATGAGAGCTCCTGACTTGAGCTGTTTCTCGAACTTCTCCATGGAAGGCTGGTTGAGGCAGATAACAACGTCTGCATCGTTGACTACGGGTGAACCGATAGCCTCGTCGGAGATAACGACGGAGCAGTTAGCGGTACCGCCACGCATTTCAGGTCCGTATGAAGGGAACCATGAGACTTCCTTGCCTTCATAAAGAGCAGCTTCTGCTGCCATCTTGCCTGCGGAGAGGATTCCCTGACCGCCGAAACCGGCAAAAATTACAGAGAAATCAATCATTTCTTCACCTCCCCAACGTTAACGCAGTTGTTTGCAGTAGCAGGTGTTGCACCTGAAACATACTTGCCGTTCTCATCGAACTTGAGGTCCTCACCCTTGTAGCATCCGAGAGGATACTGGGTCATCATGTTCTCCTTGAGCCATTCCATAGCAGCCAGAGGCTCCTTACCCCAGTTTGTAGGGCATGTGGAAAGGATCTCAACGAGAGAGAATCCGAGGTTGTTCTTCTGAACGTCGAAAGCCTTCTTGAGAGCTCTCTTTGCGTTCTGGATGTTCTTGAAATCAGTTACCGCAACACGCTCAACATATGCAGCGCCCGGGAGCTTTGAAAGGAACTCGGAAACATTGATAGGATAACCCTGTGTCTCAGGATTACGGCCCCAGGGAGATGTTGTCGTGACTTGGCCTACGAGTGTAGTAGGTGCCATCTGACCGGAAGTCATTCCGTAAACAGCGTTGTTAACGAAGATTACGGTGATCTTCTCTCCTCTTGCAGCAGCGTGGACGATCTCAGCTGTACCGATGGAAGCGAGGTCGCCGTCTCCCTGATATGTGAAGACGAAGCTGTCCTTCAGGTTCCTCTTGATACCTGTTGCAACGGCAGGTGCTCTTCCGTGAGCAGCCTGGACCATGTCGCAAGCGATGTATTCGTAAGAGTTGTATGTGCATCCGACGGATGCAACGCCTACTGCTGTCTCAAGTGCATCCTGCTCGACAAGTGTCTCAGCAACAAGTCTGTGGATGATGCCGTGGCAGCAGCCGGGGCAATAGTGGAAAGGCTTATCTGTAAGGCCTTTTGTGGGTTCGAAAACTACAGCCATCAGAAATTACCTCCTTCTGTCATTTTTCCCTCGTGGATGGCAACGATCTTGTCGAGGATCTCCTTCTGCATCGGGAGGTTGCCTCCGAGCCTGCCATGGAAGTAAACAGGCTTCTTGCCGTTAACGCCGAGCTTAACATCTTCGATCATCTGACCTGCGTTGAGCTCTACGTCGAGGAATGCCTTTACGCTGGGCATGTCAGCTGCTTCGGCGATCGCCTTGTAAGGGAAAGGCCAGAGCGTGATAGGTCTGATCATACCTACCTTGATGCCAAGCTCTGCAGCCTGGCGGATGACGTTGCGGGAGATACGTGAGCATGTGGAGAATGCCGTGATAACGACCTCAGCATCTTCCATGTTGATAGCCTCGTAACGCACTTCGTTAGCTTCAACGATCTTGTACTTCTCCTGAAGCTCGAGGTTCTTCTTCTCGAGAACATCCGGATCGATGTAGATGGAAGTAACTGTGTGGTGGAAGGAGTC
Organism: Oscillospiraceae bacterium; assembly: GCA_902775565.1. GTDB lineage: Bacteria > Bacillota > Clostridia > Saccharofermentanales > Saccharofermentanaceae > Saccharofermentans. The sequence goes on from CACYMP010000003.1 coordinate 101,926, forward strand.
ACCCTTTCTGCCGCATGCAGCCCAGGGCTTCTCAACCTTAACGATGGGCTCCTCGTCACGGAAAGCAACAGGCTCCATCATCTGACCAAGAGTACCGTCACCCATGATCATGCATGTCATTCTGTACTTGTCAGCGAGGTTGAAAGCTTCGACTACGAGCTCATAAAGCTCCTGAACGGAAGCAGGTGCGATGACGATGTTCCTGTAGTCACCGTGTCCGCCGCCCTTTGTAGCCTGGAAATAGTCGCCCTGTGCAGGCTGGATGCCGCCCAAGCCCGGGCCGGCTCTTACGATATTTACTACGACTGCGGGAAGCTCAGCGCCTGCAATGTAGGAAATGCCTTCCTGCTTGAGGGAGATTCCCGGAGATGAAGAAGATGTCATAACTCTGAAGCCTGCAGCAGCAGCACCGTAGACCATGTTAATGGCTGCGACCTCTGACTCGGCCTGAACGAAGTTACCACCGGCCTCGACCATCTTCTTAGCCATGTAGTGCATGACTTCGGTCTGAGGGGTAATAGGATAACCGAAATAGTTACGGCAGCCGGCTCTTAAGGCTGCCTCGGCAATGACTTCATTGCCCTTCATTAAAACTCTTTTCTGTGCCATAGATTCCCTCCGAAACTTAATCACGCTCAACGGTGATTACGACATCCGGGCACTGCGTAGCGCAGAAGGTGCAGCCGATGCACTCTTCCGGATTGACGCATGTAGCCGGGTGATAACCCTTTGCGTTAAGCCTTGTCTTGTCCAGTTCGAGGATTTTCTTGGGGCATGCAGCGACGCAAAGTCCGCAGCCCTTGCACAGATTCTCGTTAAAAGTAACTTTACCTTTAGCCACGATGAACCTCCTCCATTATCACAAGCGCGAAAAACGCGCATAAAATAATTCAAAGTATTATAAACATTATGGAGAACCGTTGCAACTGTAAAAATGGTTTGAGTGTTAACTCCGGTCAACCGTTCCGCCTTAATCTTCCGCGCACCATTTTCACCGATTGCGAGATGAATTCCGGGATCATGGCAAAAGACTGGAAATACATTTTGGTGAAAACGCGCGTCTCCCTGAAAAACAGCGGAACTATAAGCACTTCATAGACATACGTGATGAGCGTCGCGACAGCAGCTCCGATGACCCCGAATTGCCAGATCAGCACTATATCCAGGGCTATATTCAGAAACATGGCCGTAACGGCATAGCTTTTCTCGTACTTGTAGAAGCCCTCGCCCGTTATCCAGATCGTTCTTGTATAGCCCGAAATGCCCACAAAAGATGACCAGGAGAGGATTATCAGCGGTATAAATGCCCCGAGATAGTTACTCCCGTACATGAAAAATATGAATATCCAACCAAGACACGACATCAGGAGCGAGAACACGAATGCCATAAGGTTAACGCCTGCCATGACAAGCTTGAACTGCTTTATGTAATCCCCGTGCGAGGTCTTTCTCTTCTCAAGGACAACCGGTCTTGAGGAATCAACAAGGGTAATCGGAATGAACTGCCAGCAAGTCGCAAGCACAACAGCCGCGGAATAGATGCCGACATTGGCAGAACCGCTCATCTTCTCAAGGATGATCTTATCCACTTCCATGTAAATAATTATTGCCATGCTCGAAATGATACAGTTATAGCTGATCTTGAGCAGCGCCTTGGCATCCGCGAAGCTCGCTTTAAGCCTGACATCGGTTTTCTTAATGAATACGGCGGTGATTATTATCCCTGCGGCAAGCGCCTGCAGGCTGATCGAAAAAGCGAACCACTCTACTGTCGCTTTAACCAGCAACAGCACTATCCTGAAGATGGTATTTACGGTTATCGCACATACCAAAGCTATGGAGATGTACCTCATCTTGAGCTTTATGCGGAACCAGAAGACCAGCACTTCATAGGTCTGGAAGATCATGCCGAGCGACTGAAGGGCAGCAACGATAAACAGAGTGCGGTTTCCGGGATTCATACAGGCGATCAGCGCAAGGATGACAGGATAAGACACGACAGAAGCAATAAGCCTCATTACCAGGGCACTGCCGAGGTATCCTCCCTCCTTCCCGGGATTTCTGATTATCTCGGATACGATGAGATTATCGAGTCCCAAACCCGCTAATGTCGTAAACATGGAGATCAAAGAGGCACAATAGTTTATCAGGCCATAGTCGGACGGGCCCAGATGCCTTGCGATGAGCGCGACGATCGTAAGTGAAGTCAGCATCGAATAGACATGCTGGACTATCACCCATATCGAATTGGAAAGGATCCTCTTTGAATTACCGCCCATCTTACGCAGGTCCTTTACTTGACCAGAAGAAGATTGCACTGGTTCATTCCATTCTCTTCAGCAACCATGCTGATCTCACCGATATCCCTGAAATCATATTTTCCGGATTCATACTGCTCATAGCAGATAAACCTGCCAAAGCACGCTTTTATGTCATTAAGAAATCCTTCGTATCTTCCGTTGTGCTTGTAAAGCCTCGGGTTGAACTCCGTGAAGACCACGGCATCAGAATTCCTGAACGTATTCATGCCGCCTTTGAAGACTTCGGGTTCATGGCCTTCGACGTCGATCCAGAAAAGCGCCTTGTGATCAAGGGATATACCGTTCTCAGCGACAAACGAATCAAGCGTAATAAGCTTTACGGATTCACCGACGAATGTCTCGTCATTTTCGTTCTGGACGAGCCTGTCGCTGTCAGTACCTGCTATCTTGCAGTTGCCCATGTTACTGGGGTTTATGTCCATTTTTGCTTCGCCCGCCGCTTCTGATATTCCGGCTCTGAAAGTCCTTATATCATTAAATCCGTTGACCGCGCAGTTGGCATTAAGAAGGTTAAAGTTCCCGGTAACAGGCTCTACAGCATAAAAACCGCTTTCCTCACCAAGCTTGTCCCTGAAATAAACGACTGATGTTCCGACGTTTGCGCCGATATCTATAACTGCTGACGGACGTGCTTGTATGCTTGCGTAATAGCCGAGCACGAAATCCATTTCTTCCTTTGCCCAGATCTTCTTGTTCTCGACAATGTAATTGAGGATCGCCTGATCGGTATTCGAGAAGAAAAATGAAAGGCCGTCAGTCTGAACGCTGATATAAGGCATGCTCTCTCTTGCCAGACTGATAAGCTTAAGATCAGGCAGTTTGAGCAGTACTTTCTTTCCGGCTTTATCTATCAGTCCCATATCTGTTCCTTAAAGCAGTTTTCCGTATGTTTACCGGACAAACCGATTATATCATGCCTCACTTTTTGATACAGCAGAACACCTTGTTGGTATCGTAGTCAGAAGGTCCGTTTACGGGAACGATATCGTCAGGCATACCTGAAATATCGATCAGACTGACTTCAAAGCCTGCGTTCTCGAGCATCTTTTCGCTGTCGTTTCCGAACATACGGAAGTGGTCATGCTGGCCGAAAAGCCTTAATCTGTCTTCTTCCGTGGCATTCTTATCCTCGCGCATCTGATCTGAAGATTCATCGATCGGAAAACTGATTATGAGCATTCCGCCCTTCTTAAGAACGCGGCGGAATTCCGCCAGTGCCTTAAGATGATCGGAAACGTGCTCTAAAACGTGGTTGCAGAAGATGACATCCTCCGATTCCGAAGGAAGATCCAAAGCCGTGATATCCAGCTTTAAGTCTGCCCTTTTCTCGAAAAGATCTGCTGTCCTGACACGGATGCCCTTGCGTCTGAACCAGAGCATCATTGACAGTTCAGGAGCAAAATACAGTATCTTTGAGCCTTTAAGCTGTTCAACTCTCTTATCTGCCCACGCTGCGATTATCCTTTGGCGCGGAGCGGAACGGCAGAAATCGCAGATAACATCCTGTCTCGATCCGGAGAAAGTCGCGGGGTTAAAGCGCTTCTCATCCGCGTAAAAGCGCTCATCACGGAACTGCTTAAAATACTTGTTGCAGCACGGGCAATACACCTCGCCCTTCTTCTCCTTGAACAGGAAAGCCGAGACAAACGAATAGTATCCATAGTAGAACTTCGTGTATCTGAGCAAAAACGAGAAAAGGCCAACGATCAGAACAGCAGGGACAAGTGCTGCGAGCAGCGACACCGGTGCCGGTAATGCAAGTCGCGCCAGGAAAAAGCCTCCGGCATAGAAGGCTGTGAAAAGCACCGCCTTTACGGCTATATTAAAAACGGCGTTTCTGTCATACTTTCTCATTTTCAGTTCTTGCCCTTTTCCTCAGCATCGCAAAATATATGTGCGGCATGACTGTCACTCCGATAAGCTTAAGCTTCATTCCGAAAGGCGCGGAAGACCATATGACGGACATGGTAACGCCCAGCGTCTTTTTCCTTAAGTTCCATACTTCCCCGTCTTTTCCTTCGCGGAGCATGACCCGCATAAGCCAAAGTCCGGTTTCTGCTTCACGCCTGTCTATGTTCTTTAAGATAGCGCGGTCATTCCGGCACTCAGATTTCTGCCTTTCATACATCGTAAAATAATCAGGCCATATGCCGGGAAGCGCAGAATGAGTGACAGAGCTCTTACGCTTAATGTACTGATAAAGCGGGGTCTTGAAACTAAATACAGACTTTGCCTTCCTGCAGCAATGATATACGTAATATGCATCTTCATAAACCCTTAATCCAGTGTCGAAACGGATTTCCGAGAATGCTTCACGTCTGAAAAGCTTTGCCCAGACGCTCAATCGGATATCGCCCTGCTGGCCTTTGAAATGAGCATGAAGTATCTCATCTGAAGTGCTGTAGACAGAATCAACCGAGCCTTCATCAGGAGTCTTTACGCCCTTTTCGTCCACATTGAAAAATGAGCACTGCGTGATATCGGCACCGCTTTGCTCCGCATAGGAATGAAGTTCTTTCAGGAAGTCCGGTTCGAGCTTGTCATCGGCATCGACAAAGGCAACGTATCTGCCGTTTGCAGCATCAAGTCCTTTGTTCCTTGCAGCTGACACCCCGCTCTTCGGAAGACGGATGACATTTATCCTGGCATCTTTTGCAGCAAAGTCTTCTGCGATCTTTGCAGTATCGTCGGATGAGCCGTCATCAATTACTGTCAATTCCCAGGAACAAAACGTCTGAGATACTATGCTGTCCAGACAGTCAGACAGATAAGATCCGGCATTACAGGCCGGAACGATAACAGATATCTCAGGATCCATGGCTGACATCGAGGGGCCTTTCCGTCTGCAGAGCTCTTTCGATCTTGATGTTCGAATCACAGCCGCAGGCCTTGCACATCGTGATGCGTTCTTTCCTGTCGATCAGACGGTAGATCGCGTCATGCAGCTTCGCGGGATCTTCATTCTCGCTGTTTAGGACATCCACATATTCGCCTTCAACTTCCGGAGATATTCCGAGGCGTATCGCATGTGCCTGTCTCGGGCAGGCATAGAGCTTGCCTCTGAACAATGTATTGCAGTGTTTTCTGGAGTAGCACGCGTCATATCTGTGCTGCGTCCTGCGCTCTTTCTCGTCGCGTTCATTTACGCCGCCGAAGTCCCACCAGTAATCTGTCTCGGCAACATCACAATCTATGCCTTCGTCCCTGCATATCTGCATGAACTCTTCAAGCTTGGAGGACAGTTCACCGTAATTGCTGAAAAGCACTTTAAGCTTTGGCGTCTCTTTCATGGAACGAATGCATTCTTCTGAAGGCACTATCGTCCCGTTAGTTATCACCTCGACCTCGTCAATACGGTCAAGTGCTTCTTCCCTTAAATATTCCAATATCCTCATGAGGACCTTCTGACTGACAAACGGTTCACCGCCAAGGATCTTGAGCTGTTTGACCCTGACTGCCTTGAATATTCTCCTGAGGCTTGCGATCACTTCCTCTGGGTCAAGATTCTCGGGCTTATGATAGTACTGCATGAGATTTGAGCAGTTACGGCACTTCAAAGAACAGCACTCGGTAATAACGACATCCAGAAAGACCATAGTATCCGGATACTTTTTTCGGCGCGCATAGTTATACATACCCGTCCTGGAAATAAGCGGCCAGAGATGAAATGTTCTCGCCGCAACGGCGGCAAAGTGACGTAAAGCTTTATGTTCTGACATGAGACAATTTTACCATGCTATAATGTAAAAATGCTCGTATCCGTCATCATTCCTGTTTATAACGTCAGTGAATATCTCCCTCGGTTGATGGAGACGGTCTTGTCTCAGACTCACAAAGAGCTTGAGATCATCACGGTTGATGACGGTTCTCCGGATGATTCGGGCAGGATCTGCGACGGATACGCTGCCAAAGACAGCCGTATAAGAGTCATACACAAATCCAACAGCGGTGTAGCCGATGCAAGAAATGCCGCATTGGACATTGCTTCCGGAGATTATATCGTTTTCGCGGACGGCGACGATTATCTTGACCCCGATTACGTAAGCTATCTTCTCGATCTTTGCACCTCGAACGATGCAGATGTGTCCTGCTGCGCCTGGACTACCGACGAAGGCGGAAAGCTCACCAAATGCACTTTCCGCAAGAACGAGCCCGGTATTTACACAGGCGGCAATGAAGCGATGCGCGCTCTTCTGACGACCCGTCTCATGTCGTCTTCCGTCTGGGGCAAGATGTTCAAAAGGCATCTCTTTGACGATGTGAGATTCCCGCAAGGAAGCAATTACTACGAAGATGATGCTACGATGTACCGCATTGTATCCAAGGCGAAGTCGGCGGCGATCGGCAGCGAATCAAGGTATTTCTACACATTAAGGGACGACAGCATGATCCACCGTTCCTTCAATGACAATAATTTCAAGATGATCGAAGTGTTCGAGCAGCGCTGCACCTTCATCGAAAAGAATTACCCGGAGCTCTCGGTCTACGCAAAGTCGGACATTCTGATGGCAGTAAACCACTGCGTTATCAAAATGTGCGACGAGAGGCTCTTCGGCCACCCGAAGATCAAAGAATTAAAGGCTTATTACAGAAAGTACGAAAAGTATTTTTTAAAAGGCATCAGCTATTTCCCGGCAAAGATGTTTTCGATCGCAGCATTCATCAGCATACGCCTTGCCATGAGGCTATATGTTCTTTCAGGAAAGCACACCAGATTAAACTAAAGAACGGTAGCCGTCCAGCAAAGTCTCAGCAGATTTGCTCCAGGGATATTTATCCTCATAAAGCCGCCTTGCGCGTTCACCCATCGATGTCCATTCCCCGCGCCTTTCAAGGAGCCTGTCAAAAGCTGATGTTATCTCTTCCTTGATCTTACCGTCAGACGCATCAATGGTCTCGCCGATCCCGTTTTTTTCGATCTCTTTATAGATAGAACCGTTCCTGACCATGACAAGGGGCTTTCCGAGCATTAAGGACTCGTAGAACTTATTGGGCGCGGAATACCTGTTATTGGGCACTGTAGGGTTCTGCAACGCGGTCATGATGTCGCACTTCTTCTCGAGAGCGAGAATGTCATCATAAGGAAGCGGACCATAATAGAAAATGTTTCCCCGCTCTGCCGCCAGACCTTCAATATAAGGCCTTAACACGCCGTAGCCTGCAACGTGCCACTCGATATCATTTCTGGACATCATGACTTCCGCGGTCTCTTTAAGGAACCTGTCGAAAACTAGCATTCCCGCATATACCACTTTGGGCTTAGCCGGATCAGATCCGGGAGCGAGTTCAAAGTCACCGCTGACCTCAATATCTTCAGGAGAATTCTCCACAACGATGAGCTTCTTGGGGGCAGAGCCTTCTATCTGCTTCGTTCTCTCTTCACTGCATATAATGGTCATGTCGGCCTTGCTTATGTAACCGTTCTCGATATTCCTGATGCAGTTCTTTACTATTCCCGGCGCATTATATGAATCGGCATAGTAATCGAAGATATCGTAAACTACCTTCTTTTTATACTTTTTCGCAGCCTTAAAAGCAGGCTTTGCAGTATCGAAATTCACCACATGGATCGCGTCATAAACGTTCTGATTCTCAGAAAGCCACTTGTAAGCTCTTTTCCAGAACCGTCTCATAGGTCCTAACATCCGTCTCATTCCACCGCCGTAGTTTGCGGGTTCGGGGATCAGATAGAAATCAAACTTCCTGTCATGGATCCTGTGCTTTTCGTGTATAACTTCATCTCCGGCGTTTTCGCGGTTCCAGCCGAGCAGGATTACCTCATGCTCTTTTGAAAGAGCATACATCTCCTTTTCGACCCTGGAATCCGGATATCCTTTATCTGACCTGATGAAACAAATCTTCATGAAATGATTATAAACCAAAAAGGAGTGCCCCTAAAGGCACTCCTTAGACCGGTCAGTTCCGGAAAACTTACTTAGCTGCTGCGACTACCGCGTCAGAGATAGCTGCCTCATCGCCGATGACGACAACGTTCGGGTGAAGCTGAAGGATGGATGCGGGAACCTTAGGTGTAACAGGGCCGCAGAATGCCTTCTCAACGATGCCTCTCTTGCCTGCGCCTGTAGCCATGAGGATAACAGTCGTGGACTTCATGATGTAGCCGATACCCATTGTGTATGCCTGTGTAGGAACTGCAGCGAGATCGCCGTTAAAGAACAGTCTTGCGTTGTCCTGAATGGTCTGCTCTTTGAGGTCGATGCACTGTGTGTTAACGCAGAAAGCGTCTGCAGGCTCATTGAAACCGATGTGTCCGTCTCCGCCGATACCGAGGAGCTGGATGTCTAAGTGGCCCAAAGACTCAAGGATAGCATCGTAATCGGTGCATGCCTTGACTGCATCCTGCTCAAGTCCGTCAGGTACATATGTCTTGCTCTTGTCGATGTTTACGTGATCGAAAAGATTTGTGTTCATGAAATATCTGTAAGACTGGTCGTGGTCTCCGCCGAGTCCCCTGTACTCGTCAAGGTTGGCAGATGTGACCTTGGAGAAATCAAGGCTTCCGGCCTTATACATATCAACAAGATCCTTGTACGTTCCGATAGGTGTTGAGCCGGTAGCAAGACCGATCTTGCAGTCAGGCATAAGTCTGATCTGTGAAGCGATCAGCTCTGCACATGCCATTGAAGCTTCTTCATAGTTGCTCTTTCTGATAACTCTCATAATTTGATCTCCCGCTTTGTTTATTTAATAAAACGGCTCCGCAGTTCATGCGAAGCCGTAATACTCTTTTTAATCAGCAATAAGTCCCTGTTCTTTAATGACTGCGATAACCTTATCGACATTCTGTTCACAGAGTTCATCGCTCTTTGCCTCGACCATTACACGGATCTTAGGCTCGGTTCCCGACGCACGGAGAAGGATCCTTCCGTCGCCGCCCAAAGACTTGGTAACTTCCTCAACAGCCTTCAGGACTACAGGATTCTTCTGTGCCTCTTCCTTGTCCTTGACGACAACGTTCTTCAGGCACTGGGGATACATCTTCATCTCTCCTGCAAGCATTGAGAGAGGAAGCTTCTTGTCGAGCATGGTCATCATTACCATGAGCGAAGTAAGGATGCCGTCACCGGTCGTTGCATATTTCGCGAAAATGATGTGGCCTGACTGCTCGCCGCCGATCATGAAGCCGTTAGCCATCATGTTCTCGGCTACATACTTGTCACCGACAGCTGTCTTCTCTGTCCTGATGCCGATAGCCTCACATGCCTTGTAAAGTCCCATGTTGCTCATGATGGTGGTAACGATGGTGTTGCCGTCCAGTCTTCCTGTCTCCTTCATGTACTTGCCGCAAAGGAACATGATCTGGTCGCCGTTGACTTCGTTGCCGAGCTCATCGACTGCAAGACATCTGTCAGCGTCACCGTCATATGCAAAACCGACATTGAGTCCGTTATCAAGAACGAACTTCTTGAGGTTGTCGATATGTGTGGAACCGCAGTTCGTATTGATATTAAGACCGTCAGGTGTGTTGTTGATAATGAACACCTTTGCTCCCAAAGCCTCGAAAACAGACCTTGCGATATTCCAGGAAGCGCCGTTTGCGCAGTCAAGACCGATCTTCATGCCGTTAAATGCCCTTGTAGGGATCGTCATGAGATAGCCGATGTATCTGTTTCTTCCTGCTGCGTAATCAACGACGTTGCCGATAGCCTCACGCTCTGCAAGAGGGATCTCCTCGATCTCGCCGTCGATATATGCTTCGATCTTCTCTTCGATCTCTGCCTCGATCTTCTGACCGTTGGCACGCATGATCTTGATACCGTTGTCATAGAAAGGGTTGTGGGATGCGGAGATCATGATTCCGCAGTCGAAGCCGTCGGTCCTGCAGCAGTATGAGACTGAAGGAGTCGTGGTTACGTGGAGAAGGTATGCATCAGAGCCTGAAGAAGTGATACCGGCAGTAAGTGCTGCCTCGAGCATGTAAGAGCTCCTTCTTGTATCCTTGCCGATGATGATCCTTGCTCTGCCGTCTTCGTGCTGCTGACCGTAATACCATCCGATGTAACGGCCGACCTTGAATGCTTTCTGTGCCGTGAGCGCCTTGTTAGCCTCTCCTCTGAAACCGTCTGTTCCGAAATACTTTCCCATAAGAACAAGACCCGCCTTTCTACGAAGCTTTTTATGATAGAAAATTTTATCATAAAATTTTCATATGCAAATATATTATTTCTTAAAAGGGAACCTTAACGGGCTGTCACACGTGTTAAGAAGTCCGAAAACAAGCCAGAAATGGGGCGCTACGCTACGGACGCTCGTGTTGAAGAAAGCCTGGGCCAGATAAGTGACAAACATGGCCAGGAACATCCAGTTTAATGTTCCGGATATTTCATTGCCTGATCTGAAGATCTTCTTCACATTGGTCACTACAGTGCGGGCATAAACAAACATATAAAACGCAAAAGCAAATACGCCCTGGGTTACCAGTGTATTAACAAACTCATTATGAGCCTTAGCCCTGAAAAATGCATAATCCGCACCGCCATACTTCTCTATGAAGACCTGGTAGTAATTATCCAGACCAATCCCGGTTATCCAGTGACGGGGAACGCTCTCGAGTCCATCCCTCCATAAGAGCAGACGGTCAGAGCCAATGCCGTTATCAAGCTTTCCGTCGACTTCCATCTGAGTCCTCGTTACCGCTTCCGTTATATAGTTCGTAAAAAGTAAGGTTACCGCAAAGACGGCGGCAAACACCGCGCAGAGCACCAAAAGACTGATGAAATATCTTTTCAGCTTAGCTCTGTCGATATCGCTCTTGATCATGACGAGTCCCGAGACCAGATAAAAAACGATCATTACCGCAAAGCCGGGCCACACAAGCCTCGCCCTGCTGCCCATCATGGTATAGAAAACAAAACCTGCAAAAACAACAAACAGTACGCGCAAAAGCTTTTTTGCGCCAAAGAGTTCCGAAAACAGAAAGGCTCCTGATGCGCATGCAAGCATGAATACTGCCAAGCCGCCGTAATAGTTGCTGTTCGGCGTAAGTCCGTAGGCCGAGCCGCTGTGCCAAGTAAGAAGCGAATATGCGATCTGTATGTTGAAGGTCTGGAAAAACGCGGCAATACCGTGCATTGCTTCAACTATGAACAAAACAACTATCAGTTTTTTACGGTATTCCACCGACTTTATTCTTGATCCTGCATAAAACAGGAAAAAATAGCCGAGAAAATCCAACGGGTTTTCGCTGTTTAAAAGGTAATCGCGCGCATACATTCCGGGATTTACCGAAAACACCGCAGATAATACCATGAACAGGATCATCAGCAGATAAAAGATATCCGAAGCAAACCATTTTCCGCGAAGTTCAGCCGACGTAAGCTCACTGTACTTGTAAAAGACCGCCACGAGCGTTCCGATGGCACCGAACAGGCAGAAAAAGAACGGATGGAAGATCGAAGGAAGTATCTTTGGGTGAAAATGAGACAGAACCTCTGCGATCACCTCACTGACCGGCATAAGAAGGATTATCAGAGCAGACAAAAAATAAAGTGTCTTTTCCGAAGCAAAACGTCTTATTCCGCCCAGTTCCACGATCTTATCCTTTTCTCCTGATATGGCTGTATTTAATAATTCCCTTTACAGCATAACTGACCATATAAAATGCCGATTGGAACACATTCAGCCCGACAAATCTGTATGTATACCAGTTAAGGACTGCCGAATGTGCTTTATTGCCGGTCATGGAATCGCCGGCGATCCTGTAAGTTACAAGTGGCTCGTCAATGCCGCAGGCTTTATATCCTTCTTTCAGAAGTAAAAGCCAGCAGGCAAAATCTTCGTGAATGTCGCGGTGGTCCTCGGAGATCGGAGTGTAATGCAGGAAAATGTCCTTCAGTATCATCACCGAAGAATTGGATATAACGTTCTGCCTGAGGAGTTTATTGTAAGTAACTTCCGTCGGAACATGAAGCACCCAGGATAAAGGCTTTCCGCTCTTATCTATATATCCTGACCCCGTGTATACGAGATGGCTTGCAGTCTCTTGCTGTAACTTGACCTGCCTGGCAAGCTTATCTTCAGACCACATGTCATCGCTGTCAAGAAATGCGATCCACTTACCAAAAGATGCCTGTACGCCCTTAAGACGCGTCTTAAGGACTCCCCTGTTTTTCTCGTTATAAAGGATCTTTATCCTGGGATCTTTTAACGCGAGTTCTTCGATAATGGCTTTTGTACCGTCAGTTGAGGCATCATCTATGATAATGAGCTCAAAACAGTCATAAGTCTGGGAAAGCACTGAATCCACTGCTTCCCTGATAGTTTTCTCCGCATTGTAAGCCGGAAGTATGACGCTGACCAGATATGAGCGCTCTATCTCCACACAATTCCCCTCTGAACCAAACAATCTACCCTAGGAAGAATATATCAGTACGTAATGACAAATGCAAACATGCAAATAAAAAAGTGCAGGTTCCGGAGAACCTGCACTGATTTGCTTAGCTTATGCCTTCCGGCATCGTCCTGATTACTGGAGCTGTGTACCGCACTCAGGGCAGAACTTGGAAGACTGGCCGGGAGCCGGCTGCCATCCGCACTTAGGGCATGTAACGGGAGCGGGCTTAGCAGAACCGCAGTTCATGCAGAAGTTGCCCTGGTTGCCTGCCTGACCGCAAGAGCATGTCCAGCCTGCTGCAGCGGGAGCTGCGGGAGCGGGCTTAGCGCCGCCACAGTTCATGCAGAAGTTACCCTGGTTGCCTGCCTGACCGCAAGAGCATGTCCAGCCTGCGGGAGCTGCTGCAGCACCTGCTGCGCCCATTGCTGCGCCGCCGACTGCTGCGCCTGCAACAGGAGCTCCACCCAGAGGAGCACCGCCCATAGGAGCACCCATAACGCCGTTGTTAGCCATTGTCATGGCAGCGACACCGAGCATACCGATGCCTGCGCCTGCACTGCCTGCGCCTGCCTCGTTAGAACCTGCAGCTCTGATACCGTCTGCAACAGCACGGCCCTTGTAAGCGTTGAGAGCAGCCTGATCTCTTCCGTAGATCTGCTCTGTCTGGATGCTCTGGATCCTCTGACGTGTCTCGTCATCAGGGGTAACAGAACCGATAGCGACTGCCTGAACGACAACGCCTCTTGTCTGGAGCCAGTCCTGATCAAGGACTTCAGCCATGTAGTTACGGAACTGACCCTGGTGTGCAGGGAGCTGTGAGAACTTGATGGCAGGGCTGTCCGGAGTATCGATGCTGCACTTGTTGAGAGCCTCTGTGATGTGATCGAGGAACTCAAGACGGGGCTGGAGGGGCTTTGAAGGTGTGCCCATGAAGTCGTCATTGGTGTAGACATCAGGGATGTTACCGGAAATGTTCCTGAAGAATGTAACAGGGTCCTGGATCCTGTAAGAGAATGTACCGTTGAGGCGGATATAAACTGTCATGTATGCAGGATCTTCGTAGCTGACAGGAGAAGGTGTACCGAAGTTCTGGTTCCTGATCTCGAGTAAGTTAACGAAGTAAACCCTCTGCTGCTTGGAGAGCTCTCCGCCCAGCTTCATACGTGACCATGCATCAACAACCGTCTTCTTGATGTTCTCGCCGAAACCGCCGGGAGCAAATACTGAAGGAGATGTTGAAGAATCCCATCTGTAGTAACCGGCAACCATTGTGAAATCAACGATCTGACCACCGTCTACGAGCAGAAGTGCTGTGCCCTCAGGTACTGCGATAATAGAGCCCTGTGAAATGATCTCTGAGCTGCCTACGTTACGACCCTTCTGTACGCGGTTAGCACCCTTTTTAACGAGGATGTTGTCGCCGAGAGAATCGCAGGTAAAGAACTCCTGATACTGATCTCTAATCTCATCGCCGACCGTTCCGAAAACGGTACCGGCTACGTTCTTAATCAAGCTAATCAATCCCATAATATTATTCCTCCTGATATTTCATATTGGTCCTTACGACCACCATTTAGAATAATATCATTTTTTTGACAAAACAACAATCTATATCACACCAGTAAGGCTCAATAGTTGTAGAAGATCTGTCTTGTCATCGGGAACAGGTCATGTCCTTTGATCTCGGGGAGCTTTGTGCCTTCCATATAGCAGGTTGCGACGACAGGCACACCGGTAAGCTTTGAAGCTTCTTCCATTATCCTCTCGCCTTCCGCGATTATCTCGGGAGTTGTCTCTTCCAAAAGATTGGTGTTATGCAGATATCCGTCGATCTTAAATCCTGCTGCCTCCGACAGTATAGCGGTCATCTGCGCGACCTGTGCGGGATCCGAGGTAAAAGGCCTCAGTGTGTTAACAGCCATTAGGATCTGGGTATCCGCGTTCTCGATCCTGCCCCTGATGGAGCCCAGGACCGTTGCGCCCATGTCTTCTCCGCCGATATCGAAAATGCCCGTGTAGCTCTCATCATCGAAAATGACGAACATTTCAGGCGGCAGGACAGGAGCGTCGACGTTGGATCCCGCATACATCGGCGATATTACCTTTATGCCCGCTTTTTCGAGCGCGGGGGCACAGTCTGACGACCTGTAGAACGGGTTGATGATGTCCATATCGGCGATCAGGAGACGCCTGTCGGGCCAGACTTTCCTCTGGGCAAGCGACATGTTGACCGCGATCTCGGATTTTCCGCTTCCGTAAGCACCGATAACAATACTTAATCTATGATTCTCGTAAAACATCAGAACAGATCTCTCCTCTTGAAAAGGATAAAGCCTACGCCCGTAAACACGGCATACCAGATAACGGACTTAAGCACGTATTCAAGGTTCTTCGTGGCGTAAGACGTTGAAACGCCGTCCATTTTCGCAACCTTGTCCTTATCGATCAGGACCTCCTGCATCAGACCGGACATGACAAAACTGTCTGTATAATCGATCTTCTCTTTATAGATCATTTCGCCTGAAGTCAGTCCCAATCCGTTGGGCATATTATAGTCGCTCTGGAAGCCGGCGTTGGTTGCCTGGTATACAGGGTGGAAAACGTACCATGCCTTGCCTCCGCGGGCCGCTTCGGCAGTGTTTTCCTTTTTGAGCTTTAGAGCGTCTTCTTTCGTCAATGTACCCTGTTCAACCCTAAACTCGACCGCCTCGGCAAAGCACTTCTCATAGCTGTCAGAAGCGGCTTTCGGCATAGAATACATTCCGGTAGCCATGCTGACACCGCTTATTACCATCGTAAACAGTATCGCAAGGACAACAGGGATAGCGCGGTTGCGGAAAGCAAAGGCAATCGATGTGAAAAGTGCGGACAATACGAGCAGTACAGCGATCGCCGTTGCAAGTCTCGCAAAGATCTCGCCGCCGTTCAGCATTGGGCCGAAACCGTTTATCTTAAGTCCCAGCATGCCGAAGCAGATGTAGACAACGCACCAGAAGACAGTGACCAGCGACTGGGCGATGTTGTTGCTCATGAAAACAGACAGCCTCGAGTGTCCTGCGATCCTCTTGTTGCGGACGAAACCGTCACTTTGGTCCTTTCCGATGTAAAGGCATGTGAAAAGCGCCATGAACTTCGGCATCTCCGCAAAGAATGCGCTTAATATCAGCCAGCAGATATATTGCTTCTCGCCGCCTGTCATATTCAGCTTGCCGAAGGAGAACCTTCCGTCTTCAGTAACATTCAGTGAGAAAACAAGTCTGTAGAAAGTTGCGATGAATACAGGCCATACCATGCAGTAAAGCGTAAGTATCCAGAAAAACAGGTTGGAACGGATCCTTCTTATCTCAAATCTTAAAAGATTAAACATTTCCGTGACCTCCCACCAGATTGATGAAGTAGGTCTCAAGATCCGTCTCGCGCGTGCTTACACGTGCGATATTGACCCCCTGCTTCGATGCCTCCAAAACAACATCCGTCAGGTTAAAGACACCTTTGACCCTGATAATGCCGGTACCCTCTTCGATCCTGGCATCAAGGCCTTTTTCCTTGAGGACCCGGAGCAGGTCCTGCGGTTTTGAAGAGAAGAACTCCGACTGGACGCCGCCTGCATTCTCGACATCTTCAATAGTAACTTCCTTGACTACCTCGCCGCCTTCAACGAACGCAAAGTTGGTAGCGAGCTTTGACAGCTCGGTAAGGATATGGCTTGAGATGATAATGGTAATGCCCTTCTCACGGTTCAAACGCTGGAGAAGATCTCTTATCTCGATGATTCCCTGTGGATCGAGACCGTTGATAGGCTCGTCTAAGATGAGCATATCGGGGTTGCCCGCCATCGCCATGGCGATACCCAGCCTCTGGCGCATACCCAGAGAGAACCTTCCGGCTTTCTTCTTCCCTGTGTTATCAAGCGAAACAAGCTTTAAGAGCTCATCGACCGAACCGTCGATCTTAAGTCCCAGATTGATGTACTGGAAGATCAGGTTCTCGCGGGCTGATTTGGATGAGTAGATGGACGGAAGCTCGACTAAAGCACCGATCTTGCCGTAGCCTTTATGGTCAAAACCGTATTCAACCTTGCCCGATGTGGGTTTCTGAAGACCCGATATGATCCTCATGATCGTGGTCTTGCCTGCGCCGTTCCTGCCGACGAGTCCGTAGATCGATCCCTTAGGGACCGTGAACGACATCTGCTTGAGGACCTCATACTTGCCGTATTTCTTGCAAACATCAGTTACCTTAAGCATGTATTCCGCTGTATTGCTCATGTCTGACCCCCTGTTCCAAAGTCATTTATGATGAACATATTATCATAAACAGGGGGCGTTTTCTCACTGGCGGACAAACCTCGATGCTCTGCTGCTTATAATGACCGCAGCCGCCATCTTTACGATATCCGGGATGATAAACGGGATAACGCACCACCCGAGGACCGTGACAAGTCCGACAGGGCCCGTCTGAGCGGCATATACCGTCATGAACCAGATAACTCCGACCGTATACATAATCAGCTCGAAGATCACCGAAATGACAAAACCGAAGATGATCCTGTTTTTCGTTGAGGTCATAAGACGCGCGAAAACAAGCTTTTCAAGGAGCCAGCAGATAAGAGAAGCTGCAAGGAATCCGATAAGGAATCCGCCCGTCGGACCCGCAAAAGCCGCGGGACCGCCCTTAAACTGCGCAAACACCGGGACTCCGACAGCTCCGAGCGCAAGATAGACTGCTATCGCGATCGTTCCCCTTCTTCCGCCTGCCGTCAGGAAAACCGCAAGGACAGCAAGAGTCTGCAGTGTGAAAGGCACAGGACCTAACGGTATCGATATCCAGGAACACACGGTGATAAGTGCTGCTGAAATAGCTATAACTGCCGTGTCATATGCGGCACTGCGTCTTTTTTTCGGGGAGTCTGTCATGATTGTAAACCTCGTTTATCTCAAACTTTACAATCGGCATTATACCCCCTTTTTCATGAAAGTCCACACCGTCAAAAAGAATTATCTTTTCTGAGCTTGAAGTGTTAACTGCCTAATCAATGAACGCCTTTTTTATATGAAATAAACATAGAAACACTTAATACAGGGTAGTAAAATTAATTTTATACATTTATGCATTTTTAATGTGGCAGTCTGTTGTTGCTGCTCTTAAATGTTTTGGGGAGGTAAATCATGAAGAAAGCTTTGAAGAAGATCAGCGCCGCTTTTCTGGCACTGGTCATGATCGTCAGTCTTACTCCGATGACAGGCTTCACGGTGCTCGCTGACGAGAATGAGACCGAGGCCCCTGCCGCTACCGAGGAACCGGAGAGCGGTAAGAAGGAACCTTCAGGCAAACCTGATGCCGGCAAACAGAAAGAAACCGAAAAGCCGGCTGAGAAGGCTCCTGAGGATACTAAAAAGCCTGAGGCTGAGGCCCCGAAGGAAACAGAAGCTCCCGCGGAGACTGAGGCTCCTAAGGAGACCGAGGCGCCCGCGGAGACTAAAGCCCCTTCCGAGACTGAAGCTCCAAAGGAAACAGAGGCTCCCTCTGAGACTGAGGCACCTAAGGAGACCGAGTCTCCCGCGGAAACTGAAGCACCTTCCGAGACTGAAGCTCCCAAGGAGACTGAGGCACCTGAAGAAACCGAACCTGAAGCCCCTTCAGAGACGGAAGAGCCCCGGACCGAAGAACCGACAGGTCCCGAAATTTCGGCTTCAAGAGACTCCAAGAACGGAACGATCAGGTTTAGTGGTATTTCCTCAGACGGTATTCTTGAATGGGAGCCTTATGATGATGAAAATCTCAGTCATTACATCGTATCCGTAATACAAAACCAAACTGAAATCGGCGAATACGTTTACACGAATTCATTTAATATTTATAAAAAGATCGACATACTGATCAAAGAGGGAGAGATTCAAAAACAAAGCAAGTATTCGATCAAAATAGCCGCGTACGATCAAGATGATAATGAACTTGCATCACTCAGATTTGGTCATTTTTATGAATCAAGTGCCGTTTACAAACCCGTAGTAACAATTACCGCTACAATAACCGGCAGCACCCTGACATGGGATGAGTATCCTGATGATGACACAGGCTGTTATCTTATCTATATAGAAGACGAACACGGTAATAGCCACGAAGTGTTCGAAGATGTTGACTCTACGTCATTTGAACTCGATCTGAAAGAAGAGATCGATTATGGTATCAAGGGCGGACATCTGCAAAACAGCAAAACCTACAAGATATCAATGGTTGTTAAAGACTACGACGGAATTACGCTGGCAAAATGGAGCGGAACAACGTTCAACTACAATTCTACCGCAACGCCCATAGTTCCCGGTGAGATCAAGAATGCCGTTATTTCTGCGGACGGTATCCTGTCGTGGGATCCTTATGATGATCCTGATACTGATCACTACTGGATCTATATTGAAGACAAAAACGGCAGGAAGATCGACAAGGAAGAATACGAATTCGATACAGATCACAAACGCGATCTTAAAGATGATATCGATTATGCGATCAAAGTCGGAGATCTGGAAAAGTCCGGTTCCTACAAGATCTCGATGGTCGCAGAAGACGATCATGGCATCCAAATAGGTAAATGGGACGGAACAACATTCGAATACGATTCCCCTGCAAACCTTATAATCGTAGGCAAGATCCAAAATGCAGTTCTTTCACCGGAAGGTATCCTGACCTGGGATGCATACGCAGGCGCTGATGAATATGATATCGGCATTATCGACGGTGAAGACGGTACATATAATCTGGGAACAACAAGCTTAACCTCTTTTGACCTGGGCAGCGCGATCGACACTCTTATCAAAAACAGAGTAATCGATAAAGTCGGAAGATATCCGATCGTGATCACCGCAAGCGATGAAGACGGTTTTGAGATCGGTAAAGTTGAAAAGCAGTTCGATTATGAGTCAACTGCCGAGCCTATTCCCATTGGCCAGGTAAGTGCCTCCATTTCCAAGACCGGTGTTCTGACTTGGACTAATTATGAAGACGCAACTGATTATGAGGTTACCATCGCAAGCGGCGATGACAGTTATATACTTGATTTCAGCTCTACAGATGTCCTTTCGGTCAATCTGAACGCTTGGATCGACAGACTGATCAAAGTCAGCAGGATCGAAAAGCAAAGTCATTATGACATCAGCATTGTTGCATATAACAAAGACTTTTTAGAGATCGGTAATTGGGGCACAGCGTACAGCTACCAGTCCAAAGCCGTACCGACTGATCCCGATAATCTTTCCGCAAGCATTTCCGATGGTATCCTTACCTGGAAATCATATACAAATGCTGTCGACTATGAAGTATCTATAGATGACGATTGGGGTTCATCTTATTCATGGCCCACTCCGTATAACCTCAAGAAAAAGATCGATACACTGATCAAGGGCGGTAACATCGAAAATCAGGATTCTTACGAAATAAGCATAGTTGCATATGACAGTTACGGCTTTGTGCTCGCCGACTGGCATGATACATTTGTATACAAATCCACTGCCACTGAAGTCAAACCCGGAAAGGTCACGGGCTTCAAATTCGAAAACGGCAGAATGACCTGGGATGCATACGCAGGCGCGTCAGAATACAGTGTTTCCATCGGCGAGACATTCCACGAAGTATATGTACGCGTTACTGTATTCCAGATCAATGAAGAGATCGACTACCTGATCAGGTCCGGAGATCTCAAGAAAAAGAGTCCTTATAATGTCTCCGTATTGGCATATGACAGCGACGGAATACTCGTAGCTGAAGGAAACATAGATTATAACTATGATTCCTCTGCTGAACCGTACGTGATAGGTTCTTTGACCGCAAATATCACAGACGGAATCCTGACATGGGAAAAGTATGAAGGCGCGGTAAACTACAGCGTCTATATCGACGGAAACGGCACCGGTGTCGATGGGGATTCATATGACGTCAACAAGCGTATAGACTGGCTTATCAAGGCCGGCGAGACCACAAAGCAGACATCTTATAATGTCGCGATAGCAGCCGAAGACTCCCATGGAACAGTGCTTGCATCTTGGGAGACAGATTACGCTTATGATTCAAAAGCTACCCTGGTCAAGCCCGGTAAGATCACAGGCGTAAAATTCTCAAAGGGCACTATGACATGGACCGCATTTAAAAATGCAGCAAATTATTTGGTCTATGTATTTGACTGTCCGGTTTATACAGCTAAGGCATCTGTTGCTATCAATTCGAAGATCGACTGGTTTATCAGGGCAAGACAGATCACCAAGAGCAGTCCTTATCCGATAACGATCCATGCATTCGACAAAGAAGGTATCATGATCGCTGAATGGAACGGTTCATACAAATACACTTCAAAGGCTGTTCCGTTCGAAGTAACCACAGTAGACGGCATTTCCTTTACCGACGGCGTCATGAGTTGGAACAACGTTTTGAATGCCGGAGAGTACACAATCACCGTTGATGACTGCTACATGCCTTACACGACCGGGGGATCCTCATTTGATCTTGACGGTTTTATCGCCGATCTTATCAATATGGGCTTCATCGGCAAGCAGAACAACTACCTGCTTACGATAAAAGCATTTACGAAAGATGGCATCCTTTTAGCTGAAGGAACAAGCAGTTGTACATTCAAAGCCGGCACATTACTCAAAGAAACTGACGTTACCTTAACCGGAATCGAAGACAAGACTTACAACGGCGGCAATGCCCTTGTACAGGATCTTGTCATTACTTACCAAGGCCAGCAGCTTGTAAAAGGCACTGACTACGAGGTCTATTACTCAAACAACGAAGACGCCGGCACTGCTTCTCTGACAATTAGCTTCAGGCACAAGTATTTAGGTGCAATCAAGAAGACTTTCCAGATCAACAAGGCCGCAAACCCGTTGTCCGTAAAGGGCAAGACCTTCAAAGTCAAAGCCAAGAAGATCAAGAAGAAGGCTCTTACAGTCTCCATCTCAAACGGTGTCAAGTTCGTAAAGAACGCCGGAGACCCGAAGGTATACAAGAAGAAGTCCGGAAACAAGAAGATCGTTATCAATCCGACGACCGGCAAGATCACGATCAAGAAGAAGCTCAAGAGAGGGACCTACAAAGTTAAGGTCCAGATTACTGCTCAGGGCAACAACAACTATGAGAAGTCCGGCACAAAGACGGTAACCTTCAAGGTCAAAGTCAAGTAACCGGGACTGCTTGAGTAATCTATCGGGGATGTCTCATTTTGAGATATCCCCTTTTTATTTTTGCAGTCATTGAAGCGTAAAGATTTTCGTAAACATTTGGAGCAAAAAGTTTACGTTTGAGTTTACGTCGGTTCTGCCGTTTGGGATATGGACAGTCTAATCCCTGATCAGACATACAAAAAGGGGCTGCAATCTGTTGCAGCCCCTTCCCTATTGCTTACTTTAGTTAAACTGCCCCATCAAGAACACTATGATGTTCGGCAGGTACGAATCAAGGAAGAGCAGTATTGTCATTGCGAGGTAGAGCCAGAGAGCCTTGTCGCTCAACAGTAACTTCCTGACTTCCTTGTGCGTCGGCTCGCCCTTCATCATCTTAAGCTTGAGCCTCTTTCTCTTAAGGCTCTTGATAAACTTCACGATACCGATTATGGCGATCGCGAATACTCCGCCTATCCATGCAAGAGCGATGAGCGCATATATTGCTGTTTCAGCAGAATGCGTATCACCCGTCGAGTTAGCCTGCAGGAGTTTCTGAAGCAGTGTCTGAAGGACGAGAGCACTCGAAAGATTGACAGCCATATGCAGGAAGATCGTGTAACGTATCCTTCCCGTACGGATGTAAACGTATGCGAAAAGCATACCGACAAATGTCGCAAAGAAGAACTGCGAGAAGTTGCCGTGGAGCAGACCGAACATGACGCCCGACATAACGATACTGATGTATTCACCGTATTTTACCGTCCTGTCTATGAGCACCTTACGGAAGATGAGCTCCTCAAATACAGGTGCACCGATACCGACTACAAGCGTTCTTAGGATAACGTTTGAATTCTCCATCAGATTGGATGCATTGGTGATCGAGTCACCCGAGAAAGGCTGTGTAAGCGCCGTGTGGATAGGATTGCCGATGAGAGAACCTGCGATCATGAGGCCTTCGGTCATACAAAGGAATCCAAACCATTCGGGGAAGCTGAGCTTATGCTGCTCGATCTTTGTTTTCGGAATGCCACTCATCAAAAGCCAGACGAACGGGAAGCCGATGAGATCGACTGCGAGTACTACAAGACCGTATGAGATCGACGTCTTGTATGCCCTGACTACATCCGGGACCGTGAGTCTCAGGAAGAGTGCAACAGCGAACTGGATCATAAGGAACACAACGCAGAAAGCAGCATACCTTGCACCAACGGCAGGGATACGGTTTTTCATGCCTTCAACGAACGCAGGATCCGCCGGTTCAGGTGCCGGCTTGGGCTTGACACTGTAATCGGGCTTTTGGACCGGCGCAGGCGCAGGAACAGGCGAAAATACAGGCTGTTGTACCGGAACAGTTGCAAATACAGGCTGCTGGACCGGAACGGGCGCAAACACAGGCTGTGCATACTGAACAGGCTGCGCCGCCTGATAAGGAACCTGGTATCCCTGATACTGCGGAGCCGTATATGTGGGAACCTGATACACAGGAGCCTGATACTGCTGGTATTGAGAGACCGTATATGCAGGGATCTGATATACAGGCTGCTGAGCGTAAGCCGGACGCGGCTGACCGCAGTTTGCACAGAACCTGCCTGTATTGCTGTTATCACCGCAGACAGTGCACGTCCAAATTCCTTGTGCCTGATACTGGCAAGCGGGCTGTGGGTAGCCGTATTGCGGCTGACGCGGCGCAGGTGCGGGCTTTGCGGGGACAGGCGGAACTTCAGGTGCTACGCCGTCATATACTTCAGGCTCAACCGGTCTCTGCTGCTTATAAAGCACGCCGAGTACGATAAGTACTGCAAGAAGCGAAGTGCCTATTAAAGTCAGAACTCCAAGATCAACGAAGTTGTAGCCCGTTCCCTTGCCGGTGCCGATAGTCACCTTGCAGTTGACCGTAACTCTTCCGTTCTCCTTGAACTTGGAGAAATCAACCTTCTCGAGTGCTTTTCTGATGCTTGAAGCGCCATATGACGCATCGTACTCCTCAATAAAGTCCCTGAAATCCTGTTCAGTAGTAATGTATCTGAACATGAATGAGCAGGTGCCTTCGGTAAACTTATAGCTGACGTTGTATTCATCGTCATCATAAAGGACAGCGGCACCGAGGAGCTTTCCGTCCGAATCGTAGACCTCACTGCCGATAACACAGGTGGCAGG
Organism: Oscillospiraceae bacterium; assembly: GCA_902775565.1. Classification (GTDB taxonomy): domain Bacteria; phylum Bacillota; class Clostridia; order Saccharofermentanales; family Saccharofermentanaceae; genus Saccharofermentans. The sequence continues at coordinate 125,910 of CACYMP010000003.1, forward strand.
CGAGATATCCGGCTCGAAAGTGATATTGTACGTACCCTCTTTGCTTATCTTGGTCTCGTACTTGAAAATGTCTTTGCTCGGCAGACCGTCAGTAAATCTCTGGGTATCCTTGACCTGTTTTGTAGTGATCTTGGAAGAGCCGCCGGTCTTCCCCTTTACCGCTATCGAAATAACGGAAAACCCCAGTGCCACAATGAGCACCAGGGCTGCTATCCATAATATCAGCTTGGTAATCTTCACCCTTATATCCTCCGAATTAAAATTCCGAGAATATTATACACCGACAAAGAAAATGGTCTACGTTTACTTCTAAGCAATAAAGAGCGAATTCTTATTCTTCGCCGTAGAACACGGTATATGCGCTGTTTGAGAGTTCGCCGTTGCCTTCCGAGACTACGGAGCCGTCCGACAGCGAGAGCTTATATGCCTGCTGACCGCTCCTTCCGAGAGCCGTCTCACCGTCAAGGCCAAGAAGCATTGTGTAGAAAGCATCTGTAAGTACTCCGTCAAGGAAATCCCTTAAGACCTTCTCGTCAGCGGCAGGTGCTCCGAGATTCTTAAGCAGTGTGCCTGCAGGAGACTCTCCGCGTCCGAAGTATGAGGAAAGCATTCCTTCCTTCTCGTCTTTAAGTGCCTGAGCAAATTCCTGTGCAGTCATGGTCTGATCCCTCCGAATACAGATAACCCCGTCCGGGCAAATTCTTACGCCTATATTTTACGGGCTTGAAAGACCATGCGTCAAATGAACTTTGTATGAATATATTAGTTGTCTTGCTTTTTTTGCTTAATGCTTAACACGATTATTGCTGCAAACACCAAAAGAATTCCAACCGCCGATGCAATCCCTATTCTTTCGTTCATGACAAAGACTCCGAACAGGGTTGCTGCCGCAGGTTCAACGGTCGCAAGGACAGCCGCCCTTCCCGCTGTTGTCCTGTTAAGACCGAGCGTATAGAAAAGGAACGGAATGACCGCTGTAACCACTGCTGTTAAAAGTACGAATCCCGCTAATGCCAAGCGGTTATCAGCGGATGCAATTTTCGAGAACAGATCAGCGGGATCAGAGACTGCGATCGAGCCAAGACCCGCGATAAGAAACGTATAGCAGGTTACGGTAAAAGGCGAATATTTCCTGAGCGCAAACGAACCGAAAATGCTGTAAAGTCCGTATCCGAGGCCCGATCCCAGACCAACCAGGATCCCCGGCAATGTAACCTTTCCTCCGAATCCCGATACCAGCACACAGCCTGCAAAAGCCAGTACCAAGGCAATAACCTTGCGCGCTGTGAGCTTTTCCTTAAGGAAGATCACCGCGAGTATCATGACCCAGATCGGTGAAGTATAAAGAAGGATCGCAGCCGTTGACATCGTCATGAGCCTGATCGCAGTGAAGTAACAGCAAGTGAAGAACAATATGCTCACAAGGCCTAACGCAAGAAACAACGGGATATCTTTTACCTTGATCTTAAAGCCTTTCGGGTCTTTGATAAGAAGTATCACGGCAAAGAGTATGCCTGCCGTTACAAGTCTTAAGCATGCAACCTGAACAGAAGTAAATCCAAGCCCGTTCAGGTGACGGACAAAGATGCCCATGCTCCCCCAAAACAGGCCCGCAATGATTATCAGGATATCTCCCGTAACACTATGCTTTTCCACTGTAATTCAGAAACTCCCCGTTTTACTTGCCCAGTGACTGGAGCCATGCAACGAACATGCGGAACAGAGACAGAAGGAACTGTGTGCCGAAGATTCCTCCCACGATAAGGCCGAAGATCATGAAGAATCTCTTAAACGACTTAGGCCATGTGCCTACGATGTTGCCGGTCTGGCCGTTAATAAGCACACGGTATACCGTTCCGTTGTAATCAAAGGAGGTGATCCATATCGGTGCCAGAACATACTTGGCACGTATATTTGAAGCGCCGGGCTGCATATCAAGCTTGGCGATAGTATCAGCAGCTTCCATTGATTTGATCTCACGCTTTATCATATCGTAGATCCTGCCCATAGCAGACTGCCATGCAGCCGCACCCTCAATGGTGTAGCTTTCTGACCAGAAACCGGCAAGAAGCTTGGGGTCATATCTCTTCATAAAGTTCATATCGAACCTGGAGACCGACTTCCAGAACGAGTCCCCATCCAGACGGCTGGAAGCTACCAGCGTAAGGCTCTTTACGGGCATCTTGCATACGCCTTCGGACTTGTGATACTTCGTATACTGATTGTCACCGCTGCCGTATGTGCGGCCGAATTTTCCCTTGTAAGGAGTATAAGTATCGCAGTCGAAAACCCAATAAGGAACATAAACGCCGACCAGATCAGTGATCTGGGCATTCTTGTTGATATCCATCGGAGCAAATCTGCGTCCGCCTATCCACTGTTTGAAGATGCTCTGAGCCTCATCCTTGCCGATCTTGAATGGGATAACGCCGGTCGGTTCGAGCACGCCCGCCATATCGTGAGTTTCAGAGATAGAGTTTGAACCGCAGTACGGGCAAAGTCCCGACAGCGCGCTCGATTCGGCAATGAATCTGCCGCCGCACGTACCGCAGACTATCTGCTTTGCGGAAGACTGCATACGCCTTCCTACATTGTTTTTCAAATCTTCAAGAGTATAACCCAGGCCGGGTGCCGCAGGCATGGTATTGAACTGAACTTTTGAACCGCAGAAATTGCAGATAAGTCCGCCTGATGCAGGATCATAAGAAAGCGTTCCGCCGCACGAAGGGCATTTGCTGTCCTTCGATGTCTGGCTCTGCATCGTAACCGGAGCAGCCTGTGTGTAAGTAACCTGCTGAGAAGGCGACTGTTCCTGAGGCTTTGCAGCCGGTGCATTTCCGAGATCGACATTCATCTGCTCGATGCGGTCTTTCTCGAGAGTGCTGTTGCGTCTCTCCCTTGCTTCCCTGATATTGTTTACTCCAAAGTGATCTTTGAGGACGTCACCGATGGTTGTATCATTCCTGTTGTCTGCCATTTCCCTTACTCCTTAACAGCCATACTGAATAAACCCTTATCCCGCGGCTCTGCAAACCGCCAGAATAATTGTATCAGAAAAGAACGCAGTTAAAAATATAATTGGGAGCTGATGGTTATCGGCACTCCGGGAAGCGTCATCCTTCTCCAGCACTATACTGACATGAATGGCGCTTCCCCTTTGCCACCTGAAGTATATCAATGACATGAGGCCGAAATGCGGTAATTATAGGTTAAGCATGCGGAAAAGCTGCGGTAATTCCGTGTCAATCGTCTTACAGATCTTCTTGACGCATCCTGCTTACTGCTGTATCATCACTTTGAATTCAAACACGGAGGAACACCAATGAGAAAGACGATCTGCTGAAGTTAATAAACTGCCTCGCGGATAAGTCTTTTTGTGTGTTCATTTATATTGCATCTTTATTTTGCCGCGCCGCATCCATGTGACGCGGCTTTTGATTTATCCGGCTGAGGATCCTTCGAAAGGAATCAATATGCCAATAATAAACATCAACAACTTAACATTCGGATATGACGGATCTGAAAAGGTCCTGTTTGACGACATTTCCATCGTATTAGACACTTCGTGGAAGCTTGCTCTCGCAGGAAGAAACGGCAGAGGCAAGACCACGTTCTTCAAACTTCTGCGGGGCGAACTTCCCTACAGCGGGTCAATAACAGGTATACCAGAGACGGTTATCTTCCCTATGGAAACCCTTCCCGAAAACGAGGAATGGAGAGTCAGAAAAGAGCTTAACCTGATGGGGGCAGACCCGGATATCATGTGGCGTCCGATGGATACTCTGTCCGGTGGAGAGCGGACCAAACTGATGCTCGCAAATCTCTTTGCATCAGACGGCATCTACCCTCTTATAGACGAGCCCACGAACCATCTGGACAGACAGGGACGTGAGGCTGTTGCCGATTATCTTGCTTCCAAAGACGGCTTCATTCTGATATCGCACGACCGTGCCTTCCTTGACCGCTGTACTGATCACACGCTCGTAATTACGAAAACAGGCTTGGAACTTGTAGGCGCAACTTATTCAGTGTGGTGGGAGAACAATGAGCAGCGCATGGAAAGTGAGAAAGCACGCAACGATCAGCTCAAGAAAGAAATGAGTTCCATCGATGCAGCAATGAAGAAAAACGCTCAGTGGTCTTCCAAAGCCGAAGGCTACAAGAACAGGAGCAAAGCGCCTTCAAAAGTCGCAGAAGACCATTTCAGGAGAGCGTACGAGGCCGAGAAAGCCCGCAAACTCATGTCTGCCGCCAAGAATCTCGAGAAACGCAACGAACGCAAACTTGACGAGAAGCAAAGTCTGTTAAAAGACCTTGAAAAGACAGAGACGCTTAAGCTTACCGGCACCGAGCACCACAACAAGACGCCGATAATCCTGAAGGCCATAACACTGAAGCGTTACGGCGAACCTGTTGTCACGGACTTCAGCCTGACGGTCGAACGCGGCAGCAAGATATCCCTGCAGGGCAAGAACGGCTGCGGCAAGAGCACGCTTATCAAGTATCTGGCCGGCATGGGAGAAGAAGAAGGTATTACTGCTGAAGGCGATATCTATATCGCGAACGACCTTAAGATCTCTTATGTCGGCCAGGACACCTCCTCCCTGTCCGGTTCACTCTATGACATCGCGAGCGAACGCGGCTGCGACAAGACAATCTTTTCGACGATACTCATCAAGATGGGATTTACGAAGGAGATGCTCTACCGCGACGTGTCCGCCCTGTCTCTCGGCCAGAAGAAATTCGTCATGATAGCCCTCTCTCTTTGCGAGCACGCAGACCTCTACCTATGGGACGAGCCTTTGAACTACATAGACGTCTATCTTAGGCAGGAGATCGAGCGTCTGGTCAAGTGTAACAATGTTACAATGCTCTTTGTCGAGCACGACAGAACCTTTTCAGAAGCGGTCGCTGACAGTGAAGTCACAATGTAGGTAGTATAATAACGGATAGACAAGCTGTGTCTAAGGTCAGGAAAACAGGCAATTCTCGCTTTGTGTCGTGTTATTTCCCCGAAGGACATCTTATCCTTAAACCGTTCGAAAGGAGGCGCACCCTTGGATCAGAAAAAGACAGGACAATTTTTAAAGACTCTTCGTAATGAGAAAGGACTTACCCAGGAACAGCTGGCAAAACATTTCAATGTCAGCAACAGATCTGTCTCAAGATGGGAGACAGGCAGCAATCTTCCCGATATCTCATTACTGGTAGAGATAGCCGATTTCTATGATGTCGACGTAAGGGAGATCATAGACGGGGAAAGGAAAAGCGAGATGATGGATAACGAGACAAGAGAGGTCGCCGGTAAGATGGCGGTCTATGCAGGCAACGAAAAGAGCAATCTTTTAAGGTTCATACAGGTGGCGAGCATAGCGGGAGTGTTCTTATCACTCCTTGCAATGGTACTCCAGGGACTATCGTATGAACCTGACTTGAGGCGGTCTGGTGCGATGTTCGCGACATTCGCAGTCTTCATAGTAATGTGCGTGACAACGCTTTATGCAACGGGACTTTTGCAGAGGATCTCCAAGCACAGAAAAGCTGTAAAAGCGGTCAAGATAATCACGATAATCGCCATGGCGGCAGGCACACACTATCTCATTATGGGCGGTCTGATAATAGCGTTTTTCGGCGCCTCGTTCGCGCTATCGCCCATCAAGGTCACCCATGACCCGGCCGATTACAACACATATATCCACAACGTCAAACCGGCAGGGGAAAACAATGAATACTCAATGGGCACAAGACCGATGTTCGATGTTTTCCCGCAGAAGATCGAGGTTCCCGCGACCGAATTCCAGATAATGTATTACAACCCCTGGGACTCCCAATACATTTGTTACATGACCCTGGATCACGGTGAAAAGTACGATGAAGAGATCAAAAGGCTCAGAGCGATCGGCGTTGACGATTACAAAGGCATCTACACGGTGACGGACGAACCTGACGGATATGACATCATAGCAATGGATTCTGATGAATACTTTGGTTTCGTCTATGCCATGATCCCGGAAAACAGCACAGGCAACACAAAGATCACCTACTGCTGCATCGTTTTCTGCAACTACGCACCGGACGTGAATGTCCACAAATACATGCCGGACAAATACCTGCTCAAAGGTTTTGACGCATCGGATAATAACCCTTACAAGAAAAAGATGATGAGCGAAGATCAGCAGTAAAAGCTCTCAGTCTTGGGATCCCGTTTTATATAGGCATAGAACTTTTCGCCATAGATAATGGCAACTTCGGTCTTAGGTTCGAACTTAAAGTAATTCACGCAGCCGTTGTAACAGAAAGGCTCCTTTCTGCCGTCTATGATCCAGCCGCCTTCGGCCTTTTCGACCGTAACGTACTCAATGGTTGCCACATTACACTCAAGATCCGCAGGGAGCAGCATCTTCAACTGTTTGGAGTAATGCTGTTCCCTTGCCTTTTTAAAAGCCCTGTCATCCAAAATGAAGTAAAGGATCGGCAGAAAACCGCTCGCAAATACCAAAGCCAGACATCCGGTTACCGCAAAGACATTCGGATGTCTGTTTATGAAATCAGGACAAAGAATGCCCCAGAGAAAAAAGGCGATACCCGTGACCGCAGGCATTATGAGAGCTTTACCCAAAGATGCACGATGCACTTTAAAAGCTCCGTAAGGCTCGAACATGACAAGTTCGGGGTTATCGAGAAGTATTTCCCGTTCTTCGGGAGTAACCTTGCGTTTCATCTGCTTCAGATGTTCTTGCAGAAGTCTATGATCTCCTGCTTTCTGGGTTCTACATCCTCTTTATACTCAACAGATGTAAGTCCAAGATGGCCTGCACGTTCGATCTCGAGATGGCCGTAGAAATGCTCGATGCTGCCGATGAGCCTTTCACATTCGGGCATGTTCGGGCCGGTCCTCAAAGCGACCGCGTAGCCCTTCTTCCCTGCCTTTATGGTGGCGTGAGGCTCGTGGGTATTGCACCAGGGAGTGACCCTGTCGATGAAAGACTTGAACTGTCCGGGAACGTCTGCCCAATAAGACGGTGCAACAGAAACTATGATATCGGCTTCATCAAATTCATTCATTATGTCCCGGATGACCTGTGCGTCGTCCATAACGCAGGAAGCGGTCTTGTGGCATGCCCTGCAGCCTTTACAAAAAGCGAAGGAGTAATCGTCTATGCAGATGCTTTTAGCTTCATAACGCGCGCTAAGCTCGCCTGATATGATCTTAACTATCTCAGCCGTGGCTCCGTTTCTTACCGGACTGCAATTTATGACAAGTGCCTTCATCTGATCACCTCGCTTTTTATATTGAAATCAATTATACCAATATCGTCTTTATGTGTTCTTTTGAAATTGCGGTAAAATCAATTAAGACATTAACCGGAGGACTCAGATATGCAGGTGCCGAATCCGCAATATAAATTCTATAAAATGCTTGCAGGAACCTGGACGGACAGCGACTCATCCTGTACTGTCATACCGAACGAATTTGCAAATCTGAAGATCAGTTATGGCAATACCAAACTCGAAAGCGGTTATTCCGTGTTGGAGACAGGACCGTTCAGCACTACTTCGGCAAACTCGATGGGTCTTTTCGGCGTATTATATGAACGTCACAACGGTGAAGAACTCAATATCCAGTTGAATAACCGCGCGCTCTCTGACGGCACACAAAACCTCTACAACGTAAAGTGTCTCTGGTACGGCGAAGAAAAGCTCAATCTCGAGCTTCTCGATATTTTCAACGGACAGATCAAGACTTTGATCCTGACGCGCGAGACCGCTAATACCACGCCTGCTTCAGGCTATGTTTGCGAGTGCGGATATACGGGTCCTTTCGGCAGATTCTGTCCCAACTGCGGCAAAGCTGTCGAAGAAGTATATACATGCCAATGCGGCTACAGAAGCAAAGGAGTAAAGTTTTGCCCGAACTGCGGCATGCCCACAGGTCAGCCGATCGCACCTGTTTCTGCTCCGGCAGCACCGGCCGCGCCCGCGGTTCCCGAAATGAAGGAAGAAAAGCTCGGCTGGAAATGTCAACAATGCGGAGCCGAAAACCAGGACGGCAAATGCTCAGTTTGCGGAGCGGCGATCAATCCCGTTCTTCTCTTCAGCATTACGTCCTTTATGTCAACAAACCCTCCCGTCCGGACTTTTACAAACGTATACGAATACTCAGACACAGAACTTCTGCTGGATATAAACGGAAAGCGACGCCTGATCCAGGCTGAAGTAAAAGAACAGGCAATGGAGATCATAAGAAAATACGGGCTCGATGACCCGGACTTCACGGACCCTTCCGCAATGGGCATCATGGGCGGCTCCGTTAACATAAGTTTCAAAGACGGTGACAAATATACCCAGGCTTCGATGCAAAAACAGGGATTCGCAGTCACGAACGCGCAAAACGAACTGATGGGATTGTTCAACAAAGCATGAAAAAGCCGGGCGGGTACCCGGCTGATTTTTCTTATATTACTTGCAGGGAACTCCCTCTTTTTTGCAGATACGCCATGCGGCAAACTTGCCCTGGACGGCTGCCGGCGGAAGTCCGCCCGAGCCCATGTTCCACTGGCCTGCGAGGAATACGTTCTTAAGCTGCTTGATAACTCCCGGTGTGGTAACCGTCTTGGAATCCTTATCGGCAACGAAAGACATGTAAGCTCCGTTGTAGGAATTGCAGCGTGATGCATATGTGGCGGGAGTCCATGTATCGATCAGGCGGATCTTTCCTTCCGCTTCAGGATAGCGCTTGACTATCTCAGCCATAAGCCTGTCGGCATACTCCTGACGTCTTGCATCGTATGCCGCCTTATCCTTTGATGCCAGATCTATCCATTCAAGGCAGTCTTCAAGATATTGAATGACCTTGACCTGTATGAGTGTCTTATCTTCAGCGGGATAAGTCTCAGGATCGTAGTCGTAGCACAGGGTTCCGCATGCATTCATCTTGGTGCGTCCGATCATGGGACCGTCGCACTTCCAGAAAGATGTATCCTCAGGAATACCGACCTTGCCGTCTATCAGATAGATCGCATGGAATTTCGAGAATGTCGAATAATGCTCCTTATCATCGAAAACAGCCTTCATCTTTTTAGGCATGTATTCAGCGGGAAGGAGCTTCGTAAAGCAATGGTTGGCATCAGTTGCCGCGATAACATAATCGGCATTCACTTCAGTTCCGTCTTCGAGAAGGACGCCTGAAGCCGCCTTGCCTGCGATTACGATCTTCTTTACGGGACAGTTCGTGTGAAGTGTTCCGCCAACTTCCTTATATCTGTCGCATATCCTCAAAGCGGCTGCCAGAGAACCTCCGACGGGGATATCGCCGCTTCCCGAGGTGATAGTAGCGTATGAGACTATAAAGGAGAATGCCTGTGTATTGGCAGGATGCATCATTGTGAATGCTTTGCCGATGACCGGACTCTTGAAAGAATCAGCAAGATCCTGAAGGCTCATGCCGGCATATGCTTTTCTTATGGCACCCATGCCCTTAAGGAAAGGCATGAACTTTTTCAGTTCCTTAAGACCGAACTTATCCATCGGCTTGTTGGCCGGAACCGTGAACACTTCACCGATCTTTACGGTGTTAATAAACTTTTCGATATTCTCCTCGTCCTCGGGAGATATCTCGAGCATCTCTTTCCTTGTTCTTTCAAGATCGCGCCAGAAAGTAACAGTCTTTCCGTCTGCGGTATATGAGAAGAACTTATCTTTAGAACACATCTTAATATCTTCACCGAGCATTCCGATATCTTTCCAAAGAGCATACATCTCGCTGTCATCGGCTTTACTGTTTGTCAGCCAGTCAATGCAGTTGTCAATATATATTCCGTCACGCTTCCAGCCCGTAAGCTCTCCGCCGCCGATGGGATTCTTCTCGTAAATGTGCGTTTCAAAACCGGACTTCTGCAAAACAATACCGGCAGTAAGTCCTGATATTCCGCCGCCGACTATTATTACCTTTTTCATCGGATCACCCCTCTTTAATTCAATGAAAAAAGACTATCACAATAAGTCTTTTATTCAAACATTTCTTTATTAAAAGTTATATAAAGGACGTGCCTACGTTTTCACACATTTTTGCCCGCAGATTCACGAGCTCGTTCAAATTATGAACGATATATTAATAGCATCAAACAACAGAAAGGACGTGGTATTGTAAAAATAGTTAACAATTTGTGAACGATTGAGAACAGAATCTGTGTCTCAAATCGTATGATTATTCAAAATCTTTCCTTTGTGTGGGGCTGATAATGCTATTATCAGCCCTGTTTTTATGCACTTTATTCACCTAAAGTGTGTCTTGCTTGTGCAATTTGTAAAACGTTTCGCATTTGTTCAAAAATGTGAAGACTTTGTGAACTAATTGTGTTATAACTATTTCATAAGCGTAAATACACTACATCAGGAGGTAGTCTTATGAAAAAGATCGTTAAGTCACGCAAAGGTTTTACACTGGTAGAAATGGTTCTCGTAATCGCAATCATCGTTATTCTTGCTGCTGTTCTGGTTCTCGGAATCGGTACTTATCTTAACAAAGCTAAGGCTGCCGCTTCTTCAGTTATGGTTCACAACAGCTCCATCTCGATCGTTAACAGCGAGATCGATGCCGCTCTCTGATAATCTGAATAGAATACCTATCCATCTGAAAGGGGTTGCTTGACTGCAACCCCTTATCATTTGTTCATTTATAAGCTGTCAGGACACGTCACTTTACTATCGGAGCACACCATGCCATCTTTCCGTCTTTTGATATCAGCTCTACCCTGACATATTTATCCACGGAAGAGAAAGTGTATCTCGCAAATCCGTTCTTTCCGTCCTGAACTCTCTGACTGTCCCAGACACAATTAGAAATGAATAAGATCTTTTCCGCCCCTCTGCACTCTACGGCAATCGTATTGCCGGACCGTCTTATCGCTACAAACTCCGGGCCCTGGCTCGCATAGAAATCCCCGTTCCTGATCGCCTTGATTATCGCTTCCCTGGTAAGTTCTTTTGCCTTGACCATCGTGTAATTCTGTGTCTGCTCACCCTTGTACATATGGCTGTCGTCGTTGGCGAACGGTCTGATCATATAACCGTTGTCAGCCCAGATATCGAAATAGTGTGAAGCATCGGACCGTCTTCCGTTCCCGTAATCAGTTCCGGAAACAGTATTATAGATCTCAGCTCCCGCTATCCCGTTACACTTCGAAATATCCTCAGGATTCATTACCGACCATGCAGGATGTGCCAGTATCGCGATACCGCCGGCTTTGCCGATCTCATCGATTATCTTCTGCGGCGGAATGTTATGGTCAACTATGTCAAAAGCCGGACGTTCCATACCGATTCCAAGTATATGAAAGATCTTATTGTTGATCATGTCACCGGTATCGTATTCAACGCCTGAGATCTCGAGCATGCTGCCGTCCTTTGAAGGAACGTTCTCACTGAGAATCCAGTGATCCGTTACAGCAATAAAATCAAACCCTGCTTTGCGGTATTCATCGCGGGCAGATTCAGGATCGAGCCTGCCGTCCGAGCAGGTGGTATGCATATGAAGGTTACCCTTAAACCATTTTCCGTCGTTTTCAAACATAAGATTCCTCCATTCGGAGCAAATTATAGTACATCTTAAACTCTTCTATCAAAGAAAGTCACGCTGCCTTAAATGCCTTAAGCCTTACCGCCACATTCTCCCTGAGGTTCTGATAGAAGAAATTGACGTTATAAATGTGGTATTCCCCTTCAGCAAAGCATGAAGGTCCCGGAGGATAATCCCCCTTTACCACATCCGGCACTTTCAGTGTGCCTCTTACCGGGTCGATATAGCATCCGATAAGATTAGCTGCCTGACTGCCGTCATTAAGAATCGAGCCTTTGTTGAGCGTTTTGTCCGCTGCAGTCGAATCAGTCTTCCAGTTAAGCGGATTGATAGATCTGGTCTTTGTACCTTCAGGTACGACCAGTGACTTCGTGACGTCTTCGGCTTCACAATCGTAGCAGATAATGACACCGGTATCGTCTTCTTTCTCAGCGGTCTTCAGGTGCGGATTCTTTGATACATCTTCATCAGTAAGACGCCATCCGATAGCATAGCAGGCGACAAGGACTTTTCTGATCCTCGGCTCATTGCCGTGATCTTTCAAAAGCCTGATGCACATATCAGCGCCCTGCGAAAACCCTGCCAAGACCAAAGGCCTACCGTTATTGCAGTTTTGCATATAGAAAAGGAACGCATTCTCAACATCAGCGTAAGCAATATCAAAATACTGTTCAGCTTCTTTTGAATCCATCCCGTAGACTTCCATGGCAACCTGCCGGTATAACGGAGCATACATGCTGCACGAATCGGAATACACTCCCTTCTGGGAATTGACGGCACTGATGAATGAAGGCTTAACTAAAGGATTAGTAACAGGCATGTTCATGTTTTTACCCATAGCGTAATAGACCGTGGGACAGATATAAAAGCAGTCTGCCTCAGCCTCACTGCCGCCTGCATATATCCACATATCGGGCTTTGAATAATCAATATCACTTTTGACCCTGGCTCTTGGTTTTATTGCGCCCGAACAGGAAGTAAAGACAAAACAAAATGCGAGCAAGAGCGCAGTAAGCACCGGAACCTTATATAATAAATTGTTATCAGTTCTCTTAAACATGAGTTAATTGTATACTTCTTTCCTACTGTCTCAAAGAACGAGAAACCGCCGCGGAATCCCGCGGCGGCCAATCGCAATAATTATTTTTGAGCAGGCAAATAATTACTGTTTCTTGTTTCCTTTCTTTGATTGGATCTCGAAAACGACTGCGGCAAGGAGTACCAAGCCCTTAACGATCTTGATCCAGTCCTGGTCAACGCCGATAAGTGACATGCCCTGGTTGATGACACCGATGAGAGCAGCACCTACGACCATTCCGATGATGGTACCTGAACCGCCGTATGCGGAAACGCCGCCGACGATACAAGCTGCGATAGCATCAAGCTCGAATTCCTGACCTGCAAAGGAGTTTGCAGCACCTGTTCTCGCGGTTACGACCAGCGCAGCGATAACGGTGAGGATGGACATGTTGAGGTAAGCCACGAACATGATGAGCTTGTTGTTGATACCTGAAAGCCTTGAAGCTTCTGCATTGCCGCCGACTGTCATGAAGTGACGGCCGATCGTTGTCTTTTCAGTGATGACTCCGTAAAGGAGGAGAACACCAACGATCCAGAGAACGACTACCGGAATACCGCCGTCATACGCGAACTCAATGGTAAGGAACATGATGATCGCGACCATGATCACGCACTTAGCGATAACGAATCCCAGAGGATCAGCGCTGTATCCCTTCTTTATCTTGCCGGCACGGGAAGAAAGTGTGATGAACACAACTGCCGCCGCGGCGAGAAGACCGAATACGAAGCAAGGGATATTGAGCTCACCCCATGATGTCTCGAAGAGCTTTCCGCTGAAGATGTTCAGCAACGGCTTCGGGAAGTTGGAGATAGCGTTTGTTGTAGATGCTGTAGTAAGGATCTGTGTACCGAGGCCGCGGAATGCAAGGTAACCTGCAAGAGTTGCGATCCACGGAGGTATCCTTACGTAAGCGATGAGGAAGCCTAAGACCGCACCGTATAACAGACCTATACCGACAGCGACAAGGAGCACTACGGGTGTGCTGAGAGGATCGGCAGCTTTGACCAGAACGTTCTGGAGCTGGCCGTCTACCAACTGCTGTTCCCATACACCGAACCACTTGTTCAGGAGGTTGTTCTCAACGGAGAAGAGTCCTACGACTGCACCTGCGAAGCAAACGAACGAACCTACTGAAAGGTCGATATTACCACCGGTGAGCATACACATGAGCATACCTGCACCTAAGATGAATACGTATGCGTTCTGCTCAACGAGAGAGGTTACGACTGACGGATCGAGCATGTTTGTGCCCTTAAGAGCTGCAGCCAATACTACGAACAATAAATAGATTACGAAAAGTGCCAGGGTCATTACGTTCTTTTTAAGAACATTCTTCATACTGAACTTATTCATGCCTTAGCACCTCCCTTCTCTGCAGATACAGAGCTTGTGGCCTTTTTCTTGGCTCCTTTTCTTCTCATCTGCATGATTACGTCGAAGAGAACTGCGACGATAAGAACGATACCTTTAACGACCTTCTGATAGTTAACAGGTGTATCTGCGATAGACATGCCCTGGTTGATGATACCGCACAGAGCAGCACCGATGATAACACCGCCTACAGAACCTGTTCCGCCGTATGCGGAAGCGCCGCCGATGAAGCATGCCGCGATAGCGTCCATCTCATAACCGACACCGTATGTAGGAGTAGAACCCTGAAGTCTTGCGATATTCAGGACACCTGCGAAACCTGAGAGAAGTCCCATGAGAGTGTAAGCGCTGAACATAACTTTTCTGGTGTCGATACCGGAAAGCCTTGTTGCCTTCTCGTTACCGCCGACAGCATAGAGGTTACGTCCGAGAGTTGTCTTTGTCGTGATATAAGCAAAGACTCCGAGAACGAGAGCGATCCAGATAAGTGCTGTAGGGATGCCCTTGTAGCAAGCGAGTTTATAGCCGAACCACTCAAGTACCAAAGCGATGAGGACTGTCTTGATGATGACTGATGAGAGAGCATCAACCTTGTATCCCATCTTGATGAGTCTCTGACGGTTAACAAATGTATAGATGATGATGCCTACTGCGATGATGGTAAATACGACCATACATGTCACATTAACCTGCTGAGTAAGGAGCATGTTAAGCTCTGTAGCAGTACTCTTTGCAGATTCAAGTGCACGTCCGGTCAGCTCACCGCTGGCAACCTGCCCGTTAAGTTCTGCGATAGTTGCCTTGATAACCGCAGGGTCAGTACTGTAATTGCCGGTCTGTCGCATGTTGATAAATCCTGCCTTGATGGGAGCAAGCTTATCGGGAACAGTTGAACCGGGAATGTAGCATGAATCACCGCCGCCGAAAATATTGAGGAACGGCTTGTTTACGACATCAAATGCGTAACCGCCCATGATGATGTTCGCAAGTCCTCTGAATGCCAGCATGCCTACGAGAGTAGCAATGAAAGGAGGAACCTTAACATAAGCGATCCATACGCCGTGCCAGACACCTACAAGAAGTCCCATGGCGAGCATTGCGATAACTGCAACAGGCCATGCATTCGTAGGAAGGTTCTTGAGCATGATGGCTCCGATACCGCCCGCAAGGCATACAACGGATCCTACTGAAAGGTCGATGTTACCGCCGGTCAGGATGCAAAGGAGCATACCGGTACCGAGAACGAACACGTATGCGTTCTGTGAGATCAAGCTGTCGATATTCATCGGATACAGCGTTCTGCCGTAGGTTATATAAGAGAACACGATGACTACGATGACCGTGGCAATGAGCATCATGTATTTTCTTAAAAAGTTATTAATCTTATTTCCGCCCATTTTTATGCCTCACTTCCTTCGCCATCAGCGCTGTTGTTCTCACCGCTAACACCAACGATGCAGGCCATGATATTCTCCTGTGTCGCATCGGAAGCTTTCATCTCTCCAACGATCTTAGCCTGGTTCATGATGTAGATCCTGTCGCTCATGCCGATAACTTCAGGAAGCTCGGATGAGATCATGACAACTGATTTACCGGCCTTTGCCAGATCGTTGATGATGCAGTAGATCTCGTACTTTGCACCGACGTCGATACCTCTTGTAGGCTCGTCGAGGATGAGGACATCCGGATTGGCGAACATCCATTTTGCAAGGAGGACCTTCTGTTGATTGCCGCCGGAAAGATTTCCGACAAGCTGATCAACAGAAGGTGTTTTGGTCTTAAGTTTCTTTACGTATTCCTCAGCGACCTCATATTCCTTATCCTGATCGATGAACGTTCCCTTGCTGACACCCTTAAGGTTGGCAAGAGTGGTATTTCTCAGGATGGAATTGGACAGAACAAGTCCGTTGCCCTTACGATCTTCGGTTACGTAAGCAAGCCCCGCTTCGATAGCCTGCTTAGGGCTCCTTAAAGTCACTGACTCACCGCGGAGCTTTAAATCACCGGATATACCTATTCCGTATGAACGGCCGAAGATACTCATTGCAAGCTCGGTTCTTCCTGCGCCCATGAGTCCGTAGATACCTACGACTTCGCCGCGGCGTACGTTAATGGATACGTTGTCACAAACTTTTCTTTCTGAGAATTCAGGATGGTAAACAGTCCAGTCTTTGACTTCCATCATGACATCACCGATCTCGACGTCGTGACGCTTCGGGAATCTGTCGGTGATCTCACGACCTACCATGCCCTTGATGATCCTTCCTTCGGATACATCATCTGTCTTTGAATCAAGAGTCTCGATCGTGGAACCGTCTCTGACGACCGTGATCTTATCTGCTACATATGAGACCTCATTGAGCTTGTGGGAGATGATGATCATCGTCATTCCCTCTTCCTTCTGAAGCTTCTTCATAAGGTCAAGAAGTGCTCTTGAATCTGTCTCGTTAAGTGATGAAGTAGGCTCGTCCAAGATCAGGAGCTTGGCGTTCTTTGCCAGAGCCTTTGCGATCTCTACGAGCTGCTGCTTTCCTGTACCAATATCTTTAATAAGTGTCTTCGATGAATCGGTAAGACCTACCATCTCAAGGTACTTATCTGCCTCTGCATAGGTCTTGTTCCAGTCGATGCACCATTTGCTTCCCTGTTCATTACCGAGGAACATATTCTCGCCGATCGTCATGTAAGGGATCAGAGCGAGCTCCTGGTGTATGATTACGATTCCTTTTTTCTCGGAATCCTTAATATTATGAAATTCGCATACTTCGCCGTCGTAAATAATGTCGCCATCATAGGTGCCAATCGGATAAATTCCGCTGAGAACGTTCATCAGTGTTGACTTACCTGCACCGTTCTCGCCGACCAGCGCGTGAATCTCCCCTTCTTCAACTCTAAGGTTGACGTTGTCGAGAGCCTTAACGCCCGGAAAAGTTTTGGTTATGCTGTTCATTTCAAGCAAAACTTTTGCCATGTGTCGCCTCTTTCGTATGAATTATATTTTTCCTAAGTGTGTTTGTTTCGGGATTGAGTTTGTTGTGTACAGCATCAGCCTCAATATACAGGCGGGGTTTCCCCCGCCTGTAAAAGGCTGAATAATTACTTATTACATGCCGAGGTCTGAAGCCTTGTAGTAGCCGGAATCGATGAGGATCTTCTGGATAGAATCCTTATCAGCGAATACAGGGTCGCAGAGGTAAGAAGGAACTTCCTTCTTGTTGTTGTTGTAAGTGTTGTTTGTTTCAACAGTCTGGTTGTTGAGGATCTGGTTAACCATTGTAACTGTTCTCTCAGCAAGAGTACGTGTATCCTTGAATACGGACATTGTCTGCTTGCCAGCGATCATGTTCTTAACGGAAACGATGTCGCAGTCCTGACCAGTAACTACAGGCCACTGACCGCCTCTGCCTTCGCTGTTGTAACGAGCGTCGAGAGCGTTTACAACACCCTGAGCTGTAGAGTCGTTAGAGCAAAGCCAAGCGTCGATGTTCTTGTCAGCATAGTTAGAGCCGATGATGTTCTCTGCTCTGGACTGAGCTGTAGCTGTTGACCATTCAGGTGTAGCAACAGAAGCGAAATCCTTCTGGCCGGAAACTACTACGAGCTTACCGGAATCGATGTAAGGCTTAAGAACGTCATAAGCACCGTTGAAGAAGAAGCCTGCATTGTTGTCGCCAGGATCGCCTGCTGTGAACTCGATGTTGAAAGGACCAGCAGCGTTGTCGAGGTCGAGCTTCTCTTTTACGAAGTTACCCTGGATCTGACCAACCTTGTAGTTGTCGAATGTTGCATAGTAGCTTACATTCTCGTTGTCCATAAGGAGACGGTCATAAGCGATAACGGGGATCTTCTTTGCAGCAGCCTTATCAAGAGCTGTACCGAGTGAAGAAGACTCGATAGCTGCAATAACGAGAACCTTACAACCGGAGTTGATCATGTTCTCTACCTGTGAGAGCTGAGTATCAGCCTTGTTACCAGCGTACTGAAGGTCAACTTCGAAACCGGCAGCTTCGAACTTCTGCTTCATGTAGTCGCCGTCCTGATTCCATCTCTGGAGATCCTTTGTAGGCATTGATACGCCAACCTTTTTCTTTCCGGAACCAGCGCATCCTGTGAATGCTACAAATGCCATCGTAGCACAAAGAATTGTTCCAAGAATTTTCTTGAGCATTGGAAAATTTCCTCCTATTTAAATAGTCTCGGCAATTCCTGCCAAGTAAAACTTAACACTCTATATATAGGAGATGCATATCAAGATTCTTGAAATTTTTGACTGATTGCTCAAATGAAGGATTGGGTTTAGCACATTTTTGCTTCAAATGTAACAAAAATGATAAATATATGCTATTTGTTTGCTATTTTTTACTACCGGTCACATTCATATAGACTTCATCGTGCTGATGGAAGCCGCTGTTTATTATTATTTCATCTATATTTTCCTTAAATACACCGACAGGCTCGATTGCTATGTAAGGTATCTCGTGCTTTCCGTCGTTAAACTTCGAAACATTCTCAAGAGGCTGTCCTTTCGCGAGTTTGACCGTACACTCTGCAGCAAGAACGGCAAGTCTCTCCACGGGCTTATATACCGTCATGAGCTGGGTTCCCTCAACGATCCTCTGGCATGCCTCAAGGTCGGCATCCTGCCCGACAGTGAAGATCTTGCGCGAAAGACCGCGCTCTGCCAAAGCATGGATGACCTCACCTGCGAGCGCGTCGTTGCCGCACATGATGGCCTCGGCTTCTTTAACGGTATCTATATTATTATTAATAAATTCATAAGCTATCTCAGGCTTCCACTCATCACAGTTGCAGCTTGCGAGAACATTCAGGTTATGATCCATGCACGCTTTGTCAAAGCCGTTCATTACCTGTTCAACGTTAAAATCGGTCTTAGGTCCCATAACCTTGACGATGTCGGAGCCGTCCGGAATGTTCTTGCATATCCCGTTTCCCATGGACATGCCTACGGCTTCGTTGTTAAACGAGATATAAAGGCTGCAGCCGGCGTTCCTGACGATTCTGTCATAGCAGACAACCGGGATACCCGCATTTTCAGCTTCCTCGATAACCGGAGTAAGGGCATCCGAATCAATGGTTACTATAACTATCGCATCAACCTTACTCTTAATAAAATACTTTATCTGCTTTATCTGGGTCTCGACATCGCCATTGGCAGACTGGACATTAACATCAGCTCCAAGGCCGTTCGCAGTAGATACAAACACATCACGGTCCCTGATCCAGCGCTCGATAACAAACGAGTCAAAACTCATTCCGATAGTGCAGGAATCTTCTTTTGTAGGCTTGACATTCCCGGGTTCCTTAACCTCTTTTTGGCACGCCGTAAAGAGCAATACAAAAGCCAGGAGAAACGCAACTAAAGCTCTTTTTCTCATTTGTGCGTTACCTCCTTGTATTCCGTGGGTGTGACGCCGGTCACTTTCTTGAATATCCTCGAGAAGTAGTTCGGATCGGCATATCCGACCTCCGAGCATATCTCCTTCATTGATGCATCGGTATCCGCAAGGAGCTCTTTAGCTTTTTCTATCCTGATATTGGTCAGATAATCGATAAAGTTAACACCGGTCTTATTCTTGAAAAGCTTGGAAAAATAGTATGGACTGATATCGAATTTTCTTGAAAGATCGTCGAGCGACAGATCCTTGCTGTAATTCGCATCAATATAGTCCTTCGCCTTATCAACTGCGCTCGCGGTCTTGTCCTCATGCGCAGAGTTGATCATCATGACGGCCTTTTCGATGTGCTTTACGAACCAGAGCCTTAATTCATTGGGATTCTCGATCGAGCAGACTTCGGGAAGGTATTCGCTCCTCGAACGGAAGTGGTAGACATGTCCGCCTTTGCTGTATGCAAGACGCTCAGCCCAAAGAACGAACTCGAGCGTCTTGAGCCTTATGTCTGAGATGGTTCCTCCGGAGCTGTTATTCATCCAGTCAAAGAATCTGGTTGCCTCATCCGTAGATTCCTCGACCTGGCCTGCCTCTACCGCTGCAAAGAGCCTTTTCTCATACTGAAGAGGATAACTCTCATCGTATTCGCAGCTGACACTGACATCATCCGCATGTGCCACGCGTTCTTCAGAACGGACGAGAACCGCGATCGCCTCACTGTATGAATCGGATACATTTGCCATAGGACGTACGCTTCCGATACCGATCCTGAACTTGATACCGAAACGCGAGTCGAGCTTATGGGACATCTGTCTTGCTTTTTCGACTATCTCGGATCTCTTGTTATATGAAAGATCCGCTTTCTCATAAGGAACTAGGATGGGCAGCTTATTGCCCATGACGGAACCTATTACACCGTGGAAATAGTCTTCGATGATAAGCCTTAAGTCGGAATAGTTGTTCTGGAGCTCGATCGATGCGGGAACTGCGCCTTTCATATAGTTTCCGATCTGCTCGCTTCCGCTGACGATAGCCATCATGTAGCCGAACTGTTCAGTTATGCCGAGCAGGTTCATGTAATTATCGATATCTTCTCTGAAGTGCTCGCGGAACAGGAGATTCTGGATAAGACCATTCTCAATTATAGGCATGACGGTCTCGAATTTTTCCTTTATCTCAAGCTCTTCTCTTCTGATCTTTCTCTCAGCATCCACCGCCGACATCGCCTTATGCAGCACCTCAATGATCCTGTCCTTGTCGAACGGCTTGTTAATGTATTCAAGAACACCGAGATTTATCGCTTCCTTTGCGTAATCGAACTTATCGTAAGCGGAAAGGACAATGAACACGATGTTTGAATTGTTCTTTTTGATCTCTCTCATCGCGTCTATTCCGTTTATACCGGGCATTCTGATATCCATGAAAGCTATGTCCGGACGGAAAGTCTCGGCAAGCTCGATAACGCTCCTTCCGGTCTTAGCCGACTGTATCTCACATTCACCCGGGAAATTCTTCTCGATGATGAACTTAAGAGAATCTATGACTATTCCTTCGTCGTCTGCAAGCATTATTCTGTACATGTTCTTACTCCACCGGTATCTTGATGATTATTCTTGTGCCTTCGCCGACACTGCTGATTATTTCCACGCCTTCCCTGCCGTCATAGAAAAGATCGAGTCTTGAAATAACGTTGGTTAATCCGATTCCCTTAGTCTCATCGGTATCATTTCCTTCACTTTCCCTGGCAAGTATCCTTTGGACCGTCTCTTCGGGTATACCCGGTCCGTTGTCGCTGACCTCGATGCAGGCCATATCATCCTTTTTGTACAGTGAGAGTACGATCTCCGTCTCCTCACCGCTGTCATCTGAATCGTGTGCTCCGTATTTGACCGAGTTCTCTACCAGAGGCTGGATCATCATACTCGGAACCCTTACGTCAAGAAGCGTCTCGTCAATTACCTTGCGGAACTTGATATCACCCGAAAACCTTACATTCAGGATATATATGTAACTGTCTACAAGTCCTATCTCCTCGGAGATCTTAACGACTTCATTGTCTTTCTTAACATTATATCTGAAGAAATCAGCCATGTTCCTGATGTACTCGTTTGTCCTGTCGGCACCTTCCATCATGGCAAGCTGCGCGCCGGCATTAAGAGTATTGAACAGGAAATGCGGATTGATCTGCGCCTGAAGATACTTGAGCTGTGCGTCCTTCAGGTGGTTTTCCATCAGAAGGCTCTTTTCTTTCATGGCACTTTCCGTAACCATCTGAGCCCTGATCCGTCTGATATATTCCTTGATGCTCGAAAGCATCTGATTGAATGCTTTGGTAACGGTTCCGATCTCGTCGTTATATCTTATCTCGAGCGGATCGACTTTTTCCGGGCTCTTCTCGGATATCTCGATAGCCTTCTCCGAGAGTGTGGTAAGAGGCATCGTGATCCTTCCCGTCATGATAATGATCAACAGAACGTTCATTACCGAGACAACGGCAAAGATCGAGAGGCACAAGACCTCGGAATACTGGATCGAAGCCATCAATGTCTTATAGTTCTCCGAATTGTTCTTGAACTGCTCGTTGTTAAGGCTGTAGATATAGACATTCAGGTAGCTGTAAAGCTGCTGGCATTCCTCATAGCGCTTTGTATACTCCATGATGTTCCTGCCTCGCTTTGCCGATACCGCGTTATCCGCAACACTCAGGTAGTTCTCGGTCATCTTTCTGATATTGCGTTCGGTAAGCTTACTCTTGTTGTCGGTAGGCTGGCTGTTAAGCTCCCTTAGCTGTTCCATCATTTCCTGGGAATACTTATAGTACGCTTCGAGCTCATCGGTTCCCTTTGACTCGAGATAACCGGTAAGGCTGTTCTGGATCTTATCAAGGCTGTCGGATATGCTGTTTAAGACATCGTTGCTTGAATAGACCGCGTCCATCTTGTTAACGATAGTGTTGAGGTTCACGTAAACGAAGACATTGATTCCAAGAGAGACAAGCGTAGTGAGCAGAAACACAAGGACCAGCTTGTGCCTGAGCTTGAGGTTTCTGAAGTACGAGTTAAGTTTCTTCATTTTTACCCTTTGCGCCCTGCTGCTTTGCTGCCAGAATATCTATCGTTATAAGCTCGTAATCCGTACTGAAATAAGCGCTGACATTGCCCATTTCCTTGTACTCGTTAAGTGCGTCAACGCAGAACTTTGCCATCTGTTCCGTTGCTACCGTAAATGTTGCGTATACAGAACCGCGCTCGATCGCTTTCGTGACAGTATCCGAATCGTAGTAACCTAATATCTTCGTGCTGCCGACGCGGTTACTCTCGACAATGCTCTGGTAAACGCTTCTCGTGTTGATATCACTCAGGCAGACTATAACGTCCGGAAGAACGGTAAATCCGTCAAGAAGGTCTTTAACGTTCTCCTGTATGCTGAATGCCGTATTGCTTGTAATGGTCTCTGTGGTGAGCTTGATCTGAGGTCCTACCGGGTTTGCGGTAGCGACCTTTTCCTGAATGGCGGTAAGGATAGTGTTCTGATTGGAATACTGCGAATTCATCAGTACGAGGACAGACACTGTATCTCCCGACTGCTTTTTACTGTCTCTCGCAGCGTTAAGAATCTGTGTACCGTAATCGGTTCCTACGCTGAAGTCGTTCATTCCGATAAAGCTCTTTCTGACCGACTTGTTGTTATCGGTAAGAACTGTTACAACGGGAATACCTGCCTGGTCGGCCTTCTCGATAAGCGCGTCGGTCTCTTTTGTTCCGTCACCCTGAACGATTATGCCGTCGACCTTCGAATAGATAGCGATATTGAAAAGATCGCTCTTGGAGTAGTTTGAAGTCAGACCGCTTCCAATCCTCTCGACAAAACAGTCGTTAGCTTTACCGTATTCGACCAGGTCTCTGTAAAGGCTGTTCGATAGTGCGTCGTCCGTATCATCGGCTATAAAGGCATAAACGTGTTTGTAGCTGTTTATCTGAACGTTGCCGCCGGAACTGTAATCGTTTACACGGTTATAGAAATAGATGAGACCTATTATGGTCGCAGCAAACAATGCCAGCGATGTCACCGCCAGCAACGTTAACATGAATCTGCCTCTGTCTGCTTTCCTCTGCTTCACTATCAGCTTTCCTTTATACGCGTACGCGATTTTATATTTTAATTTACGGAAAGGTCATTAGCAAGTTATGCTAAAATACTACTCATCCTGCTTCATCGAAAAGGAGGCCCTGCGGACAAATGGAGAACAACACGGACAGAAGATTTGTCTATCTCGTGGAAGACAAGTTCAGCTACCATCTTGAAGCTGACGACATAACAGTGGTCGTCGGCACAGTTCACGGGACCGTCAGGGTACGTGATGAGGTCTATGTTATCGATCATACGGGAAAGACACTCTTAACCGAAATCAAGCAGCTTGAAAGCGTATCCGATAAGGGCACAGAACACCCCGGATCCTGCACTAACGGACCGATAGCACTTTTGCTGGGGATTAGCCCCTCCGAGATCGATAAGTATTGTGTCGTCACAAACATACGTCCATGGGTCAGCAAGGATGTTAACCAGGCAGTTGAGAATCCATTCCTTTTAGGACTTCTTTACGGCGACCGTTTCAGAGATGATCCTTTGTATTTCAGTAAATTCGTCTATGCGCTCGCGCATGCTCATTTCCTCTCGCCTGTCATTATGAGCAAGCAGCCTTCGGAAAACGGCGACGGAACCGCAACGCTCGAAGAACAGACACAGGTAAGCTTTCCTACACTTGCAAACAACAAGTATCCCGGAAAGACGACTCTTGCGGTCTTTACCGACTGGGTTGAACTGGGAAGATGGGCAGATGCCCCGAAAGGCAGTGACGGCAAGGTCCAGACTGTGATCCTCAGATTTCCGGATATCGTTCATCTTGCTGCAGATCCGGGCATCAACGGCTGTGTTCTCAACGCTTTCGGACCCTTGAACCTTTTCATACCGACATCGCTGATCGATCAGATCACTTCGCTTGAAGGTTACCGCGCGGAGAACGGCGATTCACCCAAGACCGACAACTGACCGTCTGTCAGATATCTTCGGGATCTTCAAAACCGATACCGTAATCGATCATATCCATGACTTCCTCGTTGGTCCTTCTTCCGCCCTTCTTACGGTTGCAGCGCCAGCAAAGACACTGTAGATTATCCACGTCGTCTCCCGATCCGCCCTGCGCGACTGACTGTATGTGATCGGCTTCAAGCAGAAGATAATCACCTAATCCTTCTTCAAAGCTATCCATATAATCCTTGGACATTCCGCAGATCTGGCATGTGTAATTGTCACGCTCGAAAACATATTTCTTATCGGCCGCCCTTATCCTGCGTCTTCCGGCGATCTCGCGGTACATCATTTCCTGTTTCATGAGCTGGTTCTGCTGTCTTTTATACAGGTAAGCAAACAGCGCCATAACTAGTACGGCTACGGCCAGAAGGAAGGCCAGAGCGAAGATGATTATCGTCTGATCAGGTAAGTTCACATCCTGCATGTCTGCCTCACCTTACCGCGCTGGTGCCGATGAGCAACGCCATCAATATTCCGAAGATGACGGGAGGTGCTGCCAGGACCGTGATCGTAAGCTTTACGTGACGCTTCTCTTTGAAGCATGCAAATACGGCTGCTATAACATCAAGACAGAAAAACATCTGCATGACCGAACCGATTATCGGGAAAGCTATACTGCCTGCCTTACCGCCGTTCCTGCCTTTGAAGACACCTTCCCTGCCCGCCTTGATGAAATATACGATCATGAACGGAGCACTCTCGCTCAGCGAAATCCAGCCGATTATGCTGAGGACGATAATGATCGGCGGAGAGACAAAGATCATTATTACCACCGGGGTGAAGATGAGAAGGAAAAATATCGCGATAAGCAGGCCGCCGGCAATAAAGTACGGGATAAGTCCGTACTTGATGATAATTGACGCGCCGAGAAAGAATCTTCTGTCAGTCTTCCTGTAGCAAATGACAGCGATCGCGGTGTTTGCTATGGTAATGACCAGCGGGAAGAACAAAAACGCGAACTGTGATACTGAAAGCCCCGTGTCTTTATACGAGTCTCTCAGAAAATTGCTCGAGATAAAAAACAAGATGATATATCCATAGGTCAGGCAAATGCTTATTATCGGCCAGATATAAAAAGGGTGAAAACCTCCCTTGAATTCCTCCTTTGGCAGAGGAGCCTGCTGATATTGCTGCGGTGCGTAATACGGCTGTTGATAGGACATATCGGACCTCCTGTATCAGAACATCTGAAAGGGCGACATGTCTTTCTGATGTCCCGCTGCCCTGTTGTAAGTCATGTTCGTAACTGCGATCATGACCCAACCTATGAAAAACAAAAGGAAAAGATAGATTATTCCCCATCTGACATCTCTTCCGAACTTCTTAGAAAGAGAGACCGCAGTAAGCACTCCCAATATACAACCCAAAAGCTGGCCGACAGTCGGGATCAATGTCAGGAAGAACATCCATCCCTTGTATCCTGATATCTCATAAAGAGTATAGCTGTTATATACAGGCACCAAGGCTTTCCAAGGCGCTTCTCCCGCCTTGTCGAATACCGGCCACAAGATAAGCGAAAACATCAGATAGGCTGATATGCACAGGAACGGGACCCATAAGACCATAAACTTAAACTTGTTTACGAGCATAAGTATAAGGATCAGGGTAAAGCAAATACCTGCAATACCCGACATTATGATCGGCCACCAAAGGGTAAAATCGATCTTCGTGATATCGAAATCACGTATCCTCTTAAGTCTTTGTACCTTCGGCCTGGGTTCTCTCTTTTTCCTCTCTTTCCTGACCTTTTCTTTCTTAAACTTCGGAGCTTTCTTTGGCTTCTCGTTTTTCTTTTCGGGCTCTGATTCAAAGCTCCTGTAACCCCAGTCCTTTCCTTCGGTTGCAGTCTGCTCCGGTCCGGAAGACTCGTTTTCAAAGCTTGTATAACTCCAGTCTGATCCGGAGCTCTGTGAGCCTGCATTCGATGAACCGCTGTCAAAGATAACGTCACTTTCCGCGATAGCGCTACCGCACTGTGAGCAGATATACATGCCGCCTATCTTGTTATGTATCGTGCCTCCGCATTTGGGGCATTTCTTTGTCTCGGCCATAAATATCCCTTTCGATTGGCAATATA
The DNA here is from genome assembly GCA_902775565.1 of Oscillospiraceae bacterium. Classification (GTDB taxonomy): domain Bacteria; phylum Bacillota; class Clostridia; order Saccharofermentanales; family Saccharofermentanaceae; genus Saccharofermentans. Next base: position 152,519 of record CACYMP010000003.1, read on the forward strand.
CAGATAATATCACTTGAAAGACTTTAAATGTTCGTGAGCATTTAGGTTTTCTTGACAAGATTTTGCCACGATACTAAACTCTCCTAGGCAATATAATATAAATATATTAAGGGTTAAGGATCACTGTTTTGGCCAGTAAAAGATTAGGATCATTCTTAAAGGCGGCTTATTGTGCAGGAATAGCAGTTATGACTGTTTTGTTTTCCATGCGCGATTCCAGGTCCAATCTGATACGCGAAGCTGTTATTGAAGCAGGAAGCCCGATCACCGTGGAAAGCTTTTTCCGCAAGGCTCCTGAGGAAGCAAGCTTCATAACTGATCTGTCTTCCATAGACACTTCAGTTCCTTCGGTCTATAAGCTCATACTTCATTACGATCTCGTTTTCACTGAGACTGTAACGCTTCATATAGAAGACACCGTTGCCCCTAAAGCAGACGGCGTTACAAGAGTGATCCGGTCCTACGAAGACATTCCCCAGGCTTCGGAAATGGTCGAAAATGCTTATGACTTAAGCGGCATTTCCTCCATCGAATACGTTAACGAACCTGATATCAGCAACGGCGGGATAATTTATACGCCTATTCGTCTGACAGACAGCTACGGTAATTCCTCCACGGTTCAGGCAAGGTTCGTAGTCACTACTGACACAACCCCTCCGGTAATATTCGGAGTGTCTGACTCAACCATGGAACAGGGCCAGTCCCCTGACCTGACTGCCGGTGTTTATGCGACCGATAACATCTCCAAGATCGTTCCCGTACGTGTAGATGCAAGTAAGCTCGATATAACCAGGCCGGGAACCTACGAGATAACTTACATAGCCAAAGATGACGCAGGCAACGAAGCAACCGCGAAATCTTACGTGACCGTAACCAAAAAGGCGGCAGCAAAGAAACCGGCCGGAAAAAAGAAAGCCAAAAAGACATCAGGTTCATATAAAAACGTTGACGCGATCGCCGCAAAGCTCGCAAAGCAGCTGAAAAGGGGCAGCAATGTCGAGACGGCACGCGCTATCTTCAAATGGGTACACAAAAATATCCACTACGTTCATAACGCTTCAAAGCTGACCGGAAAAAGAGCGGCTTACCAGGGTCTGACAAAGCGTACCGGAAACTGCCGTGTCTATGCCTACACCTGCCAGATCCTTCTTAACAAAGCAGGTATCAGGAACATGATCGTATCCCGCTATCCTGTTACCACCAGACACTTCTGGAATCTGGTATATATGGACGGAGGGTGGTATCACTGCGACGCCACGCCTTTCAGAGATCATCCGAAACTGTATTTCAAGCTTACCGACGCACAGCTTGATTACCACCACAGATTCAAGAAGAACAAATATCCGGCCCGTGCGACAAAATAACTGTGCTATCATCTTATATCGATACAGGAGGAGATAAATGAAAAGATTAGTACCGGCAGCTGTCCTGCTCAGCATTGCGCTGATGTTCACGTCATGTTCTGCCTCAAAAGATACGACACCCGAACGTGTTTCCGGCGGTCAGACCAAAGTTGCCGCATCTGAAAACAAGGCATCGCCGGACAACGGCAAGAACACGTCTGAGAACAGCTTCAACATTACTTATAACGGTGTCAGGATAGGTCTTGATGAAGAGACCGAGCCTATCGTAAAAGCTATCGGAAAAGATTACACATACACCGAGAATCCGTCATGCGCATACGTCGGGATCGATTACACATACGATTACAAATCATTTATTATCTATGCACAGGAAAAGAACGGTAAGATAGTCGTCAATACTATCGAGGTAAGAGACGATTCCGTAGACTGCGGCGGCATAAAGATAGGTCAGACATTGGACGATGCAAAGAAGGTTTACGGAGAACCCTCAAGCGTTGAGGAACTCGGCATCATTTATATTAAGGACGGCAAAAAACTGCAGTTCGCAACAGACGGAACAGGCAAGATAATCTTCGTCCTTTATGCTCACGTAACCGACGATTAACCCGCCTTATACATCCGATACACCAAGAAAAAGGCTCTCCGTTATCCGGAGAGCCTTACTGATTCAGTCTGAAAATCGTTAAGTCTCAACAGGTGTGGTCGTGTCTTCGAGTGAAGGCAGCGGATGCTTGAACTCCTGGGATGTCATCTTTCCCGATATAGGATCGACAAGCGTGAAAAATCTGACTTTGGTAGTGGTCAGAAGATATGAATCGTAAACCCTGTAAAGATTGCCGCTTACCTTATCCCAAAGGATAAGCATGTAGCCTCCGTCCCAGTTGTACTCAACGTTATAGAGAAGGTCAACCTTACCGCGGTTCTCCTTCTTCTTGTCATTGGGAAGATAGCTCGTGTATTTTGCGGTATTATCCTCGTAGATCTCAAGCCTCTCGTCTTCGGTATTCGCAACCTTCTTGTTGTTCTTACCCGTGAAGACCCATTCGCCGTAAAGCTGTGTGTCCCTGGACTTCGGAGCGGAATCTATATTGTTGTTAAAGAAGTCGAAATACATTCCTTCGGCTGCATAAGGAAGTCCCATTATCCTTAATTTGTGGCCGTCGACTTTGCACTCGAGCTGGTTGAATTTCTTATCGCCGCTGGCCGAAAGATCGACCGTGCATGTATGCTCATCCTTGTCCTTAGACTTGTATGAAGTCCTGATCTCAAGGTTGGGATCGACGTCTTCTTTTGCCTTTTTCCTTAACTCCCTGTATACAAAAGAACCGTCTTCCTTGAATTCAAGGATTCCGCCGGGATAGGAGTTATAATTGGCACCGATCCAGATACCGACAAGGCTTTCTGTAGGTGTCTTGGGTTCTGTTGACGTCGGAATGGTTTCAGAGGTAGCCTTTGTGGGTTTGGTCGTGATCTCAGTAGTGGCAACTGTTGCTTCGGTGGTCATTGCCGTAGCACGAGGCGGCAGTATCCTGTCGCATCCCGAAAGCGTTGCAGTCATGGCAAGTACCATGAAACCGGCCGCTATCCTCATCTTCTTCATCGGCTCTCCTCCAATTGAGTCAAATTGATACTCATAAATAATAACTCAAAATTTATACACAGTAATAAGAAATATGTCAAGGAAACCAAACGTTACAAAGATGTAATCCGGCTGTAAGACAAACGAAAGGCGCCCCTTTGAGGCGCCTTTCACGGGTTTTGTCAGGTTCTGACTCTTATGCTGCCTTTGATTCAGATGTTTCAGAGCTCTCGGAAGAGGACTCGGAAGGTGCTGAACTCTCGGCAGGCTTTGTCTCAGAAGTCTCTTCAGGCTTGGAAGAATCTGTGCTGCCGCCAACCTTGGACTGATCGATCTTCTCGACATAATCGAATTCATCGATATAACGTGTGACTGCCTGATTCTTAAGAGAATCCATATCGGCAAAGCCATAGTAGTACCAGCTTCTGTAACCTACTGTACTTGTGAACTTAACGTTCTTGCTTGTGTACATTCTGAAAGAGCTCAGATCAACGCTGCTCGATCCGTCAGGAAGGGTAGTGAGGTTGTTGATGTAGCAGTAGCTGTAGAAGACGTTATCCTTTGAATAAGTCTTTTTGTTATAAGTATGAGTGTTGTGAACAACATTACGGTAAACGAATACCATCTGGTTGTTTGAAGACCTGTTGTTGCTTGTCTTGTTTGTAAGGAAGTAATATCCGATGCACTCGGAGCTTACAAGAGTCTCGTCATTGTTTGTGATATCTTTTGCGTGACGAGCCTGAACAGTAGCATCAGCCTGTGCCTGGAGCTTAGCCATGAAGTCGGAAGAGATATCCTCAGGCTTCTGAACATATGTGGCAAGACCGTCAACAGTAACAGTCTTGGACTCAGTTGCAGGAAGAACTCCGTAGTTCTCGAGCAGGTATCTGCTCAGATCTGATCCGCGTGAAGTGGTGATGGTAATAGTATCACCGTTATTAAGAGTGTCGTTCTTATCAAGGCGGAAACGCAGACCGTAAGGGTTCTCGCCTGCCTTAACGGATGCTGTTGCATAAGGAGCGATGCCTCTGTATTCGACAGAAACATCCTTGAAGATATCAACGACGCTTGCAACGTCAAGACCCTTAACAGTATCAGAATACTTTGTCTCAGTGATCTCAACCTTGAAATACGTAGCAAGTGCCTCGATAAGTACACTTCTCCACTCGAAATCGACTGTATCGCCGTTGGAGAGCTTATCTGCAACGGTACGGCCGTTTCTTGTGTAGCTCTTGAGAAGCTTCTCGAAAGCCTCGAGCGCCTCATAATCACCGCCATAGACGAGCTTGCCTTCTCTCGTGTATCTGATTTTCTTGCCGTACTGTTCTTCGAACTTGTCGTAATCGAATTTGAAAGCAGCCTTGCCGACTGTATCGTAACCTGTGTACTCAAAGCTTGTGAACTCGTTGAGGTCGATCTTTGTGTCACGGTTGACAAGGATAACGACAATGGTGATAACGGCGATCATAACGAGAACGAACGCAGAACCTCCGATGATAAGAGGCAGAAGCCACTTATTCTTCTTGGGAGCTGCTGCATTTGCAGGAGCTGCGGGAGCGGGTGCAGGTGCAACAGGAGCAACAGGAGCTGCTTCTACGGGTGCGGGCGCAACTTCAGCTACGGGCGCAACTTCAGCTGCAGGTGCTGCTTCAGCCACGGGTGCTGCCTCGGCAGGAGTTGCTTCAGCTGCAGGTTCAGCAGCTGCCTCTACAGCAGCTTCTGCAACAGGTGCAACTTCCGCAGCGGGTGCTGCTTCGACGGGAGCTGCCTCAGCTGCAGGTACGGGTGCAGCTTCTACAGGAGTTCCGCAATTTCCGCAGAATGTAGCATTCTCAGGAAGTTCGGAACCGCATTTTTTACAGAACATAACAATCCCTCCATTTTCGGAATAATCAAATATACCTTTAATAAACTAAAATATATGCGGTGTCAAGCATATCAGAACTTGATAACGACAGGAGCCTCGGTAAATGAGGAGATCGTAGCCGTTGCGTCCTTGAAATAGTAAACAACGGTATTTCCGTCTCCTGCCTTATACATTCCGCCAAGGTCAGGATATGCGTCAAGCATTGACTGCTGGGCCTCTATCCTGTCATCTTCAACGAGCTCGCCTGCTACGCGGATCCACTTTCCGTCCTTGAAAGCACTGATCTCGACCTTTGGATTTGCAGCGATCTGCTTTGCGACATCCTTTACTTTTCCGGTCTGGATGTAGAGTTTGCCCTCGAAAACGTTGACTGTTCCGAAAGGTCTTACTCTCGGCTGATCTCCTTCTACCGTAGCAAGATAATAAACTCCGGCCTGCTTAAGAAAATCATTTACTGTGTTCATGGCATTTCCTCCTCTGTTGTTTCGCTGTTATCAGAACCATCGTATTCATCGATAAAGCTTTCTATACCTTCGCTCTGGTTAAGCACTCCGCCTCCGTTGGGAAGAAGGATCTGACCACCGATCATGAAAGGATAATAGATCGTATAGCCCGTATTCTTTCCTTCTGTTATCACGGTACAGGCGGGGACTTCACCCGAACCTACACACCTGATGAAAACATATCCCGGGTTTTCTGTCTTTAACAGCTCGGGGCCGTCTTCTTCATCTCCCAGGATGATCCTGACGCTCGTGACATCGTCACTAAAGCAAAGGAACCAGATATCCGTACCTCCGCAGTCAATAAGACGGCTCGCATCCGCGCCGGTCAAGTCTTCTGAGACACCCATCTGCGAAAGGACGACTTCCAGTGTAGCCGCGTTCTCGGATTCGCCAAGATAAGTAACTCCGACAGCGTTCCCGGATTTGATAAGTTCCGCCTTTTTAGTATTGAAAGTGTCTTTGGTAAATGTCGCATCTGTCTTAGTCTCTTCCGTAGACTGCTTGGACTGTGTTGTCTCGCCGGTGCTTTCATAGGTTGCGGCAGTCGTAGTCTCATAAGCAGATGATGAAGCCACCGCCTTTGCCGTGAGGCCGTCCGGAGTCTTGATACCCGAGCAACCTGAGATCACGGTCATGCCGACCGCAAATGCCGCCATTGCGGCTGTTGATCTGAGTTTAAGTGATTTCATTAACTATCCCTTTCTTTCCAAGTATATCCAAAAGTGATTTTATCATATATTGCGAACTTAAAATAAAATTAAAATAAAGTGCAGACACAAAAACAGCAAAAAACTAACAAAAAACTGACAATTATCTAACCTAAACAAAAGCATGAATTGTTATTTCACAGTAAAATAAGCTATTATTCTGATTAACAAAAATTATCTTGGAGGTTCGTGTTATGGCATGTTTTCTTGTACCTACAGGTGAAGCGATCGTTACAACAGTTATAAAGGCAGTTGCTGACAAGAAAGGCATTGAAAGTCCTTTTATCAAGCGTATGAACTGGCTCAACAACATGCTCTGGGGCGGAAGCGCTCTGCTCGCTTTCGAGCACGTATGGCATGGCGAGGTTACCCCCTGGTTCCCTTTCCTGACCAATGCAGCTACACCCGAACAGGCTTCCGAAATGCTTCGTGAGATGGCTACCAGCGGTGTCGCTATGGCAGTTCTCGTTACATTAGCCTGGATAGCGATGGTATCAATTTCGATCACGATCTCGAAAAAGAGTATCAAAGCCGAGAAGCCATCCGTTGTTACTGATAAGAAGGAGACATGACATGACATTACTTATCACTGCATTTGCCGCCATCATCTCCACGATCGCATGGTATAACGTAAAAGCTGACCGTAAGCTCGGAACTCTTGCTCTTATGTATTGGGGAGCATCTCTCATGTGGCTCGTGGATTCCGTTGTTGAGTACATTGAAGCACCTGCTGAGTTTTTCGCACCTGCGGCTTCTGACATGATCAACGACTCTTATCTCGGTTTATCAGTAGTTGCATTGGGTCTTATCATCTGGCTCATCGTCCTTCTGGTAAAAGATCCCGACGGCAAGATCCGTGCTGCTCTTGCACATAAGTAATGCCGCGCGGTAAAAAATGATTTATGTGCGCCCTGCTTGTTACGGCAGGGCGTTTTCTATCGGCTTTTATGATGTTATTCTAGATACAGAAAAGCTAAAGAGGTGCTGAATGGATGACATAAAAACTCTTCTTTCTAAGGTTGCAAAGGGCGAGATGACGCCTGAGGAAGCCGAACTCAGCCTCAAGATGAAGCCTTTTGAAGATCTTGGATTTGCCAAACCCGATATCCACCGTGCCTTAAGGCAGGGCACTGCCGAGGTTATCTACGGTGAGAGCAAGACTCCTGAACAGATCTCCGGTATAGCTGACGGTCTGCTCAAGGCAGGCCAGGAGACTGTCATCATCACCAGGCTCTCGGAAGAAAAGTCAAAACTCGTCACCACACCTCTCACCTACTACCGGGAAGCACGGATCGGAGTCTGCGGCAAAGTACCGGAACCAGACACTTCCGGCAAGATAGTCATTGCAACGGCAGGAACATCAGATATTCCCGTCGCGGAAGAGGCAGCCGTGACTGCAGAACTGCTGCGTAACAATGTTACACGCATCTACGATGTAGGAGTAGCAGGCATTCACAGACTTCTCGCCCATTCGGAAGAGATAATGTCCGCGAAGGTCATAATCGCCATTGCCGGCATGGAAGGAGCACTCGCAAGTGTCATCGGAGGCCTTGCCGACTGTCCGGTCATCGCCGTTCCGACAAGCGTGGGATATGGTGCTTCGTTCGAAGGCATTACTGCCCTGCTTGCAATGCTTAATTCATGTGCGAGCGGCGTCAGCGTAGTTAATATAGATAACGGATTCGGAGCAGGATATCTTGCCAGCATGATCAATCACATCGGAGGAACCGCAAAATGAGGATAATGTACATCGAGTGCAACATGGGAGCAGCCGGCGATATGCTTACCGCGGCTCTTGCAGAAGCTACAGGTGACGTTAAAGGCTGCGAAAACGCTCTGAATTCACTTAAAATCCCGGGAGTATCTTATTCGTTCGTTCCTTCGGTAAAGTGCGGGATCACCGGAACTCATGCGGAAGTAACCGTCAACGGAGAGACCGAAGACGAGCATATGCATGACCACCACCACGAGCACGATCATGATCACGAGCATGAGCATCACCATCACCACAGCTCGCTTCATGATATCGAGCATATAATCGGCGACCTGAATGTTTCCGATAAGGTCAAATCAGATGCTATAGCGGTCTATAAGCTGATAGCTGAAGCTGAGAGCAAGGCACACGGACGTGATATCACCGAGATCCATTTTCACGAGGTCGGCACCATGGATGCTGTTGCGGATGTCGTGGGATTCTGCACTCTTATGGAGAAGATCGCTCCTGATAAGGTTATCGTCTCACCGATACACGTGGGATGCGGTGAGGTCAGATGCGCTCACGGAATCCTTCCCGTCCCTGCACCCGCAACGGCACATATCCTTGAGGGCGTACCCGTTTACGGCGGCGAAGTCAGAGGCGAGCTCTGCACACCCACCGGTGCTGCACTGCTGAAGTATTTCGCATCAGGATTCGGAAAGATGCCCGTCATGAGCATCAGCAAGACCGGTTACGGCATGGGAAAGAAAGATTTCGAGCGTGCAAACTGCGTCAGGATCATGATAGGCGAATCAGATGAAGGAACGGCAGAAGGCAAAGTCGCAGAGCTCTGCTGCAATGTTGACGACATGACCGGAGAAGAGATCGGTTATGCTACTGAGCTCTTAATGAAACAGGGCGCATTGGACGTCTTCACTACCCCCGTCGGAATGAAGAAAAACCGTCCCGGCATCCTTATAACATGTATATGCAGACCCGAAGACAAGGAAAAGTTCGCAAAGCTTGTTTTCGAAAACACGACAACGATAGGCATACGTTATTCGCTTAAGGACAGATATGTTCTTGACCGTCACGAAGAGACTGTCTCCACAAAATACGGTGACGTAAAGGTCAAGATCTCGGAAGGTTTCGGCGTAAAGAAAGCCAAACCCGGTTACGATGATGTCTCGGGTATAGCGGATAAGATCTGAACCGTCAGATCTCCCCTGCCTCGACAAGAGCGTTAAGCCATTCGGTGATATCTTTTGCTTTGACGGTTGCGGAAAAACGCGTACCGTTGATCCATTTACCGCTGTCTTTAGCAAGTGATGCAAGGTCTGTCGCACTTGAGCCTATACCGCTGCTTCCGGAAGTGCAGAACGGTATTACCTTCTTACCCTGGAAATCGTGGCTTTCAACAAACGTATAAAGTATCTTCGGAGCCTTGCCGAACCAGATAGGATATCCGATGAATACTGTGTCATAAGACTCCCAGCCGGCAATATCCACGCTTATCTCAGGTCTTGAAGAAGCATCATTCTGTTCTTTTGATGCACGGCTCTTTCTGTTCTTGTAATTCAGATCTTCGGTCGAATAAGGCTTGGACGGAACGATCTCATATGTCTTGCAGTTCGCTGCAGATGCTATCTTGTTCGCGACATCCTTTGTATTTCCTGTGCAGGAGAAATAAACTACGACCGCCTTGCCGAAGCGGCTGATACTCTCTTTTGCGGAGCTCCCTGAAGTCTCGTGACCCGTTGATTCCAAAAGCTTTTCTGTGGCACCGGTCTGTGAAGTATCCGAAGTTACGGACGAAGGGGATGCAGAACAGGATGCAAGGCCCGCCGCCATTGCAGCAGTGATCACTAACGACAAAACCCTCTTGAATAATCTCATCAACTCATCTCCTTTAACGCTTCCATAACGCCGTTTTCATCATTAGTATAGCGCGTTATGTGCTTAGATATCTGTTTAAGGTCAGGATGCGCATTTGCCATGGCATAGGATTCACCCGCGGCTTCGAAAAGGCTTACATCGTTAAGGTAGTCGCCGAATGCCGCAGTCTCTTCCCTGGATACTCCCAACCTGCTCTGTATCGCCTTGAGAGCCGCACCCTTGCCGACAGAGGAATTCGCTATGTCTATCCAGCTGTCGCCTGACAGAAGGACTGACAGACCGTCATTACGTTCAGGCAATGCCGAATACACTTCTTCGGCACGGTAATCATTTACGAAGACTGCAATCTTGAGTATCCGGTCCTTTTTTGCACACGAAGCGAGGTCATCGTTATATTCGATCCTTGCATAGTACTTACTTGATTCTTCCTTTGCCTGACCGCCGCAGTTCCTGACATATGCGCTTTCAAGGCCGCAGACCAGAGGTTCACAGATTCCGTTTCCGGGGAACTCGTCAAGCACCTTAAGCGAATCGGAAGTCTTCATTGAATCGATATAAAGGAATTCGCCCGCATGATATACGCAGGCTCCGTTCTCGGCGATATACCAAAGATCATCCTTTATCTCCGAGAACTGTTCGAGGAGCGCATATATCTGCCTTCCGCTCGCCAGTACGAAGACCGTATCGGGATGAGACTTTACCCAGGAAGGAAATTCGGGAGGAAACCGCTTCTTTGAATCCAGAAGGGTTCCGTCCAGGTCCAGTGCCACTATCTTGATCATACTCATCCTACCTGCTTCAGCGCCTCCGATTCGGAAAGTGACGGATAGTAAGTCAGAAGGATATGCTTCACCCCTGCCGCTTTGGACATGAGGCACGGATAATCACTTAAGTTCCTGCCGTATGCTTCAGGCATGAACATGGCTGCAAATATCCTTGCACGGTCCTCATAAGGACTTGCGCACGCGTAAGAGTCAGTGAAATACACCTTTGAAGGATCTCCCTCGTTCTCGGGAACATACGGCGCTTCGCGCGAGCCTGCGCTGATTTCGGAATAAGCAAAGCCTTCCGGATTATATTTGTTCCAGTCCTCAAAGATAGTATCCGGATTGGCCATCCTGCTTTCGATCGTATGCATCAGTTCGCGGCAGAACGTCAGCGGGATATCGCCTTTGCGGACATCAATGGCAATGTAATAAATATTGTCGCCGGCGAACGAATGACCTTCAACGCCCGAAGCCCCGTCTATAACGTCGATATTTCCCGAAAGCAGTACGCATATGCCTTCCTTCTTGGTCCACTTGAACTCATCGAAGAACTTGTAGTTGAATTTCATCAATGCAGCATTCAGCTTGTTCATTGCATACAACACTTCAACATCGGTATTGAGAGCTTCGAGCTTTGCATCTCTGGAAGCAGGCTTGATAACGTCTTTTCGGCTCAATATCTTGATCCTGTATTTGAACTCAAGATTTTTCTTAAGCAACGCGAGGTCTTTCTTTATCTTCTGGTTATACGCGTCGCCCGCCTGTTCATTCAGACCAGCGGAATCGATGAAATACAGATTGCTTGCGTACTGGACGTAAACATAACTTCCGTAAAGTCCTTTGAGAGAAGACCCTGCAGTGAATTCGGCTTCAGACAGAACACAGATCTTCTGTCTTGAAGGAATGTAGTACTTGATCTTTCTGTCAGCCTGATCGAAGAAGATCATCTTAAGTCCGTCGAAAATCGTGCTTCCGGGCCTGCAGGGATTCTTTCCCGGAAATGAAGCGGTCCTGGGATTCTTAAAGCTCGTGACTATATATTTTCCTCCCGCGGTCCTTACCATTCCGGCATCTGACAGCTCAACGTTATCAGGAAGATTTCTCCAGTACACGTTCCTGTTGACGTCATAGACACTGCACTTTCCGGATTCCGGATCCTTCATGCTCTTGAGCTTTATATAAGTGTTATCTCCGGTGGAGTGATAGGCCATCACCTTGTACTCACGTGAATCGAGCATTCTGTAAGGCTTATCCTCGTCAAGATGGATTATCCTCAGTTCAGCGCCTTCTTTAAATATATAGCCGTCCCTGTAAGGGAAAAGGTTAGGTTCTTCAATTGTCCTTATGGTTCTGTATATCTCGTGGAGGTTGAAGTCGTAGAAGATAGTTGCGTCATAGGTGTTAAAACGGATACCGAAATCAAGGAGCGTTGCAGTTCCGTTATTGACAGTGATGTCGCAAAGCGCTGATCTCTCGAGGTTCTCGATGTTGATCTTGCGGAACTGATATTGTCCTGCAGAACCTGAAAGACAGTATGCATATTGTCCCTTTACTATGTAATCGGGAGCGTCCTTCGCTGTCAGTCCGAGCTTGTAGTATCCGACATTTTCAGACACACGGCCGAAGGGAACGGCGATCTCCTGCATCTCCCCTAAAGTCACAGAACCGGATCTGCCGTTATCCTTCTTTGTCTCCGAAGGTACGGTTTCCGTCTGACTTACGGATGATTCGATAATACTCGGCGCAGTTTTCTTATCACAGCCTGATACGGTTCCGGCAATTGCCGAGATCGTAAGTAAAGCCAACGTTATTCCTGTCAGTTTTCTTCTTCCGTTTCTCATTTTCACCCATCCAGATTCTTAAAAATATCCGTATCCTTTAAAGCCGGATACATCTTGTACAAGCGCTCTCTTATATATTCCGCCTTGGCTTTCAGCTTCGGCAGCTCGTTTATCCTGCACTCATCCTTTTCGACTCCGAGAATGTTTTCGAATATCCTTGCGCGGTCTTCAAGTTCGTTAGTCATCGAATACACATCGAAAAAGTAGATATCATAGCCGTCGGGGCCGTCCAGGGAATATTTTGAATCCGGAGTGCCCGCATAGCTGTTGGCATATTTGAATCCTTTCGGATTGTAGTTTTTCCATTCCGGGAAAAGAGAAGATCCATCCGTATTCTGCTCCATGGAATGCATCAGTTCGTGACAGAAGTTCTTTCCGGTGTAATCAGTATTGATGTTCAGGATTATGTAAAACCTGTCTTCCATTCTGAAGGCCACGCCGCCTGCGTCTATTGACGCACCGTCATTATTGACCTCAGTGCTGCCTGTCATGAGAATGTAGAGTCCCTGTGAGGTCCCATAGCGGAATTCGGTAAAGAAATCCCTCCCGAAACGCTGGATGTATTTGTATATCTGCTTGATCGAATAATAGATCCTGCAATCATTCTCGACGGGCTCGGCTTTGATATTGTCTGTCAGATGCTGTACGGCATTCTTGCCGGTTAGGATATTGATGGAATACTTATCTCTGATCTCAGTCTCCATGTCATCGATCTCTCCATGAAGTATGATCGTGTATTCGGCTACAGGGATCGCTTCACGGCCGCTTATATCGACTTCGTATATATCCTGTTCAAAGGCTACAAACAATTTGTTTCCGTGCAGTCCTAAGATATTTATGCCGTATTTTCCGAATTCATGCTCAGAAAGCTGGCAGATTGTCTGCTTTGCGGGATCGTAGTATTTCAGTGTCATGTCATCGGGATCTGCCAGATAGAACGCCTGACCGTCGAAATACGTATTGAAAGGCGCGCCTTTATACTGAGCTTCATATTCGTGTCCCTGCGACTCTGACAGGCTCCTTACCATGACCCTTCGGGCATTAAAATCGTAAAATCCGCCGTTATAGTAGCTAAAGCCCATATCGGCGATCTCCTCATACTTATCCTCGCCGACATTGTAGATATAGAACGCGAAAGCTCCGGTCTCGTTGTTATCGCTGAAAAGAAGCCAGGTGTTGTCAGAAGAGCTGTTGCTGCTCAGCATTGAGAAATTGCCCTGCTTAAGCTTCCTGAAAGGCTCTAACTTACCGTTATTGAGCAGCAAAAGCGCCTCGCCGTTCATTACGATGTAAGTATCTTTATAGGGGATTATCTCTTCGTAGCTGTCGCCATTGGGAATCCTGCAGATCTCATTGAGTTCAAGATCCATGAAGGTTACTTCTTTTGCATCTTCTATCCTCAGAGCGTACCTGTAGAGATTATAATAGTGGTCCTTATACTCAAACCGGGCAATACCCGAGCTTGAAGGGTCTTCGCTGTTTATCCTTTTGAGTTCGTATTTATCGTCAACGCGGGCAAGATAATATACGTATTTGCCGTCAACCGTGTACTGCGATATCTCACTGTCATCAAC